>CAYFUZ010000011.1:0-18904 GCA_964346675.1 uncultured Oscillospiraceae bacterium | reverse complement strand
GCTTGGCAGCAAAACAGGCAAACATCAGGTAATAGGGATTACTAATGACAACAAACTTGTTGTGGGTACCATGACAGGTCAGGAGGCCATCGATATAGGCATACGCGATGCCGTGGAATGGGGACCCGCGCTTGTTATAAACGGCGAACCTACAGAAGTCGGGGATTCGGGCGGAGGTCTTAACCCAAGAACGGCTATAGGGCAGCGGGCTGACGGAGCAATTGTAATGGTGGTAACGGACGGGAGAATGCCCGGTTCAATGGGCGCGAGCTATTCCGACATGCAGGGTATACTGCTTAATTACGGATGCGTCAATGCCGGAAATCTCGACGGAGGTTACAGTTCATCAATGGTTTATGAAGGGGAAGTCATTTCCAAGGTATATTCACCGTTCGGCGAAAGACCTCTTCCTACAGCAATATTGGTAAAAAGGTAGGGAAATGATGAGATCTTCAAGAAGAGTTAAGCGTGTCGAGGAGACTAATTCCGGAAAACTCACTACATACAAGCTGTTTCTGATAGTAATGTTTGCGGCTGTTTTTGTTGTATGGCTTATGGCGTGGATATCTATCGCTAAGTTTGACAAGATGACGGCCAAGACGATAATGAAGGGTGTTCAGGCCGAATATTCGGAAAAGACCGGGAAAGATATTACATATAAAAGGGTAGCTTCCGAGCAAGAAGGGGGCATTACCTATAAGCTCTATGCCGGCGGTGAAGAATATGCCAAAGTCAATTTGGATCCGCTCAAGGAAAAGGGCTTTCTCAACATGGGGACCTATACGCTCGGTGCCATAAAAGGTACGCAAAAATTTGTTTTTTGTGCGATTGAAGGTGCTAATGTGACGGTGGACGGTACCGCTCTTTCGGAATTTACAACGTCCGGCCCTTCCATATTGCTTCCGGGACTTGAAAGACTGTCTGCCCATCCGACCAATAAGACGGTTTCCGTTCCGACCTATAACAGATATGAACTTTGTGATTTATTTGAAAAGCCGGTTATAAAACTCGATGAAAATCAGCCGGGATATTACGGTGATGAAAATCTGCTGGTTTATGAGGTAGATGATGCAACTGCGTCCGAGATAGAAAGCTGGATAGTTGATTTTTCCAAGCGCTACTCATTGTACACGGTAGACGAACGAAGCTTTGCGGCCATAAAAAGCGACATACTCTTTACGTCGCCGATTTACAACAACTTAAGAACCGGCGAATACCATTGGTTTCCGAAAGTAAGCAGCGTTAATTTTACCGAGTTCACGGCAAGTGAATTTGTAAAGTATACAAATGATATATACAGTGTACGTCTTAATTACAGTATGCATATTGTTTCCTATGACTACACATCGGATTATCCGACAGATTTGACCTACTTTCTCCATAGAGACGGGAGTAAGTGGCAGGTGGTTGAAATGAAGGTTAACTGATGACGCTTAAACCAGGCACATGAAATTCATGCCGTACGAACTTGCGTACGGCTGTTTTATTTGGTATAATATGGAAAATGAGGATTGAGTGAAATATGTATACCTTGCCTGAAAATCAAAGACCCAGAGAAAAAATGTTGTATGACAGCGTCAAGGCGCTTTCTGATGCAGAGCTTCTGCAGGTATTGCTTATGACAGGAGACAAGAATAATTCTGTCGACAAACTGTCGCAGCAAATATTGGAAAAGGCCCACGGGAATCTTTTTGAAATGGAAAGCTGGAATGTTGAGGATTTCAGAGCCTTCAGAGGAGTTGATGAAGCAAAAGGCTGTCTTCTGGTGGCGGCTATAGAGCTCGGTGTAAGGGTGGCGCGCAAAAAGGCGGAGAACAGGATTAACTGTGCATCAAGCGAAGACGTTAAGAATCTTTTTATACCTGATATGCGTTCGCTCTGTCACGAGGAATTTCACTTGCTTATGCTTAATACAAAGCTCGAAATAATAGGAAGAACCCTTGTTTCAAGCGGAGGTCTGTCATCGGCATGTGCGGAACCCGGCAAGGTTTTTATGACCCCCTTGAAAAAGGGAGCCAGAGCCATAATCGTCGCGCACAACCATCCGAGCGGAGATATCAAGCCGAGCAAAGCCGATATCGCTACCACGAAACAGCTTAGCGCAGCGGGGAAGCTGCTCGGAATAGAGCTTTTGGATCATATAATTGTAGGCGGATCGGCCGCTTACAGCTTTAAGGAAAACGGGCTTTTGTGAAATTGTTTTTTGCCTTTAACTTTTCCGTTTTATTTGATACAATGGACTTCACATTAAAAAAGCGGGGTTGATTGTTATGGGCAAAGCGGTTTTGGTTTGCTCCGGTAAGGGTGGGGTCGGAAAAACCACGATAGCGGTAAATTTAGGTGTGTGCCTGGCGCTTCGGGGAATCAAGACATGCATCCTGGATTTAAATACGGGGCTTCGAAACGACGACATATATTTGGGACTGGAGAACAGCATATTGTTCGATCTTGCCGATGCGGCTTCCGGTCTTTGCAGGCTGGAAAAAGCAATTATTAAGCACGACATGATAGGCAATTTGTACCTTCTTTCATGTCCTCAATACAGAAGCATAGAGGGTGTAAGCGCCGGACATATAAGAGTGCTTTTTGCCAGGCTGAAAAAGGAGTTCGATGTTGTATTGGTGGATATGGCTCTTACCACGGGAAGTCGTCTTGAGTGCGTGGCGGCCGAAGCAGACGAGTCCATTACCGTTGTTACCCCGGATTATGCTTCTGTAAGAAACTCCGATACCGTCAACAAGAAGCTTGCGAATGTGGGTCTTGTCAACAGATATTGCGTTATAAACCTGCTTGACCGGAACGTTTTCGGTGATGAAAACTTGCCGGACATTGAGTTTATTATTAAAAATGTGACAGCAGAATGTTTGGGCGCGATACCGTATGATATTCGGATTCATACGGCCAATAACATCGGAATGCCGGTTGCGAGTAATCCCGGCGTATATCCCGCCACAGAGTTTGAAAAAATTGCCATGCGACTGTTATAAGCCGCAGGCTTTTTTGATTAAAACATATAGATTTTGTTGACAACGTGGCGAGTATTATTGTAAACTAATTTAATAAGTTATTTTAATATAAATCTATTATTGTATCAACAAGGAGAAACGGACGATGGGAGTAAAAATACTCATCGGCGTCGTGTCTCTGCTTGTAGGCATATTCATCGGTATCGCAATAAGGAGAAGTATTGCGGAAAAGAAGGTTGGCAGCGCGGAAACGCAGGCCAAGAATATTGTATTAGACGCAGAGAATCGCGCTGAACAGATTAGAAGAGAAACACTTGCGGAGACCAGAGGCGAGGTGCAACAGCTTCGTCAGGACGCTGAAAGAGACATAAGAGAACGCAGAGAGGATGTTAAAAAATCCGAACGCAGAGTAATTAAAAAGGAAGAGTCTGTAGACAAAAAGCTCGAATCTGTTGAAAAAAAAGAAGAACAGATTTCGAAAAAACTTCAATCAATAAGTGATAAAGAGAAGGAAACGGAGAGTTTAAGACAGAATCAGATTTTCGAATTGGAAAGAATTTCCGGATACACCGCGGAGGAGGCCAAGCAGCAGCTTTTGGCTGATATTGAGGTGGATGTACGCCGCGATGCGTCTATAATGATTAAAGACATTACGGCCAAGGCCAAAGAAGAGGCTGACAAAGAGGCCAAAAATATTATTGCGGGTGCAATTCAAAGATGTGCCGCAGATCATGTCGCGGAAACCACTGTTTCCGTTGTATCCCTTCCAAATGACGATATGAAGGGCAGAATCATAGGCCGCGAGGGCAGAAACATAAGAGCCATTGAAACCGCGACCGGTGTTGACCTCATAATTGATGATACTCCGGAGGCAGTAATACTCTCGGGATTTGATCCGGTCAGAAGAGAAATCGCAAGAGTTGCGCTCGAGAAGCTCATAGTTGACGGACGCATACACCCGGCCAGAATTGAAGACATGGTCGAGAAAGCCACCAAGGAAGTCAACCAGATAATCAAGAACGAAGGCGAAGCTGCCGTGTTCGAGCTTGGAATAATGAATATTCACCCCGAGCTTGTAAAACTTTTGGGTCGTCTGAAATACAGAGCAAGCTACGGTCAGAATGTGCTTAATCATTCCAAAGAGGTGGCTCATCTGGCGGGGCTTATGGCCGGTGAACTGGGATTCGACGTAAAGCTTGCGCAGCGTGCCGGTCTTTTCCATGACATAGGCAAGTCCATAGATCACGAGGTTCAGGGAACTCATGTTGATATCGGCATGGATGTACTTAAGAAGTATAATGAATCTCAGGCCGTTATAGACGGCATGAAGTCGCACCATGGTGATTACGATCCGACAAGTGCCGTTGCGGTACTTGTGGCTGCGGCAGATGCTTTATCCGCCGCACGTCCCGGCGCAAGGCGCGAAACTTTAGACACCTATGTAAAGAGGCTTGAAAAGCTCGAAGGGATTGCGAATACCACTCCGGGAGTTGAAACCTCTTATGCTATTCAGGCCGGACGTGAAATCAGAATCATAGCCAGGCCAGACAAGGTTAACGACGATGCAATGGCATTGCTGGCAAGGGAAATTTCAAAGAAGATAGAATCCGAACTTGAATATCCCGGTCAGATAAAGGTAAATGTCATCCGGGAGACAAGAGCAGTAGATTACGCAAAATAGTTTTGAAAGGGCCCGCAGAAATGCGGGTTCTGTATTTTGATAGAAAAGAAATGTTTATTTATCTTGATAACAGTGCAACAACTAAACCGTATGATTGCGTAAGAGAAGCAGTCAGCAAAGTTCTTTCCGATGATTTCGGAAATCCCTCCGCTCTTTACAGTCTGGGACTCGGCGCGGAGAAGCTTTTAAACGAGTCCAGACGCAGCATTGCCGCCTCGATAGCTGCGAGTCCCGGGGAAATTTACTTTACATCCTGCGGCAGCGAGAGTGACAATGCCGCAATATTCGGAGCGTGGAGAACAGGGCGAAAGCGAGGTAAAAAAATTATATGTACCGCAGTGGAACACCCGGCTGTACTTGAATGTTTCGAGGAACTTTCAAAACAGGGGGCCGAGGCTGTGTATCTTCCGGTAAAAAGGGACGGAAGCTTCAGCATGGATGCTTTTAAGGGTGCTATGAGCGAGGATACCATACTTGTCAGCATAATGCATGTAAACAACGAAACGGGAGCTATATTTCCCATAGAGGATATAGGGAAAGTTCTCGAAAAATATCCCAATGCCGTTTTCCATAGCGATTGCGTGCAGTCCTACGGAAAGCTGGATATAGACGTAAAGCGTATGGGTGTCGACATGATCAGCCTTTCGGGGCATAAGGTACACGGCCCAAAGGGTATAGGCGTTCTTTATATTAAAAACGGTCTTCACATCCCACCGTACATTTACGGAGGGGGTCAGGAAAAAGGTTTTAGATCCGGAACTGAAAATATGCCCGGAATAGTAGGATTCGGAGCTGCGGCGACTCACATGAACCCTGAAAGAGCCCGTATACGGATGAATGAATGCAAAATTCATCTCAAAGAAAAACTTGCGGCGCAGATAGATAACATAAAGTTCAATTCGCCGGAGCTGTCGGTGCCGTCCATTTTGAATGTAAGCTTTTTAGGCTGCAGAGCCGAGGTTTTGCTGCATATGCTGGAACAGGATGGCATATATGTTTCGACAAGGTCCGCATGCTCGTCAAAGGGCAAGGGCAGCCATGTATTGAATGCTATGGGCTGCAGTCCGGAAGAGATAGAGGGAGCTATACGTTTCAGTTTTTCCGAAGACAATACTAAAGAGCAGATGGATTATGTGGCTGAAAAACTCAAATCCGCAGTGGAAAGTCAGCGAAATTTAAGAGCGGCATTTAAGAAAAGATGATCAACAATAACGAAAATATTTATATAGTGCGTTGCGGAGAGGTGGCCTTGAAAGGTCAGAACAAACCGTATTTTGAACGTATGCTGGTGCAGGGGATACGTAGGGTACTAAAGGATTTTGCCGGTGTTACAGTGGATCGCGCCGACGGACTCATATTTGTAAGAACACCGAAAGATATTGCAAGTGATGATATCCTGCGAAGAGTCGGACGGGTATTCGGCGTGGATTCAATAAGTCCTGCAAGAGAAATAATAACGGAAAATATGACAGCCGATGAAACTCTTGACGAATTGGGGCAAGTGGCCGCCGAAATGATGAACCGGCTGATAGAGACAAAGGGAATTAGAACTTTTAAGGTTGAAGGCAAGCGTGCGGACAAGATGTTCCCTGTGGAATCTCCGCAGATTGCAAGAAGAGTCGGTGCGAGCATCCTTAAGGGCTGCAAGGTTCTAAAGGTGGATGTACACAATCCGGACGCCTTGATTTTTGTAAATGTGAGACGTAATTTTTCTTATGTATACGAGCAGAAAATCCTGGCATTTGGAGGACTTCCTCTGGGGACAAACGGCAGAGGTCTTGTGCTTCTTTCCGGCGGCATAGATTCGCCGGTGGCGGCGTTTTTGATGTCTCACAGAGGCATGTTGATTGAGACTGTACATTTTCATTCTTATCCGTATACTTCCGAAAGGGCTTTTGAAAAGGTTAAAGACCTTGCGGGAATCCTGGCCGTTTACTGCGGTCGTATAAAGATTCACAGCATAAACCTGCTGCCAATTCAGGAAGAGATAGTAAAGAATTGTCCTGAAGAGGAAACAACTATTCTTATAAGGCGTTTTATGATGAGGATTGCGGAAAGAGTGGCACTCGCAAACGAATGCATGATGCTTATAACAGGTGAAAGTCTCGGTCAGGTTGCCAGTCAGACCGCAGAGGCACTGGTTGTGACGGATGCGGCTGTAAGTCTGCCTGTAATGCGTCCGCTCATAGCAATGGATAAAACTCAGATTATGGATATTGCGGGTGAAATAGGCACATTTGAGATTTCAATACAACCCTTTGAAGATTGCTGTACAGTCTTTCTGCCAAAGCATCCGGTAACAAAGCCGCGTCTGGAGAGAATACTCGAAAGTGAATCAAAACTTGACTGCGAGGACTTGATAGAGGCAGCGCTCGCCGCAGAGGAAATAACGGTCATCAATCCGAGATACGATTTATGATAGATATTATAGGTGTACAGCTTGACATGGGCGCCTCAAAGAAGGGCGTTAATATGGGGCCGCAAGCCATACGTTTTGCGGGGCTACGTGATATGCTTCAGGCCGAAGGTATTCTCTATTCGGACGAAGGAGATTTGCTCCCCGATGAGGGCGGCAGAACATTGCCGAATATGCATTGTTACGAGGCCATCAACAATATTAACGGAAAGCTTTTTCGTGAGGTAACAGACAGTCTTAAAAGGGGGATGACACCTCTTGTTCTGGGCGGAGACCACAGCATAGCCGCCGGAAGCATTTCGGCTGTATCAAGCTTTTACGGCAGTATAGGCATCATATGGGTTGACGCTCATGCGGATTTTAATGACGAACACAGTACCTGTACCGGTAACGTGCATGGTATGCCGCTTTCCGCTGTCTGCGGCCAGGGTCCTGACAACCTTGTGAATTTCGGGGTTCCGATTACTGTAGTAAACCCGGAGAACGTAGTGATTGTCGGTGCCAGGGATGTGGATGAGAAAGAATGGCCCCGTCTTAAGGCCGCAGGCGTAACGGTGTATACGATGGATTCCGTACGTGCACTTGGTATAGAAGAAGTGATGCGGCAGGCGATAGAGATTGCCTCCGAAGGTACAAAAGGAATTCATGTAAGCTTCGACATAGATTCGCTCGACCCTTCCGAAGCCCCGGGTTCCGGCACCCCTGTTCCGGGAGGTCTATCCACAGCAGAGGCGCATAAGCTTGCAAAAGCTCTTGCAAAAAGCAAAAAACTGCTTTCTTTGGACATGGTTGAAGTCAATCCCGTTTTGGATGACGAAGTAAAGACAGCAAAACTTGCCTGTGAACTTATAATAGAGTTGCTTAAATAAATTTCCGGCGACATCAAAAAAATAATTTGTTTGCAACACAAGGCGATTTACGCCTTGTGTTTTATTGAAACAAGCGGCCGCATACACATTGACATAAAATAGCAAAGATATTATAATAATACATATTATGGAAATAAAGATATATTAACCGACAGGAAGAAAGGCAAGCAAAAAAGACAATGAAGAACTGTATAAGCGACAAAAGAACTGAAAAACGAAAGACCGGAGACTTCGGAGAGAATACTGCTGCCAAATGGTTACTTAGGCACGGCTACAGAATTGTCGTAAGGAATTTTTTATGTAAATCCGGCGAGATAGACATTATCGCTGCTGATGATGATAAAAAAGTGCTGGCTTTTGTGGAGGTGAAGATCAGAAATTCGCTGGACTACGGCTTGCCTTGTCAGTCGGTGGGAATAAGCAAGCAGCGGAGGCTCAGGCGCAGTGCCGAATTTTTCCTTAAAGGGAATACATATCTTAGGCATAACTATCAGCCGCGCATGGATATTATCGAAATTCTCAGTCTTAATGCCGAGGTCTATTTGCGTCATCTTGAAAATGCGTTTTAGCCGCAATTGGAGATATTATTTACTTATTAAAAAATACATTATACATGGAAATTATTGGAGGTTGGGGATGTATGCGAGAGTTTTGACATCCAGTTTGTTCGGTCTTTCAGTGGAGAAAACCTGGGCCGAGGTATCCTGCGAAAACGGTCTTCCGTCGTTCAGCGTGGTAGGGCTCGCCAATCAGCCGGTAAAAGAATCGAGGGAAAGAATTCAAGCCGCAATAAGGAACTGCGGTTATGAATTTCCTGCAAAGAAGATTACGGTGAATCTGATGCCGGCCAGCAGAAAAAAAGACGGCAGTCATTATGATTTGCCCATAGCGATCGCTTTGCTTATGGCGGCGGACATAGCAAAAACCAGGGAATACGATGAAGCTTTAAGTTCCGGGGAAATTGCTTGCTTCGGGGAGCTTTCGCTGGACGGTAAGGTGGCACCTGTGGACGGTGCTTTGCCGATGATTATAGGCCTTCAAAAAGCGGGAGTACACCGTGTAATTATTCCGGAAGGTAACCTAAGCGAGGCTATGTTGGTCAAAGGCATGCTGTTTTACCCGACAAATCATTTAAACAGCGTCATCGACATGGTTACAGGTGCCGAACGCTTCAATCCGCTTGAAGCCACCGGTGAAGCTGCGTGCGAATCTCCTATGAATGCACCCGATTTTGCCGATATTAAAGGCCAGGAATTTGTGAAAAGAGCGGCTCAGGTAGCTGCTGCGGGAATGCACGGAATGCTTATGATAGGTCCTCCGGGAGTGGGAAAATCGATGGTGGGTAAAAGAATACCGGGTATACTGCCTCCGCTTTCCTATCAGGAACAGCTGGATGTAACACAGATTTATTCAGTTGCCGGGCTTCTTACGGAAAAAATGCCCATGATTACGAACAGACCTTTCAGGGCGCCTCATCACAGCGTGTCCGCGATTTCTTTGGTTGGGGGCGGACGAAATCCCAAACCCGGAGAGATATCGCTGGCTCATAACGGAGTACTTTTCCTTGATGAACTCCCGGAATTCGCGTCCTACACTTTAGATACTTTGAGGCAACCTCTTGAGGACGGAGAAGTCAGTATAACGAGAATAAACGGCAAGCTTACTTACCCGGCGCGTTTTATGCTCGTTGCCGCCATGAATCCATGCCGCTGCGGTTATTACGGGGACCCTGTCAGGCAGTGCAGTTGTACGGAAAGTGAACGCATCAGATATTTGGGGAGGATTTCGGGACCTCTTTTGGACCGTATAGATATGCATATAGCTATGGAGCGCATAGTCTATCAAGACATTTCTGTTGAATACACCGGCGAATGCATGGACACCGAAACGCTGCGGAAAAAGGTTATAAGTGCAGCTCAAATCCAAAGAGCGCGTTATACAAAGCGCGGCATAACAAGCAATTCGCAGCTTACGCCTCAGCTCATTAAAAAATATTGTTATCTCGACGAAAGCGGCCGGAGCATAATGGAGGCTGCTTTTTCCAAGTGGCATATGTCGGCCAGGTCTTATCACAGGACACTCAGACTTTCAAGAACCGTAGCGGATTTGGACGGTTCCGAAGAAATAAAAGACTTTCATATCCTTGAGGCCTTGAGTTATCGTATGCCGGACAAGTATTTCAAATAAAAGAGGAGGCAAGAATGAACTACGGGGTTTTGCGTATAGGCGATGAATATTATCCGAAGCATTTAATGCATATATCTTCACCTCCTAAACTGCTTTATTACATAGGAAACTTAGAACTTATACAGTCTCCCTGCGTGGGAATCGTAGGAACGAGGCGCTGTTCGCCATACGGCAGATGGGCTGCCAGAGAAATCGCCCGGCGAATAGCGGGCTGCGGTATCCCGATAGTTTCAGGCATGGCTGAGGGAATAGATTCCGAAGCCCATAAGGGCTGCCTTGACAGAGGAACGGGAACAGTGGCTGTTCTCGGGACAGGAATAGATGTGCCTTTTCCTAAATCCAATACTACGCTTTATGAACAAATAGCCCAAAACGGTCTTATACTTTCCGAGTATCCATCACAGGAAAGAGGATATGCCGGCAACTTTCCCGCAAGAAACAGAATCATATCCGGATTATCTAGCAAGCTTATTGTAGTGGAGGGACAGCATAAAAGCGGAAGCATGATAACGGCAAAGCTTGCTTTAAATCAAGGCAGGGACGTTTACGCCGTTCCGGGCAACATCAATCAGCCGGGCAGCCAGGGCGTCAATTCGCTTATAGCTGACGGCGCGACTCCTATTATATCTATAGATGAATTGCTCGAAACTCTCGGAATAGTCGGAACGCAGCTTAAAATAGCTCTGGCTAATGCAACTCCGGAGGAACTGGAAATTTTGGACGCCGTAAGGAACGCTCCCGGCATAAGATTGGAGGAACTTGCAATCAGCATGAACATTCGCCCGGAATCGCTTTCAGTGACAATCTGTCGCATGCAACTCAAAGATTTGGTGAAATCTGACGGAAATCGTCTTTACTATACTTGACAAACGCCACTGCGCATATTATATAGTAGATAATTTTGTTTTTCACTGAAAGGAAACATTTATGGCAGTAAAAAAACATTTAGTGATAGTGGAATCGCCGTCAAAGGCAAAGACTATAGGCAAACTTCTCGGGAGTAAGTATAAGGTTATCGCATCTGTCGGGCACGTAAGGGATCTCCCGAAAAGCCGTATGGGTGTCAATATCGAAGATGACTTTGAACCAGAATACATAAACGTAAGAGGAAAGGCCGCGCTTATAAAGGAACTTAAAGCGGCGGCAAAAGACGCGGATAAGGTTTATCTGGCAACAGACCCTGACCGCGAAGGAGAGGCTATCTCCTGGCATATCTGCGGACTGCTCGGAATAGAGCCGGAAGCAGCAAACAGAATCGAATTTCAAGAAATCACAAAGGAGGCCGTTGCAAAGGCCATAGAAAATCCAAGACCCATAGATATGAATCTTGTGGATGCTCAGCAAGGCAGACGTGTAATTGACCGCGTTGTCGGCTACGGTATAAGCCCGGTGCTTTGGGCAAAGGTAAGCCGCGGTCTTTCCGCCGGTAGAGTTCAATCGGCAGCGCTTAAGATTATCTGTGACCGTGAACGCCTTATAGAGGAATTTGAACCAAAAGAATATTGGAGCATTGCCGCCGATCTTTCAAAGGAAGACGGGAAAAAGAAAAATACATTTACCGCAAAACTCGACAGAATCAAGGGAGAAAAAGTTGTTAATCCCGACGATACTCACGATGCGACTATTGCGGATGAGGCAACTGCGAAGAAAATAGAAGCGGCGCTCAGAAGCGGCGAATTTACCGTTACAAGTGTTGAATCAAAAAACACAAGTACCAAGCCGTATGCGCCTTATACCACAAGTGTTCTTCAGCAGGATGCGTCAATCAGACTCGGTTTTCCGCCCAAGAAAACCATGCTTTTGGCTCAGCAATTGTACGACGGCTCAATAAGCATTAAAGGACACTCCAATATCGGGGGTCTTATTACATACATGAGAACCGACTCCGTGCGAATCAATCCCATAGCTGACGCTGCCTGCAAAGAGCTTATAAAAGACAGCTACGGAGAGCAATATGTGGGCAATAATTTTTTTGCGAATAAGTCCAAGAATATGCAGGATGCCCATGAAGCCATACGTCCTTCTCATGTAGAGCTTTTGCCGGAAGATGTTAAGGCTTCGATGAATCAGGATCAATACAAGCTGTATAAGCTGATTTGGTCACGTTTTGTTGCAAGCAGAATGGCACCGGCCGCATATGATTCAACTGTGGCTGAAATCAACTGCGGAGATTATGATTTCAGGGCAAACGGAAGAAAGCTCATATTCGACGGTTTTCTTAAGGTTTATGGGGTAAATGCAGAAGAAAACAATAAGCCGCTGCCGGAACTTTCCGCAGGGGAAAAGCTTGAATGTCAGGAAATTTACAACGAGAAAAAATCCACGGAGCCTCCTTCAAGATTTACTGAAGCGAGTCTTATTAAAGAACTTGAGGATAAGGGTATAGGGCGTCCTTCCACTTACGCTCCAATAGTATCGACTCTTACGGACAGAAGATATATAGTAAAAGAAAAAAAAGCAATAAAGCCCACGGATTTGGGCATGCTTGTCATCCGTGATGTCATGGAGATATATTTCCCGGATGTTGTCAATATAGATTTCACTTCCGAAATGGAGGAAAAGCTGGATAACGTGGCGGAAGGTGAGGCTAACTGGAAGAAAGTTGTAGGGAACTATTACAACGGGCAGCTGAAGTCTGAAATCGAAGCGGCTAAAACTCAAATGGAAAAAATCAAGCCTGCGATTCAGCTTACCGAGGAGCTTTGCCCCGAATGCGGCAAGCAGCTGGCGCTGCGTCATGGACGATTCGGAGATTTCCTTGCATGCTCCGGATTCCCCGCATGCCACTACACAAAATCAATAATCAAATCTACGGGAGTAAAATGCCCTAAATGCGGAGGAGATATAATCGTAAAAAGGAGCAAGAAGAATAAGACCTTTTACGGTTGTTCGTCTTATCCTGACTGCGATCAGGTGTTCTGGTACAAGCCGGTAGAAAAGAACTGTCCGGAGTGCGGAAGCCTGCTTGTGGAGCGCGGAAGAATGCTCTATTGCTCCGACTCCAACTGTGCTTACAAAGAAAAGAAATAGATATAAAAGGGGGATTGAAAATGCAGCAGTTTCATGCAACAACTATCTGCCTTGTCAGGCGCAATGAAAACGACATAGCCATTGCGGGAGACGGGCAGGTTACTATGGGCGAAAAGGCCATAATGAAAAACAACGCGAAAAAGGTAAGAAAAATCTACAAGGACCAGGTGCTCTGCGGCTTTGCGGGCTCGGTTTCCGACGCGTATTCTCTTATGGAGAAGTTCGAGAAAAAAATGGACGAACACCAGGGAAATCTTAAGCGGGCGGCGGTGGCGCTTGCTCAGCTGTGGAGGCTCGACCAGGGCGCAAGAAACCTTGAAGCCATGATGCTTGTTGCCGACAGGGAAAATATACTGCTGATTTCCGGAACAGGGGAAGTAATAGAGCCGGACGCCAATTATGTCGCAATAGGATCTGGAGGAAATTACGCTTATGCTTCGGCTCATGCGCTTTTCGACCACACCGATATGGATGCGTCGGCTATAGCGCTTGAGGCTCTTAAGATAGCTTCGGATATATGTGTTTATACGAACAATCATATAAGCGTTGAGAAGCTATAGGAGGTAAGAATATGGCAAACGAATTGACGGCGCCCGCTGTACTTGCGGAAGAAAAGCAGCCCCGGCTTCAGGGCATGACCCCGAAGCAGATAGTGGCGGAGCTTGATAAATATATAATAGGCCAGGACGACGCAAAGCGCTCCGTGGCTGTGGCTCTCAGAAACAGATACAGAAGAAATCTTCTGCCTGACGAATTAAGAGAAGAAGTAACGCCCAAGAACATACTCATGATGGGCCCTACGGGCGTGGGTAAAACCGAGATAGCAAGAAGGCTTGCAAAGCTTATGGACGCTCCGTTCATCAAGATAGAGGCCACGAAGTTCACCGAGGTGGGCTATGTGGGCCGGGATGTTGAATCCATAATAAGAGACCTTATGGAGGCCTCGGTAAGGGTCACAAAGCAAAAGCGCATGGCCGAAAAATACGAGGTGGCGAGAGATATTGCCGAAGAAAAAATCATCGAGGCGATAATTCCGGGCAGCAAAAAGAACATAAAGCCCAATACAAATCCGTTCCAGTTTATTATGGGCAACAACAGGGCCACCTATACTCAGACCACCGAAAAGATAGAAGAAAAGCCCGAGGATACGCAGGTGGAGCTTGCCAGGGAGCAGGTCCGCCAGCAGCTTAAGGACGGCCTTTTAGAGGAGCAGTACATAGACATAGAGGTCGTTGAGCAGCCCAAGGACAATATGCTCGACATAAATCAGGGCGGAAGCATATCAATAGGAAATATCTTCGACGCCATGGGCGGCAAAAAGACCAAGAGAAAAAAAATGAGGGTTAAGGACGCAAGAAAGCTTTTGGTGGAGCAGGAGGCGGCCAACCTTATAGACATGGATCAGGTTACGGCGGAGGCCGTTGAAAACTGCGAGCAGAACGGCATAGTGTTCCTGGACGAGATAGATAAAATAGCGAGCGGCTCCGGCTACAAGGGCGGAGCGGACGTTTCAAGAGAAGGCGTTCAAAGAGACATACTTCCGATAGTTGAAGGCAGTGTTGTAAACACCAAGTACGGCCCGGTAAAGACCGACCATATACTGTTTATAGGCGCGGGAGCCTTCCATGTGTCTAAGCCGACAGACCTTATTCCCGAGCTGCAGGGCCGTTTCCCCATAAGAGTTGAGCTTCAAAGCCTTACGAAAGAGGATTTCAATCGCATACTTGTGGAGCCGCACAACGCTCTTATCAAGCAGCACAAGGCGCTTCTTGAAACCGAGGGGGTAGACGTGGAGTTCGCGCAGGAGGCCATAGACGAAATCGCGACAATGGCGTTCCTTATGAACGAGCAGTCTGAAAACATAGGCGCCAGAAGACTTCATACAATTATGGAAAAGCTTCTTGAGGAGCTTTCGTATCAGCTTCCCGAAGTAGAGGAAAAGAAGATTGTAATAGACAAGGAATATGTTGACAATAAGTTCCGCGACATCATAAGAGAAGACGATATAGACAGGTTCATTCTTTGATTATAATTGATGAGAACAACAACATAAGACAATCCGAAGAATACAGCGCAATCCTCGTCGGTGTAAGCACCGGTGAGGATATTGCCTATTCAATGGAAGAACTTGAGGGTTTGGCTCAGGCTGCAAATATTGATGTACTGGCAAGCATGATTCAGAATGTTGAGAAAATCAATGCGACCACTTACATAGGCAGCGGAAAACTCGAAGAACTTAAAGAGATGTGTGCCAATATGGAGGCCAATCTCGTAGTGTTCAACGATGAGCTTTCGGGTATGCAGATGCGTAATCTCGAGGATGCCTGCGGAGTCAGAGTGATAGACAGGACCATACTGATACTTGACATATTTGCCGACAGAGCGAGTTCGGCGGCCGGCAAGCTTCAGGTTGAACTGGCTCAGTTGCAATACAGAATGCCGCGGCTTCTGGGCTTCGGAAAGAGTCTTTCAAGGCTTGGCGGCGGCATAGGGACGAGAGGCCCGGGTGAGAAAAAGCTTGAAACGGACAGGCGGCACATAAGAAGGCGCATGGATGAGATTAAAAAGGATCTGGAGTCGCTTAAGACTGACAGATCCACGCAAAGAGCGAGGAGAGAAAAGTCAGGCATACCTCTTGTGGCGCTTGTGGGTTACACAAATGCCGGGAAATCATCAATTATGAACCGCATGCTGCTTGGGAACAATCGCGAGGAAAAACAGGTTTTTGAAAAAGGCATGCTGTTTGCCACCCTTGATACAGCGCAGCGCCTGATAAGTACGGGCGACAATAAGAGTTTTATATTGATAGATACGGTAGGCTTTGTTGATAGACTGCCGCACACCTTGGTTAAGGCCTTTATGGCCACACTTGAGGAGGTGAGCAAGGCGGACTTGCTTATTCACGTGGCTGACGCAAGTTTTCCCGACGTTGATTTTCACACAAGGGTCGCGCAGGATGTTTTAAAGGAGCTTGGTGCCGGCGAAAAACCCTGTATAAACGTTTTCAATAAGCTTGACCTTGTTCCGGATTTCAGCTGCGTAGGTTACGGAAAGAACGCTTTGGCCGTTTCAGCCAAGACCGGGCAGGGTTTTGATGAACTTATGTCTCTTATCAAAAGCAAGTTGTTTGCGGACCTTAAGGTTACAGAACTGCTTTTCCCCTTCAGCAGAGGAGATGCGGTTTCCTCCATACTTGAAAAGACGGCGCCGCTAAAGCGGGAATACAGGGAAGAAGGGACATATATAAAGGCGGAACTCGGTGAGGCGGACAGGAACCGTTATTCCGAGTACATAATCGGAAAGGAAGAAAATAATGGATAACGGGAAAAAATTGAATGCAATTGTTACGGTCGTAGGCAATGACCGCGTAGGAATCATAGCAAAGGTGTGCACGATGCTTGCAGAGAAGAATGTTAATGTGCTGGATATATCTCAAACCATACTGGACGGCAGCTTCACGATGGTAATGGCTGTGGATATTACGGAAATGTCGGTAAGTTTTTCCGAAATGTCGGAGCTCCTTGCGGAGTTGGGTAAGAGCATGGAGCTTTCAATTCATATGCAGCGCAGAGAGATTTTTGAAGCTATGCACACTATATAGGTGACCGCAAATGATGAATCAGAAAGAAATACTTCAAACGATAGAGATGATACAGCAGCAGCATCTCGATATACGCACAGTTACCATGGGGATGTCTCTGCTCAGCTGCGCAGACGAAACCCCGGAAAAGGCTTGTGTTAAAATTTACGATAAGATTGTTTCCTATGCCGCAAATCTGGTCAAGACCGCCGAAGATATAGAAGCGGAATTCGGAATCCCGATTGTAAACAAAAGAATATCCGTAACTCCAATGGCAATGGTTGCTGCCGCCTCGGAAACTGACAATTATGTGCCGTTTGCGCTTGCCATGGATAAAGCTGCCAAGGAATGCGGTGTGGATTTTATAGGCGGTTTTTCGGCTCTGGTGCAAAAAGGACTGACAAGAGCCGACGAGATACTTATAAACTCTATACCGGAAGCCTTGGCTTCCACGGAACTTGTCTGCTCATCGGTAAATGTGGGTTCAACAAAGACCGGTATCAACATGGACGCAGTGGCTCAGCTCGGACGAATCATCAAAAAAACTTCGGAACTGACCGCAAGCCAAGACGGACTCGGTTGTGCAAAACTCGTTGTGTTTTGCAATGCGGTAGAGGACAATCCCTTTATGGCAGGAGCTTTTCACGGGGTTAGCGAGGCCGAGCGCGTTATTAACGTCGGAGTTTCGGGTCCGGGTGCGGTTTACAGCGCACTTCAGTCCGTAAAAGGACGTCCTTTTGATGATGTGGCAGAGACAATTAAAAAGACCGCATTCAGGGTTACGCGTATGGGCCAGCTGGTAGCGCAGGAAGCTGCGAGCAGACTGGATACGCCGTTCGGCATAGTGGACCTTTCACTGGCGCCGACCCCGGCTCAAGGAGATTCCGTTGCAAGAATATTGGAAGAACTGGGTCTTGAAGTTTGCGGAACGCATGGAACTACCGCCGCCTTGGCCCTTCTTAACGATGCTGTAAAGAAGGGCGGAATAATGGCATCCTCTTCGGTAGGAGGTTTGTCCGGTGCGTTTATTCCGGTATCGGAAGATGAGGGAATGATAAACGCAGTAAAGCGGGGAACTCTTACAATAGATAAGCTCGAAGCAATGACCTGCGTGTGTTCCGTAGGGCTTGATATGATAGCGGTTCCGGGTGACACGAGCGCTTCGACAATATCCGCTATAATAGCCGATGAGGCCGCAATAGGCATGGTCAACAACAAAACCACAGCCGTAAGAATACTTCCCACTCCCGGTAAAAAAATCGGCGACAGTGTTGAGATGGGAGGGCTTCTCGGAAGTGCGCCGGTTATGCCCGTTCATAAGGAATCTGCCGACGAATTCATAAAAAGAGGCGGAAGAATTCCCGCTCCTATGCAAAGTCTCAAAAATTAATGGCACTGCTTTACACTACGATTGCACAAGATGCTCGCGCGGAGCAGATTATAGAACGATCTCGTTTTATCGCTCAGATAAAAAGGGTTTCTTCAAAAGAGGAGGCGGATGCTTTTATTGCATCCGTCAGGGCTGAATATAGGGATGCTACACACAATGTTCCCGCTTTTGTAATAGGGGATAAAATGCAGCTTCAATGGGCATCGGATGACGGTGAGCCGCAGGGCACGTCAGGGGCACCCATGTTGCAGATGCTGGTGAAAGAAGGCATTACAAATGTTGCAATTGTGGTTACTAGGTATTTCGGCGGTATAAAGCTCGGTACCGGAGGTCTTGTAAGAGCCTATACATCAAGCGCAAGTCTTGCTCTTGAAGCTGCGGGCAGAGAAGACGTAAGGGAAATTTTGTCACAGACTGTAATAATGAGCTACGAGGAGCATGCGCGATTCGGGTACACAAGCGGCAGAGAACTTGTAAATGTAAAGGATACTGTCTACACCGACAAGGTTGAACTTTTTCTGGAATACGATGCGGATGACGAAGCTGAAGTAAAGAAGATGCTTTCAGACTTGCTTAAAAGGGAGCCATGCGAGTAAATATCTTTAAACTGCAGATGGAATAATTAATTAAGCAGAATTAAAAAAAGCTTTAAAACCGCCTTGACAAAGCTGTGCCTTTCCGCTATACTTTTTAAATGTGTCGAGCAACAAGGCACCGATTGCGTGGGAGTTTAGCTCAGCTGGGAGAGCATCTGCCTTACAAGCAGAGGGTCACAGGTTCGAGCC
>CAYFUZ010000010.1:309-38084 GCA_964346675.1 uncultured Oscillospiraceae bacterium | reverse complement strand
CTTGCGGACCTTAAGGGCAAGCTTGTGGGAGTTCAGACAGCCACTTCGGCGCTGGACCTTCTTGAGGGCGACAGACAGGACCTTAAGGATTCCTTTAAGGAGCTCAAGGTATACGAAACCTACACGGTAGCCTTCCAGGATTTGAAGGCGGGCGCGATTGACGCCATTGCCATTGATATGACCGCCGGCTCCTTCCTTATCGCGAACGAAGCCAAGTAATTTGATACGGACTTACGGATTTTAAGATATGACCCTCCAGACTATGCTGTTGACCATGTCAACAGGAATGCTTAAAACCTGCGCTATATTTTTCCTGACGCTGATAGGCTCTCTGCCGCTGGGCATGCTTATCTGCGCCGGGAGAAGAAGCAGGAACAGAATCGTGGCCGGAATTATAAGGATAATAATTTCGGTAATACGCGGAACCCCGCTTATGCTGCAGCTTTTGGTGTGGTATTTCGGACCGAATTATCTCTTCGGCATATCAATCAGAGGATGGCGCTTTCCTGCCATCCTTGTGGCCTTTATTGTAAATTATGCGTGTTATTTTGCCGAAATTTACAGAGGAGGCATAGATTCCATGCCTGTGGGTCAATATGAAGCTGCGCATGTTTTGGGTTACACAAAGTCACAGACTTTTGTTAAAATAATATTGCCTCAGGTAATTAAAAGAGTACTTCCTTCGATTACGAACGAATTTATCACGCTGATTAAGGATACTTCTTTTGCGTTTACTCTCGCTTATTCCGAGATGTTCTCTATAGCAAAACAGATTTCCGCTAGCAACACAACATTTACGCCCTTTGTTATCGCAGGCGTGTTCTACTTTGTGGCTAACTATGCCGTGGCTTTCGGCATGGAGGCTGTTGAAAAGTCACTTCAATACTACGATTAGGAGGATATGATGAAACTTATAAAAGTTAAAGACATCAGAAAATCCTTCGGGGATTTGCAGGTTTTAAACGGTATTAGCCTGCAGGTACAAAGAGGAGAAGTACTTTCGATTATAGGACCTTCCGGTTCGGGAAAATCCACCATACTGAGAATACTGACAGGTCTTGACAATGCTGACAGCGGGGAAATTAACATAGAAGGACGAACCGGATTGGTATTCCAGCAGTTCAATCTTTTTCCACACTGGTCCGTGCTTAAAAATGTTGTAGATCCTCAGGTCTCCATACTTGGAAAAAGCAAAGAGGAGGCCGAAAAAACGGCTATGGAACTGCTTGAAAAGATGGGGCTTTCGGAAAAGGCCGATGCCTACCCGTGCAGACTTTCCGGGGGGCAGCAGCAGAGAGTTTCCATAGTCAGAGCTCTTGCGATGAATCCCGACGTACTTTTTTTCGATGAGCCGACATCGGCTCTCGATCCCGAGCTTACGGGAGAGGTTCTTAAGGTTATAAAACAGCTGGCGGAAGAAAAGATGACCATGGTTATAGTGACTCATGAAATGAGTTTTGCGAGAGCGGTTTCCGACTATATCATATTCATGGACAATGGTGTTATAGTTGAAGAAGGAAAGCCCGGCGAGTTGTTTGAACGTACCAGGGTAGAAAGGACTAAGCAATTTCTTTCAAACTACAGCAGATGATGAAATTTACTTACACACTGTTTAACCCGTCCGGAAATATTACGGCGTTGGTTGAAACGCCGGTGCCGGAATCTGACAGGTTGAACGTTGCGAAAAAGATAATGAATTCGGAGCCCTCCTGTGAACAGGTGGGTTTTTTATCGTATAATGATACTGTTCCGAACACTGTGTTTTTAAATATGGCGGGCGGAGAATTCTGCGCTAACGCATCGATGTGCGCAGCCATGCTCAGCGGCATGCAGTACGTGAAATGTTCCGGAAACCCGGAATTTATGCGAGCCGAGATATTTGATGAAGTCTGCTGTTTGCATATGACAAATCAGCCCGAGGGAATTACGCATTATGTGCTGGAAGAATCCATGCCGGATGAAGATGCGGAGAAACTGATAAAGACACTTTCTTCGGATGCCGCAGTAGGCCTGATGTTTCTTTCGGGAAATTACATGAGGCCTCTTGTTTATGTTCCGAGGGCGGAAACTCTTTTCTGGGAGAATTCCTGTGCCAGTGGGAGCATAGCCGCGGGAATCTATCTTTATAAGAAGAACGGTGCGCCGGTTGACAAGGACTTGATACAACCTGGCGGAATTATTAATGTTAAGGTATCGGAAAACGGTATAGTTCTTACGGAGCGAATCACAAAAGTGTATCAAAAGGAAGGCGAATTCCGATGAAAAATGGACTTTACGAAAGAACAGAACGTCTCATAGGTACCGACAAGCTTGAAAAACTCCGTGACGCAAGAGTCCTTGTTGTAGGTCTTGGTGGCGTGGGCGGATATATAGCGGAAGGGTTGGTAAGAGCCGGAGTAGGAATGATAGGTCTTTGCGACTTTGACGTTATAGATTCGACCAACCTTAATAGGCAGATACTGGCAACCGAAAGCTCCGTAGGCAGATTTAAAGTGGATGTTGCGGAAGAACGGATTAAAAGCATAAATCCTGCTTGTTTAGTCCGCAAATATCTTGTTAAAATCTCAAGAGGGAATTTGGAAAGCGTCAATATACAGTCACAGTGTCCCGAAGGATATTCGCTTTGTGCCGAATGCGGACGCTGCCTTAAGTCTTGGGACTTTGTAGCAGATGCTATAGATGATACAGACGCAAAACTCGCTTTAATTGAGTCTGTTTACAAAATGAATATTCCGGTAATCAGCTCCATGGGTACCGGAAACAAGCTGAACCCCGCAGGATTTCGCATTGCGCCGATCGGAAAGACGGAGGGTGACCCTCTTGCGCGCAGCATAAGAAAAAAACTCAGAGAAAAGGGGATAGAAGATGTGCCTGTTCTTTATTCGCCGGAACCTCCTGTTGCGGATTCTTCCGGTAGAATCCCTTCAATCAGTTATATGCCAGCAGTAGCAGGCTTTGAAATAGCAGGCTTCATTATTCAAAGCATTATTAAATAGTTCTTGATTTCTCGTCATATGTAGAGTATTATATTTGAGCTGTGCAATTCCGCACAGTGAAGTTTTAATTTGCACATCTTTCGGCAGCACGCGGTGCCCAATAAGGGGTTTAAGTGCTCAGTACCGTGAGATGGAAGTTTAACCGGGAGGTATTTAATGTCAGTTATTTCAATGAAACAGCTTCTCGAAGCAGGTGTTCACTTCGGGCACCAGACAAGAAGATGGAATCCGAAGATGGCACCGTACATTTTTGTGGAGAGAAACGGAATCCACATTATTGACCTGTCTAAAACGGTAGGTAAGGTGGATGAGGCTTATGAGTTTGTTAAGAGTATTTCCGCGAATGAAAAAAATTTACTCTTTGTGGGAACAAAGAAACAGGCGCAGGCTGCCGTGAAAGACGAGGCGCTTCGTTGCGGAATGTATTTCATAAACGAAAGATGGCTCGGCGGACTGCTTACAAACTACAAGACCATTTCTTCCAGAATCAAAAGGCTTGCGGACATTAACAAGATGGCCGAAGACGGCACTTTTGAGAAGCTTACAAAAAAGGAAGTTATAAAGCTCACCCAGGAAGCCGATAAGCTCGAAAAGTATCTGGGCGGAATAAAGACAATGCACGGTATGCCGGGAGCTATATTTGTGGTAGATCCCAAGAAGGAGAGGATTGCCGTCAAGGAAGCAAGAGTGCTTGGAATTCCCGTAATAGGTATCTGTGATACAAATTGCGACCCCGATGATTGTGACTATGTAATTCCTGCAAACGACGATGCTATCAGAGCCATCAGACTTATTACAAGCAAGATGGCCGATGCGGTCATTGAAGGAAAGCAGGGAGAGTCAATGGCTCCCGCCGAGGAGGCTCCCGAAGCGGAACTTGAAGAAGATGATATCATCGAAGAGTCCGATGAAGATGAAGAGGAAGTTATCGACGAAAACTAATACGTATATCTTATTTTTATTAAGGGGAAACACATAATATGAATATTACAGCATCAATGGTAAAAGAACTGCGTGACGCTACGGGTGCAGGTATGATGGATTGCAAAAAAGCCCTTACGGAAACTAACGGCGATATGAACAAAGCAATCGATTACCTCAGAGAAAACGGTCTTTCCAAGGCGGCCAAGAAGTCGGGAAGACTTGCATCCGAAGGTCTTGTAAAGCTGATTGTCAGCGAGGACGGCACTCGGGCTGCGGCGATAGAGGTCAATTCCGAATCGGACTTCGTAGCAAAAAATGATGAATTTATAGATTTTGTTGCAAAGCTTGCGGAAATAACACTGAGCAACGACGGTGTTAACGAAGACAGCATCCTTAATCTTCCCTATGATAACGAGGGAACCGTTCAGGAGGTGCTCACAGCTAAGATTGCGAAAATCGGAGAAAACATGAAGATTCGCAGATGCGAAAAGCTCGCATCTCCGGGCGTTAAGTACGTCGGATATACACACGGCGGCGGCAAGATTGTAGTTATTATAGGACTCAAGACAGAAGCTTCCGTTCAGGAAGTCGGCGTAGCAGGCAAAGACGTTGCAATGCAGGCTGCATCAATGCGACCTCAGTTTGTCAACGAGGCGAGCGTTGATCCCGAGTACCTTGCTCACGAGAAGGAAATTCTCATTGCACAGGTAAAAAATGAAGCTCCCGACAAGCCGGATGCAATCATCGAAAAGATGATTATCGGAAGACTCAATAAGACCCTCCAGGAAGTATGCCTTGTAGACCAGAAGTTTGTTAAAGATTCAAGCATGAGCGTTAAACAGTATGTTGACGGTGTTGCGAAGGATCTCGGCAAGAGCATAGAGGTGGTTGAAATGCTTCGCTATGAAGTGGGTGAGGGTCTTGAAAAGAAGAGCGAAAATTTCGCCGAAGAAGTTGCAAAACAGATGAGCTAAAAAAAACTTGACATTAACGTGTTAAGGTGCAATAATACCCGTAATTAAATATTGCATAAACCTGTGAGGAAGAGTAGTAAGCTGCATAGGCGAACCGATAGCGAACTTTGGACGGTGTAAGCAAAGCGGGGGAGCGGCAGATGAATGGACTTCTGAGGGCGGTTTGAAAGGCTGAATGCCGAGTAGAGACCGACGGGATCCCTCCTGTTACAAATCGGGGCGCCTATGATGGTAGGCGTAAGTGAGAGGCGTATTAATAAATACGCAACTCGGGTGGCAACGCAGAAGCAAGCGCTTTTGTCCCGGGAAACCGTGGATAAGGGCGCTTTTTATTTCCCGAATCTGACCATCGAATATTTTGTCGAAAAGAGGAAAGAACAATGAAGAAGCTTATTTCAATCTTACTGATCATCACCATGATCCTTGCGCTGTGCGCATGCAGTCCCGAAAAAGAAGAAAAGGAAGGCAATGAAAACAAAGGAATTCGCATAGGAATACTGCAGTTTGCCCCGCATGCGTCGCTGGACAATTGCTGTAAGGGTATACTAGATGCGCTGAAAGAGGCGGGTTTTTCAGACGGAGAAAACGGTTGCACCATAGAGTTCGTAAACGGGAACGGTGAAATGGAAACAAACTCTTTGGCCGCTCAGGGCTTTGTTACAAAGAAGGCAGATATTATAATTGCCATTGCGACACCTTCCGCCAATGCGGCATATGCGGTGGCTAAGGATGCCGGAATTCCAGTAGTTTTCTCCGCAGTATCGGATCCTTTGGGTGCCGGCCTTGTAAAAGATATCAACAATCCGCAGACAGGCTGCACCGGAACAAGCGACAACCTAAATTATTCCGCTCAGCTTAAGATGATAAGGACATTCCAGCCGGAAGCTAAAACCATAGGTTTCCTTTATACTACATCCGAAGTCAATTCCGAGACACAGCTCGGTGAATATAAAAAGCTTGCCGGCGACTACGGTTTTGATATTAAGGCTCAGGGCGTTACGGACGCTTCCGAAATCGCGAGCGGTATAGCGTCGCTTGCGGCTTCCGGTATAGACTGCATTTGCAATCTTACCGACAATAACGTAGTTAATAATTTTTCCGTAGTAACGGCGGTTACCGATGCCAAGGGGATTCCATGCTACGGTTCGGAAGAAGAACAGGTTCTTCGCTACGGCTGTGTAGCCTCCGAAAGCCTTGATTATCTGGCGCTCGGAAGGACTACCGGAAAAATAGCCGCGGACATACTTAAGGGTAAGGATGTAAATACATATCCCGTTTCAATAGTGTCCGATTCCGAGCCGGTGTACTCTAAGACAAATCTCGATAAGTTCGGTCTGGCGCTTCCGGATGATTATTCCGGTGCAAGACAGGTGGATAAGTAGCTCAATATATTAAGGAATACAGACGATGGACATATTTTTAGGTCTTGCCGAAACCGTATTACGCGAGGGTTTTATATACGGAATCATGGCAATGGGAGTTTACATCACCTATAAGATATTGGATTTTCCGGATCTTTCCGTGGACGGAACCTTTCCGCTCGGAGCCTGCGTGGCAGCGGCTGCTATCAAGGCGGGGATAAATCCTTACATTACCTGCCTTTTAGCCGTACTTTCCGGAGCCGTCGCAGGCTGTATCACGGGTCTGCTGCACGTAAAGCTTAAGATCACGGACTTGCTTTCTGGTATTTTAGTCATGACGGCTATGTGGTCAGTAAACTTGATTATAACCGGCAGAACCGCTATAAAACAGTTCTTCAATTCCCCGACCATATTTAATACGGGACTCGTCAGATTACTGCCAGAAAAAATTTACCCACACAGGCAGCTGATTATAGTCTTTATGTTTGCATTGATTGTCAAACTGCTGCTTGATTGGTATTTGAAGACCAAGAACGGTCTTTTGCTCAGAGCCTCAGGCGATAACGAGCAATTCGTAAGCAACCTCGGGAAAGACCCGGGTACCATGAAGATTATAGGTCTTGCAATAGGCAATGCCTTTACTGCGCTTGCAGGATGCGTTCTGGCCCAGCTCAATGAAAACGCCGATATCAATTCCGGAAAGGGGATGGTTGTAATGGCCTTGGCATCGGTAATAATAGGCATTGCCATTTTTAAAAGACTCAGTTTTGTGAAATTCGTCACAATGGCTGTTCTAGGCGCAATTATTTATAAGGCCTGTCTGATGGCGGCCCTGCAGCTCGGCCTGCCGAACAGTTACTTAAAACTTTTGATGGCGATACTTCTTACTGTGGCCATAGTGTCTGAAAGGCTGGGGAAAGGAGGCGGCGCTGATGCAAGATAAACCTCTGGTTCGCTTTGAACATATCGATTTAGTATTTAATAAAGGTACGGTCAACGAAACCACCGTATTCAAGGATTTTAATTTTGAGGTTAGTAAGGGTGAATTCGTGTCCGTTGTGGGTTCCAACGGTTCGGGAAAGACAAGCCTGCTGAATCTGCTTTGCGGAACACTTCCGCTTACAGCCGGAAGGATTGTTCTTGACGGAGTCGATATAAGCAAAGTTCCCGAATTCAAACGAGCAGCCAAAATTGGCCGCGTATTTCAGGATCCTTCGAAGGGTACTTGTCCGGAACTTACGATTATGGAAAACCTTTCTCTGGCCTCGAATAAAGGCAGATCTTACGGTCTTTCACGAGGCGTAAATACCGCTCGTAAGGATGAATACAGACAGCTTCTTTCTCAGCTTCATATGGGACTTGAGGATAAACTGGATATAAAGGTGGGTTCGCTTTCTGGCGGCCAGCGTCAGGCGCTTGCGCTGCTCATAGCAGGTATGACCCCCATTGATCTCCTTATACTTGACGAGCATACGGCAGCCCTTGATCCCAAGTCTTCCGAAACTGTGATGGAGTTGACGCTCAGACTTATAGAAGAAAAACGACTTACGGCTATTATGGTTACGCACAATCTCAGATTTGCGGTTGAATACGGAAGCAGGCTTATTATGATGCACGAGGGTGAGGCTGTAATAGACAGTCTGGGTCACAATAAAGCGGATTATACAGTGGACTCCCTGCTTAAAGTCTTTAACGAGATATCCGTTGAGTGCGGCAATTGATGGTGTTATAATGACTCGGCAGAGAGAATAGATATGAATGAAAGATATGATATAATAATTATAGGTTCCGGACCTGCCGGACTTTCCGCCGCCATATATGCCGGAAGAGCGAGGCTTAAAACTCTGATAATAGAGCAGGGCGGTGCGGGCGGACAAATAGCTTTAACCCCGGAAATAGAGAATTATCCGGGTTGCGAGCCGCTTGAGTCGGGATGGAGTCTTGTTTCAAGAATGAAAGCCCAGGCCGAGAAATTCGGTGCCGAGTTTGTAAGCGATCAGGTAATCTCCGTTAATCTGAAAGAGAATCCCAAAGGAGTATTTACATTCGGTGCGGATTATTTCGGAAAAACCGTTATTATCGCAAGCGGCGCAAATCCTGCGAAGATAGGCTGTGAGGGGGAAGACAAACTGACAGGCAGAGGTATTTCATACTGTGCCACCTGCGACGCCCCCTTCTTTGAAGGTCTTCCCGTATATGTTGTGGGCGGAGGCGATGCTGCCGTAGAGGAGGCCGTCTACTTATCGAACTTTGCGTCAAAGGTTACTATTATTCACAGAAGGGATTCCTTAAGGGCGGCTAAAACCATACAGGATAAGGCTTTTCAAAATCACAAGATAGATTTTATATGGAACACCGTTGTCAAGGAGTTTAAAGGCAGCAGCCGGCTTGAGGAGATGGTGCTTGAAAACATAAGGACCGGAGAAAAGAATACCGTAGCAGGAGGACTTTTCGGTGTATTTGTGTTTGTCGGTTTCAGACCTGCCACGGAAATCTTTGAAGAACAACTCGCCCTTGAAAAAGGCTATATTAAAACAGACGAAGAGATGCGCACGGAAATCCCCGGGGTTTTTGCCGCAGGAGATTGCAGGATCAAGTCATTAAGACAGGTAATAACCGCAGCGTCCGACGGGGCAATAGCTGCCGTAAACGCCGGTAAATATATTGAGGAGGGAAAATAAAATATATGGATTCAAGAGTAACAAAATTGGCAAAGCTTGCAGTCAATTATTCAACACGCATACAGAAGGGCGAAAAACTTCTGATTGATTATTCAGGAACAGAAGCCGAAGATCTGGTAAAGGAGATTATAAAGGAAACTTACGCTGCAGGGGCATATCCTTTTGTTTCCGGCTCAAGTGCGGCAGTTAAAAGAAGTCTCGTTATGGGCTGCACACAGGAGCAGCTTGAGGTTCAGTGCAAATATCAATTGGCTCAAATGAAGGAAATGGATGCTTATATAGTAATAGCAGCCTATGATAACGCCTCCGAGCTTTCGGATGTTCCATCTGAAAAAATGGTGCTTTGGAACAAGATGTTGGACCCGGTTTTAAGGCATAGGGTAGATAATACCAAGTGGTTGGTTCTCAGATACCCGACCGGCGCTATGGCGCAGTCCGCCAGCATGAGCACCGAAGGTTTTGAGAAATTCTACTTCGATGTCTGCACACTTGATTACGAAAAAATGGACAAGGCGATGGATCCTCTTGTTGAACTTATGAACAAAACGGATAAAGTCCACATATTGGGACCCGGAACGGACCTTAAGTTTTCAATTAAGGGCATGTCCGCAATCAAGTGTTCCGGAAGTTTCAATGTACCTGACGGAGAGGTTTTCACCGCGCCTGTAAAGGATTCGATTAACGGTGTTATTTCTTATAATACACCTTCTCTTGAAATGGGATTTACTTACGAGAACATACGTTTTGAAGTTAAGGACGGAAAAATCGTTAACGCCACAGCCAATAACGATGAAAAGATAAACAGCCTGCTTGATACCGATGAGGGAGCAAGATATTTCGGAGAATTTGCCATAGGTGTCAATCCGTATATAGAAAATCCCATGAAGGAAACGCTTTTCGATGAAAAAATCGACGGTTCCTTCCATTTGACTCCGGGTGCTTGCTATGAAGAGTGTCCTAACGGAAACAAAAGCGCACTGCACTGGGATCTTGTCATGATTCAGCGTCCCGAATGGGGCGGGGGCGAAATATGGTTCGATGACGTTTTAGTAAGAAAAGACGGCAGATTTGTTCTTCCTGAACTGTTCTGCTTGAATCCCGAAAATCTTAAGTAAAAACGACTAACGAAAATTTATAAAAACGATTAGTTGCCGAATAAATTAAATAAATATATGTTGTCATACAGAGGTGCCGCTTTGCGGCTGAGATTATACTCTTATTACTTGATCCGGGTAATGCCGGCGCAGGGAGAATGAAGACGATAAAGCACCTCTGGCATAATAGGAGGTGCTTTTATTATGACAGAACAAAATCAACAGTATTCAGCAATACGCATAGTTACGGAGTGCGCTCTGATGGTGGCGCTCGGGACGGTTCTTTCGATGATTAAGATTTACAGCCTTCCTCAAGGAGGCTCCGTTACTGCGGCATCCATGGTTCCGTTTCTTATAATTTCCTACAGACACGGCGCCAGATGGGGGCTTCTGGCCGGTTTTGTAAACGCCCTGCTTCAGATGCTTTTGGGGCAAATTTATCCTCCCGTAGCTCCGGGGGTGATTGGCTATATAGCGGAAATCCTGCTGGACTATCTGATGGCGTACATGGTTATAGGGCTCGCCAATGTCTTTTATAAGCCTTTTAAGCATTCTAAAAAATTACTTGGCATCGGAATAAGCACATTTATTTGCTGTTTCTTAAGATTTATGTGCGCATTTGTTTCGGGCTTTTTGATCTGGGCAGATTTGGCGGCTGACGGGATAGGCGCTGTCATTTATTCTTTGGGCTATAACGCTGCTTATATGATTCCCGAAACGCTAATCACGGTCACGGTTATCTGCCTTCTTTATAAGTTTGCGCCAAAGCTTTTTACAAGACAGCAGTAGTTGTGCTATAATAACCAATTGGAAAACAGCGAATTTCCAAAAGGAGGAATTATGGCTGCTACAGATGTTAAATACAAAAGGGTTCTTCTTAAAATCAGCGGAGAAGCGTTAGCAGACGAAGGAGGCAGAGGCCTTTCTTCCGAAAAGCTTTCCAGAGCTGCCAAAGAAATAAAGCAGCTTGTTGAGATGGGTGTGCAGGTAGGCATAGTAGTCGGCGGCGGGAACTTTTGGAGGGGGAGAACTTCCGTTGATATGGACAGGGCTCACGCCGACCAGATAGGCATGCTTGCAACCTGTATGAACGGTCTTGCGCTTAAGGACGCTCTGACCGCTAATCAGGTTGAGGCAAGAATTCTGACCGCGGTTTCCATGCCCGACATTGCGGAACCCTACACTATCAATAGAGCAAGAGCTCTTCTCGACAGAGGCATTGCGGTAGTGTTTTCCGGCGGAACCGGAAATCCGTTCTTCAGCACCGATACAGGTGCCGCACTAAGAGCTATTGAGCTTCAGGCGGACGTGATTCTGCTGGGGAAGAAAATAGATGCTGTTTATGATTCGGATCCGGCTACCAATCCGGATGCCAAAAAGTTTGAAACTATAACTCATACGGAAGTTCTTGAAAGAGACCTTAAGGTAATGGATGCTACGGCAGCGTCCTTATGCAGGGATTACAAAATGAAGATTCATGTATTCGGACTTGCCGAAACTGACGGAATCATACGGGCCTGCAGGGGCGAAAAGATAGGAACTATAGTTTATTAGGAGGATATTATGGGAGCACAGGAAGTTTACAAGGAAAAAATGGAGAAGACCCTGAACGTACTCAAACAGGACTTAAATACTATAAGAGCCGGCAGGGCCAATGCCGCGCTTTTGGATCAGATTGTTATTGATTATTACGGAACTCCGACGCCTGTTAAGAACATGGCAAATATTCAGATTCCGGACCCGAGATCTCTTCTTATTACACCGTTTGATCCGTCAACGCTGAAGTCTATCGAAAAAGCATTACTGGTTTCCGATATAGGCATTAATCCGAGCAACGACGGAAAAGCCATAAGGCTTGTAATTCCGCCTCTTACCGAAGAGAGAAGAATAGAGCTTACAAAACTCATAAAGAAGATGGGTGAAGAGTCCAGGATTGCGGTAAGAAACTGCAGACGTGAGGCTAACGATCAGATTAAAAATGATCAGAAGGCAGGTCTTATAACCGAGGACGACGAAAAGAATGAACTTAATCAGATTCAAAAGCTCACCGATGAGTGCATGAAGGACATAGACGCCATTCTCGCCGAAAAGGACAAGGAACTCATGGAATTGTAGTGAATCCCGAAACAGATTACAGCAGAATACCCCGGCATGTTGCCATCATTATGGATGGCAACGGCCGCTGGGCAAAGCAGCGTGGTCAGATGCGTCTTTACGGTCATAAGGCGGGCATGGACGCACTTATTGAAATAGTCAGACATTCCGATGAAATCGGTATAAAATATCTTACTGTTTACGCTTTTTCAACAGAAAACTGGAAACGTCCGCCCGAGGAGGTTTCCGGGATTTTTAAATTGCTCATAACTTATGTTGCCGGTGAAATCGAAGAGCTCAGTGCAAAAAATGTCAGGGTCGGGATACTGGGAGATTGGTCTGTCATTCCCGAAAATTCAAGAAAATCGGTTCAGCTTGCTCTTGATAAGACCAAAAACAACACAGGCATGCGTTTTAATATCGCTTTAAACTACGGCGGAAGGGCGGAAATCATAAGAGCCGTAAAAAGCCTAATAGATGAGGGAATCCCTTCCTCCGAAATCACGGAGAATTTATTTTCATCATACTTGTATACATCGGATATCCCCGACCCCGAACTGATTATACGTACCAGCGGTGAGATGAGACTGTCTAATTTTCTCATCTGGCAGGGAGCTTATTCGGAGTTGGTGGTCACTCCCGTGCTTTGGCCGGACTTCAGCCCTGAAGAGTACGATAAATGTATTGCGGAATATCAGCGGCGCAACAGACGATTCGGAGGTATCAAATGAAAACAAGAATAACATCCGCATTAATTATGTTGCCGCTCCTGATATTTGTGTTTATCGGCGGATGGCCGCTTATGCTAATGTGTATAGCGCTTTCGACCATTGCTATGTTTGAGTTTTACCGCGGCTATGAAAATCAGGGTATATATGCTTCAAAAGGATTTTCCTTAACTATGCTCTGTTTACTGTATCTGATTATTATATGGGGAGAATTTCTCAGACTGGACAGCAAGGTGTATGCACACCTGATATTGCTTTGGATTTTTCTGACTGCCTGCGGCGGAGTTGTTACAGCCGTGTTCAAGGAAGATAATAATATACTGGACGGTCCGGTTAGCAGTCTCGGAATATTTTATATAGCTTTTTTTATGAGTCATATAGTATTAGTGGACAGACTTCAAAGATTCAACTCACTGATCTGGCTGATATTTTTATCCGCATTCGGCACTGATACCTTCGCATACTTTACAGGATATTTTTTAGGTAAACATAAACTTTGTCCGGCACTGTCGCCAAAAAAAACTGTCGAAGGAGCTATAGGCGGAATGCTTGGCAGTACGGTTCTTTGCGGTGTGTTCGGACTTATTGTATATCCGGATCTTATATTTCACTGTACTGTTATGGGCTTTGTGGGTTCAATCTTTGCGCAGCTTGGCGATCTTTCCGCTTCGGCGTTTAAGCGTAAAATGGGAATCAAGGATTACGGAAACCTCATACCCGGCCACGGCGGCATCATGGATCGTTTCGACAGCGTCCTTCTCACGGCGCCTTTTATTTATTACTACACGATAGTATTCGTGAAACCGTAGGAGTTATGAATGAAAAAACTTTCAATATTAGGTTCTACCGGTTCTATCGGAACACAAACCCTTGAAATTGTAAGAAATAATCCGGAACGTTTTAAGGTGTGCGCTTTAACATGCGGTTATAATATCGATCTTTTAATAAAGCAAATACAAGAATTTGAGCCGACCTTTATATCCGTGGCAAAAGAAGATGACGCAGAGGCTCTAAGAAAGGAATTTCCCGCATTAAGAGTGGAGTCGGGTTCCTCCGGCCTTATAGCTGCGGCTGCTGAAACCGACTGCGATATGCTTGTTAATGCCCTTATGGGTATGACGGGCTTTGGACCGACAGTTCATGCGCTTCGGGCCGGACGTGACGTGGCACTTGCCAATAAAGAAACGCTTGTTTCCGGAGGCGAAGTCGTTATGCGTTTGGCCAAGGAGAACAATGCGAATATAATACCCATAGACAGCGAACATTCCGCGATATTCCAGTGTCTTCAGGCAGCCGGTCCGAACAAAATCAGGAAGATATTTCTTACAGGTTCGGGCGGACCTTTTAGAGGACGGACACGTGCGGAACTTGAAAATGTTACTCCCGAGCAGGCTCTTAAGCATCCCAACTGGTCTATGGGAAAAAAAATTACAATAGATTCCGCCACCCTCATGAACAAGGGGCTTGAAATGATAGAGGCCGCCACGCTTTTCGGTTTAAGCCGGAACGATATTCAGGTGGTGATACACCCGGAAAGCGCTATCCATTCTGCCGTCGAATTTGAGGATGGCTCTATATTGGCTCAAATAGGAAAGGCGGATATGAAGATTCCTATTGCCTATGCGCTGTCATATCCGGAAAGACTGCCGGATGCCGGCGAGGCGCTTGATTTGTTCGAACTCGGAACAATGCATTTCGAAAGACCGGATATTAAAACATTCGAGTGTCTCGAACTGGCCTATAAGGCTATCGAGGCGGGATTAAGCCATCGAGTGGTTCTCAATGCAGCAAACGAGGTTGCCGTTCAGGCATTCCTCGCGGGAGAAATAAAGTTTTTACAGATAGCGGAAGTTATAAAGAGAACCTGCGCGCAGCAAGAAAAAGTTTTGATCGATACGCCCGAAGGAATACTTGCCGTCGATGTCAGCGCAAGAACTTTTGCAACACAGGTTATAGAAAAATTAAGGGGAATAAATTAAATTGATAAGGGTAATAGGGATTATAGCCTCTCTGCTGAGTTTTTTGATATTGATTATGAGCCATGAGTTCGGTCACTATTCGGTGGCAAAATTTCTCGGTATAAAGGTAAACGAATTTTCTGTCGGCATGGGGCCTAAACTTTGGCAAAAGAAAGGGAAGGAAACACTCTATTCGGTTAGAGCCATTCCCATAGGAGGTTACTGCATGCTGGAAGGAGAAGAAGATGCCAGCGACGATCCGCGGGCTTTTTCAGCGCAGCCCTGGTGGTCAAAGATACTGGTGCTTGTCGCAGGGTCGTTTAACAATATCGTATTGGGGATTTTGATGTTCACGCTGATTTTCTGCTATATAGGCACCCCCAGTACCACGCTGGCCGCAGTAGACGAAACCGGGCCCGCATACGAGGCCGGAATCAGAGCCGGAGACCGGATAGTTAAAATTGACGAAGAAACAATCAAGAACTTTGCTCATGCGCAGAACCTTATAGGAAACAGCAAAGACGGAGAACTTGATATAGTTGTTATAAGAGACGGTGAAAACAAGAGCTTTACCGTGAAGACCGTAACAAATGAAAACGGAGCTAAAATAATTGGGATTAATGCAAGGGTTGAACACAGCTTTATCGCTTGTCTGAAACAGGGCATACTTGAAACCGGAAGGATTGCCGTTGAAATAATCGGTTTTTTCAGGAACCTGTTCCGCGGCAACGCTTCGCTGGGTGACGTTACAGGTGTCATCGGGGTTGTGGCGATTGCCAGTGAAAGCATACGATACGGCTTCATCAATTTTATATATCTGATGGCCATGTTCACTGCCAATTTAGGTTATATGAATCTTCTTCCGATACCCGCCTTGGATGGTGGCCGAATATTAATGGTTATATTAAGAGCCATAAGCGGCGGAAGAATTTCGGATAGGGCGGAGCAGATAGTAAATGCCGTAGGCATGATATTGCTACTGCTTTTAATGGCGATTTTGATTTTCAAAGATGCCATAGGTTTGATTTTTCGTTAGGTGATGCCGCTATGAGACGTTTGAGCAGACAGATGATGATTGGGAGAGTTCCGGTAGGAGGCACTGCACCGATATCAATACAGTCCATGACAAATACCGATACAAGGGATGTTCAGGCTTCGCTGAATCAGATAGAACGCCTTGCCGGGGTCGGCTGCAACATAGTCCGCCTCAGCGTTTCCGACATGAAGGCAGCAGCGGCTTTCGGTGAAATCAAAAAAGCGTCTCCGCTTCCCATGGTGGCCGATATACATTTTGATTACAGGCTCGCTTTGGCCGCAATGGAAAACGGCGCAGATAAGGTGAGAATAAACCCGGGAAATATCGGTTCGGAAGAGAACATACGCAGGGTGCTGGACAAGGCAAAAAGCTGCGGAATTCCTATAAGAATAGGTGTCAATTCCGGCTCTCTTGAACACGATATTATAGCAAAGTACGGTTCGGTTACGGCGGAGGGTCTTGCGGAAAGTGCCGAAAAGGCCGTGAGATACGCGGAAAGCTTCGGTTTTGAAGATGTCGTGGTAAGCCTTAAGTCTTCAGATGTGCAAATGAATCACAAAGCGCACAAGCTCCTTGCCGAAAGAATTGACAATCCGCTTCATATAGGTCTTACCGAGGCCGGCGTGGGGGAAATGGCCGAGTTGAAATCCGTTGCCGCTCTTTCCGCACTCCTGCTTGAGGGTATAGGCGACACAATGAGAGTTTCTCTTACCGGTGACCCTGTAAGAGAGGTTCTGCTGGCAAAAAAAATACTAAAGGCTGTCGGTATCAAGAAGGGCGGAATAGATTTTGTGTCCTGTCCTACCTGCGGAAGAACCGAGGTTGATCTTCAGACCATGGCGTCCAATCTTGAAAAACAGCTCAAGCCTATTTCTTTGGAACTTGAAAAAACCGGAAAAAGTCTTAGGGTTGCGGTAATGGGCTGCGCGGTAAACGGACCGGGAGAAGCTTCTTCAGCAGACATCGGCGTTGCCTGCGGCAAGGGAGAAGGCCTTATCTTCGCAAAGGGAAAAACGCTTAAAAAAGTACCCGAAGCCGAAATCATCGACGAGCTGCTCACGCTCATCAAAGCCATGTAAAGGTTTCGCGCCTACATTCGCGCAATTTTATACATCAATAATCATCATTATTGCACTGTAATCGGCAAGTGCATTATAAAAACAAATAAACTGCTTGATTTCTATTATTGTAATAGGTATAATAATCAAGGTATACGTTATAGTGAAGTGGGCCAGGGGGGCTCACTTTTCTGTTTTTATGTCGAGGACAATTGAATATGGCAAAGAAAAAAATCGGCGAATACATTGCCGAATGGATGGAGGACTTTGGCCCTCAAAACGGATATGAGGTTCACCGAACGGAATTTAAAAAAGACGGAGAGGCTTGGTATCTGAGAGTATACATAGATAAACTTACGGCCGGCGGCTATGGCTATATGAGTACGGACGACTGCGAAATCGTAAGCAGATACCTGAGTGAATGTCTTGATAGAGAAGATCCGATTAAACAAAATTATTATTTAGAGGTTTCAAGCCCCGGACTTGACAGACCCCTGGTAAGCGACAGGGACTATAAAAGATTTGCCGGAAGCCTCGTAGAAATTAAGCTTTATAAAGCACTTAACGGAAGCAAAGAATACTACGGAGAACTTGTAAAGAAAGAGGCAGACGTAGTAACCGTCAGGTGCGGCAAGGAAGAAATTGCATTTAAACTTGAAGATATGGCGAAGATAAATCTTGCGCCTTTATTTTAGGGAGGAGAACAACAATGAACAAGGATTTTCTTGAGGCGTTGGAAGCGCTTGAAAGAGAAAAACATATCTCGAAGGACCTGCTGATTGATGCTATTGAATCGGCGCTCGTGTCCGCATACAAGAAAAATTACGGCACATCTCACAATGTGCGCGTAAACATAGACGTGAAAAGCGGCGATATAGATGTTTTCATGAGAAGAGATATAGTAGAAGATGTTGAGGATGAATTTTCTCAGTGCTCACTTGAGGAAGCCCAGGAGATTGACCCCGAATACGAGCTCGGTGATGTTATAGAGTATAAAGTAACACCGCAGGATTTCGGAAGAATCGCGGCGCAGACGGCGAAGCAGGTTGTCGTGCAGCGTATCAGAGAAACCGAAAGAGGCATGATTTACGAGGACTACGTTTCCCGCCAGGGTGAGGTTGTAACAGGCATTGTTCAGCGGGTTTCCAATAATACGGTGTTTATAAACATGGGAAGGGCCGAAGGGATTCTTTCCGCGGGTGAGCAGATCCATGGGGAACGCTACAATGACAATGACAGGCTGAAGGTTTATGTTATGGACGTTAAGCGTTCTACAAAAGGTCCGCAAGTCTTCCTTTCAAGAACACACCCGGGGCTTGTAAAGAGGCTGTTTGAATTGGAGGTTCCCGAAATTCAGGAGGGTATAGTCGAAATCAAAAGCATTTCAAGGGAAGCCGGTTCAAGAACAAAGATTGCGGTTTGCACTTATGACGAGAACGTTGACCCGGTTGGATCCTGTGTGGGTCCCAGAGGTCAGAGAGTTCAGGCTGTAGTTGATGAGCTTGGCGGAGAAAAGATAGATATAATCAATTGGTCCGACGAACCAGGCAAAATGATTTCGGCAGCGCTCTCTCCCGCAAAGGTTGAGATGGTTCTAATCGATGAGGAAGAAAAATCGGCGCTGGTGGTGGTTCCCGATTATCAGCTATCTCTGGCAATAGGCAAGGAGGGTCAGAACGTAAGGCTTGCTGCAAGACTTTGCGGCTGGAAGATAGATATAAAGAGTCGTACAAAGTACGAGGAAATAGAAAAAGAAGCTGCCGAAAAACAGGCACAGCTCGGCGAAGAGGTCGCAGCCGAAATAGAGGCGGAATCGTTTGCCGAAGAGGCGGATTCGGGGGAAGGCGATCTTACAAAACTGAAAAAGGACGAGCTTATAGCCTATGCTGAAGAAAAAGGAATAGAGATTCCCCCAAAAGCTCTTAAGGTCGATATACTGGAAGCCATTCAAGATTCGGAGGCATAAAGATGCCTAAAACAACAAGGAAGCTCCCCATGAGACGCTGTATAGCTTGCAACACCTCAAGGCCGCAAAGTGAGTTGATAAGATTCACCTATAACGGTTCGGAGCTGAAAGTGGATGAAAATAAAAAGGCGGAGGGTCGCGGATGTTATTTGTGCAAGGACCCGGAATGTCTGGAAAAGGCTTTGAAGAAGAATGCTTTTGCAAGAAGCTTCAGAACCGGAATCCCAAGTAATGAACTCGAAAACGTCAGGAGGTATTTTAATGCCAATAAGTAATGAAACGAAAATAGTTAAGGCAGAATCCACGAAGGATGACGCCGATAAAAAGGCAGGCGCATCCAAGGTCAAAATCAAGGCCGTGGACGTTGCGATTATAGAGGCGCAGCAAAAGAAAAGAGCTGCAGCCGCTAAAATAACTGCGGCGAAAAAAGCAGCTTCTGACGCTCCTGCGGAAGAAGCAAAGAAAACCGCCGCAGGCCCAAGAAGCAGATCTGCCGCAAAGCCCCTAATAGGAACTCCAATGCCCAAGTCTTCAAGACCGGCAGGAAAGGCCATGCCCAAAAGCGCTGTTCCTCAGAAAAAGTCGGAGGTTCCTCAGCCGGAAAAGGAAGATGAAATCAAACTTACGACAGAGTTAAACAAAGAAAACACAACGGAAGCAGTTATTGAGGAAAAACCGAAGAAAACCAGGAAAAAGACCGAGGCTTCCGCCGAAACCGCAACTAAGACGAGGGCAAAGAAAAAGAAAGAAGAAGCAGCCGAAGGAATATCCTCCGAAAAGCCTATAGAGTCTCCCGTTAAGGAAAAACCTGAAAAGGAGCCCGAAGAAGTTGCTCTTACGGATAAACCTGATATGAAATCTGAAGAAGCAACTGCGGCGGAAAAACCCGACACTGAATCTGTTGAAGTGCCGGCTAAGGGAAAACCCGCAAAGACAGAGGCTGCCGAAACACCCGTAAAAGAAGAAATTAAAACAGAGCCTGTATCCCAAAAGCCTGAGACAAGGACCGAAGGGAAGAAGCCGGAACGAAAAACCGCGAAAACGGCAAAAAAGCAGGCTGTTGTCGATACCGAAGATTTCCTTCCCAATATAGGTGTAAAGATTATCAGAAGGGCAGCAGACGCACCGAAGCAGCCGCAAAAGTCGACCGAGAAGAAGGCCGAAGGTAAATCACGGACCGACAGAAAGAAAGGCGGCGCAGCCGACGCAAGAAAGCCCAAGGAATATATCGGCAAAAAGGGCGCGGCCACGGATGGAGACGATTCTCCGAGAAAGAAGAAATTCCCCAAGACAGACGCAAAGGGAGAAAAAGTCGTAGCTTACACATCTTCCCAGAGCGGCGACAACCGCGGAAAGAAGGGTAAGGACAAAGACAGAGATAAAAAGAAGGGTCGCAGTACTTACGATACCCCGAGAGATCTTTCAAGAAATATCAGAAATAAGCGGTCTAAATATAAGGAAGCCAAGGTGGAAGAAGTTGAAGTTGTGAGCCGTGAGGTTAAAGAAGCCATTCAGAGCGGCGGCTATGTAATAAATGTTCCCATTACCGTTGCGGGTTTCTGTGAGCAGACAGAAGTTACTACGTCACAGGCTATAATGGCACTTATGAAGATGGGTATAATGGCCAATATAAACCAGAATCTCGACGAAGAAACCGCTGTGCTTTTGGGAATGGAGCTGGGAATAACGGTTGCGGTCAATAAAGCCGAGGAAATTGTCGAAGAAGAAGGAATCGATACCTACGAAGACAGAGAATCCGATCTTGTTCCAAGACCTCCTGTTGTAACCGTAATGGGTCACGTAGACCATGGTAAGACTTCCATATTGGACGCCATAAGAAAAACAGACATAACAGCCGGGGAGGCCGGCGGAATCACCCAGCACATAGGCGCGTCCGAGGTGCTGCAGGGCGGCAGGAAAATCGTGTTCCTTGACACTCCCGGCCACGAGGCATTTACGGCAATGCGCGCAAGAGGTGCGCATATTACCGACATTGCCGTTCTTGTTGTTGCGGCGGATGACTCCGTGATGCCGCAGACCATCGAATCCATCAACCATGCAAAGGCTGCGGGCGTTCCTATAATAGTTGCTATGAATAAAATGGATAAACCCACCGCAAATCCGGACAAGGTAAAGAAGGACCTTGCAACTCAGGGTCTGCTTGTTGAAGACTGGGGCGGCGATGTTATCTGCGTTCCCTGTTCCGCAAAGACCGGGATGGGTATCCCGCAGCTGCTCGAAATGATACTGCTTCAGGCGGAGATGATAGAACTTAAGGCAAATCCGAACAGACTTGCACAGGGAACTGTTATAGAAGCAAGACTCGACAAAAACAGGGGTCCTGTTGCCACGCTCCTTGTTATGAACGGAACACTTCAGGCCGGAGCTGCGGTAGTCGCAGGTATGGCCAGCGGCAGAGTCAGAGTTATGGCAAACTCAAAAGGAGAGACTATAAGGAAGGCAGGGCCGGCTACGGCTGTTGAGATTGCCGGCCTTACAGACGTTCCAGAGGCGGGTGACGAATTCGATATGGTTAAGGATGAAAAAACCGCCAGAGAAATCGTTGCTAAGAGAAGGGAAAAGATGAGAGAAGAGGTCCTCGGAAGAAGCTCTGCGATGTCCCTGGAAAAGCTTTTCAGTCAAATGTCCGAAGGAGAAGTTCAGGATTTGAATCTCATCATCAAGGCGGACGTTCAGGGTTCCGTGGGCGCTCTGGAGCAGTCTCTTGAAGGGCTTCACAACGACAATGTTCGTGTTCAGATTATTCATACCGGCGTAGGTACAATAAACGAAAGCGATGTAATGCTGGCGGGAACTTCCAACGCCGTTATAATCGGTTTCAACGTAAGACCGAGTACGGCAGTAGAACAGATGGCGGAATACGAAGGCGTTGAAATCAGAACCTACAGGGTAATTTACGAAATAATTGACGATATCGAAGCCGCCATGAAGGGTATGCTGGCGCCGGAATTCAAGGAATCCGTAATAGGCAAAATCGAAGTGCGCGACACATTTAAGGTTCCGAACACGGGAGTTATCGCCGGAGGCTATGTACTTGAAGGCAAGGTTGCAAGAGGCGCCAAACTCAGGCTGCTTCGCGACGGCATAGTAATCCACGAGGGTGAAATTTCCTCTCTCAGAAGATTTAAGGATGATGTCAAGGAAGTCAATACCGGTTATGAATGCGGAATAGGCATTGAAAAGTATAACGACATCAAGATAGGCGACATAATCGAAGCCTACAAGATGGTAGAGGTTGAACGCAAATAATGGGTAAAAAACACAGACCTGAAAGGCTCGGCGGAGAAATCAAAAAGATTATAGGCGAGATGCTCCTTAGGGGAGACCTTAAGGACCCTCGCTTTAAAGGCATGATAGGAATAAGCGGCGTAGATGTTTCCGGCGATGGAAGCTATGCCACACTTTATCTAAGCGCAATCTCCTATACTCCGGGTAAGGAAATGACGGCGGAAGAAAAAAAAGAGATTCTCGAAGCCTTTAATCATTCATCCGGCTACATAAGAAGCAGCATAGGAAAATCGCTAAAAGTGCGCTATGTGCCGGAGCTGAGATATAAATTCGACGAATCATTTGAATACGGCGCAAAAATGGACAAGTTGCTGGATGAACTGAACAAAAAGTATGAAAGCGTGGAGTGATTTAATCAATTGTATAAAACGTCATGATAATATAGTTATAATGACGCATACAAATATGGACGGCGATGCTATGGGCTCATCGTCTGCGCTTTGCCGTGCGCTCAGAACTTTAGGGAAGCGCTGCGTTGTGCTTTTGGAAGACGATGTCCCCGGCTATTTGAATGTGATTTACAGACAGAAATCGGATAAAAACGAAGCTCCGGTCTTCGTTGACGTAATGCCCTTTGATGCGAGTCTGGCCGTGGCAGTTGACTGCGGAGACGAATTTAGAATAGCAAATCGTATCGATATTTACAGACAAGCCGAAGAGCGAATATGCATAGACCATCACCTGCAGCAAGACTCTTTTGCCGAATATTCGGTAGTTGATCCGGATATAGCTGCTGCCGGAATTCTGGTGTATGAACTTATTCAGATGCTTGGAATAAAAATAGATACCCCTATGGCGGAGGATTTGTACGTTGCCATACTTACGGATACCGGCAGATTTAAATATTCAAATACAAATGCAGAGGTTCACAAGATAACGGCGGAACTTTTCGGCTACGGCATAGACCATGTAAAGCTCTGCAATGCCATATACGACAGCTATCCGCTTTCTCAGATTAAAGCGGAAGGCCTTGCAAACGAAAAAATTGAGCTTTTCGCAGACGGTCTGGCGGCAATCTCTTTTATTACACAAGAGGAAATGAGAAGCATCGGCGCCACTTACGACCAGCTCGATACCTGCATCGACAGAATCAGAATCATAGAAGGCGTAGAGATAGCTGCGTTTTTCAAAGAAAAAGAACCCGGCCTTCTTAAGCTTAGTCTTAGAGCAAAAACCTACGCAAATGTTCATAGTGTCGCGATTGCGCTTGGCGGCGGCGGACATGAAAAAGCTTCCGGCGCTACTATGAGCATGAGTTTTGAGGAGGCTATCGCAAAGACTAAGACCGAAATCGAAAAGGAACTCGAAAGATATAAATGACAGGAATACTTGTTGTTAATAAACCGATGGATTATACGTCGCATGACGTAATAGCCATTTTAAGAGGTATAAGCAAAGAGCGGCGCCTCGGACATACCGGTACTTTAGACCCGAATGCCACGGGAGTCCTTCCAGTTTGCTTCGGCATTGCGACAAGGCTTATCGAATATATGGAGACGGCCCCTAAACGCTATCTTTGCACCGCAAGATTGGGTTTTACTTCGGACACGGATGACATATGGGGAGAACTCAAGGAAAGCGAAGCATTCGAATTTCCCGAAATGGAAGAGGTTGCGGAACAACTTAAACGCTTCAATGGCAAGCTGCGCCAAATTCCCCCTATGTATTCGGCGGTAAGGGTAAACGGAAGAAGGCTGTATTCCTACGCAAGAAGCGGGGAAAGTGTCGAGCTTAAGCCAAGAACCGTGACAATTTATAATATTGAGCTTAAAGGTTGCTATCCCGGCCGCGGAGAGATAGTATTTTCCATCGAGTGCGGCAGAGGAACCTATATCAGAAGCATTTGCAAAGAACTGGGAGAAAAGCTCGGCTGCGGAGCCGTAATGAGCGCTCTTATAAGGACATCCTGCTCGGGATTTGATATTTCGGAGAGCCTGGATTTTGAGACTTTGAGGAAAATAAGCAACCCTGCGGAACTCGAGAGCCTGCTTCTTCCGATAGACAGAGCTATAGGCAATCTTCCTAAAGTTCATGTAAATGAAGCGGCGGCAAAAAAAATTCTTAACGGCGCCAGGATAAAAGGGCACGGCGACGATGAGCAAAACATCGCGGTTATGAACGGGGGCAAACTCATAGCCATAATGAACAGGGAAGACAATATTCTAAAACCGGTAAAGGTGTTCAGATAATGAAAGTAATAACCTGGATAGAAGATGCCGAGGAAATTCTAAGAGAAAGCGCAGTTGCGCTCGGGAATTTCGACGGTATGCACAAGGGACATCAGGAGTTGATAAAAAAGACGGTCAGCGTGGCAGAGAAAGAAAAACTCTGCTCCGTTGTTTTTACGTTTGCCAATCATCCTATGAACGAGATTAAAGGTGCTCACGTAGTAAAAAGCATCATGGATGTCCATGAAAAGGCAATAGTCTCGGAAAGAATGGGTGTTGATTTCATGGTAAACGTGCGTTTTGACCAACATATAATGAAACTCAGCCCCGAGGATTTCGTTAAAGAAATTCTCGTAGAACAGCTTCGCATAAAACACGCAGTCTGCGGTTTTAACTATTCATTCGGCTACAAGGGGGAAGGTACTCCGGAAATGCTGTCCGATTTCGGCAAAAAATACGCTTTTAAGGTCAGCATAGTAGATGAGTTCAAGATAGACGGGGTTACAGTATCAAGCACATTGATACGCGGCCTCATAGCCGAAGGAAATATGCAGGCATACGCAAAATACACGGGCAGAACCTACAAAATAGGCGGCTACGTGATGCACGGGAGGCAGTTCGGAAGGAAGATGGGTTTCCCGACGGCAAACCTCAATCTATCCCAATCATCAGTGCTTCCCCTCAACGGTGTTTACGTAACAAAAACTTGGGCAAACAATAAGATTTATAAATCCGTAACCAATATCGGCAACAAACCGACGGTAGGAGAGTTCGACAAGAACGCGGAAACTCATATTTTTGACTACAGCGGCGACCTTTACGGAGAGAGAGTGGTTGTTGAATTTATAGCCATGCTCAGACCCGAATACAAGTTCGACGACACAGACAAATTGACGACGCAGATTAAAAAAGATTGTGTTGACGCCCGCAATTATAAGTGTTAACATTATTCGTCAACTGAAACTACCTTTTTCTTTGAGGTTTGAAACTCCAACGGCCGTCGAAGATTAAGGCGAATTGTAAAAAGGAGTATTTTTTTATGCTTACAACAGAACAGAAAGCCCAAATCGTCAAGGAATACGCAACGTGTGAAAACGACACAGGATCACCTGAAGTTCAGGTTGCGATTCTTACCTACAGAATCAATGAGCTTAACGAGCATCTCAAGACTCACGCCAAGGACAATCACTCCAGACGCGGTCTGCTCAAGATGGTAGGTCACAGAAGGAATCTTCTGACATATCTCAGAGAGAAAGATATCGAGCGCTACAGAACCCTTATCGCTCGTCTGAACCTGAGAAAGTAATTGTTATCAAGGCGGGGAAAATTCCCCGCCTTAAAGTTTTTGTGGCGGGTACCTGCTTGAGAATTGAATGCACTTTCAAAGAGCGCACTCAGTTGTCAAGCCGGACCCGGGAAAGGTAATTAAAATGAAATTTACAGACTACAGAACATTCAGAACCGCCTTAGGAGGCAGGCTTCTGGAACTGGAAATCGGAAAGGTGTGCGAGCAGACCAACGGTCAGGTAATGGTAAGGTATGGCGACACTGTCGTAAACGTAACCGTATGCTGCGCCAAGCAGCCCACCGAAGGCATCGATTTCTTCCCGCTTTCCTGCGACTATGAGGAAAAACAATACTCCGTAGGCAGAATCCCCGGGGGCTTTATCAAAAGAGAGGGTCGCCCGACGGAAAAGGCCACGCTGAAGAGCCGTCTTATGGACAGACCCATAAGACCTCTCTTTCCCAAGGGCTTTTATAACTCGGTAGAGGTGCAGGCGATAGTCATGAGCGTGGATCTTGACTGTGTGCCAGAAATATGCGCCATGATAGGCTCTTCGGTAGCCATCTCCATTTCCGACATTCCGTGGGAAGGCCCGACAGGTTCCGTTGAAATAGGAAGAGTAGACGGACAGTTCGTTATAAACCCGACTCTTGCGCAAAGGGAAGTTTCGGATATTTCCATGTATGTTTCCGGTACGGAAGAAGCCATTATGATGGTAGAAGCCGGAGCCAATGAAGTTTCGGAAGCCGATGTACTCGAGGCCATCATGTTCGCTCACGAGGAAATCAAGAAAATCTGCAGATTCATTAAAGATATTGCCGCGGAAATCGGCAAGCCCAAAATGCAGCTTTCTCTTTATACGCCATCCGACGAAATCGACGCGGCGGTAAGAGAATACGCCGTATCCAAAATGCGCGAAGCCATTCAAACCTTCGATAAGCAGGAGCGTCTCGACAACATGGATAAGGTCGAGCTTGAGACCAAGGAGCATTTTGCGGAAATATATCCGGACGAAGCCAAGGACGTTGATTCCGTTCTTTACAACATAATCAAGGAGCAGGTAAGGGGAATGATTCTCGACGAGGGAATAAGACCCGACAACCGAAAACTTGACGAGATTCGTCCGATTTGGTGCGAAACCGGAGTGCTTCCGAGAGCCCACGGAACCGGACTTTTTACAAGAGGGCAGACTCAGGTTCTTTCCGTAGCAACGCTCGGAACTCTTTCCGATGCACAGACCCTTGAAGGCCTTGACGAAGACACGGAAAAAAGATATATGCATCATTACAACTTCCCGGGTTTCTCCACAGGAGAGGCCAAGAGCCCAAGATCCCCCGGAAGAAGAGAAATAGGACACGGTGCGCTTGCCGAAAGGGCGCTTATTCCGGTACTTCCCTCAAAGGAAGAGTTCCCGTATGCAATAAGAGTCGTATCCGAGGTTCTGTCCTCCAACGGTTCGTCTTCCCAGGCCTCCGTTTGCGGATCCACGCTTGCCCTTATGGATGCGGGCGTTCCGATTAAAAAGCCGGTTTCAGGCATAGCCATGGGCCTTATCGAAAGAGTTAAAGAAGACGGAAGCTCCGAGTTCAGAGTGCTTTCCGACATTCAGGGCATGGAAGACTTTTTGGGAGATATGGACTTTAAGGTTGCCGGAACCCCTGACGGTATTACAGCCATACAAATGGACATAAAGGTTCACGGTCTTTCAAGAGAGGTACTCGGACTGGCTCTTCAGCAGGCAAAGGAAGGCCGCATGCATATCATGAAGCATATGCTCGAAGAACTTCCCGAACCGAGAAAAGAACTTTCCAAGTATGCACCGCGCATTATTATCATGAGCGTTCCTATCGACAAGATAAGAATTGTCATCGGCAAGGGCGGCGAAACAATCAACGGAATTATCGCCAAAACCGGCGCCAAGGTTGATATCAACGACGACGGCCTCATCTTTATAGCTTCTCCGGATCTTGCATCCGCCGAAGCCGCAAAAGCGGAAATAGAGTATATAACGGCTGAAATCGAGCCGGGCAAGGTTTACACCGGCAAGGTGGTAAGGCTGTTGGAGTTCGGCGCTTTCGTTGAGTGCCTGCCCGGTAAGGACGGACTTCTCCACATTTCCCAGATATCCAAGGAAAGGGTAAACAGGGTTGAGGATGTTCTTGCCGTAGGCGATACAGTAACGGTAAAGTGCAGAGAAATCGATGACAAAGGCAGAGTAAACCTTACACGCAAGGGGCTTGAGGATACGCCCATAATCAAAGCCGGACAGGAAGCCTGATGCAAAGAGTCGCCAGATTTGAAAAAGTAAGCTTTGAGCAATACGATAAGGATTTCCGGGACACTCTCGGCGGGCGCGTTTTTACGTCATCTGAAGAAGCTTACGGGAACGTCAGACTTCCGTCAAGAGCCACAGCAGGCTCGGCAGGCTACGATCTGATTTCCCCGTTGACATTTCTTTTAAAACCGGGAGAAGGTATCAAAATCCCCACCGGACTTCGCATTAAAATGCAGCCCGGCTGGGTTCTTATGGTGCTTCCCAAAAGCGGCCTCGGTACAAGATTTCGCTTTCAGCTCGACAATACCTGCGGCGTAATAGATTCGGACTATTACAATGCGGATAACGAAGGTCATATTCTGATATCCATGACCAACGATTCAAGGCAGAGCAAGGAGCTTCAGCTCCCCGCAGGCAAATCCTTCGCTCAAGCCATACTTCTTCCTTACGGCATCACGGAAGATGACGATGCCGGCGGAGAAAGAATCGGCGGCTTCGGGTCGACAGGGAAATAAAAATTAATAACAGCGTATAGAAAAGAGCAGGCAAGAAACCTGCTTTTTTTATTCCGAATCATATTGAAGATTTAAAATATTTTAAAATCTTGTCCGAAAACGGCTTCCTCGTTTGTATGTATTAAGAATGCGGTTTTTCTTACAGCTTTGATTGTTATATAATCGCTCCATAAGGAGCGTACGAATTGTTTCCGCTGATTATTCAGACAATTGAAGATTCCGAAGAGCGAGAACGCTGGGAAAGACTGTACACGATGTATCAAAGCTATATGTATCAGATAGCTTTTTCCGTGCTGCAAAATTTTGCGGACGCAGAGGACACCGTAAACCACACCTTTATGACTATGATTGATAAAGGGCATAAGCTTGACCCGGATGATCCGAGAAGCAAAACTTATCTCGGGCGTGCGGCGTATAACAATGCCCTGAACCTGTACAAAAGAAACAGACATTTTGAACCGTTGATTTAGAGGAAGTATCGGAGAAAATAGGCTTCGAACCGGAGTTGCCGACGGAATCGGAACTGCAGCAGGCGATATCAAAGCTTCCGAACGTATATAAAGACCCTCTAATTCTTTATTATTACGGCAATTACAAAACCAAAGAAATAGCATTTATGCTTGATCGAAATACTGAAACTGTGCAAAAGCAGCTTTTGCGTGGCCGCGAGCTGCTTAAGAAAATGCTTCAGGAAAATGAAAACGGAGAGGATAAATAGTCTTGAGCAAATCAAATTTCACGGAACTTGAACTTAAAGCCGCGGTTGTTGCATATGCGGAAAGCTGGCGCGCTTCGGAACCTATGTACGACCCAAATCATGTTTTTTCCACGCGCTATGAAGAGCAAAAGCAAAAAATTCTTGCCCTCGGCAAAAAACATGAACAGCGCAGCCGCTTTACAGCGCTCAAGAGGGCAGCGGCCGTTATTATAATTATTGCCGCAATTTTCGGAACTGTTATGCTGCTAAGCCCCTCCGCTTATGCTGCGTTCCGTAATTGGACAATTAATATTTACAATAAGTTTATCGACTTCACCTTTATACACTCGGAAGACGACCATGCGGTAATAATAGCCGCCCCGGGCGAACTTCCCGACGGATTTGAGCTGGCCGAAAATTACCACAGCGGATATTATACCCGCAGTATTTATAAGGATTCCGAAAACGAAAACTTCCTGCAGTTTGAATATCGCAAACCCACGGAAGCACAAAAGAAAAACATAGAAAAACGCGGAGAAAAAGCCGAGCAGGTCACTTTTTCAAACGGTGTGAAGGCCTTTTATTCAGCCTCAGCTTCCCGCAGCACCTTCTTTTGGTACGACAAGGATCGAAATCTTTCGTTCAGCGTAATCAGCAATCTGGATAAGGAAACCCTTTTGGATTGCTTCGCTTCTGTAAGCTATCGCTTGCCGTACTATGAGCCCGCCTGGCTTCCGGATGGATATAAGGAAGAAGCACGATTCAATTATTATCCCGGATGTTTTATTAATTATTATAATGGTAGTACAGATACATTTATATATTATAATTACAAAGATATGGCGGAATATAATGGGGTAACCGCATTTTATATTGATTCAGACATTAAGAAGTATGAACTCATAAATACCGAGCTACGTTCCTATTATTATATTACGGCAGTAAATCCAGAAAGTATCAGCACTCTAATATGGCTTGACGAAGAAAATAAACTTGCATTTTGTATAGATGCATTTTTGACTAAAGAAGAGTTTGTAAAACTTGCCGAAAATATACGTTGCGTAGAACCCACATGGTAATGTCGTAATGTCTGATTTAAAATATTTAAAAATTTAAATTTTCTTGTCCGATTTTTGTCTTGATATTTGTATATATGGTGAAAGCAGTCGTTGTTACGCAGCTCCGGAATGTGTTAACATTAAAATAAAGGTTACAAACAACAAGGGGGGATCATGAAAAAAACTACATGCGCATTGCTTGCCTGTACTCTGGCATTATTCGCAGGATGTGTGAAAACTAGCGACCTTCCTAAACACTACGGAGCTTTTTCGGGCTATCTTGAACCTGCACAGTTTCATGTGGTATGGGATGCAAGAACACCTGAAACGTTCTATATGTCAGATGTAAGAAGCGCTGAAAACCAAAACGGTTCGGGCCTTACTGTTTTTGAGAGCCTGCTTGATACTTTGAGCCTGACAAATGCTTTTGGCTCCGGAATTGTTTTAAAGGACAATCTTGATTATGTCGATTCTGAAGAGCTGCACAAGTTTCTTGAGCGCCAACAGAAACGCGCAGATGATATTTGCAGGGGTGCCGAGCTTATATTGTTTGGGTGCGGGACTTCTCAGCTTTCCAATATAAAGGATGGAACATTAAGATTAAGCGATATTGCGTATGTTATATCCATAAAAGAGAATTGGGTGCTTCTTGATGATAAAGGGGAATGGTTGTTCATGGGTCAGAAGTACGGATACACCGGTCTTTTGAAAGATTGATGGGATTACAACATACAGAAGCTGGAACAGCCCGGCGGAAGTTGCTATGGGCGCCACCACCAGTATACGCGATCCCAATGAAAAGTGCGCGGTAGGAGAGAGATTGGTTTGGGGCGATTACCTTTTTGATCAGGAAAAGCTGCCTGACCCGTTGCCGGATAAGCTTTACATAAAATGTGAAGTCCATTCCGTCAAGGATAAAACTGTCCCAATTGACGGTGTTATTGAAGTTCCTATTAAGGCTTGGAAAAATTCATTGCTTATACTCAGCGGTAACGAAAAAGACGGCTACAGTTTAGTGTTCGACCAATTTGATCCCAAGTTCGATTTCTGGGGCGGAAGAGCATACATTAAAAGCATGTTCTAAATTTCTTGCAGAATACCTGAAGTAGCAGACTGTAAAAAGTTCAAAACCGAACCGAGACCGAAATAGAAATAACAATATTTTCAGTCTCGGTTTTTGAGTGCATTAATTTAGGTGGGTATTGTATGATATTTAAGTATTCCGGTGAGAACATAGACCGGCGTAAAAAAGGAAAGTCCTTTTTTATGTTGTATAAAGAGTTGACGGTGAATGAATAAAAAATCGCCGCTCCGAAGCGGAGCAATCTGAAATATATTATTTTTAAATGATGACGCCCAAAGGCCGGTAACAAGATGTTTTTAAGAAACGATTTAGAAAATGAAGAGCTTGGCAGACTGTCGGAGTTTGCCTGTAAATCGGTGCAGAGCAGGGGAAGGGCGCAAGAAGAGGCGCCGGAAGGATTCAGAACCTGTTTTCAAAGAGACAGGGACCGCATAATTCATACAAAGGCGCTCAGAAGACTAATGCATAAAACGCAGGTTTTTTTGTCCCCTGAAGGCGACCACTATACTACAAGACTCACGCACACTCTTGAGGTGGCGCAGATTGCAAGAACAATAGCAAGGGCGCTGACATTAAACGAGGACCTTACAGAGGCCATTGCCATGGGTCACGACCTTGGGCATACGCCTTTCGGACATATGGGAGAAAGATTTCTCGACAAAAGGCACAACAAGGGTTTTGAACACAATGTTCAGAGTCTCAGAGTTGTGGATGTCCTTGAAAAGAATTATAAAGGAAAAACTCTCAACCTGACTTTTGAGGTACGGGACGGAATTGTAAACCATACGGGAAACAGAAAGCCGATTACTCTCGAAGGACAGGTGGTAAAGTTCTCGGACCGCATAGCTTATATAAACCATGACATAGACGACGCAATCAGAGCGGGAGTGATTTCTCAAGATGATATACCCGAGAGATTTCTTGAAGGCCTCGGCTATAACCACGGAAGCCGGATAAATTATCTGGTTCGGGACATAGTTGAAAACAGCGACGGAAAACCGGAAATCATTCAATCTCAGGATGTAGGAAAGTTGATGAGCGATCTAAGGGAATGGATGTTCAAAAACGTTTACGAAAATCCGAATGTAAGAGCAAACTCGGAAATGGCAAAGGTTAAGAACCTGATATACACATTTTACGATTATTTTCTGGAACATCCGGAGCTGCTCGACAAAGGCGAGAGGCTTCAGGCAGAGACGGACGGGCTCGAAGAAGTAGTAAAAGACAGGATAGCCGGAATGACCGACCGCTATGCGATAAATTTATATAACGACCTATTTGTGCCGTCGGGCTGGAATCAGTAATGGCGAATTATCAAAGCGCAGTAGAACAAATTAAAAGCAGTATAAACATCGTCGATGTTATAAATCCGCTGGTACCGCTTAAGCGGGCAGGTTCCAATCTTAAGGCCTGCTGTCCTTTTCATAAAGAGAAGACTCCGTCTTTTGTTGTCAACGAGGCGCGCGGAACATACTATTGCTTCGGATGCGGAGAACATGGCGACGTAATAAAGTTTATCGAAAAGTACTACAATCTTAACTTTTTAGAGGCGGTTGAAAGGCTTGCGCAGCAATACGGCATTACAATAGAAAGGTCCGGATACGCAAGCGACAAGGCCAACGATGCTTATTACGAGGCCAACAAGCTTGCGGCAAGATTCTTCTTTGACAATCTCAGAAATGATGCTAACAAGGGTTTCGGCTATTTAAAACAGCGCGGAATGAATCCTGAAACCATGAACGATTTCGGCATAGGCTGGGCGCCTGATGAATGGTCGGCCATGAAGGATGAATTGCTCAAAAAAGGAGTCAAGGAAAAGACCCTTGAGGAATTGGGGCTGATTTCCGTAAGCAGCAAGGATAAGACGAAAACCTTTGATAAATTCAGAAGCCGGGTGATTTTTCCGATTATAAATACAAGGGATAAGGTAATAGGCTTTGGCGGAAGGATAGTGGGTGAAGGTGAACCGAAATACCTCAATTCTTCCGAATCCGCAATCTTCCTTAAAAAGAACAATCTCTACGGTCTGAATAAGACTAAAAGCAATATCCAAAAAGAAGGCTACGCGATACTCGTGGAAGGCTATATGGATTGTGTGAGCCTGTATCAGTACGGGGTCAAAAACGTGGTGGCCTCTTTGGGAACGGCTTTAACGGAAGGTCAGGCAAGGCTTTTGTCGAGATACACCAAAAAGGTAGTGCTCTGCTACGACGCGGATGCCGCCGGAATAAGGGCTGCGGAGCGTGGAATCGCAGTTTTGCGGGAAATAAATATGGAGGTCAGGGTTCTTCACGTTGACGACGGCAAGGATCCCGACGATTATATTAAAAAACACGGAAAAGACGCCTTTATAGACCTGGTTGAAAACAAATCCGTTCCGGATGTGGATTACAGAGTCGGGCTTTTGAAAAAAAATTACAATCTCAACGATACCACCCAGGGAATAAAATTTCTTAAGGGTGTGGCTGATATTTTGAAGACCCTCAGTCCTGTTGAGGCTGACGTCTATATAAGCAAGTTTTCTCAGCAGTACAAGATATCTGCCGGAGCTTTAAAAAGGGAAATGGTAAACCGGGATAAAAGCGTGGTAAAAACGCCTGTTAGAACGGATGCCGGCGTCAAAGAGGATATTACGGAGCCCAAACCGGAACCGGCGGAGCTTAAGCTTGAACGCATGATAATTAAGCTGATTATGTCTCATTCGGATTACTACGGAAGCTTTGCCGAATATCCGGAGGCGTTTGTCAGCGACAGCGGTTTTGTTATAAAAGAGATATTCGACGAAAAGTATCGCGAGGGAGAGGATTTCGACTTTGATGATTTGAAAAACCTGCTGGACGACGGTGAGTATGTCTATCTTAACGATATTATAAACAACGTGCAGACCGGCGACGACAGTATTGCCTTTAAGGATTGCATTGACAAACTTCAGGACGGACGCCGGAATATACGATTAAAAGAAATAGAGGAAATACTCCATATGGCGGACTCGCTTCCGGAAGAACGGATAAATAACAAGAAAATCAATGACCTGATGAATGAATATCAAATGCTGCAACTTATGAACAGGGGGAAGAAATAATGCCAAACAGCAAGAATGAAAAGAAAAAAGAAACGACGGCCAAGAGCAAAGCCGCTGTTAAAAAGCCGGCCGATGAAGTTCCGGCTAAAACGGTCAAAACCAAAGCAAAGGCCGAGCCTGAAAAAACAAATGCAAAGAAGGCGGCAGCAAGCACTGCCAAGGCAAAAATAGAGACCAAGTCCGAAGCCAAAGACAGCAAGGTAAAAAATACTGCCGTAAAGCCGGCAAAAGCTGAAACTAAAACAAAGCCGGCTCCTGTTAAAGATGCTAAAACCGAACCTAAAGCTGCTAAAGCAAAACCATCGGTCAAAGCCGAGGAAACAAAGGCTGCAAAAAAGGACAAGCCTGTCAAGGAGAGCAAAGAGTCCAAGAAAGCCAAGGAAGTAAAAAGCGACTCCGGAAAAAGCAAGAAACCTTTAAAGCCGGTTAAGAAAAAAGCTGACGAAGAAGAAGTGAAAATCAAGACCGTTGAAATTGACCTTGAAGCCGCAATTGAACCGGAAGAAGAGGAGCTTGACGACCTCGATCAGCAGCTTGAAGAAGAGGAGGAAAATCTTGAACTTATCGACGACGGTCCGGTTCAAAAGGATTCTTCGGATGAAAATGATTCTATAAACTTTGATAAGCTTGACGACCTTGAGAAAGATGAAATATCTGAAAAGGAAGAGGAAAATCTTGAAGACATGGCCAAGGAGGCCAAGACGGAAAATCTAGAAGAACTCCAGAAGGTTATGGCCATTGACGATCCCGTAAGGATGTACCTTAAGGAAATAGGTAAGGTTCCGCTTCTTACCGCCGACGAAGAGCTGTTTTTGGCACAGACAATGGAAAACGGAGAAGAAGCTAAAGAGAAAATCCAAAACAAGAGATTGGGTGATAAAAAACGCAAAGAACTTCAGGGGCAGATAAACGCGGGCGAAGGCGCGAAACACAAGCTGTGCGAGGCAAACCTGCGGCTGGTTGTATCAATAGCCAAAAGATATGTAGGCCGCGGCATGCAGTTCCTCGACCTTATTCAGGAAGGAAATTTGGGCCTTATAAAAGCCGTGGATAAATTCGATTGGCGTAAAGGCTTTAAGTTCTCCACTTATGCTACATGGTGGATAAGACAGGCGATAACCCGTTCCATCGCAGATCAGGCAAGAACAATACGTATCCCGGTCCATATGGTCGAAACTATAAACAAACAGATACGGATTACACATCAGCTTCTTCAGGAACTCGGAAGAGACCCGACTCCGGAAGAAGTTGCCGCCGAAATGGAAATTCCCGTTGAAAAGGTAAGAGAGATTTCAAAGATAGCTCAACAGCCGGTATCTCTTGAAACGCCTATCGGAGAGGAAGAAGATTCTCACCTCGGAGATTTCATACCGGATGAGGATGTTCCGTCTCCTGCGGATTCGGCAGCATTTTCCATGCTTAGAGATCAGCTGAACGAGGTTTTGAACACACTTACCGAAAGAGAACAGCAGGTTTTGAGGCTAAGATTCGGTCTTGACGACGGAAGGCAGAGAACCCTCGAAGAGGTAGGCCAGCAGTTCCAGGTTACAAGAGAGCGTATCAGACAAATTGAGGCAAAGGCTTTAAGAAAACTGCGCCATCCGAATCGCTCAAAAAAATTGAAGGATTACCTTGAATAATTTGAGTCCGAGAATGAAAATGCTTGCGGAGCTTGTCATTCCGGGCAGACCCGCAGCGGATATAGGTACAGATCACGGCTTCGTCCCGATATATTTGCTTGCGCAAAATACAGTTCCTTACGCTGTAATGACCGACATCAACGAAGGGCCGCTTGAAATTGCGAAAGCAAACCTCGAAGCGGAAGGTATTTCACCGGCCGTATATTCCCTAAGACTCGGAGACGGTCTTGCGCCGCTTAAAGAATCCGAAGTCGGCAGTGTTGTTATAGCGGGAATGGGCGGAGAACTCATAGAAAATATATTGGACGAAGACTCGGAAAAGAGTCATTCCTTTGACAGATTCATTCTTCAGCCGAGAACTCAGGCAAACGAACTCAGGTACTATTTAAGCACCAACGCTTTCAGGACAATCGATTACAGGCTTGTAAAAGAAAAGGGGCGCATATGCGAGATTATAGTGGTTCAGCCCTGTGCTGCGGCGGAGCTTTTTCCCGACACGGCATTGATTTCGGAGTTTTTGCTTTCAAAGCGCGACCCTCTGATTTGTGAGTTTGTAGACGGAAAGCTTAAGGCTGCTGATATTGTAATTGAAAGCCTTAAAGAGGCTAAAAGCAGGGACGCCGAGGGGCTTATCGACATCTGGCGGGCAATACGCAGTGAACTGAAAGATATAAGGGAAAGGGTAGTTTATGAAACTTAAAGAGATTGTCGCTTTTATCGAAAAGCTTGCACCGCTTGATACTCAGGCGGAATGGGATAATTCCGGCCTGCAGATCAAGAGTTCCAAGACCGAAATAAACAGGGTACTTTTGGCGCTGGAGATTACAAGGGCGGTGGCAGACGAGGCTGCAGCGGAAAATGCGGATATGATTATTACTCACCACCCGATGTTTTTCCATCCTTTAAAAAACATAATATTCGACACTCCGGAGGGATATTGCATAAGCACACTGATAAAAAACGACATCACGGTTTATTCCTCGCATACACCGTTTGATAAGACAAAAGGTGGCAACAACGAATATTTTTTAAAGAAGCTGAAATGTAAAAAAATTAAGCCGGTTTCGGATTTTGTATACATGGGAGAGCTTGACAATGCCGTAAGCCTTAAGGAACTTGCCGAAAGGGTAGCGGACCTGGCAGAAACCCCCGGAAGCGTGTCGGTATCCGGCGACCGGGAGCGAATGGTAAAAAAAGTTGCTATCTGTACCGGAGCCGGCGGAGATCTTATCCGGGAGGCCATAGATGCGGGAGCGGATGTATATATCTCCGGAGAATTCAAACACCATGAGGCTCAAGGCGCAAGGGAGATATTTTTTCCGATAATAGCCGCAGGACACTGGGGAAGCGAAATGCAATTTATTGATAACATGGAAGAACAGCTTTCAAAGAAGTTAAAAGGAGAATTGACTGTCATCAAAAGTAAGGTGAATCAGAACCCGTTTGATTTTACAGTATAACTGCAAGGCATGAGTAGTCCAGACAATCGCGGGCTTCGCTTGGTTGTGAAGCGTGAGGAAAGTCCGGGCTCCGAAGAGCAAGGGTGACGGCTAACGGCCGCCGGGAGCAATCCCAGGGAAAGTGCAACAGAAAACAACCGCCGAAAGGTAAGGGTGAAAAGGCAGGGTAAGAGCCTACCGGTCTTGTGGCAACATAAGGCGTCAATGTAAACCCCACCCGGAGCAAGACCAAGTAAGAGAGGTAATTTCGCAAGAATAATGCCTGAAAGACCGCTGCTCGCGGTTTCTCGGAAGGTAGGTCGCTTTAGGCTTGCGGTAACGTAAGTCATAGA
>CAYFUZ010000010.1:0-299 GCA_964346675.1 uncultured Oscillospiraceae bacterium | reverse complement strand
TTCATCTCCTGGAACGTCAACGGAATAAGAGCCTGCCTGGGAAAAGGGCTTCTCGATTTTATAAAAAATGAGGACGCCGATTTTGTCTGCCTTCAGGAAACCAAGGCTATGAAAGAGCAGGTGGGGCTGGAGCTTCCCGGCTACAGCCAGTACTGGAGCAGCGCGGAAAGAAAAGGCTATTCGGGAACCCTTGTGCTGGCAAAAGAAGAACCGCTTTCCGTGGAATTAAAAAACGACATGGATAACGAGGGCAGAACCGTCTGCCTGGAGTACAGGGATTTTTACCTGGTAAACAACTA
>CAYFUZ010000009.1:0-40124 GCA_964346675.1 uncultured Oscillospiraceae bacterium | reverse complement strand
GAGAGTTGATCTCTATTTTTTTTCTTCAAAAACTCCACAACTATTTTACACTAACCAATTATATTTCAAATATAATAACCCACTCACAATTTATATGAGTGGGTTATTAAAATCCTGGCGCAGAAGGTGGGATTCGAACCCACGTACCCGTTGCCGGATAAATAGTTTTCGAGACTACCGCGTTACGGCCACTTCGCTACTTCTGCACGTTATTTGTTAATTATATGCAATTCACTTATTTATCATTTCCGAACCTTTAGGAATTACGAAATTTATCGCATTGCGTACCACTTTGAAATGCGTCTTTTCAAACGGGTAAACTTCACCATCCACGGATGCTATGCAGGGTTCAAGTGGTTCTAATTCAAATTCTTTCAGCTGGACATACTTAACTAAACCTTTTGCTTCTTTGGCTTCAAGGTGTTTTCCTTCGCGATACTTCATAAGAAGCGGGAAAAGCTTCGGACCTCTGACAGGAGATACTATTCCTACATCCATAAGCCCGTCGTTTAAGGAAGCCTTAGGACCGGAATTGAATCCGCCGCCGCAAAAGCCTCCGTTTGCAATCGCAACAAGCATAAGGTCTTCTTCATGTCTTATTCCGTCCAATTCATAGGCCATTCGATACTGCGGATGCTTGGGCAGAATCTGCAATGCCGCCAATATATAAGACATGGAACCTTTGGCCTTTCCTGCATCTCTTAACTCATTGGCTCTGGCACAAACGTCGCAGTCGGTACCGATGTTCAACTGGTTCACACAATAACTGTCATTATATTTTATGGCATCAATAGAAACGACCTTGCCGTTAATCTGCTTTGTTATATCCGAAAAATTCTTTTTATTTGTAAAATTTCTCACAAAATCGTTGCCGCTTCCGCAGGGAATCACGGCAAGCTCGGCGTTTTTATGACCCGCTATACCGTTAAAGATATCGCTGACAGTTCCGTCTCCGCCGACAGCATAAAACCTGCAGGACTCTCCGGTCTCGGCACGCTGTCTTGTCCAAAGTCCTACCTCTTGCTTATTTAACGTTCTGTGAATTTCATAATCAACATCAGTATCTTTTAGATACTGAAGCAAACGCGGCAAATAATCGGTTTCGGACAAGCCCTCACCTGCTGCCGGGTTTATTATAAAAACATGCTTCATGCTTTTGGACTCCTGTAATTCCAAGTTCTAATTTAAAAATTATATCACAAGCAGTGGTGCGGCTTCAAGCCTGTCTAAAGAAACCAAACGGTAATCTACTCCGTCAAGAAAACCCTCGTAGGCAGCGGCAAAGCCTCCGGGACCGTGCAGATGTCCATAGACGGCTTTTTTTACGCCGTATTCCGCAAAAAGCTTTGTGATTTCCGAAGGTTCCTTCTTTTCGTTAAAAGGAGGAAAATGAGTGGCAGCTATAAGGACCTTGCTTCCCTGAAACGCCTTTGCCTCATCAAGGCTTAAATTAATACGCATGAGTTCCCTTCTGAAAATCTTGCTGTCCGTTTCTTCTTTGAACTCGCTTGAACCGGGGCACAGCCATCCTCTGCTACCTGCTATAACGAAATCGTCTCCCACATAGCAGTTATTTTGCAGGAAAAAAAAGTCCGGAAACAAAGCCTGCATTTTTTTCTTTGATGACCACCAAAGATCGTGGTTACCCTTCATGATAATCTTTTTTCCGGGCAGCGTCCTCATCCATTCAAAATCCGGAACGGCATCCTCAAGTTTAAGTGCCCAGCAAATATCCCCGGGAATCAGCACCGTATCATCTTCTCCTATCAGGCGCATCCAAACATCCCGCAGGCGGGAGGCGTGATTTACCCACGGGCCGCCGAACCTGTCCATGGACTTGTCTTCAATATCAGGATTCATAGCCAGATGAAGATCTGCTATTGCGTATAGGCTCATCTGTACGTTTCGTAATAATACTCTCCGGGAGCAACACCCTTGTTATAAATTGCGTCGAACTCCGAAAGCACCTCTTTTACATAATTATCATTATCGTAAAGTGCCCAGCACGCCGTACCGCCGAGATTGTTTTCAAGAACATATTTCATTCTTAATGACAGCGACCTGTAATCCTCCAGCCACATTGTAACCGTGTAGCCCTCCTCATCTGCCGGGTACTCAACAACAAACTGCCCGTCCTTTTCGGCCCAATAGGGAACGGCGCCTTTTTCTATAACTTTGTTGCGCGCACTACCCATGGTTATTGTGCCGGACTTGCTTGGAACATTGTTTCCTGCGGAATCCAGATAATAAAATCTGCTGAAGAAAGGAACTCCCATCAGAATCTTTTCCGCCGGCACCACCTTTTTCATATCATTCATAATTTCAGTATACCAACCGAGCGAAGAGACCGATCCGACAGTTCCCTTAAGATTTTCTCCGTACATCATCGGTACTACGAAGTCCATGGTCTTGCCCATGGTTTCAAAATCGTACTTGGTAGTATTGTATTTTGTATATGCATATGTGTCTACCGATGACGTAAGTCCCAGTTTATCGCAGTAATTTGCAAGTTTGGCACAGAATTTACCGAGGTCCGAAGCCGTTCCTACAGCCATGTCTTCGTAATCCACATTGATTCCGTCAACATTATAAATGCAGGCGTAGAGTAAATACTGAGCTATAATTCTATTGGACTGCGCTTCGTTTTTAAGAAGCGCAGTTGTATAATTTGTCGAGCCGGTAGACATAAAACTGTTGTTTACGGTCAGCCATACCTTATAGCCCATCTGATGGGCAAGCTGTACTATGCCGTAATCGCATTTATGGTTGCATGCTCCGTCCCCGTTGACTATCTGGTGAGCCCAAGGGTAAGCGATAACATCGATGCCGCCTTTATTCACCGGAGGAAGCGGGGTTCTGGTGGCGCTGTCCGCAAGATTAAGCCAGACGATATTAATCTTTCTTCCCGCGTAATTATCTTTTTCGCGCGGGATATATTCAAAATCAAAAATCTCAGAAGCGTTTTCTATCCTCCTCAGCTCATCTTTGTTTACATAGTAGACCTCTCCGCTCATGGTCTTAACCTTATAGAAAGAATTTGATTCACCTACTATGAACACCGATTCACCGGTACTTAAAGCAGCCACGCCGCTGTTATAAAGAGAAGCTGCCACGCTGCTTAAAACGCCTGTAGAAGCATAGTTTGTGGCATCGGAATACTGTGCCAGTTCCACAATTTTCCCCGTAAAATTCCATGTGAGTTTAACAAGCTGCGCTACCGACCCTAGAGAAATATAATAATCCTTTGTGCTTCCTCCGTGAGGATCAAAATACTTGACTGGCAGATAGCAAAGCCCCGCATTTTCCTTTATGAAAGCACCCACTTCCTGATCGACAAAGTTCATGTTCAAATCTGCGGCATTGAATTTTAGCTGCAAATTATCTTTATCAAGAACAAGCTTGCTTGCGTCTCCATAATTGCGTAAAGTTCCGTAAGAAACATAAACATTCCCACGGCAGGTATAAGCAAAGTCCGGACTGGTTTTTCCGTTGACCTTGATTCTGCATTCGCCGTAGGAATCACTGTACGGAACTTCCGCCGCAATGGCCGCAGAAGGCAGAACGCTTATTATCAATATCACTGCCAACACAAGTAATAAACGTTTTTTCATTGACTCTCCTTCAATGCTTTCAGCACGGCGTCAAGCGTGCTTTCCCGTTCAATATCCGAACTGTCTATGGTGATATCCGCATATTTTTCATATAGCGGGGTACGTATGTCATAAAGATCCTTGAGGGTTTCACCGGGCTTGAAAATTATGCCGCGACCGAAAACATTTGTGCAGCGCATTTTTAAAGCCGGCCAACTGACTTTCAGATAAATTATGGTAGCAATACTCCTTAAATTTTCCATGCCGTCAGGATAATATACGCAGCTGCCGCCCGGGCTTATAACACAATTCTCAACGTCAAGCTCGCGAAGCACCTTTCCTTCAAGCTCAAGCACATATTCATTGCCTTTTGTATCTATTATATCCTGAAGTTTCCGGCCTTCAAATTCTTCCATTATGGCATCGCCGTCTATATGTCTTAAGCCGAGTCTTTCGGCAAGCAGCTTGCCTATGGTGCTTTTGCCTGATCCCGGCATTCCTATGAATACAATGTTGTTCTTCTCTTCTTTGTTCATGCTGTTACATAAAACCGTTGTTTTTAAGCCAGAGAACGCTTTCTTCAGGCTCATAGCTTTCTATAGCCGCAGTGGCATCAGGAGTAAGATCTTCCGCCAAACTCAAAACTGCCTTCATATCGATGCTGCCGCTGCCAAGAGCTAAATGCCTGTCTGCGATATTGGGCCGTCCTTCCTTGGCAGCTCCTAAGTTATTATGAATATGGTAATGAGATATATACGGAGCGCAGATTTTAATCCATTCGGCCGGACCGATGTCCGTAAGATTTGCGTGACCTATATCAAGGCACATCCTAAGGCGCGAATCGTCAACAGCTCTTAATATTTTCAGAATAAGCTCAGGGTCGCTCTCACGAACGTTCTCTAAACATATTATAACATCCCCGTCATATTTCGAAAGCAAGTTCTTCCAGAAATCGATGTGTCTTGCCACAAACCATTCAGGGTAATATTCTTGCTCGATATAGTTTGCATGCGCCACCATCTTGTGTGCTCCGAATCGCCTGCAATATTCCAGTGCCTGCATATAACGCTTATATGCAACTTCAACGACCAGCGGCTCTATAGCCATAGGATAGAGTTCGCTGTATGGAGCATGAAGAATTATATTATCCGACGCTCTGACATTTGAAAGCACGTGCGGAAGAACTGCTTCATACCGATTGTCCATGTTCTCGGAAATACAGAACTCGGCAAGCTCTATTCCCATATTATGTGCTTTGACTATAGGTGCTGTACGCTCCGTGTATTTAACGGCTTCCGTACAGTCATCTTCATCGCAGAAAAGTAAATCTGAAATTGTGGAAATATAATACTTCACTTTTTCCTCCGAATCGGCAGACCCTGTTTAACAGCAAAAGCCGGACCGCTGCTCCCGGACCCGGCATATGCATATGAATTATATCAAAAGACCGTATGTTGTCAACAAAAACAAGGCTGCTCCTTCCTGCAAATAACGGAATAAAACCCGGCTAAGCCGGGTTTTATTCCGTAGATCGTGAGGATGAGCACATCTCCCCTAAGGAGAAATCGCAAAAAGAATTACAGGTATGTTAAGAAGATATACTTCATCATCCGCAAAGTTATATGGGTAAAAATTTTCCTTCTGCAAAAATCCGCACAGCTAAGCCGTGCGGATTAAAAGTCCGGTTTGTGTAATAGCCATACAGAATCAAAAGTACTCGTATACGTCTGTAAGGAGAAAAATTCCGCGCGGTGAGGCCGCGCGGAAAAGCTATTACATAACTCTAACTTCCGGTGACGGCAGAAGTTTACTCTAAACTCGGCGTATCTGACTTATCCGGATTAATTACTAACCGGCATCACAGTGACCCACTCGCGGAGCATCTCACTCCATTCCACCTTGCCCTCAAGGACTGAGTTTAAAGCATTATTTACTTTTTATACTTGGATTATACCATGAATTATTAAATTGTCAACATAAACAAGGCTCAATATTTGTAAACTTCCTGCCGTCGAAATCTCCGCAAAAGCCCCTGCCGTTAGCCATGTTCCATTCATAATAGTCTTTGTGCGGGTCCGAGAAGGCATCGAGAATGCTCATTATGGTACCGCCATGAACCACCAATACAATCGGATCCTCTGTAGAAATGCGAGCCAGGCGAGTAAACGAATCTACGACGCGCGCCGAGAAACTGCATTTTTGTTCCCCGTTCGGAATCGGACCTTCACAGTTGCTGTCCACCCACTTTTGATAATCCTCATCAAACTGAAGATCGTGCAGATACGCCCTGCCCTCAAAGTCCCCGAAGTCTATTTCTCTTAAATTATCAACGATTACGCGTTCGGCTTTGGGAAATAATATCTCCGCGGTCTGCTGCGTACGCCTGAGCGGCGTGACATATACAAAGCGCGGCTCTATCATGTTTTTCTTAAGCTCGGCCTTGCCTTCTTCACAAAGAGGCTCGTCCGTACGGCCTATGTATTTTCTTAATAGATTCCCTTTTGTTTTTCCGTGTCGGTAAAGATATACTTTCATGTATCCTTTTTCACCATTCAGATTAACTGAAAAATATTTTACTTTATTCTCTGCGCTATTCCACAAATCACTCTTGTCACGCTTTCGCTCTTTTCCGCCAATACGCAAAGAGCTCTTCCGGTTTCTTCTCTCCAGACTCTGTCTTCCATTTCAAAAGGGTGGATGCCGAGACCTATTTCGTTACAAACCACAACTGCGTCCGGATTTTCCTGCGAAAGTTTTATGGCATAATCCACAATGCTTCCACCGTTCCTGAGTATGTCTCGGGTAATGCTGTGCATGTCATAAATAATTTCGGCACCGGGGTTTTCACGCGCCGCCAAAACGTCCTGTCCACAGCCATCTCCACCTATATATAATTTCATCCGAATACCTCCCAAAATGCGGGGATTATGAGCGCCGCAAGTTCCGCAAGCTGCGTGAACCAACCTGCGATATCTCCCGTAGTTCCGCCGAAATATTTATACGCCTTGTAACGATAATACAAAAATACAAAAAGCTGTGCCGTAAAAGCCGCAAGTCCTCTTAGACCGCAGAAAAATATCTGCCCGGTTAATACTAACAGAAGCCATACACAAAGAGCTGTTATGTTTACCTTTTTATCTGCCGCATCTGCCGTTGTCCGGAGCATACCGTTCTTTTTAGCTGACCTGAAGATGTTGAGTGCAAGTCCGGACAAAGCCCTCGAGGATACAAAACCCAGAGAAACGGCCACGGCGCTTCGCATTTCACCTATACAGCACCAGCAGGCAAAATACACTGTAAAAAACACACCGGCATATATCACCGCAAAGGCTCCCGCATTGGAATCCTTAAGTATTTCAAGCTTTTTTTCCATGGGCTGATACGATGACAACGCATCCGTTGTGTCACAAAATCCGTCCATATGCATGCCGCCGGTGACAAGTATGGGAATGACGCAGGCTACTGCGCCTTTAAGCATTTGCGGCACGGAGTATTTTAGCGCTAAATATATCCAGGTCACTTCCAAAGCAGCGATGAACACTCCGACAAGCGGAAAGTAACACATAGTGTATTTCATGCTCCTGTCATCATACTCTATATGCGGCATAGGTATTCGCGAATACATCCCGAAGGCTGTTATTATGCTTTTAAGCATGGAAAATTCCCTTTCAACACATTCGGTATTCCGTAGACAGACTCGACGGCCGTATCCGCCGCCTCAGCCAACATAATATTGAGAGCCGTCAAAACCTTTTTATAGTTTTCGGTATATTCGTCATAAAGTATCCCGTCGGATGCAACCTCAGCCGATACTATTATCAGATTTTTATTGCATTTCGAAAGAACCATAATTTCATCAAAAAGCTTCCGCACATCGGCTTGAGGCTGCTCTTGTGAAAACATTCTGTTAGCCGCAAAAGTTGAAACACATTCAAGAAGTACGGTGCAATCTTCGGGAATCGGCGTCAGAAGTTCAGGACGCTCCAGAGTTTGGAAGCCCTTCCCTGCTCTTAATCTATGGTGCCGAGCAGCCTTCGCCTTGGATTCCTTTGAAGTTATAGGCATAGTTGCTATATAAATCAGCCTTCCGCCAAGACTTGTCGCAATAGACTCCGCAAGCTGAGATTTTCCGCTGCCGGAGGCACCCGTCACAAAAAAAATCATTTTACGTTCTCGCTTTCCTGAGGCTCATACGCATCAACTCCTATGGAATTAAAGCTATGCCCGCCGTAAAGCAGCGCCAAGGCCATGTCTATCATGGGGAGCAGCAGAACCGCACCCGTACCCTCTCCGAGTGCCAAACCGGCTGAAATAGGCGCCTCAAGACCCAGCGCTTTAAGTACAGCCGTCCCCGCAGGTTCTTTGCTCACATGCGAAGCTATCATGTATTGAACACATTCGGGCTTAATCCTCATGGCCAAAAGAGCCGCGGCCTGGGATATTACACCGTCGAGTATTACGGGAACCGCAAGCGCCGCCGCCCCAAGATATACACCGCACATAGCCGCTATATCAAAGCCTCCGCACTTGCTGAGTACATCTATAGCATCAGACGGATCCGGCTTGTTTATCTCAACACATTTTCTGATAGCGCGTTTTTTTCTTACTAGTCCTTCGTCCGAAAGACCCGAACCCCGACCGGTGAGTTCTTCAATCGGAAGCCCGGTAAGCATATGCAGCACCGCAGAGGACGTCGTGGTATTTCCTATACCCATCTCTCCGACTGTAATTATATCGGCACCTGCGGCAACGGCTTTTTCGACCGCATTTATACCAACCTCTATGGCATAAAATGCATCCTCTCTGCTCATGGCAGGAGCCTTTGTGAAATTATTTGTTCCGCTTTTACGCTTGAACACAAAAAGGCCTGGTTCTATTACGTCATCCTTCATGCCGGTATCATAGCAAAGCACTTTAGATCCGGCCTTACCCGCCATTATACTTATATTTGATTCTCCGCGCGCCACGGAAACCGCAACCGCGCTTGTAACGGAACTGCCGGATTGAGACACACCTTCTTCAACTACTCCGTTATCAGCACAAAAAACAAGCGTATAAGGACAGTCCTTTGACGGTTTAATCTTTCTCTGGGCCGCAGCCATACGGCATGTAATATCTTCAAGCATTCCGAGACTGTTTAAGGGCTTGGCAACATTGTTCCAGGCTGTTTTGCAGGCAAACGCCGCAGAGGCATCGACCGCCTGTATTTTTTGGATTGTTTCATTGAAATGCATTTTATATCTCCTGAATTTTGATTATATTATATAATAGTGACGAATATCAAGCCGGAAAGACTCAAAAGAAATTACTTATTCGATTGTCGAATAAGAAAAAGAGGTTTTTCAACCTCTTTTTTCTTCAAGATTTTATTCAGTGGCAGCTTCTTTCGGCTGTCTTCTCTGATTCTTTCTCTTGTCTCTGCAAGCCTTGCACCTTTTGGGTTCGTTAGCGAATCCCTTTTCCTGATAGAATTCCTGTTCTCCTACGGTAAAGACGAATTCCTGGCCACAATCCTGGCAAATAAGTGTTTTTTCTTCCATTGATGTCTCCTAATATGGTTGGGGATGATTTCTTGCGAAATCCTTAAACACTATTATGTTATACCACGTTAAAGCGTTTGTCAACGGAATTAGAGATTTTTCGCTTTTCCGAAAAACCTGTTACTCCGTCGCTTCTTCCGGTGCATCAGCCGGGGTTTCGGCCGAATCTTCAACCAGAGATTCTTCTGTCGCCTCTGTCGCTTCCGTCATTTCTACCGTGTTCTCAACCGGAGATTCTTTTATAGTTTCCGCCGTTTCCACCGTGTTTTCAACCGGGAGTTCTTCGGCTGCGGCAGCAGGAATTTCCTCTTCCGAAACTTTTTCCTTCTCCTCATAAATCTGAGGTTCCGGAAGTGTAGCCTTAATTGAGAGAGAAATTCTTCTTCTTTCTTTATCTATTTCAAGAATCTTGACTTCAACTTCTTGCCCAAGCGTAAGTTCATCAGATACTTTGTTTACTCTTTTGTGAGCAATCTCGGATATGTGCAAGAGACCGTCGAGTCCGGGTGCAAGTTCAATGAACGCACCGTATTCCTTAATCTGAACAACCTTACCCTTGATTACCTGACCGACCTGATACTGCTCATCGATAACAGACCAGGGTTCCGGAGTTCTCTGCTTAAGACCGAGAGAAATTTTTCCCTTCTCGGCATTCATGCTCAGAATCTTAACATTCAGAACCTGAGAAATCTCCAGTGCTTCCTGCGGGTGCTTAAGCTTGCCCCAGGATATCTCGGATATGTGCAAGAGACCGTCGATTCCCCCGATATCTACGAATGCGCCGTAGTCCGTGAACCTCATTACCTTGCCTTCAACAATGTCGCCCACATTCAGGGTTTCCCAAATTTCCGCAATTCTCTTGCTTCTTTCTTCGTTAAGGAAAGCCTTGTGGGAAAATACCGCCTTGTTTCTCCTCTGGTCAACTCTTGTAACTTTAACAGGAAGTGTCTTTCCGATAAACTCTTCAGCTGTTTCAACATAGCGATCTGCAAGCTGAGACATGGGGATAAAGCCCGATACCTCTTTATAGTTTGCGATGACACCGCCCTTAACTTCTCTTACAACTGTTACGTTTATTGTTTCCTTGCCGTCAGCGGCAGCATTTATTTCATCCCAGTTTTCTCCGGACTGGAGCTTCTTCTTCGAGAGAAGAATGTTTCCGTCTCCGTCATCGGTCTTGATGACTTTGGCCTGAATTTCATCGCCTTCCTTGAAAGCGTCTGAAAGTTCCTGCCCCTCTTCCAATACTACTTCTTCCTTTGGAAGCATACCGTCTTTCTTGCATCCAAGGTTAACAACGACATAGTTCTTGGTGACCTGAATAACTGTTCCGTCTACGACTTCATTCCTTCCCGGAAGCTTAAGGGACTTTTCGATTTCATCCATGTAAGCTGCCATATCATTGGATTCATTATTCAGATTTTTAATTTCGTCACTCATATTTGCGACAACCTCCTTAATTATGCGTTCAGATGCCGAAGCACTTGCCGCAACTCCTATTTTATTATATTTTTTCAGCCGGGGCAAGGGCAAATCCTCTGTTTTTTCCGCAAATACTACGTTTTTGCAATATTTTTCGCAAATTTCTAACAATTTTTTGGAGTTTGAACTGTATGAATCGCCAATTACGACCATCATGTCAGATCGCTTCGCCAAATCAGCCGCGGCGTTTTGACGCTGCTTTGTAGCATTGCAAATCGTATTTTGCACACTTATATCCGCAAGCTTATGTAAAAACTGTTCTGCAACCGCAGTACAGGCTTCGAATTTTTCAGCACTTATAGTGGTCTGAGACACTATGGTAAGAGGTGGCCCTATACAATCCCCTTCACACAATCCTTTAATATATCCTTGCGTTTCTTCCGGCGTTTCGGCGGAATCCGCAAGCACGCCTGCGCTTCCTATTATGCCCTTGACTTCCGGATGCTCCGCATCTCCAATCACAAGGACTCTCCTGCCTTTTGCCGCGGCATCTCTTACTATTTTGTGAATACGCTCGACGAAAGGACAAGTGGCATCAATCAGTCTTATATTTTTTTCAGCAGCTCTCCTGTAAGTTGAATCCGGTTCGCCATGAGCTCTTATTAAAACGTCAGACCCATCCTCGGCCTCATCTATGCTGCTGATTGTAATCAGTCCCTTTGCAGCGAGTTCTTCCGTAACGATTTTATTATGTATAAGCGAACCGAGACAGAAGAGTTTTCTCCCCTCCGCTTTGGCTTTTTCCATTTCCTTGTATGCGGTTTCAACCGCCTTTGTCACACCGTAGCAAAAGCCTGCGTGTTCGGCAACGGTAATTTCAGCCATCATTTTTTCATATATTTCTTCTTTTTTGCCTCTATTGCTTCCAGATAATTTTTAAACGCAGCCTCCGAACCATGCTCCGAAGGCTTATAATACCTGACACCTTCTTTGTGGAGATTGTCGGGCAGGTACTGCTGTTCGACCCATCCGCCGAAAGCGTGCGGATATTTATAGTCCCTGCCGCGCCCTACTTTTTCCGCACCGCTGTAATGAGCGTCCATAAGATGCGGCGGGACATCATCTATCCGTTTTGTCCGAACATCACCGAGCGCCTCGTCTATGGCGCATATCACGGAATTGGATTTAGGGCTTGACGCTAAAAGCACGACGGCATGAGTCAGCATTATGCGGGCCTCCGGAAGACCTACCATCTGACTTGCCTGAACGCATGCGGTTACTATCGATATCGCCTGAGGATACGCCATACCTATGTCTTCCGACGCTATCACCATGAGCCTTCTTCCGACTGTCATTACATCCGCGTCGGCTTGAATCAAACGCGCCAGATAATGAAGCGCCGCATCCGGGTCAGAACCTCTGATGGATTTTTGAAGAGCAGAAAGAAGATTATATTTATCTTCACTTCTGTCATAAAAAGTAGTCTGCCGTTGCATTGCTTCGCCTGCAAGCGCAAGAGAAATCACATTCCCTTCCATATTTTCGGCGATAAACCCAAGAGTATCCAACGCCACCCTGGCGTCTCCGCCGGAGCGCTCTGCTATCATCTGAAGGGCTTCGGGTTCAAAGTTTAACTTTCTTTTTCCAAGACCTCTGTCTTCGTCCTCTATTGCATGCTTGAGAATTTCAACCAAGTCATAATCCGTGAGCGTTTTAAATTCATAAACTGCGCGCATCCTTGAAAGCACCGCTTTATTTATAGCGAAATACGGATTCTCCGTTGTGCTTCCTATAACACTGACAACCCCCTCCTCCAGGGCCTGAAGAAGCGCATCCTGCTGCAGCTTGTTCCACCTGTGAAACTCGTCGACATAAAGATATATTTTAGCCTTCTGAAGACCAAAGGCCTTTACCCTTGAGGTTTCAAGGATCTCTTTAAGCTCTTTTACTCCACAGGTTGTCGCGTTCAGCTCGTGAAACTCCGCGCCCATTTCATTTGCTATTATGCGCGCCAACGTGGTCTTCCCCGTTCCCGAAGGTCCGAAAAAAACAGCGGAATTGAAATTCTTATTCTTTATTGAATTGTAAAACAGCGATCCCTTTCTTAAAAAATGCCTCTGTCCGTAAAATTCGTCAAGGCTTTGAGGCCGCATTCTCGTACTGAGCGGTATCATAACAATTTATTATAACATAAACTGATTAGTTACGGCAGCAACTAATCAGTTCATAGCCGAGTCTGGCACCTTTCTCTTCTTTTGTGGGATAGAATTCAAGCTATTTATTGACGTTTTCTATGCTTACATTGTATACCGGACCCCGGGCGCTTTCGCCTGTTCCGTAATAGAGCGTGATTGTCTTGTCTTTTGCGTCGTTAAGATACCATATATCACCGCGCGTTCCGCTTGTTTTTCCGATCGGATCGCCCCAATCTTCTCTGTAGTTTGTAATCTCCCAACCGCATAGGATATCCAGGCAGGATTCGTCGTAATTATGCGCTTCCGCCAGTTTTGCCACTTCGTCCAGACTCATTACCCGAAGTGCTTCATAGCGTCTAAAAGATTCCGCCAACGCAACAATTACATCATAGTCTTCTTTTTCTATGACTGCAATCTTTGTTTTTGATTGGTCTGCAGGATAACAATAGAAACCACTGTTCAGCGTCTTTTTCCGTGACAGAAGCTTCATCTTTTATGCAGTGAGAACCCAAGCCCTGCGCCATGGTATTAATATACACGCTGCTGAACTTCATATCTCCATCCAAAGTGCGTATACCGATTTGATAATCCTGATTTTCGCTGTTTTCCGAAGGGGCGGAGTTGTACAAGTGCAAGCGCGTTCCGTCAGCTTTTACAATGTTTATGTTTTTGGGCGTAAGAAAATCCGCGCCTGAAATGTATAAGCTGTCTCCGCCCGATAAATCATATTCACAAACACATGAGCTTGTTTCGAATATGTTTCTATGCTGCAGGTAATTAAAGTAGTCGAAGTCCAATGTGTTTCCGCCTTTTAAAGCTACAAATCTTATAACATCATCGGCGGTCTTCGGCTCCTTCTCTATATTTATCAGCATATCGTTACCTGTCTTGTTTTCAGGTATTGAAAGCCCGAGAAAAGATACATTGTCCCACTCATATAGTTTCTTAATTGTATCGGCGTCGGCGTCATAAGCGTAAAGAAAGCAAGTGTTCTGAATATTCGCATCGAGCTTTACAAATGCAAAGTAATGGCCGTCATCATCTATAACCGTGGCACTGCTTATCAAATGGTCAGTCTCCTCTATTAACTTATGTATAAGCGCTTCGGCAGTGCTCGGGGGTGATATCCTGAATCCCCTGGGGCCTATTGCCAAAGTATCGACAAGCTTAGTCGGACAGTTGCTGCCGGATTCCGCCATCGAAAAGTTTTCGGGGCCGAAGTGATAGTAAATGAAACTGTCGGACGCGAACGGACGCGAAAACTTTCGTCTTCTTCGCCTTTTCTTCTTCATAAATTTCCTGGTAGTTTTCAACCGCATTTTCGCCGCTTCCTGAGGCGGTAATAACTTTCAGCAGCGGCTTGCTTGGATTGGTCATAAAAGCGGCCGCAAGCGCAATGCACAAAAGCAGTGCGATAACTATAATCCAAAAAGACGGATTTTGTAATTGAGTACGTCCTTTATTCTGTCTTTAACAGCAACTTCGCCGAAAGCCAGCGGACATGTGCTTATACGCTTTCTCGGAAGGCCGCAATCGAGCAGCGCTTGAGAATAAGACACGGCATAAGCTCTATCCGTATCCTTAATAAGCTTTTCGTCGCAAGCCATTTCAATGTCGCGGCAAAGAAGAATGTATGCTGCCCAGCAAAGCGGGTTGAACCAATATACGGAAAGAAGCAGGTAGCCAAGGGGCTTCCACAGATGATCCAAGCGTTTTAAGTGGGTTTCCTCATGGGCTATTACATATTTCATTGATTCCGGGCTTATAGAAGAAGGAACATAGATAAGGGGCTTCAAGAGCCCGAGTATGAACGGTGACTTGACTTCATCGCTTGCCATAATGTTATCTCCGATACATATGGAAGCCGAAACATCTTTTCTTAATTTTATGTAGCTAATCAGGACATGGATAATCATGGCGGAAAGTCCCGCAAGCCAGATGACTGCAAGAACGGGAAGTAGCGTTTGCAGCGGATTTGCGCTGGCCGCGGGAGCCGGAGCAAAAGTTTCTGAAATTACCGGGTAACGGCACTATCTATTACTTCTATACCTGAATTGATTACAGGATTCGGCGAAGTCGCGATTTCGGAAGGAATAGTCTCTTTGCTGGGCACTGCGCTGAAAATGCTTTTAAAAGATATGGGAAAAATCAGCCTGATACCCACCAGCGCCCACAAGGAGCATAACAGCCACTTGGGAGCTTTCCTTAAAAGAAGACGCACAACAATTACCGCAAGTATGAGCCAGCTTGCCGTAATGCTCATATTGACGATTTTTAATAGCAAATCGCTCATTTTGTCCCCTCCTTCTTAACAGCATTTATCATAGCCTGAATCTCTTCAACTTCTTCTGAAGTCAGCTTCTTACGCGAGATGAAAGATGCTATAAAGGCAGGCAAAGACCCGTCGAAGGAATCTTCAACCACCTTAGCGCTTCTTGCCGAATAGAATTTATCCCGGGGGATTAACGATGTGACTGTTCCGTCGTTATTTTGGAGCAGCCCCTTTTCGCAGAGCTTGCGAAGAACGGTATATGTGGTCGATTTCTTCCAGTTAAGCTCCTGCTTGCAGAGCTTAACAAGATCTCCCGAAGCAATGGGCTCGTGCTCCCACACAATGTCGGCAAAGCGTTCCTGTACATAAGCAAGTTCAATATCAGCCATAAAGACACCTCTATATTTGGTTATTCTTGTAAAATACGTTTTCGGTTTATCGCTATAAACCTCCTCTACGGTCTATCACTATGAACCACACTTGTAGTTTATCACTATAAACCAAAATGTCAAGAAAAAAAATCTGATTTTTCAGATTCTTTTACTTCATATATAAATAATTTGACGAGGAAAATATTGTTTACACAACGTCATATTGACTTATCGTTTACTTATCTTGCACTATTCCTCTTATATGACCTACCAGATACAAGGACCCAAACGACACAACGATGCCGTCTTTTCCCGCCGCTTCTTTGGCAAGTTTAATACCTCGCCTGATATCTGCATCCATCTCCGCTGTCATTTCGTGACTTTTCTCATCTGAAAGCGACACAGCCTGTGCTTTATAACCCTTTTTATTCAGAAAATCCGCCAACTCCTTACCTGTAAGAGCTCTGTCGGAAAGCGGTGTCAGGCAGAAAAACTCCTGAGCGTATGGACTTACTATATCTATCATTTGCGGATAATCCTTGTCGGCAAGAACTCCCAACAAAAAGACAGCTTTCTTTCCTCCGAGTATGTTCTTTAAGCTTATGCCCAGCGCCTGGGCGCACTGAGGGTTGTGACCTCCGTCAAGAATAAAGAGAGGTTCATTCCCCAGGACCTCAAGTCTTGCGGGCCATTTTACCGTTTCAAGTCCGACGTGAACAGCTTCGTCAGGAATGTTCCAGCTGCGCTGCCTGAGTGCTGTCACCGATTCAAGAACCACAGCCGCATTGTGAAGCTGATGCGCACCCAAAAGTGCCAATTGATATTCTTCGCCTTCCCAAATAAACCTTTGTCCCTTAAGTGTTTCAACTATGGGGCTTAGTTTTGTGAAATCCACGCAGGTAAGAGGAACCTTCTTTTCCTCGCAGACCTTTTGTACAACTGCCGTAACTTCGGGAGCTCCGTCGTAGCACACACAACTGCAGCCGGGCTTAATAATTCCCGACTTTGTGAGAGCAATCTTCTCGAGCGTATCGCCCAGATATTCAGTATGTTCAAGGCCTATATTGGTTATTATGGCAAGTTCTGGAGCGTCTATTGCGTTTGTGGAATCAAGAGCGCCGCCCATGCCCACCTCAAGTACCACAATATCCGCCTTCTCCTCCATGAAATATTCCATGCCTATGGCCGTAACAAGTTCAAACTGGCTCGGGTGGTCCTTCATAGCTTCCGCAATGACCCTAACTCGCTCTGTAAGGGCCGCAAGCCTGTCCCCCGGTATGTTCGCCCCGTTTAGCTGTATTCTTTCGCTAAACTCCTGAATATAGGGTGATGTGTATAAGCCCACTTTATAACCTGCCGCACGCAATATGCTGTCCAGCATGGCACAAGTGGAACCCTTGCCGTTGGAACCTGCCACATGTATAAAGCGCAGCTTCTTTTGGGGGTTTCCGAGTTTATCCAAAAGCTCCGCAGTCCTTTCGAGGCCCAGCCTTGTGGTACTCCAGGTATAGTTTTCGATATATCTTATGGCTTCCTGTTCCGTCATCATTTAAATAGCCTTTTTTACAGCGGTCGTTACAACCGGAGTGATAATTCCGAATACAACGGATTTAACTGCGCAGATTGTAAGGCGCAATGCGAGTCCTCCCGTGATAAATCCCGGGAAATAATATCCGAACATTTTTGCGTCAACATACATGGCTCCCGTATTAAGCAACGTAATAAGAAGCTCCGCAATAATAACCGCAACGAGTATCTCTTTTTTTGTATTTCTGTAATTATGTTTCTTTGCGTAGAATCCTAAAAGAAGACCGACAACACAGTACGGCAATATCCAAAGAGCGGTTGTGGCAGAAACACCGTACTTTAACAGCTGATAGATAAGAGTCCCGATTCCGCCTACCGCCAGCCCGTCAACAGGGCCGAACATGAATGCGGCAAGAAGCACCGGAAAGCTTTCAAAAGTGACTTTGAACATGTTGGTTTCTATGGCTATATAACCTAGCACAGCAACCATGGCGGCAAGCATGCCGTCGATAGCAATTCTTTTCGTTTTCATTTAAAAAACTCCTTCATGTCAGTTTGCCACGAAGAAGCTTTGTAAGAATCTTTGTGGCAGTGGATGCGAGGACGGCATCGCGAGAAACCTTCGTTCGGCGGCAACTTCCCATCCGCCGACACTTTACGCGCCTACCTCTACTCTGGCCAATAAATATTTTCTTCCGTCACGACACACTCCATAGGAACATCGTGATCGTAAGTAACTATATTATACAATTTTTGTGCCTCGAACGCAACACATATAAACTTTGCGTTTACGCATTGCGGTAAATACCTGTCATAGTAGCCGCCGCCGTAGCCTATTCTGCTGCATTTTTCATCGAAGCCCACACATGGAACAAGTACTAAATCCAAATCTTTAGGGTCAATCAGTTCGGAACGCTCTTCTATAGGAGCTCTGATTCCAAGAAGGCCCATCTTCCAGGCGTCGTCCGAACTTGGAACAAAGGCCTTCATTATTCCGGCCTTATACGATACGGGATATGCGACCTTAACACCGCGAAGCTTTGCCTCTTCGGCAAAATAAGACAGATCCGCCTCATCGGAGGTTGCCGCATATGCTAACACGAGCCTGGCCTTTGAAACCTCCGAAATAGAAAACAAACGGTCGCAAAGCCTGCGGCTGTATTCCTGCTTTTGTTTATCGGAGAGCATGCGTCTGGCCTCTAATGCTTTGCGCCGTTGTTCTTTTTTATCCATTTTAAGTTATCTTTCTACATAAGCGCAGCAGCAACAAAATTATAAACTTCTTCCGCCTTTGCGCAGTACTTGGCAATCAGCTCTTCACTGCGACTGTTCATTTTTTCTGCGTAGTCCCTGTTTTTCATAAGCTTGGTATTAACGCGTACATTCAAAACTGCGGACTTAAGCGCAGACTCGGCCGCAGCCGCTGCGCAACCGGCGTCCGAAATCATAAGCTTACTGCCCTTTGCAGCGTATTCGGCGGCAAGATCTATAACCTCGCATGACAGTTCCGCAATCCTCATTGGAACAGCCGCGGCGTCATGCAGACACTCCTCAAGAGTTTCGTCCCGTCCGGGAGCGTCCTTTGGTATACCATATGCTTTGGATAGGGGTTCAAAACCTTCCGCATCATCATCTATGCACTGAAGAAGCTCGTTTCTCAGTTTTTCCGCCTTTTCATTCAAAGCAATAATGTCCGATTCAACGTCGGCATATTTTGCTTTACCTACGGTAAAAACGCCCACCATTGAACCGAGAGCAGCGCTCCAGAAAGGGCCGCAGCCCCTCCGCCGCCGGGGACGGAGGTTTTGGCTCCCAATTCTTTTGCAAAATCTCTGACGCTCATGTCGTTCATTGACATAAGTGTTTCTCCTTTAGAACAGTCCGGAAATCTTTCCGTCTTCATCTACATCGATTCTTTCCGCTGCCGGTGATTTCGGAAGACCGGGCATGGTCATGATATCGCCTGTCAGCGCCACAATAAAGCCTGCGCCCGCGGAAATCTTGAGGTTCCTTACGGTTACCTTGAAGCCCTTGGGTGCGCCCAAAAGCTTGGCGTCATCAGAGAAGGAGTATTGTGTCTTAGCCATGCAAATCGGGCACTTGTCGTATCCGAGAGCTGTAAGCTGAGCCATCTGCTTCTTCGCATTGTCTGTAAGAACAACTTCATCTGCGTGATAGATTTCCTTGCAGATTTTGCCGAGCTTTTCTTCGATGGAAAGATTCAAATCGTAGGACGGCTTATATGTGTTTTTCTCCTCGCAAAGTTTTACAACTTCTTCAGCCAACGCCTTGGCACCTACGCCACCCTTTGCCCAGTGCTGAGCAAGAACCGCATTTACTCCGAGTTCTTCACACTTCTTTTCAACAAGCGCAAGCTCCTTCTTAGTATCAGTCGGGAATGCGTTTATAGCTACAACGCACGGCAGACCGAATACGTTCTTGATGTTGCTAACGTGCTGGAGCAGGTTGGGAAGTCCGGCTTCAAGAGCCTTGAGGTTCTCTTTGTTGAGATCGGGCTTCGGAACTCCGCCATGATACTTAAGAGCTCTTACCGTTGCAACGATTACAACTGCGGCCGGATTAAGTCCTGCCATTCTGCACTTGATGTTGAGGAATTTTTCAGCACCGAGATCTGCGGCAAAACCTGCCTCCGTTACTACATAATCACCAAGCTTAAGAGCCATCTTTGTAGCTGTTACGGAGTTGCAGCCGTGAGCGATGTTTGCAAACGGGCCGCCGTGAATAAATGCGGGAGTTCCTTCAAGAGTCTGAACCAAGTTCGGCTTAAGAGCATCCTTAAGAAGAGCCGCCATAGCGCCTTCGGCCTTAAGATCGTGAGCTGTTACAGGTTCGCCCTGGAAGTTATAACCTACTATAAGTCTGCCGAGTCTCGCCTTAAGATCAGTGATGTCGGAAGCAAGGCAAAGCACTGCCATAACTTCGGACGCTACAGTGATATCAAAGCCGTCCTCACGCGGAACGCCCTGCGCTTTGCCGCCGAGTCCGTTAACAATATTACGGAGCTGTCTGTCGTTCATGTCTACAGCTCTTCTCCAGGTAATCTGTCTGGTGTCGATTCCGAGTGCGTTACCCTGCTGAATGTGGTTATCAAGCATTGCAGCAAGAAGGTTGTTGGCTGCGCCGATAGCGTGGAAGTCGCCCGTGAAATGCAGGTTGATATCTTCCATCGGAACTACCTGTGCATAACCGCCGCCGGCCGCTCCACCCTTAACTCCGAAAACAGGTCCGAGGGACGGTTCACGCAACGCGAGGAAAGACTTCTTGCCAATCTTTCTGAGACCGTCTGAAAGTCCTACCGATGTTGTCGTTTTACCCTCGCCCGCAGGTGTCGGGGTTATAGCGGTTACAAGGATAAGCTTTCCGTCTTTTTTGTTTGCCTTATCCTTTAAAAGCTTGTAGTCAACCTTTGCCTTGTAGTTACCGTGCAGTTCGAGATACTTTTCGGGAATACCCGCCGTCTTTGCAATCTCGGTAATCTTTTTTACTTTGCACGCCTGTGCAATTTCAATATCAGATTTATATGTTGTTTTTGCCATTGTTGCTAAACCTCCCTATGCGCTTTTATATAAGGTCACAAAGACCTGTCATCTTAACAAGTGTGTTTACATCTTCAAACTTATTGAGCGCATAGAGGTGGATGCCTGCAATATCGCTGATAGCTCTGTATTCATCGATGAGCTTTACAGTGTATTCAAGACCTGCAGCCTTGAAATCCGCCTTCTTCTGTGCAATGGATTCCTCGGATTCGTTCGGTGCGAACGGATTCGGGAAAATCCAGTATTTGGAGATAATTTCAGCAAGTTCTCTTGGGATTGCGCAGCCGTTTCTCGAAAGCGACATGTTAACTGTAGCACCGATGTCAAGAACAGGCATGATACCTACATCTACCGGCATTGTAACTCCGGCATCAAGTATTGAATCCATCCAATACTTGAACTGATCCATATCCCAGCAAAGCTGTGTCATTATGAAGTCAGCACCCATGTCCTGCTTCTGACGAAGGAAGGAGATGTCAGCCTCAAGACTTCTGCACTGAATGTGTCCTTCAGGGGATCCTGCAACCGCAATCGTGAACTTGTCGCCGAATTCTTTTCTTATGAATTTAACAAGCTCTGTTGAATAGTGAAAATCTCCGCCTGTTCCGGTCCATCCGAACGGAAGGTCACCGCGAAGCGCAAGAATATGGTTAACACCATGGTCAAGATAGGCCTGAAGTTCCTTTTTGATTCCCTCTCTGGTGTTACCAACGCATGTGTAATGAGTTATGGGAACCGACTTTCCGGATTTAACAATGCTGGAAAGAACTTCCAGGTTTTTGCCTACATTTGACCCGCCTGCGCCATATGTACAGGAAATGTAGTCGGGCTCAAGAGTATACAGCTGATCAAGCACCGCACCTTTACCACAGAGCTTTTCCATACCGGCATCTGTCTTCGGTGGGAACACTTCAAACGAAAATACCCTTCTCTTCTTAAAAATGTCTAAAACACTCATTCTAAAAATCCTCCTTTTTTAATGATATGAGTTGCAATCATTTTACATAATTATATCATACTATATTACTACATTTTTAATCATATTAAAATCATTTTTGTGAAAAATTTATCTAGTATTGTTTCAGTATTCAAATATAATCTGATGTTGATACAAGCTTATACAGAAATCCGCCGTGCTTGCACGGCGGATATTCAAATGCGATTTGTCCGGAACTGACTATTTGTTTTCCGGTCCGAATATACCTTCTCTTTGCGCCGTAATGTACTCCATGCAATAGAAGTCATCGCCCTTAAGAGCTTCCGCAGCATAGATTGAGCCACGTAAATCTCTGCTAAGAGGATCCAACACGCCGGAATCCATTCCGTGCTGGATGCATATTACAGCAAACGCTTGGTTAACAATCTTTCTGTACGGCAGATTGAAAGAAATGTTGGAAACCGCACCGGAAATGTGAGCTTCCGGATAGTGTTCCTTAATGTAGTCCATAACCTCGAGAACGAGAGCTATGCCGTCTTCGGATGTGCAGAGCATTTCAATGAGCGGATCAATATGGATTCTGCTCTCCGCTATACCATATTCTTTAGCCTTGGCCATTATATTGTCGAGTACCCTTATTCTATCCGCAGCGGACTTGGGGATTCCCGTATCGTCACAAAGCAGAGCCATAACATCCCATTCCGTGTCGGCAATAACAGGGAAAACCAAGTCCAGTTTGCCGCCTTCGCCGGATACGGAGTTAATCATTCCCGGTCTTTTGCAAAACTTCATTGCATCAAGACAAACCTGAGGATCGGGACTGTCAACCGCAATCTTGTTGTCACATACGCTTTGAATGAGGTTAATCATCCATTCCATAGTTTCGAGTTCATCAACCTCTACACTTGCACAGCAGTCGATAAAGTCTCTGTCAATATCCAGAACTGCGGACTGCTTCTTCGCAACATCCTTAATCCACTCTTCGTCACGATTGGCAATTGCCTTGGCCATGGATGGGATGGAACCGTTAATCTTTTCAGCAATAATAATCATTTGTCTTTCTCCTTAAAATTAATATCTATCTTGTGATTTTTTCGGTTACGTTATAGTAAATGTTTGTCGCAATAGGACGATATTTGAGTTCGAGGTCATCCATCTGTTTATTTACGCTGCTGGCATAATCCCTGTCACGAATCATGTATGTATTGATTTTTATCGAAACAGACGCACCCATCACGGCCGTCCATGCCAGCATAGCGCATATGGCACAGTCTGAAATCTTAAGACCCTTAACCTGCGGATAAAGCTCGTCACAAAGATCGATTACTCTGCAGGAAAGCGTTGCGATTCTCATGGGAATCGCGGCCGCATTTTTCAGCGCTCTTTGAAGTCTTTCCGTTCTGCCTTCCAAATCTTTCGGCAGATTGTACGCATCCATGAGAAGATCGAACATTCTGGCATCTTCGTCGATGCAAGCTTCCAGCATCAATCTTAGATGCCCGGCTCTTTGCACATAGTTTTTCATGTCCAGCTTAAGCGCAGGGTCATCAACCTTGGCATGCACAAGCGAGCTTACCATAGAAGCAAGACTTGCAGCCAGAGAACCTGTTAAGGCGGAAGCGCTTCCACCACCAGGAATCTTCGAATCCGACGCAAGTGCGTCCAGGTATTCATTAACCTTCATTTCTTTTAAAGATGCCATAAAATGCCTCCTAAAATATCAAACTTTAACTTAATGGCGTTATCTATTTATTATATATTACACTATTTTATCAACGATGACATTATGTCATCCTACAATAATTATAACCTCTTTTAGTGCGCGAAACTACTACTATTTTACCATCTGCCCTTTAAAGCGTTTATCAAAAGAGTTCCCGCCTCGGCTATGTCCTCGGCGGAAAAGGCTCCGGGGAAGTTGTCGGAAAAAAGAATCTGAGCCGTAGCGGGAAATTCGTCGTCGCCCTCCCAGAGTATAAGCCTTACAGTAAGTCCTTCTATCAGAACTATATCATAGGAAATATCACCATAGCCGGATTCCACTCCGTTTAAAGATTTGCAGGCTTTTTTAAAGCCCTCGATATCTTTCCCGAAAGAAGCCGCAAGCCGCAAAACGCACCTTCCGTTGAACTGCCTTGAATATACTTCACCCCAAGGCATATCCGCATAGGCAACAAATTTCCCCGAAGGAGAAACTATCGTTCCCTCCAAAAGAAGTCTGAGCAGAAGTATTGTCGCATAGTCTGAAGGTGCTGAACTGTCATCTGCAAAGAATGCCGAAGCATCAGGCCAGGTTACATAGACCTTTCTTCCCATGTATTTAACCGCAAAATCTGATCCGGTGTAATCTATGCCGCTTTTTTCAGACATAGCATGAGGATCGGATGAAGCAAACTGTTTTTTATAGTGTGCCAAAGGTACTTCTGTCTGCTGATTTGGATTTAGGGACATATTCATTACTCCTGAAACTCAAACAGTGTTGCGTCGGTATGCGGAATAAAGCAGGATGCCACAAACTCATCCATATAGCCGGGATGCGTGGACAACTCGATATAGGTCATGTTGGAGGCTATCTCAAATACCTTTTGTTCCGCCTCATCCGAAAGCAGCATTACACAGGCTCCGGCAAGAGACGAATTTCCTATGTAGCTGTACTTTTCGAGAGGCTGATTGTGAAGCATACCGATTTCTATGGCTTTTGCGATATCGATACCGCTTCCTATGCCTCCGGCAATAATAATGTGGTCTATGTCCTCCACTGTAAGCTCTACGGTTTTGAGCATGGTTCTTATTGCGGAAAAAATTGCTCCCTTTGCCCGAATGAAATTGTCAAGGTCGGATTCGTTTATAGACAGTTCCCTGCCTGCGCCGCTTTCTTCCTCTGTTGCAAAAATATACTCCGCTCCGCCGAACTCATCATAGCGTATGCGCTTGTTTTCTTTTATAAACTTACCTCTTGCGCTGATTGCCCCCGCAGAGAACAGCGACGCGATTATTGAAATCAATCCGCTTCCGCAAAGACCCAAAGGTTTAACGTCACCTATAACGGAAAGCGAAGGCTCCAGTGTTTCCGAATCAATGTCAACCGAATCAACCGCACCCTTCATGGCGCGCATTCCGCAGCTGATGTCCCCGCCTTCGAAAGCGGGACCTGCGCTGCAGGCGCATGTTAGCATGTAGTCTCTGTTTCCCATTACCAGCTCGCCGTTGGTGCCCAGGTCGATAAAAAGGTCCATTTCGTCGCGGTTCCAAATCATGGTGGGAAGAGTTCCCGCGGTAATATCTCCGCCTACGTAGCTGCCTACGTTCGGCGCAAGAATAATCGGGGCTCCCTGTTTGGCGGGAAGACCCAAATCCTGCGCGGTTTTGCCTGTAAGCTCTAGAAACTCGGGAATATATGGTTCCAGCCTTATAGAATTGCCGTCAGCGCCTACCAACAGGTGTTCCATTGTGGTATTGCCGGCTATGACTATCCTGGATATATCTTCAGCTGTTTTGCCGGCCTCTTCGCAGAGAGTTGACATAATTGGAATTAGTGTTTCCTCTCTTATCGCATGTTGAAGTTTTTCAACTCCGCCCGGTTTTTGCTGCTGTATTATTCTGTTTATAACATCGGCACCGTACTTTATCTGTCCGTTGCCCATACTTGCCTTTGAAAGCAATTTTCCGGTCTCAAGATCCAGCATAGCGGCTGTAACTGTGGTAGTTCCTATATCAACGGCAACACCCACACCCTTTTCCTTACATCCCGGCTGAATTCCCGACGCAAATATTTCTGATATAACCCCTTCGTAACGCTCAAGCTCTTCGGCACTGCTGAGGTCGGCGGTAAGTATGCTTTCTTTGAAAGCCACGGCCGAGGATGGAACCCATATAACAGCATCCCCACTGATTGTAGACTGGCAAGCCAGCCTCCAGCCGTCATTGAAGTCTTCTTCGGAGAGTTTGGGATTCTTGTCATGTTCCAAAGCTCCGCCTATGAGTTTTACCCGGCATTTGCCGCAGGTTCCGTTTCCGTTGCACGGCGCATCCAAATCGATGCCGTTGGTTCTTGCAAGCTCAATAAGACTTTCGCCCGCCTGGGCGAAAGTCTTACAATCTTTTGAACCTTCAATTTTAAAAATTATTGTATACATATTCTTACATAATAGGATCCATCTTCAAAACCGGATGGTTCTTGCTCTGCAGGAAAGCGAGCAAAGTTTCCGGATCGGAAGCAATAGTTTCATCAGCTATCATATCGGTAAAGTTGTCTATACCCAAAAGCTCCTTCGCTGTCTTATTAAGCTTCAAGGCGACATCTTCCTTCAGCTCCTTCGGCATCCAGACGATTCTTGCGGTACCGCCCTCTGCGCTTATGAACTTCTTTGACGAGATAAATTGTCTGCCGTGTCCCATAAAGCCCGGGGTCTGAACACCGCCGCCCGTCATAGAAGCAAGTTCGCCAAAGGTCATGCCCGTCGGAGTTAAACCCTGATATTCTCTGTTAACCACAACAACGCCGTTAGACATCGGCTCTATACCGCAGATGCACTCGAAGCAGCCGCAGGAAGTCATTGGGGCTTCAATCAAGGAGTACAGCGTGACACTCGTTACCGCTCCGTGAGTAGCCTCTCCTACAATTTTATTAACCGTCTCATAAGAACCCAGCACCTCATTTATGCAACCTTCTTTTTTAATGGGTTGATTCGGTCCGGTAGGATCGAGTTCATAGGCGGCCTTGGCATCCAGCCAGGACACCGCACCGCAAAGACCGAGTCTTTCAGGTGTAACAACGCAGCAATGAGCCGGAGCAAAACTCTGACAGAGTATGCAAGTATAGAACGTGTTCACGCTCTCGTCGTCCAAAGAGGACAAGCGATCGTCTCTGAACCTGTATTTGGGCATAGCAACATCGTTTAAGAAATTCTCAACCTTCTCTTTGTCGGTAATAAAGGTTATCTGGCATTTGTCGACTACGGAACCGAATTCATCCATGATCATCGCATAGATAACTTCTCCGAAATCCTTAAGTCTGAAACCTTTTCCGAATGAATCCTTGCTTATACGTATTCTGAAGAGGTTTCTTTGACCGGTATGCATTACACCTTCAACACAGTTGAACCAGCTGTGAATCTTACGCTCGATAACCGGTTCAAAGTCGGGCTGCATCTTGGCCCCCGACACTTCAACAAATGTAGCAAGCGGCATTCGGATTACTTCTCCGTCCGAGCTTTCAGGAACATCCGGTCCGTCAATCTTAATCTGATGGTCAACTACATTATCGGAAATCGCAACAAGTTCCGCGGTCGGATTGTGGTCGGAATCGAATTCGACGTAAGTATCTTTCTTACGGATTATTTCCCCTTCGAATGCCGCGGCAAAACCTACAGGAAGTTCGACAGCCTTGGCCTTAACCTTAATATTTCTGAGTTCAAGGGATTTCTGTACAGTCTGTTCGTGGTCGCATACAGATTCAAGCGCACCGGGAACCTGATGCTCTCCGAGATCGATATCAACGATTACGGGGAAGCCCAGTGCTATAGCGCCTGCACCTGCGGAAACCACCACATTATCAATGGCTCCGAAGGTGTTTACGAATGCGGGAACCCTATTTTTTGTATATGCCAGCAGAACGGACAAATTACCGGGTTCTACCCCTCCGAAGATAAGAGCTGCTCTGATAGCTACCGTTACAGCGTGTATAACGGCTGTTACATCATGACCGAGCGGAACTACGCGGAACTCAAGGCCCACTTTAACGCCCGATTCAATAACCTGCTCTATCACGTCTCCGACAAGCAAGCTCAGTATACCGTTCTCCTGGTATTCCTTTACGATTTTTGCGACATCCTCTGCCTTGTCGGCCTTGCCGAGTACTACCGCAACGCCCGGCATATCTCCGGTTACAAGCGGTACGCCGAGGCTTCTGATTATCGGATCCGGAACAAAACCTATTCCCGATTCCTCCGCATACGGATTTTCGTTTTCGACGTACTTGAGAGCCTCAAGTATTTCAGCGCCGACTGCCGTGGCAAGTCCCGCATTGAGGGCCTGTCCCAAATCTTCTTCATTGGTAATAAGTGACTTTAAAACACCTACGCACGCAGGAAGATCGCCGAGGGTTTTAACCTTAACGCCTGTCGCAGCATAAATGGTAGGACAGTAGTATGCCGTATCCGGGAAGGCCACCTTTTTATCGGCACCATGTTTGGCGATAGCATCGCTAACCGCTTTTTCCGTAAGTCCGGCAACTGCATTAGAGCCACCGTAGATTAAATCAGTAAGTACGCTCATGTTCTCTTCTTATCCCTTCTCTATATCATCTAATAAATTAATTATTTGTAAACGGCTATATTAAATTTTATTTTTGCATCACAATTCAGAACTAAACTTCCAGGAATGAGTCGGCGTAGAGGGAGTTGTTCTTAATGATGTCTGCAGACTTAATCGTTTCCATAAGTCTTACATCGCAGGGATTTGCGATTGCCGATGTGAGACCGCAGTACATAGCCATAGCAACGGTAGTTGCGTCCAAAATGTGACGAATGTGCTTCGGTGTCATATTCGAAACATTGGAAAGTCCTCCTGTGGAGTTAAATCCCATGTCGGAAAGAGATTTGATAAACTCAAGAACCTCAAGCTGCTTGTCCTGCATACCCTTTATTACGAGGAACAGCGGGTCAAACCACAGGTCGGTCGGCTCCATGCCGCGCTCCATGCCCCTTTCGAGCATTTCCTGACAGTATCCCATTCTTTCATCATTGTCTGAAGGAATCCCCGCCTTGGAGCAAAGTGCTATGCAGATGGCATCGTTAGCCGCTGCCAAATCGATGTTTTCGATTCTGTCTCCCGCATCCGCGGAGTTAACGATGGGCTTGCCCTTAGCTCTGTTGTAAACGGAAATACCGGCCTCGATTGCCTTGCGATTAGCCGTATCAAGGCAAAGAGGAACATTATCAAAGTTGCTCTGAAGAAGCTCTACCGCCCACTTCATGAGATCTTCGCCATCTTTTTCCGCAGGTCCGATATTGACATCAAGATACGTCGCCCCCGCATCGAGCTGTTCTTTTGCTCTTTTGAGGATGGGTTCGGGATTTCTTGTTGCCATGGCATCTCTGATGGACGGAGAGATGCAGTGAATCCTTTCACCGATTACGATAAATTTTGCCATAATTCCTCCTTACTTAAAATCCTTCATGAACTTAACAAGACCTGTTGCCTCATTGGGGGCAACTACTATTGTCCAGCCGGGAAGGCTTTCCTCAAGTTCGCCCTTGAGTACGGCAGCCTTGCCCGGGATAATAAGAGTTCTGTTCTTTATAGTTCCTTCGATATTCTGCTCGGAGATGAATTTGGAAATTGTTCCCGCAGAGAACTTTCCTGCCGCCCAGGCCGTGAGTACGGAGTACCCGCCCGCGTCGGAAATAATGAGGTTGCAAGGAACTCCGGATCTTTCCAGTTCACCCGATATTATGAAGTACGTAAGTGCGAAGTCTACGGTTGTCACACAAACGCTGTTCTCGTCGGCCCCGTTAATCTTGTAAACACCCGGCTCGACCTTCATGGGTTTTTGAGGATCCGTATAGATGTTCTGTCTCAATCCGTAAAGCGGAAGAGCGTCTCTGTACTTCATCTCATCCATGATAATTATGGAACCGTATTTGACAACGAATGCGGACGCAAGAGCCAGCTGAAGCATTTTGTTGTCCGGCGCAAGCTTGCCGACATTAACAATTGAAGGATAACCGAAAGGTCTGTCCTTATCCTTAAGAGCAGCTCTTCTTACCTGAACGGCATTTTCGAAGCTTTCCTTCATGCCTTCCACGGTTACGTCAAGTAAGAGCTTATTGTACTGCGGGTCAACGGCGGCCGCTAAATCATAGAGCGCATCAAGGTCATTTGCGGATAGTCCAAGTACACAGTTCGCAGCCTTTGCTATTTCAAGCATTTCAGCATAGTTCTCGGGTGTTGCTCCGTTGAGAACGGGATTTTCCGCCTTGCAGACTTCTACAGCAGCCTTCGCAACTTCAACATCCTTGCAATCCAGAATGAGGACTCTGTTTTTGCCCGTAGCCTTCTTGACAAGCTCTATATAAGCATCCTTATCCCCTGCAAATTCAAGGTTAAGAACTTCAACATACATTCTTTCGCCGATACGTTCATAATCAACCTTCTCAGCTTCGGCAAACTTATCGTCGAAGCATCCCGGACATACGTTGATACCGAAAAGGTTTTTGGACACGAATGTCTTTTCATGCCTGAACAGAACCGTTTCTCCGCCCAGCACATGTTCTGCGGCACCTGCGCCGACCTTAACGCTCTTCATCGGAGGAGCGGTTGCTTCGGAAAGCTGTGCCTTTGCTTCGGCGGACATATGCGGACACTTATCAACTTCAACCGTGCCCTGCGCTACCTTCATGGCGAAAGCCATGCAAGTCGGATTGCCGCACTCCTTGCAGTTTGTTTTAGGAGTGAGCTTGAAAACATCAATACCTTTTAATGCCATTTTGAATTCCCTCCTTTTTTATCCAAGATGTGCGGTGAGATAATATATGGTTTGCGCGGATTCCGGATGCTTGAGAATAACAGCATCGGAACCTCCGACAATAACGGATGCTGCCGTGGAAACTTCCATGGCAACTCCTCTGTCTTCTCTCGGTCCCCATTCCGGCAAATCTTCCTCGGAAACGACAGCCTCCTTAACTGCCCATGCTTCATCACCAACAGGAGTAACTATCGGCATTTGGAGCATAGTATCGTTCTGGGAAAGTGCGGCGGCTCTTATTCTGTCGAGCGTTGACGCTACATACTCAAAACCGTAGCCTGCAGCAGCAGAACCTGCGTTCATAACACAGTTCTCAGCCGCAATGCCCATCTGGCTTATGAGTACATTAAGCTGCTTCGCGAGGTTAATATCAACTGCGGATTCCGCGGAAATCTTCTGTCCGTAGGCCATAACAACGGAAGCTGCGGCCACCTTATAGTTTTCTTCCTTGCAAGAAAAGAAAAGTACGTTCTTCCCCTGAAGAGCCTCTGCGATTTTTCCGAAAAGCTGCCCGTCTTTTTCGGCATTCTTGCAGCCCATAACAACAAGCGGCTTTGTAATAGCCTCACAAACCTCCTTGGCAACTGCTACGCAGTCTTCAACGGATTTGTTTGCGCCGTTAGGATCAGCATTCACCAAAGAAAGCGCTATGAAGTCAACACCTTCAAGTGTTTCCGCCTTTTTAGCGCATTCTGCAGCCGTATTGCAACCCTTAAACGTTTCAGCCATACGCGGAAGTGTCATATCCACTCCCTCATCGGTTATTTCCAATCCGATGGCTACCCTGTTCTTTGCGGGTGCATCGAATGTGTAAAGCGGAAATGTATTTTCTCCGCCAATGGTTACAGCCTTTTCTCCGGTCCCGAAAGTCACCTCATTGATGGACACGGGAAAGGTCTGCGGTACGCGTTTAAACGCCATTTTTTTGTCCTCCCTGTAATTCTTTATTTAAATAATTTAGAAGCGATTTCATTAACGGCTTTTTTTGCTCCGTCATTCGGCGGAAGCTTACTAGTTGCCTGGCCGTTACAGTCATATTCGTAAACCTTATCATCCTGAGGGATTACTCCTATAAGATTCAGGTTGTGTTTCTTTATTTCTTCTATAATACCTTCATTCAAAACTCCGCCAGGAGCTCTGTTAACAACCAAAACCATCTCTTTCGGCGTCATCCCAACCTGGCCTACGAGTTCGGCTATTCTTGCCGCGGCCTGAATGCCGCGTCTGGAAGAATCCGACACCAAAATCACATAATCAACAGTAGGAAGAATTCCCCTGCTTATATGTTCCATACCGGCCTCGTTGTCAACAACCATGTATTTATAGTTTTTTTCAAGTCTTTGAAGCTCTGTCTGAAGCAGACCGTTTACAAAACAATAACATCCTTTTCCTTGAGTGCGGCCCATAACCAAAAGATCAAAGTCATCATCCTCAACAAGAGCGGAATGAAGTTGTTGCCGCATGAAATCTCCCTTGCCCATACTGATGGGAATAGGGCTTTCAAGCTGGTTTTCCGCATTCTCAACAAGTTCTCTGATGTCGCCCAAAGTCATTTCAACTTCGACACCCAAGACTTCATTCAAATTCGAATTGGCATCCGCATCAACTGCCAGTACCGGGGACTCCCCGTTATTACACATCCAGTCAATGAGCATGCCGCAAAATGTCGTCTTACCTACGCCGCCCTTACCGGCGACAGCAATTGTATATGCCATATACTCCCCATATACTCCCTATATATTTATTATTCCTAGTTCTTATCCATTTCAGTCCCTGCTGAATCCGAAACGCTGCCTCAGCCCGTCCGTTTCCACATCAATGACAATATCTCCGTTGGGGAATTCGCTTTTTTCCATAAGCGTTATGGTTCCTTTTATAATGTTCCTGACGTATTGCTCCGGGTCGTCCGTGTCGATATCACTGACAAACACATCCCGCATTTGATTGCCTGAACATTTGTTGAAAATTTCACGAATGAGCTCGTACCTCACAGCACGGCTCCCTCAATGAGCACCCGGCCCTTTATGAGGTCCAGAAACTTGAGACTTCCCCTTACCGTAGTCTCCACACCCATCACATCCGTGAGTGTTATGATATCGCCTTCGGACTTAATGGAACAAACATACTCGCAAAGTTTGTTCTCCTGTCCGTTGATTAGCGCATATACAGTTGAAAGGCACATATCACTTACCCTCTTTCAGAAACTGCAGCGCCGCTGCAAGCTCCTCATTTCCGGCACGGTATTTGTCAAGCGCCTTGCCTGTGAGAACAGCAGCCTCAACTCTGCCGGTAGCCTCCAGCTTATGGGAAAGCTCATGCAGCTCCTCGGCATGATGCTCGTTGTGATCAAGCATAAAGGTCATAAGAGCTATGGCTTGATCAATACTGTCAAACGCCGCAAGTTCCACGTGCGTATGCGTATGACCCTTACCATGTTCGTGCGTCAATTCATCATTAAAATGCATTTTTCTCAACTTCCAAAATCATTAAAAAGGGTGAGACAGGAAACTGCCCCGCCCCACCCCCGGTGTCACTAACTGTTACGCAAGTTCCTTTGCCTTTGAAGCGGCGGAAGCAGCGTCTGTTGTGAAAGCGTCAGCACCAATCTCATCAGCGAATGCCTGTGTGATGGGAGCTCCACCAACCATAATCTTAACCTGGCTCTTAAGACCTGCGTCGATAATAGCCTTTACGGTATTTCTCATGGATTCCATTGTTGTTGTCAGAAGTGCGGAAACACCTACAACACGGCAATCCGGATTAGCCTTTATCGCCTCTACAAACTTTTCAGCCGGCACGTCGATTCCGAGGTCGATAACTTCAAATCCGGCAGCCTCAACCATGATTGCTACAAGGTTCTTGCCTATGTCGTGAAGGTCTCCGGCAACGGTTCCGATTATGAACTTTCCATATTTGCCAGCAGAGTCTCCGGCCATGAGCGGCTTAAGAACACCAACACCGCGCTGCATAGTCTTGGCAGCAATCAGCATTTCAGGAACATAGATTTCGTTCTTCTGGAACTTTTCGCCTACAACGTCCATAGCAGCGGACATGGCATCAAGAAGTTGATCCGGAGTAGCGCCACCATCGATGGCTTCCTTAACAGCGGCCTCTACCTGCTTGAGTTTACCTGCAGAAACAATCTGCTTTACATTGTCAATCATTGTGTAGTTTCTCCTTTCAGAAATTAAAATGGTTTTGAAATTTAATGTATACGAGTACAGTTATACTATACTGGAAATTTTACTATATAGCATTGTTGAAACCTACAATATTTTACGCACAATAGCGATTGTTTATTGTTAATAAATACTCTTCACAAAGACACGAGAACTTGAAAACCTTGAAATTTCAACAAAAAAATGAGTTGTGATTTTCTACAAAAATTCTTGACTTTTACTCAACAATATGAAAAAATATTGACTGCAGTACAACAAGCAGGAGGCGAACTATGCAACTGAGCGCAAATATACTTCTAGACTACATCAAAAAGTATAATCCGAAGGAGTATTTGGAAGATAAAGATCGGGCTTTTTCCGGTGTGGGACTGGTAAATCAAAAAACCCAAGGTCTATATCAGGAACAAATTTATGTCACCACACTCTCTCATATTCAAAATACAGATGAACGCGATAAAAACGTCTGCTTTATAGTTGTCAAAAAACCGGAAGACGAAATTCCGGAGGAGTTGGTCAAGATAAATCTTTTTTTTGTAGATTTTTCAGGCGCCTTTATCGACTTTTTTTCTTACGTTCAATCCATATTTTCGACGATTTTCAGGTGGTGTTCAAAGATGGATGAATACCTAATAAGAAAGCGCTCCATTCAAGAACTTTTAAGCCTTTCCGAAACGGTAATCGGCAACTACATTACCATTTCGGATTCTTCTTTTGCGCTGGTTGCTTATACCGAAGGGCTTGATTGCGACGACCCCATCACTACACGCCTTGTTAAAAACGGCTATCACGACCAGGACGCCATTGACAAATTCAACAAACATAAAATGACCGAAATATGGTGTGATGCGGTCGATATATATGAAAACACCGAAAAAAACATATGTAGTTACACTACGGTTTGTAAAGTAGTTCACTACTATAACAATTACTATTCCCATATCGTAATGCTGTGCAACAACAGACCGTCTACACCAGGTCTCAAAGATCTATTTAAGATGTTAGTGGATCACCTCATGGTGTGTTTTGAAAGGCAATGGCTGGATAACAATCAGATGCCTCATATCCATGACAGTCTATTAATCTCACTTACCGGTCCCAACAGTCTAAGCGAGGAGGCGGCGAGAAACCGTGCCAGAAATTCCGGTCTGCCCTTCCAGTCTAATTTCAGATTTATGAGAATAGCGACTGAAGATTCAAGCAATATAATGATGCAACGCATTGAACGCGAAATCACGTCTTATTGTCCGGATGCAAAAATTACACTATATCAGCAAAGTCTCATGGTTCTTTTGGTGCAGCCGCCAAAAACTCGGGATAAGTTCCCCGAGATATACGAAAGCCTGATAAAAATACTCGTACGATACAATGCCAGCTGTGGAATAAGCGACAAATTCACCGTTTTAACCGATGTGGCCGTTGCAAATGAACAGGCTAAAGTTGCAATAGCCTGCAGCAGTCCCAAGGAAGCCGCTTTCTTTGACGATTGCTATCCGAAATACCTTCTCACTGCAGATCCTCAAAGCGCATATCTTGCACGCAATACAATAGCCTATAACATGTTGAAAAACATCAGTGATTATGACAAAAAGCACGGAACCAACAACTTGGAGTTGTTGTATGTATATCTGCGCTACGACCGCAAGGCTACTGAAACGGCAAAGACTATGCACATGCACCGAAACAACGTAATTTACAGGGTGGGACGCATATGCGAACAGACTGGCATAAACCTTGATGATGCCGACATGAGATTTCGCCTTCTGCTGGCCTACGAAATCTTTCCCAAAACGTCAATCCCGTGTGAAACATTGTAGTTTTAATTAAAAGACAAAAATTCTTAATTTTTAATTACAAGGACAATTTTTTATTTGTCCTTGTAATATTCTCGCGACAGTCTGTATATCGTTTGTGAAAACCTCATATCCGGCTGTCTTCTGTCATTAATGTATATTCTCAAATCCTTGTAATCCTCGAAAAACTTTTCAGCAAGCCTCTCAACCTCTTCGTCAGGAGTATCTTCCACATATGTAGGCATATCAACGCCTATCATAATCTTATCATGATACTTTTTTGCAAGCTCAAAATAATTATTCATGGGCTGTGGAATCCACATGTCAACCCCGGCATTAATCATTGACGGAACATTCTGCTCATTCAATCCACAACTGTGCAGTTCAAAATACATGCCCTTACTGTGAATGTAATCGGACAGCCTTCTTACATGCGGAACGAAAACTTCTTCCAATGTCTCCATGGAGAAAAAATATCCTCTTTGGTGACCCCAATCATCATGCCAAAGAAACATATCCGGGTGATAAGCCTCTATGCAACAGTCCACAAGTTCTATATACAAATCTGTAAGTTTGGTGAATAGTTCGTTAATTTCCTTTTTTGAGTCCTCATCCAAAAATGAAAAGAATTCCTTTATATATTCTGACAAACGGCTACGGAGAGAATTGTCACTGCGAACTGAAACACTCTCCTGGCTCTCTGTCTTCAGACCTACATAACTGTCCTCCGTATTCCAGCTCATTGCATACATAAAATTGGACAGGTCTTCCTGCTTCACTCCGTCACCGCTGATAAGCGTTTGAAACAAGCGCTCAAAACTATTCGCCTGCCCTTCATCCGATTGAGCGTCCCTTATCATGATGTGACGTATAAATTCGGCAACAAACTCGGCGACAGTAAAATCTCCCGGCTGGAAACTCTTCCACAACTCCTCTATAAGCAAACGCCCCGCATAATAGGTACCATCCCATACGTTTACATACATACATCTGCAATTGCGCGGGAACTGGTCATTGCTCCATATTTTTGCACTGCGTGTGCTGAGGGTTGTTTGAAATTCATCATCGAATTTAAACTCGTTTATAAGCCAGAGAGGTATATAACTCTTGCCTGTTTTTTTATCATACTCAAACTCCCGCATACCGCTGGCATACTGAGGAAGCGATAATATGCAAAACATATTATCTACCACATACATGGGATTTTTTAAGAAATCTATAGCCACCTCCAGCAGCTCCGTAAGGCTGCCGTTGTCCAGTATTACAGCATACAATTGATTCTCAAAAGCTCTGTATCTTTTAAAAACATCGATTACAAAATTGAGGGTTTCCGCATTGCATTTGTTGAGCAATCTTATGTGAGGCGCTGCACCCTTTTTATCCGAGCTTGTTATATAAGGATACCTGTCAATCGGAAAATCTCCGCAATCATCAGGGAGAATATAAAGGACATCGGCATATAAATCCCGCTGGCCGACATACACTGCATAGGAATTAAAGCACGGCAAATCATTGGCTGTGTTCAATACAAAATCCCAACCGGCATCGGTCATGTCATCGGCTATCATCTGTATACTTAACAAAAGATGCGCGATTTTATTTTTCATATTATTACGTGTACCTTTACTCCCTTCACTATATTCTGCACTCAATATTGTTGTTTATATGATCATGTTTGGCGAAAAAATGCTATATAGCGCTAGGTGAGCATTTTGCTCGGTTATGAGGAGAAGAAAATTAAATATCTGCCCAACATAAAAGCGCCTGCTGTAAAACAGGCGCTTATTACGAAAATCAATTTTATAGAGGGTATGATTATGCTGCTTCGCGGGCATCGATCTCAGCCTGATACTGAGCAAGCTTTTCATCTGTAAGCTTATAGCCGAACAGCATGCAGATAAGACCGATTACGCAGAACAGAGCTGAGAACAGGCAGAATGCGCCGGCAACACCCTTCTTGAGAGAATCAGGAAGAGTCTGAGTAAAGTCACCAAGAGTTCCTGCCTTGGTAGCTTCCATGATCTGCACTCTGTAGGTTTCATAGCCTGCGGTAGCAAGGGCTGAGTTAAGGAGTATGGACTTAACCATTACAGCGGCCTTGAGCGGCAGGTTCTGAAGTCCTGTAATGAATCCTGTGGCATCTTTGCCCGTCTTCCACGTGGAATATACGGAGCAGTCTGCGAACAGAGCCGGAGATGTAGCATAAGCAAGTCCGTAGCCGAACATCATAATAACCATGAACCAGAATACCATTGTCGGATTCTTCCAGTTGAGATATGCGATAACCTGTGTAACGATCATCCAGGCAAGAGCAAGCATGAAGGTCTTTCTGTTACCGAACACCTTTGCTATGTATCTTGTGCCGTAAGCAGCGACGATACAGCAGATGTTTCCGAAGAGAATGTAGTTGGCCTGCATGGTTTTGGCCTGGCCCATTACGTTAATAAAGTAGTAAACAGCTGCGGAACCAACAAGGAACTTGCATATCCACTTTGCAAGGTCGGCAATGATAAGCATGATGAGGTGCGGATTCTTAACGAGACCTCTGAACATGTCAGCCGGTGTAACCGTTTTTGACTTTACTTTAGGAGCATTGGGATCTTCAATCTCTTCATAGCCGTCGGTAATCTTGAAGTGAACAACCATACCGAGAACCATGAGCACTGCAAACAGGAATGCGGCCACAGCATATTCGTTGCTCTTGAGAGCTTCCGGAAGAATAGCTGAAAGACCTACCATTACATAAGAATAAACAAGACCTGCAAGGTTGTTCCATGTCGCTCTGTTGGAAGCAAGAATAGCTCTGTTGTGGGAGTCTCCACCGGATGCAACAGCAATCATTGCAAGGTTAGTACAATAAGACATATTCCATACAACGTGGGAAACAATAGCGGCAACGCAGCATACAACGGCAGAAACCGTATCGCTCTTGGAAACTCTCAGGAACTGGAACACGTAGATAAAAGGTACAAGCCAGTTAATCTTAATGAACCATGTTCTGTAACGACCGTATTTTCCGGCCGGGAGGGCGTTTATGATACCGCCATAAATCCAGGAAAGACATGCATCTACTGTAGTTGCGATTGTAGCGACTGTTCCGGTGAGCGCTACGGAGAAACCGGCAACGTTCGTCAAGAAGTTGTTCCAATAGAACGTCTCGACGTTTGTCATCATGTTAAATCCGAAGTCACCAACACCAAACCAGAGCTTAAGTCCGCTTGATAAGGTTTTCTTTTCCATTATAAACCTCCTAAATATAATAATGAAAATATTATTCCGACAGGCGGCTTATTCCGCCTGTACAGAAACTGTTTAATTGTCAACAATCTGTCCGGTAGCTCCGGGCTCTTCCTCTTCCCTCTTTTTCTTAACAAACGGATTGTTGACCGTCACAGGAAGAGATTGTGCAAAAAGAACCAACACCGTGTAGCGCAGCAGACCCCTGTCCTCAACCTCGATCTCTCCGTCGTGAACAAAGATATCTTTGCCGGGTCTACGCCCTTTCATATATGTGCAGGCATCGCAAGCATACCAAGCCTTAGCCGCAGAGTTGATTTCAACGCCGTCAGTGCCGCAGTTGGTCCAAGCCGCATAGTACGGATACTTCTTGCGTATTACCGTCTCATAACGCAGCGCAAAAATTGTTTCAGGTTGATTCATTTCATTTATGGCCTTGTCAATTATTGCGCTGTAAGCCTTTTCATAGGATTCATCAAGGTCTTCTGTTATCGCAACTATTCTCATGCCAAGGCTCAGGAAGGTATTCTCCCATTCGTCCCTGTCTTCCCAGTTTTCCTTATAAAGCTCGTGTATGGGAGGAAGCGGATGCAACCTGTCCTGACGCCTGTAATAATACTGCAGAAACACAAGTTGTATAGCCTTAAACAATGCATACGATGCTATGATGACGAGCATCATTAAAAGCATGCTGTTGTATCTTTTATGAGCCCACATGCCGCAGGCTATGGCCAGTACCGTGTTTAACAGTGTTGTAAGAGTTCCTAACATTATATTCTGTACAATATGTTATCAAACTCTATTTAAAAACTTCCTTGGAATACTCGTCGATTTCTTCAACCATCGCTTCATATACTCCCGGATATGTGCTCACGGGCAGACCCTGAGAAGCACTAGGCACAAAGTAAAGCGTACCACACTCGTCGCAGGCGCGTCTTACTTCTCTTCTGACATCTTCTCTTGTCCAACCCGGATAGTCGATGGTAGCACTGTCAACACCACCCATAAAGGTTATCTGTCCGCCATACTTCTTGATAAGTTCGGGGATGTTGTTCGTCGTCATAACGCCCTGCCATACGTCGATACCTACATCTATCATGTCCGGAACGAGTGTGGCGGCATAAGAGTCTGAATGGTGAACGATGAGTTCTACGCCGTGGCTCTTGTAGTAGCCATAAATCTTTTCATATCCCGGCTTAAAAAACTCTCTCCACATCTCAGGTGAAATGAACGTGGAAATCTGAGAACCCCAGTCGTCGTGATGGAACAGAGCATCCGGCTTCATATACTTGCAAATTTCCGCAGCATAATCAAGCTCAAACTCGGTAAGGCATTCAATCAGCTCGTGCATCTCGTCCGGGTTTGTGTAGAAATACATAAGAGTATTCTGAATCTCGCAAAGGTAATGACTCTGCTCAAATAGTCCCGGCGCAAAGTAAGCTGTCACAAACTGTTCTTTCCTGTCGATGGCTTCCGCTTTTTCTATGAACGGTTCCCATTCTTCAGCATCATATACAACTCTGGGAACTTTTACATAGTCTCTCCAGCGCTCAATATCTTTTACAACAATCTTGTCTTGAGTGTGCACAGGAAATGGTCCGGGAGTTCCTTCCGGATACGATTTCGTTACGCCCCAAGCATTAACAACGTTCATTTCGCCGGGCTTGGGATTGGGATTGCGATTCCCAAACGGCGAACCGATAACAAGTCCCAGATATTCATACTGGTTTACAAATCTGTCGGGTTTTCCGCCGCGATGAACTTCCATAAAGTTTTGTCTCTTAGTAAGCATCTCTTTTTCTCCTTTTGCTGCCAGCCCAAAGGCTGCTCATACTCACAATAACGTACAAAAAGTTGATATAAATCTATGTAATATGTAATATCATAACATTTGCGTAACATTTGGTCAAGATATACAGGAAAGTCGGACGGTGTCAAATTGTTGTGGAGTTTTTGCTTGACAACTCTCCTTGTGCTGTT
>CAYFUZ010000008.1:20863-40360 GCA_964346675.1 uncultured Oscillospiraceae bacterium | reverse complement strand
ATATGACTCATTGTCAATAACTTTTTTTCGGATTTCGAAAGTTGTTTTGAATTATAAAATTTATCGGGAAAGAAGCGATGCCGCCTCCATATCAAGATAAACGGTTACATCCGGATGAAGCTGAAGAATTGATGCGGGCACATCCCTTGTTACGGGACCTTCGATAAAAGTTTTAACAATCTCAGCCTTATTCTTTCCCATTGCAATCAGTAGAATGGAACGGGCGTTCATTATGGTTTTGATGCCCATTGATACCGCATGGGTGGGAACCTCTTCAATTGAATTAAAAAATCTCGAGTTGATTTTCCTGGTGCTTTCGTCAAGCTCCACAATATGCGTAACGGAATCAATCGGAGTACCGGGTTCATCAAAACCTATATGACCGTCAACTCCTATTCCGAGAATCTGAAGATCGATTCCGCCCGCGAGTCTGATAGCCTCTTCATATGCTGCCGCCTTGGACGTATCTATTCCGTCGGGAACATGGGTATTCCTCATATCAATATCAATGTGTTTAAAAAGATTGTTATCCATATAATATCGATAGCTTTGTTCATGCGATCCGTCAAGCCCAACATATTCGTCCAGATTAAATGTCTTAACCTCTTTAAAGGAAATAAGACCCTCGTTGTAAAGTTTTATAAGCTGGGCATAAAGTCCGAGCGGAGTAGAACCTGTTGCCGCACCCAAAACCGCGTCCGGTTTATTAAGCAAAAGTTTTACGCACTGCCGCGCGGCCTTTTGCGCAATTTGCTGTTCGGTTCCGATTATAAGTTTCATTGATTATTTTCCTCCTGTTTTTGTAACAGACTTATTTTTTCTTAAGAATTATTTCCTTATTGTCTTTTAAAATACTCTCTGCCGGAATTACGCCTCTGACGCAGCTCGTCGGGTATATGCTGGTATGTCTTCCCACAATCGTTCCTGGGTTAAGAACCGCATTGCAACCTATTTCGACCCAGTCGCCCAACATGGCTCCGACCTTTTTTCTTCCGGTTTCAATACATTCATCCTTATCCTTTATGACCACATTTAATCTGTCCGCTTTTACGTTGGATGTTACGGAGCCGGCTCCCATGTGTGCATGGTAACCGAGCACGGAATCTCCCACATAGTTATAGTGGGGAGTTTCGCAGTTGTCGAAAAGCACCACATTTTTAAGCTCTACGGAGTTTCCTACGACGCTCTTTTTTCCTACTATTGCGGAACCTCGAATAAACGCACAGTGCCTGATTTCGGCTTCACGGTCTATTATGCAAGGAGCTCCTACATAGGCACTCGGAAAAACCCTGGCATCTTTTGCTATCCAAACGCCCTCCGAAGGATTGTCAAACTCTTCCTCGGAAAGAGTGGGTCCGATTCTTAAAATAAATTCTCCAATCTCATCAAGAACCTCCCACGGATAGGTCTTTCCCTCGAAAAGCTCCCCCGCAATAGTTCGGCTGAGATCCAACAATTCCGTAATTTTAGGTATCATAATCTGTTTCCTACCTTATTTTTATAAGTCTGCCGCTGTCTTTGATTGCGTCAATCATGGAGTTAACCGCGGATTCCGCATCCTCATGAGTTACGGCTTCGGCCATAATACGAAGAACGGGTTCCGTTCCCGATTTTCTAAGAAGCACTCTTCCTCTTTCACCGAGCTTTTCTTCAGCCGTCTTTACGGATGCAAGCACCGCAGGATCTGACAGAGTCTCGTCCTTATCGGTTACCACGACATTTTTAAGAACTTGCGGATATGTACTCATGCCTGCCACAAGTTCCGAAAGAGTACTCTTGCTCTCGGTAACGCATTCCATAACCTTTATTGCCTTCAGCAGCCCGTCGCCGGTTGTGGCGTACTTCTTAAATATTATATGGCCAGACTGTTCCCCGCCGATAAGGTGTCCGTTTTCGGCCATATTTTCATAAACATATTTATCCCCTACCGCGGTTTGCTCATATCCTATACCGAGCTCATCGAGCGCCTTGTACAGACCCAGGTTCGACATGACGGTTGTTACCAGTTTGGAGTTGCCCAAACCTCCTCTTTCCTTCATGTATTTTGCACATACATACATGATTCCGTCGCCGTTTACCAGTTTGCCGTTTTCATCAACCGCAAGACATCTGTCCGCGTCACCGTCAAACGCAAAACCTATGTCGAGATTGTTTTCCCTGACATATTGCTGAAGTCCCTCAATATGGGTAGAGCCGCAGTTTAGATTTACGTTGAGTCCGTCGGGGCGATTATTAATTACATATGTTGTTGCTCCGAGAGCGTCAAATACGGACTTGGCAATCTGCCAGGTTGAGCCGTTGGAACAATCCAAACCTATCTTATAGCCCTTATAAGACGTTGTTGCAAGAGAAATCAGATATCCAACATAACGGTTTCTTCCTGCCGCATGATCTATTACACTTCCTATGTTCGCTCCCGTGGCAAGCGGAACCTCCCAGTCTCCGTCAAGATAAGCCTCGACCTCATCTATTACATCGTCCGGCATCTTCTCTCCGCTGCCGTTTATAAGCTTGATACCGTTGTCATGAAAAGGATTGTGGCTCGCTGTTATCATTACTCCGCAGTCAAAACTCTCCGTTCTGGCTACATATGCCACCGACGGCGTGGTTGTCACATGCAAAAGATATGCATCTGCGCCTGCCGCGGTAATGCCGGCGCAAAGGGCATTTTCATACATATAGCTCGAACGTCTTGTATCTTTTCCAACGACTATCCTTGCTCTGTAATCCGAAGTATGTTTATGCTTTGAATTCGCACTGTAATACCAGCCAAGAAAAAGCCCTATGCTGAACGCATGCTTGGCGGTAAGATCAATGTTGGCCTCTCCGCGGAAGCCGTCTGTACCGAAGTATTTTCCCATTCAATTATTCTCCTTTGTTTGCGGATTCAGGGTCATCCGCATGGGCTGCCTCATATTCCAGTCTGGCAGCTTCCGAAATATATATTTTGACTACCGCAGGCTCGGACTTTTCGGAGAGGAACACCTCTTTAGGCAGGTGAATTTCCAGCTCCCTTTCGGTGTCCTTATCAAGACCCGTAACGTCTACAGTTTCCGTGATTCTGGTAATTTTCTCGATAATAGCGGCGGGACCTTTTATTTTGATTGCCGGTGTATGCTCTATGCTCTCAATTGAATTTTCTCCATACAAAGCCGTCCCCTCAAGAACGATGTCCAGCGCCACGCTCTTTGTTTCATAAAGTACAACATTAAAATCTGTAATACCGGCCGCAACGGCAACATTTTTTACCGCTTTACCGTCAACGTCAACAGGTATTCCCTTAAGGCTTAAAGTTTTCGCTTCGTCTTTTTTAAGTGTATCGGCACTGATTAAATATTCCACACTCTCGACCTGCGCAACATCGGACTCCGCACCGACTACAGCCACTGCGTCCGCAGCTTTAAGCACAGTAATTTCGCCGTCCTCACTTTCAGCACAATTGATGACTGCAGGCTTGTCAACATTTACAAGAGCGTCTACCCTGACGGGGATTTTCTGAAGATTTATCTCGTCTATCGTTATGGAATACGGTCCCGTAACAACGACAGTCATGGTTGTTTCGCCCTCATCCAACACGGATACGTCTGCCGCAGCCGTAAAATCAGAGACTGACAAACCCAAAATTTCATTTCTTGAGCCGCTGACCTTCACATCAACCGTGTAGCTTTGTTTGGAGGCTATCGCAAGACCTCTTTCATTGAGAACATTTTCACCGATTAAACCTACCGGCACTTGCCTTACGGTAGAAGACTTGGGCGGATTTACAATTACTATAATGTAAGCCCAAAGAACTATCGCAATGACAACGGCTATTATAATATCCAGTTTTTTATTCCGCCTCATTGCTGCCTCCCTTTATTGACTTAAGTATTTTCTGCCATGCCGACTGACTGTCGTCAAGCTTGCTCAGATACATATTCAGCAGATATTTTTCGATGGTCTTCAGGTCCAGGAAGCGAGAGAGCTTTCCGTCAACAGCCATTGAAATAATACCGGTCTCTTCCGACACTATCAAAACTACGGCATCCGAAACCTCAGTCATACCTATACCCGCGCGATGGCGAGTTCCGAGGTTTTTGCGTATATTTGTATTTGTTGAAAGCGGGAGCATACAGCCCGCCGCATAAATTCTGTCGGACCTTAAGATTACGGCTCCGTCATGAAGCGGAGAACCCTTATAAAAAATGTTTTCCAGCGCCTCCTCGGACAACTGCGAGTCAAGAACGGTTCCCGTCTCGGCTATATCTCTTAAAGCGGTTTCCCTTTCTATAACGATAAGGGCGCCCTCTTTTCTTTTGGAAAAATATTCTATAGCTCTAACGAGAAGGTCCACTTGTTCCGATATTTTTTCAGCATCAAGTGAAAACGGCTTTGCACCGAATTTTCCGCGGCCCAAATATTCAAGAGCGCGTCTTAGTTCCGGCTGAAATACCACAACAAGAGCAACAAGTCCTACAGAAAGTATTTGTTGAAGCATCCAGTGTACAACGTAAAAATGACATACTTCCGAGACAAGAGACGCTACTATTATTATCAGAAGGCCCTTGGCAAGCTGTTCGGCACGCGATGAGCGAATGAAGCCCAAAATCTTGTACACGATAAAGCTTACTATTAGTATGTCTATTACGTCGGTGACACTTATTCCCGCAATCACGCTGCTGATGTATGGGCTCATTTTTTGCTCCCTTTATACTATAAAAAACAACTTGACATTGTATTATATATTTTTTTGAGATAGCATTGCAACAAGATTCATCCAATTAACACATATTCCATAAGAAACAACCGCGTTATTAAATAAAAAACGGAATATAGCCCGGCGCAAGCGCCTTGTAAAATTATGGATAATGCTGTATAATGAATCTGCAACTGTGCGGAGGACAACATGAAGAACTATTTTGTAAGCGATTTAAGAACCAATGATGAAATTACGGACTTTTTTATAACCAAGACAGTCGGTATAAAAATGGGTTCAAATAACAAAAAATATCTGGATATCACCGTAGCGGACAAAAGCGGTGAAATAAACGGCAAGAAATGGGACATTACCGAAGACGAGGAACTGAGCCTTTCCGTCATAAAGGAAGGAAGCCTTGTAAAGATAAAGGCCCTGGTCAACGAATGGAACTCCGTAAGGCAGCTTAGAATCATGCGCATAAGACCTGCCAATGAGGGAGATCGCCTTGATATGTCGGACTTTGTCAGGGCTGCGCCTGAAGACCCCGAAAAGATGTACGACTTCATATTTGACGTCGCTCGGAAAATAAATGACGACGGACTGAGAAAAATTTGTACAAATACGCTCTCCGAATATAAGGAGCTCCTTCTTTACTACCCCGCCGCAAAAAGCAATCACCATGCGCAGCTGGGAGGTCTACTCTATCACATTAAAAGGATGCTCGATATGGGCATGCGAGCCTGCCTGGTTTACAAAAATCTTGACAAGGACTGGGTCACTGCGGGTGTGATAATGCATGACATGGAAAAAATTAATGAGATCGCCTCAAACGAATACGGCATTTCTTCCGGCTACACCATGAAGGGAAACCTGTTGGGACACATAGTCATGGGTGCCGTCTCAATTCAGGAGCGCGCAGCGGCCGCAGGTCTTTCCGAAGAAAAAACCGTCATGCTGCAGCACATGATTATCTCTCACCATAACGAACCCGAATTCGGAAGTCCCGTAAGGCCAATGTTCCCGGAAGCCGAATTATTACACCATCTCGATATGATAGACGCACGCATGTTCGATTTCGAAGATGCGCTTCAATACGCTGACCCGGGGACTTTTACGGAGCGTGTAAGGACGCTGGACAACAGGATGCTGTACAATCCGAGTTTCAAAACGGACAATAGAGAAGAGTAAAGCACTGCTCTCAAAATCTGCAGTAACGATTTAAAAAGTAATTTGAAGGAAGAAATAATCGCTCAGATATCGGATCTGATTTACACAAATGAATCTAATTATTATACTGTACTGCTCTTCGAAAATGAAGAAGAGCAGTTTTTTGCAGTGGGGAATATGCCTGTGCCCAAAATAGGCAGGCGATATCGCTTAAGAGGCGAATGGAAGGAACATCCCAAGTACGGCAATCAGTTCGCGTTCTCCTCTTTTGAAGAACTTAAACCTACAACGGCTGCCGCCATTGCCGCATATCTTTCCTCGGGAATAATAAAAGGCATAGGGCCTGCCACGGCAAGACGCATAGTAAAAAAATTCGGGGACGATACGCTTAAAATCATAGAAAACGAACCCGAACGCCTATGCGAAGTCGCCGGCATCGGTAAAATCAAAGCGAATGCCATAGCCAAATCCTATGCGGAACAGACCGAATGCGCAAACACGGTTGTAGAACTGGCCAAATACGAAATAAACTCCGCGGTTGCAATAAAGCTTTATAAACAGTACGGAAGCGAAACAATGAACGTACTTTATGAAAATCCCTACCGCCTTATTGACGATATGTACGGCATAGGCTTCGTCAGAGCTGACAAGATTGCGAAAAGCATGGGCTTTGCGGAAGACTCTGCGTTCAGGGTGCAAAGCGGTGTGATTTACGCAATGGAACAATATGCCGAGGCCGGCGACAGCTACATGCCCGAAGCCGAGTTTACGGAAAAAACCGCACAGTTTTTGAATGTTGAAAGAGAACAGGTGGCGGAGGCGATATTCGAACTTGTCATGGACGGCAGACTTCGTAAGGAAAATCTCACAGGCGAAAACATACTGATGCTCTACCGCTTTCACAAAGCGGAATGCTCGGTAGCATCAAAACTTTATATGCTCTGCAATACGGAGCTGACAGGCATATCCGGAAATACGGAGGCCCTTATAAAAATAACCGAAAACTCCGGGGGGATAGAACTTTCGGAAAATCAGAAAAACGCTGTTATATCGTCTCTGAAAAACGGGGTCAGCGTAATCACGGGCGGACCAGGAACAGGTAAAACCACAATCATAAATACCATACTTGCGATACTTAAAAACGAAGGAATCAAAACGCTTCTTGCCGCGCCTACCGGAAGAGCCGCCAAACGCATGAGCAAGGCCGCAGGCGAAAATGCCATGACCATACATCGGATGCTGGAATACGGCTTTTCAAACGAAGAAGAAGTGCTGCGTTTTGGGAAAAACGAGGAAAACCCGCTGGACGCAGGCTGCATAATAATCGATGAGGCCTCAATGGTGGATATTCTTCTGATGGAGGCGCTGCTTAATGCAATCAAACCCGGAACACGTCTGTTGCTCGTAGGAGATGCCGACCAATTGCCTTCGGTAGGCGCAGGCAATGTACTCGGAGACATATTGGAATGCGAAGCGATACATTCGGTTCGCCTGACTGAAATCTTCCGGCAGGCACAGGAATCCATGATAGTCGTAAATGCCCACCTTATCAACAAAGGTGAGTACCCCTCCTATAACGGCAAGGACTCGGACTTTTTCATGCTCGGAAGAAAGAACGGGCAGGAAATTGCGGCTACAATCCGGCAGCTTTGCAGTGAAAGGCTTCCGGCCTATTACAAAGATTTTAACCCACTCACCGACATTCAGGTTTTAACTCCTACACGCAGATGTCCTTGTGGAAGTGTGGAACTCAATAAGATTTTAAGAGAAACCCTGAACCCGCCCGCCGAACATAAAAACGAAAAACTCATAGGTGACAGGCTTTATCGCGAAGGCGACAAGGTTATACAGAACAAAAACGACTATATGCTTCCATGGCGCAGTATAAACTCCGGTGAAAGCGGTGAAGGAGTCTTCAACGGGGATATGGGTATAGTCAGAAGCGTAGACAACGAAGAAGGAACTATCACCGTTATCTTCGACGATGAACGGCTGGTTGCGTATGACTATTCAATAGCGGATGAGCTTGAGGCGGCTTTCGCCCTGACAGTTCACAAGAGCCAGGGCTCGGAATTCCCGGTGGTAGTTATGCCGATTTCAAAATTTCCGCCTATGCTGTCCACAAGAAATCTGCTCTATACCGCGGTTACAAGAGCTAAAGAGGGCGTGGTGCTTGTGGGCGTGCCGGCCATTGTAAATGCGATGGTTGACAATAATTTCAGCGCTTTGCGTCATTCCGGCCTGAAAGAAAGGCTTAAAAAGATTTGGGAGCTTTATTAGACTTAATTTTTCCTGAAAATTTATATTGTGTATGCTGTGATGACCTGATCGACAATTCGCGCATACACGGAATATGTAATTCGTGCATGGAAAAGATTGTTTGGACCATAGATAATCCATACCAATCCGCGATGGACGAGTTTTCCTTTGATGATGTTTTAGCCTGCTGCATATACGGATTTCATCCAAGGCGCATAATACACGCTCTTAAATTAAACGGCAAAACCTACATAGCCAAGGGACTCGGTAAGCTTATGGCTGAACGAGCCATGCTCAGCCCGGATAAGTACGACATGCTAATCCCTGTTCCCTCCACCAGGAAAAAAACCAGGCAGCGCGGATTCAATCAGGCGCAGCTTCTTGCAAAGTACGCAGCGCGGGAAATAGGGCTGCCCCTTGCGGAAAACATACTTTATAAGCACCGTGAAACCGCTTCGATGCGTATGTCCACGGGAACGGAACGCCGGTTCATGCTTCAAAACGTATTTGGCGTCCAAAATGCGCAAAACATACACGAAAAAAACATACTCTTAGTGGATGATGTTGTCACCACCGGAAGCACGGCTGACGAATGCGCAAGGGTTTTGAAAGCCGCAGGATGCGCGAAAGTGTCCGTACTATGCTTTGCATGTACCGGAATTTATATGTTATAATATTTTTGACCTAATAAATATTAAGGAGGTTCATTTATGAAAATTAATATCAATAGCAAAAACTTGAACCCGAGCGACGCACTTAAAAGTAAAATCATTGCCAAAATGGAAAAACTGGACAAATATTTCTCCAGTGAAACGGAGGCAAATATAATGCTTACCGAAGTCAGAACCGGACTGGCAAAGCTTGAGGCAACAATATATGCCGGCGGCATAATCTTCCGTGCGGAAGAATCCAACGCCGACTTATCCTACTGTCTTGACAAAGTGATAGATAGGCTCTCTACTCAGATGAGACGCTTTAAGAAAAAGTTGATTAAAAAGCACAAGGATCAAAAGGACGTACTGCTTGCTGAAATTCCCGATACTACGGAAGCGGTAGAAGAAATCGACATAGCAAAAACAAAAGTCTTTACCCTGACACCTATGACAACGGAAGAAGCGGTTTTGCAAATGGAACTTCTTGAACACAGTTTCTATGTGTTTGCCAATCCCGATACGGGAAAGGTAAATATTGTTTATAAACGGGCGGATGACCGTTACGGTCTTCTGATAACCGAATAGGTGCGTTGCGGTGGAAGGCATTAAGAGTTTTTTAAAAAGAAAAGATATCGTCTTTTCCGTTAAGCGCTACGGCATCGATGCGCTTGGGGCAATGGCCCAGGGACTTTTTTGTTCCCTCTTGATAGGAACGATAATAAAAACGCTCGGCCAGCAGCTGGGCAGTGCTTTTCTGATTGATATCGGATCATATGCCATGGCAGTGTCGGGCCCTGCCATGGCTGTTGCGACAGGCTATGCCCTTAAGGCTTCACCTATGGTTCTCTTTTCATTGAGCGCTGTGGGCTGGGCGGCAAATGCCGAGGGAGGCGCCGGAGGGCCTTTGGCCGTTCTTATAATTGCCATAATTGCCACAGAATTCGGAAAAGCCGTTTCAAAGGAAACCAAAATCGATATTCTTGTTACTCCGGCCGTAACCGTTTGCGTCGGAGTCGGGCTCGCCAAGCTCATTGCGCCGCCGATAGGCGCTGCCGCAAACTCTTTCGGAATTCTGATAGACAATGCGACAAAGCTGCAGCCGTTCCTGATGGGCATTGCCGTATCCGTCCTTGTAGGGATTGCTCTTACGCTTCCTATTTCTTCAGCTGCGATTTGCTCCGTTTTGGGGCTCACAGGCCTGGCAGGGGGCGCTGCCGTTGCAGGCTGCTGTGCACAGATGGTCGGATTCGCATGTATGTCATTTAAGGAAAACCGCTGGGGCGGACTGATTTCTCAGGGACTCGGCACCTCGATGCTTCAGATGCCGAACATAGTTAAGAACCCTAAAATATGGATTGCGCCCACTCTGTGCTCCGCCATTACGGGACCGATTGCAACCTGCATATTCGGCCTTGAAATGAACGGTGCTCCGATAAACTCCGGTATGGGAACCTGCGGACTCTGCGGGCCGATAGGTGTAATCACGGGCTGGGTTTCCCCGACGGATGAGGCAATTTCCCGCGGCGCCGCTGCAATTGCTCCGTCAAGCTTCGACTGGATAGGCCTGCTTCTTATCGCTATTGTGCTGCCTGCAATAATCACGCCTATAATTAACCTCGGATGCCGCAAGCTCGGCTGGGTAAAGGACGGAGATTTGAAACTTCCATAAACGACCTGAAACCTAAGCTTTTTCCTCTTCTTTCTTTTTTCTTATTTTCCCCCAGAGCTTAGCGAAAATTCTGAAACGAATAACCACAAAGAGGATTGCCGCAATAATAATTAAAGTAAAGATATTCTCCGCAATGCCCAGCAAAAAGTCCTCACAGCCGTCGGTGAAGTTATTCCAGGCTCGTTTGAAACTTCTTGCAAGCCTTGCTCCGAAGCTGTTGTCCTGCTCTACGCCGCCTTCCGTTCTTACAACGCTGCGCATGTAGATATTAACCGTGCTGTATCCTATCAGGCTGTCATAACGATTAAGATCGGACTGATAGTTGTCTATCTGATACTGTACATCGGAAATCTGGTTCTCGAGAACTATGATATCGGACATGTCACTCGCCTTCTTCAGAAGTTCCTGCAGTCTTTCAACCTTGATTTTCAGGGTTTCAAGTCTGCTCTCGATTTCAAAGTAGGCCTCTCCTACATCCTTTACGTTCTGACTTATATTCTGAACGTGACAAATTTCGCCGACTCCGCTGATAAAGTCCTGATACTTTTCCGCAGGAATTCTTACCACATACTGCGCTTCAAGATAGGAACTGTCGCTGTAATAGCTACCATTATCCTTTTCAACGCTCTGAAAGAACCCGTCCGCCGCGGCAACCGCTTCTTCAAGAGCCTTTTCGGATTTGGCAAACTCTGTTGTCTGAAGCGAAATGTTTGCGGTGTATATCAGCTTGAGATTGTTTTTGCTCAGCGCTTCAACGCTGTTCTTTATCAGATTGGTTCCGCCGTTTGATTTATCGGTAGCGGAGTTTTCATCCGGATTACCGTATTGAAGATCTGTGCCCGAATTTTCCGAGAAATTGTCGGAACCTTCGCTCTTGTAATAGTCATATCCCGTGCCCGTCGACGCATAATCCCCGGGTGCTGCTTCATTTTTCGCACCCATTCCGCCGAAAAAATTCGGGGCTATGGTAGCAATCAGGGCAACTACCAAAACTGCGGCAACCGCTCCGCTCCAGCGCTTCCAGCCCCACCTTCTTATGTCTGCTAAATTCGCCGCCGTTTTTTCCTTCTTTTCCTTCTGAAATGAAGCTTCGTCTATAAACTTTTCGTCCACATCACCGACAGCTTTCAAAAGTTCTTTGTCGTTCATATGTTTATACCTTCTTTCGTAAGCTCTTTGCGCAGCTCCTCACGGATTCTGAAAAGCATGGTCTTAACGGCACTTTCGGTCTTGCCGAAACGCCGTGCTATGTCTTTTACGGAATCCATATACCAGTAACGTCTCATGAAGATTATCCTCTTCTCCTGCGGAAGCTCATCAAGATATTTGTTTAGCACCGCCTTCAGTTCTTCCAGTGCAAGGCCTTCGGACGGGTCGCTGTCAATCCCTACTATTTCCGAAAGTTCTTCTAAGGCCAAAGCGGCTTGCCCTCCTCCACGCTTTTGCGCATTTTGCATGTCCAGACGATCAATGGCCAGGTTTCTGGCTATTTTTCCCGCAAACGCCTTCAAACTGTTTGGACTGCTGGGCGGTATGCTGTTCCACACCTTTAGATATGTATCATTGACGCATTCCTCCGCATCCGAAGCGTCGTAAAGTATATTGTAGGCTACCGCATTACAATATCTTCCGTACTTGTCTGCCAAGTGCCTTATGGCATCCGGCGCACGATTCGTAAACATTTGTACTATCTGCAGATCTTCCATAGAACAATCTCCCTTTGCAATTAATGACGGCGCAATTTCTGTTCGGTTACAAATTCAGTTCGGTGAATTTCCGAAAATTTGTTTTCGAATTCCGTCTTCCCAAAGCTACTGAGTTTCAAGCAGGCAATAGTTTATGCTCTTGCCGCTGCCGGAAAACTTATCCTCGTATTCAGTATGAACATTGTACACTTCATAGGGGCTGTTATGCAAATCCCTCGACATCTCAATGAGCTTAAGTCCTGCTGCGTCAAATTCTTCGATCGAAAAATCGAACAGCGCATCATTATCGGTTTTAAATTGTATGAATTTGCCCGGTCCTAAAATCTGTTTGTATTCTTCAAGCTTTCTCCTCTCCGTAAGGCGTCTTTTAATGTGACGCTTCTTTGGCCAGGGATCGCAGAAATTAATGTACAGAGCGTCCAGTTCAGCAGAAGCGAAGAACTCCTCAGCATGGTCCATCCAACAGGGTATAATTTTAATATTTTTAAGATTCCCATCCGTTATCTTTTCGCAGATGCGGATGTAAACATTGTCAAGTCCTTCGCAGGCAAGATAATTTATGTCCGGATCAAGCTCCGCTTTAGTGCAGATAAACTGTCCCTTACCGCTTCCTATCTCAAGTCTTATCGGATACTTATTTTGAAAAATCTCTCCCCAGCGGCCTTTGAAATCCCGCGGATCTCCCGGAACAATAAAATCTCCGCAGCGCTCTATTATCGCGTCTTTTCCTTTAATTCTTCTGTGTCTCATATAATCTTAAAAAATTAAATGTACAATGAATGCCGCAATCCATGCCACCGCGCATTGCAGCAGCACCATTTTTACGGCACCGGCGTGACCCTGCTCTCTTTTTACTGCGGCTATGGTCGCAACGCAAGGCGCGTAAAGCAAGCTGAATACCAGAAAGGCCGCCGCTCCTGACGGACTAATAGACGCCAACAGGGCCTCGTGCGTCGGAAAAAGCACGTTAAGGCTCGACACCACGCTTTCTTTTGCGAGAAAACCGGAAATCAGTGCCGTCACAAACTGCCATTTCCCAAAACCCAGCGGCGCAAGCAGCGGGGCGAGCAGGCCGGAAATTGAAGCCAGCATACTGCCGGCGGAGTCTTCAACCGGGTTTAGCCTGAAATCAAAACTTTGCAGAAACCATACCACCATACTTGCCAACAGTATTATGGTAAATGCCTTTTGCAGGAAGTCCTTCGCCTTGCCCCACAAGAGCATTATTACATTTTTAAAGCTCGGCATACGGTAGTTAGGAAGTTCCATTACAAAAGGCACGGCTTCGCCTTTGTAACATGTATGTTTCGCTATCACGGATACCATTATTCCGACAGCCACACCAAGCACATACAGAGTCACGGTTACCAGTCCCACCCTGTCCGGGAAAAATGCATTGGCAAAAAATATGTAAATCGGCAGTTTCGCCGTACAGCTCATAAAAGGAGTCAGCATTATCGTCATTCGGCGGTCACGCTTTGAAGGCAGCGTCCTTGTAGCCATAATGGCCGGCACGGAACAGCCGAAACCTATAACCATAGGAACCACACTGCGCCCCGAAAGGCCTATCCTGCGCAGAAGTTTATCAGTCACAAAGGCAACTCTGGCCATATAGCCCGAATCTTCGAGCATGGAAAGGAAAAAGAACAGCGTGATTATAATAGGCACAAAGCTTATTACGCTGCCCACCCCTCCGAATATACCGTCTATTACCAAAGAGTGCAGGGCGGGATTTACCTTCCAAACTCCCAGAGCGTTATCTGTTATCACGGTCAACGTATCTACGCCTTTCGCCAGTGCGTCCTGCAAAAAAGCTCCTACAACATTAAAAGTCAGTCGGAAAATAAGGATCATAATCACAATAAACACAGGCAGGGCCGTATACTTCCCCGTCAGAATTCTGTCTATTCTTTCCGAACGGATTCTTTCCTTGCTTTCTTTCGGCTTTACAATTGTAACGGCGCAAAGACGTTCTATGAATTCATACCGCATATCCGCGATGGCAGCCACCCTGTCCAAGCCTCTTTCCTCTTCCATCTGACGTATTATATGCTCCACCGCTGCTTTTTCGTTCAGATCCAGCTTCAGACTTTCTTCTACGAAAGGGTCACCCTCGACCAGTTTTGTTGCGGCGAACCTTACCGGTATACCGGCCGCCTCAGCATGATCCTGAATCAGATGGATAATACCGTGAATACAACGATGCACCGCGCCGCCGGCTTCGTCGGCTTTGCAAAAATCGGTCCTTCCCGTATATTCCTGATACTTTGCCACATGTATCGCGTGGGCAGCAAGCTCATCAATACCCTGATTTTTAGACGCCGAAGTCGCAATCACAGGTATCCCAAGCAATTGTTCCATGGCATTTATGTTGACCGAACCTCCGTTGCCGGTGAGTTCGTCCATCATATTGAGCGCCAGCACCATGGGACGCTCCAGCTCCATAAGCTGAAGAGTTAATATAAGGTTCCTCTCAATGTTTGTAACATCTACTATGTTTATTATGCCCGTCGGATTTTCTTCCAGAATAAAACGCCTGGAAACCATCTCCTCCGCACTGTAGGGAGAAAGTGAATATATTCCCGGCAAATCCGTTAGTTCCGTGTTCGGATGGTTTCTGATCTGCCCGGACTTCTTATCCACCGTTACCCCTGGAAAATTCCCGACATGCTGGTTGGAGCCTGTCAGTTGATTAAAAAGCGTGGTTTTGCCGCTGTTCTGATTGCCTGCAAGGGCGAAGCTGAGAAGCGTTCCGTCCGGAAGAGGAGTTTCGCTGGTTCTGTCATGATATCTTCCGCCTTCGCCGAGCCCTGGGTGATTACCGGCACTGTATAGCTTCATAGTTTCCTCGAGCAGGCTTTTATTCAGCATTGCCTTGCCTGCGGCGTGAGCCTTCTGCTCTTCGGCACTGAGTTTATCCACCTGAATACGCTCCGCATCCGCAACTCTTAACGTCAGTTTGTAGCCATGGATGGAAAATTCCATGGGGTCGCCCATGGGAGCATATTTTTCAAGCGTGATTACAACTCCGGGTATAATACCCATATCGAGAAAATGCCTGCGAAGTTCTCCGTCGCCGACAACTGTAACCCTGCCCGATTCAGCTATTTGCAAATCCTTTAAAGTCAATTGAATTTTCTTCCTCATAAATATATTATTTGTTTGTATTTGATTATATATGGAATTTGACGTAAAAAGCAACGCAGTATAAAATAATCCTAAGAGCAGAAGAGGTGTATTATGGTTTTATATTTTACCGGTACCGGAAACAGCAAGTATGTCGCAAACAGCATTGCTCAAGCAACAAATGACGTACATATTAACCTGTCGGAGCGAATAAAGACAGCTAACTGCAGCGATCTTTCATCCGAAAAGCCCTGGATCATCGTTTCCCCCACTTACGCCTGGCAGCTGCCGAGGATGCTCTATAACTGGCTGCGCGCCACCCGGCTTTTAGGAAACCGTAAAGTTTATTTTGTAATGACCTGCGGAGACGGCATAGGTGATGCCGGGCACTTCAACGAAAAGCTGTGTTTGGAAAAAGATATGGAATACATGGGGACCAAAGCCGTCATAATGCCGGAAAACTACCTGGCAATGTTCAAAGTTCCGGACAAAATCGAATCTCTCGCTATTATAAGAAAGGCTGAACCGCTTATAGACAAGATCATCAAGGTTATTTTGAACGGAGAAAAACTTTGTGAAAAAACAGGTCTCATCGGAAGAATTTTAAGCACAGGAATAAATTCGGGTTTTTATAAATATGCCATAAGCGACAAAAAATTCAGAGTCAGTGACGCCTGTATAGGCTGCGAAGTCTGTCTGCGCCTCTGTCCGCTGAATAACATAAAAATACAAGGCGGAAAACCCACATGGAACGGCAACTGCACCCACTGCATGGCCTGCATTTGCCACTGTCCGGCAGACGCTATCGAATACGGAAAGAAGAGCGCAGGACAGTTCAGATATACGCTCGAAAAAGTTAAGAATAAATAACGTTCTCGTTGTTATAACAACATAGTTTCAAACCCCTCAATGTTATGATAAAGACAGAAGGAGGATAAAATATGTTATTCGAAGGATGTAAAGGAAAACCGGAAGCAACCAAGCTTATCGAGAAAGAGTGTCCTCAATGCGGGAGTATAATAGAAATGTTCCCCTGCGACACAAAGATGAGCTGCGAGAAATGCGGCTTCATTGCATATAACGACACGATAAGCTGTATACGCTGGTGCGCGTCGGCAAGAGCCTGCGTCGGTGATGAAATGTATTACCATGTGCAGGAAATGCTCAGGCGCGAAAAGGACGAAACTTAGCGCGAATTGCTTCGTTTGCGTCACTTATAGCAGCATGACTAAGACCGCATTCCATCAAGGCATCATACTCGGCAGCCGTGCTTTCGCCGTGAGGACTTGAGGCGGCGCCACTATCGGAGCCGCAGGCTATGATAACACCTCCGTACGCACCAAGTTCTACCGCCCTGCGATGTTGCTCCTGCAAGGCCGGATGTGTCACAGCTGTTATGGTCGGAACCCAAATCGTTTTATTTTCCGCAAGCAAATCCATGCCCTCTTTGTCCATAAATATTCCATGCTCTATTGAATCTACGCCGGCTCTTACCGCAGACCGAATTGTGTCCGCACCGTTGCAGTGCGCCATAACGGCAAAACCGTTATTGTGCGCAACCTTTACAAGCATGGCTATCTCTTCTTGTTCAAGCCCTTCGCAGCTTAACTTTCCGGGTTCTTCAAAAGACGCGATTCCCGAAATTACAAGCTTTATAAAATCCGCGCCGGCCGCCTTTGCCACATGGACTAAAAGTCTGTATTCCTCCGGACTCTCATAAGGCTGACCCAAAAACTTTCCGTAGCGCCCTTCTCGGTATATGGCGTAGACAGGCGTTCTGAAATCTATCCCGGCATTCTCAAATTCCCTGCGATATCCGGACCCTACACCGTCTCTGTCTCCTCCGTCCCTGAAAAAATCAACACCCGCATTCTTAAGTGCTCGGACTTTATCTGCTATTGTTCCTTCTCCCAGCGCTATATGCCCGTGACATTCGGTGTATTTCATCATCTGCTCTTCAGCTCCTCAACCCTGGCCGCAATCATCGGCTTGGCCGCCTCCATTATTTCGTCCCAGCCGTCCTTGTAATCATAGGTCACATCATCAACATCGCCATCGGCCAGACGCTTACAGTAGCCGGCAAGCAAATCGAAATCCTTCTCATAGCAATGAAAGCTGTTGGCTCTGTGAGTATATGTCCCCGGTTCAACTCCAAGCTCTTTTGCTATCATTTCCTGCAGGCATATAAGAGCAAATGCGTTCATAAACGTTGCCTTACAGGCATCGTTTGAACGAAAGAGCACATAGCAGTCCAGTTTCCCTTTTCTTATGAAATACTGAATATGCTGAAGGCATGCAGGGTCCTCCGAAACCGAATCCACCTTCCAGTCCCTTACTACCATTACCGCCCTTCTGCTGCCCGGATTTCTTTTTAAATCTTCTATGACGAAAGGAATCTGCTCCGCATATCTTTGATGATAAGTATAGGCCCATTTGCCGCGCTCAACTTCAAAGTCCAGTATGCCGTAAAGCATTTCCTGTCTGTATTGCTCCAGTTCTTCGGGGCCGCCTATAAAAAGCTTCGAAATTCTCGGTTCGGATATAGGCTCCTCCACAAAAATGGTCATTGACAGTTCTTTTTGCGTTGTATTCCAGTCCGCGCAGTCACTTATTTCACCGCCTGCATTGAGTTCAAGCAGCGCTTCGTGATATGCTTCGGGCAGATTTTTCCCTTTTACCAACACTTCTTTCATGCTTTTACCTCCACTGTTCCTCTTGTTGCTATTATCGCTAATAGTATACGATAAAACCGCCGGAAATGTTATAATAAATTATTCTTATTGCTTTTATAAAACAAGGAGAAGATTATGAACATAACAAAAGAACTTGCGCGTTTCGTCTGCGAAACAACATTCAGAGATATACCGGACTATGCAGTGCATAACGAAAAGCTTTCCGTACTGGACAACATAGGCATAATTTCAGGCGGCGCGGACGGCGACGGCTGCAAGGAATTTGTTCAGTTTGCTGAAGAAATGGCAGCAGGCGGAAGAGCCGAGGCGACGCTCCTCGGTCATGGAAAAAAGCTGCCCGCCATATGGGCGGCATTCGCAAATGCCGCTGCGGTTATGGCCCTGGACTTTTCCGACACCTCAGCCACCGCAACGATTCATCCGAACACGTCCACATTTACCGTCAGTCTGGCACTTTCAGAACAGCTCGGCGATATTTCCGGTCTTGATTTCATAACGGCAATGGCAGTAGGTTCGGAAGTTGCGTGCCGCCTGGCAAGAGCTGCGGTTTCATCAAGATTTGCGCAGTACGGGTTCTATATGCCTCCCGTGTTCACATCGTTCGGCGCCACGGCTGCGGCATGCAAGCTACTCGGACTCAACGAAGAACAGCTGATAAATGCTTGGAGTCTAAACCTCTCCCAATATACCTGCAGTTCCGAACTTCAGAAAAACAAAGAAACTCCGATTCGCTCAATAAGAGAAGCCTTCGGCGCCAAAGCGGCTTTTTCGTCGGCACTGCTGGCTGAAAAAGGTATTAAGGGTTTCAAAGACCCGTTTGAAGGAGAGCAAGGATTCTACCTGGCCTATTTTCAAAACAACTATGACCCCGCGGCGGTTCTGGCAGATCTTGGCAGCGACTGGGAATGCGCTAAGCTCATATTCAAGCCCTGGCCATGCTGCATGGGTAACCACGGCTGTATAAACGCCGCACTGAACATCATGGATGCAAATGACATAAACCCTGACGATATAACGGCCATACACGCAGAGGTGCCGACAGTGGCGCAAGCAGTCTGCGCGCCGGCCGAGGATAAAAGGCGCCCCAAAAACGCTATAAACGCCAAGTACTCTCTGCCCTTTACCGTATCGACGGCAATAATAGACGGAAACGTGGACCTTGACAGCTTCGGCGACGACAGGCTAACAAGGCCCGATATTCTTAGGCTGGCGGACACCTTAAGCTACGAGCTGAACGACGAATGGGACAGGAGCCTCGAAATGAAAACCGGAGGCAGGCTCACAATAACAACAAAAGACGGCAAATCCTATGAATCCACCGTCTCGAAAACTCTGGGCAATCCCGAAAACCCCATGTCCGACGAAGCCTTCAGGACAAAGTTCGTCTCCTGCATGGGCAAGTCCGCCATTCCCAAGGACGAAGCCTATTCGGACATGGTGCTGGAGCATGTAATGTCGCTTGAACAGATTGCCGACATAAGAGATTTGGCAAAAATGCTGTAGCAAGCCCCGGGCCGGCAAAAAGCTGCAATAAGCCCGGCAAAAG
>CAYFUZ010000008.1:10300-20763 GCA_964346675.1 uncultured Oscillospiraceae bacterium | reverse complement strand
AAAATGCTGTAGCAAGCCCCGGGCCGGCAAAAAGCTGCAATAAGCCCGGCAAAAGCTCAGCCTATTATAACGACCTCGTTGTTCTCAACCCTGTCGTGAACGTGCGGGTCCAGATCCATTGCTTCGGTAATCTTCTTTTCGTAGTCGATAACCTCTTTGCAGCGAGGGTCGTCCGGCGGACAGATGTAGGTTTCGGCTCCCACCGGGAGATAGGCCGGAAGATACGATACTCTGGCAATTTTCCTGTCCTTTATAACCACCTTGCATACCATGGTAAGATACGAATCCATGGGGAACGAGCGGGTGGTGGTCTTGAAGGCCTCGGAAATTGCCGTCATTTCGTTGTGCGACTTTGACGTCCTCATATCCTGACGCTTCATTTCCTGGTCGCGCTTGAAGTTCATTACCTCTTCAATGCAGAAATTGCCCAGCCCGTAGAATATGGCTTTGCCGTTGTAGACTTCTATGGGTTTGAGTATGTGCTGGTGATGACCTATAACAAGGTCCGCGCCGGCGTCTACAGCGAAATGGGCATAGTATCTTTCATAGTCGGCTATTACGGCCTCCTTGAAATGTATTCCCCAACTGTTTTATAGTATATCCGTAACATCTGTACTGTTTTATAGTATATATGTATATACACATGTGTATATTTATATTTTAATGATTTTGTCATATTTATTGAATGGCAAGCCTGCATAGTGTATAATGCGTTTAAAGTGCATGAAGCATAATTAAATTGATTATTTTTGGAACAACTTGAGCATAGTTCACAATATGGCTATTCATTTTTCGGATTTAATAACACAGCTCGACATGCCCGCTATCTACACAAATATCGCGGACGACAGCATAGAACTGGAACACGGAGTCTATCCTGCCGCTTTTGCAATGGAGCCGGATCCGACTACAGTTTATATAGGTAGCAGCGAGGAAATAGCAGAACTTACAGAAAAATTCGCGTCCTCGAGAATGACACTAAACCTCATCGCAACAAACACCTCCAAAGAGATTAAAGCAAACTGGGACAATAATAATAACTTGCTTTGCGTTAAAGGCAGCACTTCTCAGGTTTACTACACCGCAAACAACATACTTACATCGGCAGATGATATAAGTTTCCCAAGCAATGTCCTTAACTGCTTTATCACAGAACTTATTGAAAACAAAATAGAAACTCTTCTTGATTTCAATACAAAGGTCGGAGCAGCAGGATTTACATTTAAGCACCGTTATGTGCTGATGCTGATAAAACCTATAGATGGGCTCACCAAGCGCCTGTTCGAACAGCTAACAGATCTGAAAATGGGCTTTGCAACATGTGTTTACAAGGGATGTGTCCTGATTTTCTTTGAGGTAGAAAATACCGGAGAACATCCAAATATAGATTTAGAGCACATTAAAACTCTGCTAAAAGAAAACAACGCTTACGCCGCAATTTCCACAACCTCCACCCAACTTTCCTCTCTTTCGCTTTATTACAATCAATGCCTTGACACAATCAGGCTAGGCAAAAGCTTCTGCTCCGAAGCAGAGCACCTCTTTTATGTTGAAGACTATTTAATGTACCAAGCTATTGATACCCTTAGTGAAACCGTACGGTACAGGCATAATCGAATAAGCTATCTTACAAACCCCCTGCTTATGAAGCTTTACCGTCACGACAAACAGCATGATGACAATCTCTACGAGGTAACGGAAACTTATATAAAGAACGGAAATAATATTTTGCAAACCGCAACAGCCCTATTCCTACACAGAAACACCGTTACCAACAAACTTAAAAAAGCCGAAGAAATAATGGAAAGAAGTTTTGAAAACGTAGAGTTTTGCCATGCTCTATACTTCTCTTTTATAATTTATGACTATATAAATAAAATTTGGAACATAGACGCTGACACATTGATACCGCCGTCACACAATGAGATATTTTAATTGCTTTACAAAAACCATGGGGGACAATGTATAATTGCCTTCCGACAGCATTTAAGAATGAGAGGTTGAGGGTCCTGAGATGATTAACGAAGTAAGAATAAATACTCTGGAGGAGCTTTTGCCGCTGATTTCGGACCAGCAATGGCAACCCGCTCTTAAACGAAACCGCAGTTCCTACGTTTACAGAGGAATGTCGCACACAAGTTATATTATGAACACAACTCTTAAGCGGAACTGCAAGGATAAACAAAAAGACCTTGAGATGTCCATACTTAGCAACTTTAAAAAGTATGCGGTTCTCGATGATCCCAAAATAGCCCGCTCTGTATGGGATACCATGATTGCGGGACAACATCACGGCCTTCCGACGAGGCTCCTTGATTGGACTCAATCACCGCTTATAGCTTTGCACTTTGCCGTAACCGCAGATGATTTGGCCCGTATAGACGCCGACGACTGCATGGTCTGGAGAATAGATATTCCGGAGCTGCATTCTCTGCTTCCACAAAAATATAAGGACATCCTGCAGGAAAGTACCAGCAAAGTCTATACTATCGAAAAACTGATGAAAGTCTGCAAGAATCTGAATCAATACGACGAAGACATGCAAGACAAAGCGATGGTAATAATAGAACCGGCCTCGACCAATGCCAGAATTGTAAACCAATACTCCTTCTTCTCGATTACGCCGCTGGCAATTGATGATATTGAAGGCTTTCTTGACAGGAACACTCAAAATACTTACAAATACATCATTAACAAAGAACTTCGCTGGCGCGTCTGCGATATGCTCGACTCCATAAATGTTTCGGAACGTATTATTTATCCCGGGCTCGACGGCCTGACTCAATGGATAGCAAGGCATTACTATGTAAGGTAGTATAAAATTAAAAAAGCAAACAATATTTGCTAAGGGAGGCACTCTGCCGAAGGGTAGTCGAGACTCGCAACGCAAGGCTCAGCGTGAAGCCCGAAGGCGTGCCGAGCGTGCACAAAATTGTTTGCTTTTTCAATTTATATAATTTATGTTGTTGGTTGATATGATTATTTTACTACCGTAACCTTGGTAACATGCGGATTAACGCCCTCATACCAATACAGGAAACCTTCCATATCAACCTTGTCGCCTACTTTAAGAGCCTTGACAGCCTGATACACATCTGTAGTCTTATCACAAAGATAGGATTCTACGACAAAAGTGTAGGTCTTCCCATCGTAGGAAACGTCGAAATAAAGATCGTCACCTTCCTGTCCCGAGCCGTCCCACTTGTATATAGCGGCCTTTTCAACGGTCATGCCCTTAAATGTAACAAACTTGTTCTGATGATTAATAAGATCATCAGCTCCGAGAAGCTTTGTAATGTCCTCCGCGGTTGCAAGCCATGTTCCCTCGCCGATAGTGAATGTGGCGCCTTCGGCAATTTCAATTTCGCCGGCCCATTCGGCCTTGTAGCCTTCAACCTTAATCTTTGTGCCGGGCGTAAGCTTTGCCGCATCGGCCTCGGAGCAAGCCATGTTATAGATGAAATAAGCTCCGTCAGGGTCCTGAGCATACACGGTTATTTTGTTGTCCCACCAGGACTGGTGAGCCTGAACGTAAGCCTCGATAACAACCTTGTCATCTATCTTTGCCGCTGCGTATTCAGCATATGTCATAACACCCTCGGATTTCGCCGCAGGGTCTACCTTTTCTTCCTTTTTGCAGGCAGTAAAGGAGAGAACCATGCAAAGCGCCAAAATCAATGCTAAAATCTTTTTCATATTTATCTCCTTAGATTAATCTCCTCAAACAAATATAACTCTATTTTTTATCCCTGTTAGAGACACTTTTATTATACTTCAAAATCGCATATACCGCAATGCAAATCCAAGCTGCTCCGAGCAACGTTAAAAGAACAACCGAGGCCTTGGGAAGAGGTCCAAAATCCTTTTTGCCTGCAGCGTTTACATTTGCCTGGCCGAGCCTGTACAAAGCAGTTACATCGCTGAACATTTTATTCATATAAGCGTCATCTACAACTTCTTTGCGGCGCATGGATTTTGTCACATTTTCTATCATCTGACCTGCGGCATCTCTTAAAGATGCCGACCCGTTAAATACAGGCGTGGTAAAAGTATTGGAAGTATTCGCTATAAGAAGTTCCGTTGCCTTAATCTTAATGTCATAGTACTTCTTGTCGTCGGTGCCGCCAAGCGAAAGATATTCCCTGTATTCAGGACTGTTTTGAGCCTTATGTGTTACCGGAACATAGCCTTCCGTTTCAGCATATGCCGTTTGAACCTCATTTGTCAAAAGAAATTGGGCAAACAGCCATGACGCAAGCACCTCCTGATTATCAGCCTTATTGAAAATGCAAACGGACGGCCCCTGCGAAATCATTACGGGGTTCTCTATATCAAACTGCGGAATGACCTTTACGGCGGTTTCAAATTCAACAAGTTTATCCTGTGCGATATCAACCAGCGGGGCCTTGCTTCCCATCCATGTAGAACCCGCTGTGGAATCTATCGCAAATATACATTGACCCGCATTAAGGAAGTTCGCGGGATAACTTGAAATTTTGAAGGTTGAAAAAGCCCTGCTGCCTGCGTGCTTCGCAATCTCGAAAAGCAGCTCCTTGGCAGTATCATTGAAAATCTCTATGCTCCCGTCCTCATTCGAATAGGGCGCATTTTTTTGCCTCAACATCTGAATCATCATGTTGTCCGTGGATTTATATATAAACGGTATCATGACCTTTTGTCCGTTGACTTTAAAGTTGCCGGCTTCATCTTTGACCATTGCGGCCTCACTTACTTCCCATATGAAATCCCAACTGAGTTTTTCCGGAAGATCATAGCCGAGTCTTTCAACAAAAGTCCTGTTTATGTAACAAGCCTCCGTAGAACGCATAAACGGAAGAGCATAGTAATGTCCGTCAAATTCGCCTTCATCGAGAAACTCCTGAATAATCTCATCCTGTCTCGGCGAGTCAAAACGTACGGCGGAACCTCCCAAGCCGTATTTCGGAGAGGCAAAAAGTCCTTCAAGCGGCACCACGGTATTGCTGCCGGTAAGATAAGTTGCTATATGGTCGGGATAGGTTATGCAGACATTCGGGGTGGTCTGCGTCGCTATGTTCGTGATTACATCGTTATAAATATCAACGTAATTGGTATAAAGACGTATGCTGACATGGATATTGGGATAGAGATTTTCAAAATCGGATATTGCCTTTTCGTATATGTCAACCTGAGATCTGTTAGTATCGTTTTTAGCCCAGAACGCAATCTCGTAAGTCTTTGATTCATCAAAATCCTCGGGAAGTGAAAATTCAGCCAAACCCTTGGAGCCATGGCAGGCTGAAAGGCTGAACAACGTCAAAATTGTAAGGAGTACACAAAGAAGTTTTTTTATCATCCCTTGCTGCCCCCTCTCGAAACACCTTCCATTATCTTCCTTCGGAAAATCAAAAATACTATAATCAGCGGAACGGATATAACAACCACAGCCGCCATCATGGCAGGCATGTTTTCACGGCCGAAACCGCTCTGGCGTATTTCCTGAATACCGTTGGACACCAAGTAATAGTCCGGATTATCCGTTATAAGACGCGGCCACACATAGGCATTCCAGCACTCTATGATTTTGAGTATTACTATAGTTACAATTGTCGGCTTGGAGATAGGTACCATTACTCTCATCAGATATCCGAAATCGGAACAGCCGTCCACTTTGGCCGCGCTGTAGAGATTATCGGGAATCTGCTCGAAGTTTTCTTTCAGCAGATATACATAATAAACCGACATAATAGAAGGAAGTATCAACCCGGCGAAGCTGTTTCTAAAACCCCAGTTCGTAATAGTATGAAAGTTTGTTATTATAACAAGCTCTCCGGGAATCATCATGAGAGCCAGAAAAAGTGTGAAGATCAGATTTTTTCCCTTGAATTTCAGCCTTGAAAAGGCGAACGCGGCCGGTATGATAACAGCCATCATGAGCAATGTTGTGACAACGGTAAAGATAAGCGTATTTACGAAATACCTTGCAAGAGGCACCGCCGTAAACGCATCTGCATAGTTTTGAAGAGTCGGATTCAGCGTGAAAAGTTTAGGGATGTACTCCGAGCTGTAAGCACTGTAACTTTTAAAGGATGTGAGTATCATCCAGTAAAACGGAAACAGCACTATAAGTGCCCAAAGGCTCAATAATATATATTTGATTGCCTGCAATAATTTCTTCATGGCGCTACCTCAGACTTTCCAGACTTCTGCGGCTTACCAGCAGATTGATAACCGTAATCGTAAGAACTATCGCAAAAAGTATAATAGCTGCGGCGGAAGCATATGACGGATAGCCTCCCGAATTTCCATAGAGCATATCGTAGATATAGCCTACTATAGTGTTCATGCCCGCGGCATTAAGATTGGTTCCGAATAATGCTACTTCGTCCGAATAGGCTTTAAATGCTCCTATCAGGCCGGTTATTACCAAGTAGAAAATCATGGGCGATATCATGGGCAGCGTGATTTTCGTAAATATTCTGAAGGAGGAAGCTCCGTCCACTTTGGCAGCGTTGTAATAGTCTTTGTTAACCGACGCCAGGGCGGATGTAAGTATGAGAATCTTGAAAGGCATTACTATCCAGACGGTGTAGATACATGTTACCGTCATCTTTGCCCAGTAGGGACCGTCTATAAAATCAACCGACTGCCCACCGAAGGCATTGATTAAAAAGTTTATCATGCCGTCGCTGTACGCCGTCTTTTGAAACAGTATCATAAAAACAAGGCCTACCGCCAACGTGTTCGTAACATAGGGCAGAAAGTAAATTGTTTGATAAAGCTCCCGGAGTTTTTCGATTGAAGCAAGTGCGAGGGAAATCAAAAGTGACAGTCCCGTTGAAAGCGGCACTGTTACGGCAACGATAATGAAAGTGTTCTTTATCGCCTGAAGAAAATACGGGTCGCGGAGAACATAAGAATAGTTATAGGTACCGACACCAAAAAAAGTCTGCGACGCGGAATTGTAACCCTCTTCAAACGAATATATAAATACATCCACCAAAGGGTAAACCATGAAAAGGACGAGTAAAACCACTGCCGGCAACAGATACAGCCATGCTTTTTTACTATTCCGACTAAGCATTTAAATTCTTTCCTCTGTTTCAATATCAAAATATAATATTTTCTTCGGATTTATTCTAAACCTGACAGTTTCGGAAACGCTCGGAATTTCTTCTTCGGAACTTATAATGCAGCGCACTGTGTCATCAAGTGCCTCAGGGTGCGTACAAATAAGAGAACTGTCTCTTCCCGAAACAACAACGGACTGAAGTTTCATTTCAAAATCGCCTGCGGGGTCCAATATAAACCCCTCCGGGCGTATAGCATAATAAACATCGCGGCCGTCCTTGCTGCCTTTAAAAACATTTATGGGCGGAACACCCAGAAATTTTGCGACAAAAAGATTTGACGGATTGTCATATACTTCCTGAGGACCTCCCATCTGCTGAAAAACCCCCGCCTTCATCACTATAATCATATCCGAAATGCTCATGGCCTCATCCTGGTCGTGTGTTACAAATACGGTTGTTATGCCGGTCTCTTTTTGTATTCTTCTTATCTCTTCTCTGGTCTGCAGACGCAGACGGGCATCGAGATTTGAAAGCGGCTCATCCAGCAGAAGCACCTTGGGCATCTTAACAAGCGCTCTTGCTATGGCAACTCTCTGCTGCTGCCCTCCGGAAAGCTGCGAAGGCTTCCTGCTCATGCAGTCCTCTATCTGAACCAACCTTGCAGCTTCGAGAACCCTCTTCGCCATATCGCTCTTATTCATTTTTTCACTGCCTCTTAAATTTTGAAGCGGAAAAAGAATATTTTTCTCCACCGTAAGGTGCGGATAAAGAGCATAGTTCTGAAAAACCAGACCTATCCCCCTTTTTTCCGGCGGAAGTTCGGTTACGTCCTCATCACCGAAAAAAACACGTCCGCTTGTAGGCTCTACAAGCCCGCTTATCATATTAAGAACGGTAGACTTTCCGCAGCCGGAAGGTCCGAGCAGCGCCACGAGTTTGCCGTCGGGAATTTCAAAGTCAAAATTATCAACCGCTATAATCTCTTCCTTCACCTTTCTGTCCCGGTTCGGAAATCTTTTTGTAAGGTTTTTAAGTACGACTTTCATGCTTGCCAGCCTTTCGGAGTTTTTGCTATAAACTTATTAATGATTATATCATTCTGTACTTTATTTGAATATAGTTTTAGAAATGCTCCGGCTTTGTGCTATAATAACGAACTATGATAAAAAAATTTATAGGCAGCGGAAGCTTTTATCTCAAAACCTTTGCGGTTATACTTCCCATACTGGTTCAAAATGTAATAAGCAATTTTGTCAATTTGCTGGATAATATTATGGTAGGGCAAGTAGGTACCGAACAAATGTCCGGTGTAGCCATAGTCAACCAGCTTCTTTTTGTGTTTTATCTGGCAACATACGGAATAATGGCAGGCGGAGGCATTTTCACGGCGCAATTCTACGGCAAGGGCGATAACAAAGGCGTAGCTGATTCTTTCAAAATGAAACTCTATTCCGTAGCTACCCTGCTCTGTATAGCCTATGCAGTGTTTCTCTTTGCCGGACCCACCCTTATTAAACAATTCCTTCACGATGGCGGCGACGGTTTCAGTGTTGAAAACATACTGAAGCACGGGAAAGAATATCTGCGCATGATGCTGTGGGGATTGTTTCCCGTGGGACTGACTCAAGTTTACTCTTCCACTTTGCGCGAAACAGGCTGCGGCAAGGTACCGATGATAGCCGGTCTTTGCGCGGTACTTGTAAACTTATGCGGTAACTGGCTTTTGATTTACGGAAACCTGGGATTTCCCGAAATGGGTATCAAAGGAGCGGCTTTGGCCACGGTAATATCCCGTTATATAGAGCTTTCCATAGTTCTTATATGGTCACACGCCAATCAGAAAAGGGCTCGTTTTGCACAGTTTGCATATAAAGACCTTCGGGTTCCCGCAGAGCTCGTAAAAAAGATTTTCGTTACCGGGACCCCGATGTTTATAAACGAATTGCTCTGGTCTTTAGGCCAGACCGTGATGCGGCAGAACCTTTCCACGCGGGGCACCACCGTGGTAGCAGCCATGAATATTTCAATGACGGTTATGAATCTTTTCACGTGCGCTTATATAGCAACCGGCGCATCCTTGGCGATAATCATCGGACAGAATCTGGGCGCAGGCGACACGGAAAAAGCTATAGACGAAAACAGAAAAATTATGACACTTGCGTTAGGAATTTCCCTGCTGCTTGAAGCAGTAATCCTACTTTTCGCAAGAGATATCCCGAACCTTTATAACACTACGGACAGCGTAAAAGAGCTTGCCGTCATATTTATACGTATAAGCTCAATTTATATGCCGTTTGACGCACTTGCCAACGCCTGTTATAACACCATGCGCTGCGGAGGGAAAACTCTTGTCACCTTCCTGTTTGACTGCTGTTTTGTTTGGGTGGTAAGCGTCCCCTTAGCTTACAGTCTGGCACATTTTACAACACTACCCATAATACCGTTTTACACAATACTATACAGCACAGTGGTCATAAAGGTTATTATAGGGCTGATACTCGTTTCAAGACGCAAATGGGTCAACAATCTCGTGCAGAATATATAGCCCGATAGACAGTATCTTAAGCCCAAACTTCTTCAAGAACGCGAAGAGCATTTCCTCCTATAACTTTAGCAATATCTTCATCGCTATAGTTGTGCTTTACAAGAAGCCATCTTACAATGTTCCAACTTGCTTCTGTCGGGTTTTCAAGATATGGAACGAATGGAACTTCTTCATACTCCGGAACACCGACCTTGGATGTTGTAGCAATGGAAAGAGCCTGTGCAAATGCATGGTGAACACCTACGTGATCTCCGTAGAGACAGTCAACACCAAAACCCACATGATCGATACCGACAAGGTTCTTGCAGTACTCAAAGTGTTCCATGAAGGATTCAAGGTCATGCGTCATATTTGTCTTTGACATTGTTGTATGCGGAGCTGCTTCAATACCTATTACGCCTCTTTTTTCAGCGACAGCCCTAATGATTTCGTCGGAAGCCATTCTCTTTGTATTCCATACGCCTTTGGCGCCGCAGTGAGACATAATGATCGGTTTGTCTGAATGCATAACAGAATCATATGCTGTCCGTGTTCCGCAATGGGATACGTCAATGAGCATTCCCACCTTGTTCATTCTTTCAACGCATGCTTTCCCGAACATTGTAAGTCCGCCGTCACGGTCTTCCTTGCAGCCGCTTCCAAGAGCATTGCTTTCCGAATATGTAACACCAAGCTGTCTTACGCCAAGTCCGTAAAGAATATCTATTCTGTCGATTTCATTTTCAATCGGAGCAGCACCTTCAATTACAAATACACATGCAATCTTGCCGTCCCTTTTTGCGTCGTAGATGTCCTGTACTGTCTTGCAGTGAACCAAAAAGTCCTGATGAGCAATATCACACAAACGCATACCTAAATCGTGAATG
>CAYFUZ010000008.1:0-10290 GCA_964346675.1 uncultured Oscillospiraceae bacterium | reverse complement strand
TGATATGCTCGTTGAGGGAGAATGCATTGCGTATTCATTAAACCGGGCGGGTAAAATCCATACAGAGCGTCTTTACACAGGCTTAAACCCAATCGGTTTAATATCAAACCTGTGGAACAAACCAATAGTTAACGACATTAAAACACTGACCCCCTGTAAATGCATCGCCATATCATTAAGGGATTATGGAAACGAACTCCATAATGACGCCAAATTTTTAAATTATGCCGTCCTATACCTTGCAGATCACATCAGGAAAAACGATTCACGCCATGAGCAGTTATCAACAAGGCTTGCTGCTTTTATGCTTGAAATAAGCAAGGAGAATGTTTTCTCATACAATATGTCTCTTTGCGCCGATGTACTCGGAACAAGCCAGCGGCACCTTTTAAGAACCTTAAAAAAATTCTGTGATGAAGGAATACTTCATCACAGTTCAAGAGGAACATATAAAATAATAGATAGAAAAAGATTAAAAGAAAAGTAATCAAAAAAGGTCACCGGCACTACTGAAGTACCGGTGACCTTTTTATTCTCTTTTATTTATAAGATGCGTTATTATAGGTCTGGCTCGTTACTACCGAGAAGTGGAATATAGGACGTGTAACTTTGAGTACTCTGATTGCGTGCTTCAGCCCGGAAGGAACAAAAATCATTGTGCTCTTAGTAATCTTGTGATGTTCGCCTTCGATAATTACTTCAAGTTCTCCGTCCAGCTCTCTGGTATTGGGATCTCCGCTGAAGAAACCGATAATCTCTTCGCTCTCATGTTCGTGTTCCGCAAAGATAGGGTCTTTCGCGGGAGCTTCCGTATACCATGCCGTATTCATCTGGAATGCGCCCGGAACAAGATTGCCGTCTATCCAAAGCTGACGATGAGAGAATTTCTCATAAATTTTACGATACTCCGGATCCATGGGCGGTTCGTAAAGCAGCTCATCCACGATTAAATGACGATATTTGTCCATTGTCTTTCTCCTTTAAACTATCAATAATATAACTATATCAACTGTTTCTGTCATATTAAGTATACCGTCTTGATAATAAATAAACAAGTGTTTTAGCCGATTGCAGAAGTATAAACAATTCCATATGCAATACACGGAGCTTTTATTTCCGTACTCCGCTTTGCTTAATTTAAAACAAATGTACGACGGGTTTTGTTGTCTTCCAGATTTCGGAAGTATAGGGTTTTCCCTTCCATAAGAATAAAACTCCTCTCGGAACCTCCCTTCGGAATTGAGGCGGAACCGGGGTTGATATAGACAAGACCGTCTGCAAGCTTCGTACATGCCGGCACATGAGTATGACCGCATATCAGTACGTCTGCGCTGCCAATCGGCGGGAGCTTATCCGGACCGAAATGATGACCGTGGCTTGCGAAGAACACATTTCCTTCTATGGGCAGCTGCATGTAATCGGCTGTTATGGGAAACTCCAAAATCATTTGATCGACTTCGGCGTCGCAGTTGCCGCGCACACAGTAAATCTTTGAAGCGTATTTATTAAAAAGTTCGGCCACAGCCGCAGTGTCATATTCTCCGGGCAGGGCATTTCTCGGCCCATGATACAAGATATCTCCAAGCAGCAGTATGCGCTCGCAATTTTCCTGTTCATAAATATCAATGAGTTTTTTCGCACTGCTTATACAGCCGTGAATGTCGGACGCTATAAGCCACTTCATATTTCAATTCTCCTTTTAAGCTCTCTGATGTAGTCCGGATTGCTGCCGCAGCAGGCTCCCGCATAAGTTACCTTTTCAAGCGCAGGGGCCAGAGCATCCGCAAACTCCGCAGGATTATAACTTCCGCCCGAGCCTGAAGCGTTGGGCTTTACAAGCAGCGGCAAATCCGTCAGTTCCGCAAATTCGGCTATGAGCTTTGACGCGTAGTCAGGCCCCACGGAACAGTTCATCCCTACTGCGGCAGGGGTAAGCGGCAGCAGGCATTTTATCATATCCTCCGCGCTGTCACCAAGATAGGTCTTTCCGGTTTCAATAAAGCTCATTGAACATATAAACGGCAATCCGGTTTCCTTTGCCGCCTCGGCAGCGACCGCAAGCATATTCAAATCGAAGAAGGTTTCAAGAACAAGAAGATCCGGTTCCGCTGATGCGGCAATGTCAAACACTTCCCTATAAGTATCCGACACCTGAAGCTCCGCAAGCTCCCCATTGGGCTGCATCATCTTCATAAGGGGACCGATTGAATACGCGGCCTTGACATCGGCAGACTCTTTTATAAGCTTTATACCGCTTGTTATAACTTGCCTAAGATCGTAACCCTCCCTGTCCGTTTCCGAACGGGTTGCCGTGAAAGTGTTGCTGTAAATTATCTCCGACCCGGCTTCCGCATAAGATGAAATCAGCCCGGCAACAAGCCCGGGCTGATCTACATTATACATCCATGTGGGCGTCTTCTTAATTCCTTTTTCATATGCCGCTTCCCAAAGACAAGTCCCGAAAGCACCGTCCAAAAGTGTCACCCTTTTCATTTTTATAATCCCAAATATTTTCTTTGCTCTTCGGTTAAAACGTCAATTTGTTTGCCCAGTGTTTTGAGCTTTTTCCGGGCGAGAGCTTCATCCACTTCACGTGGAACAGGCACCACTCCGGGCTTAAGCTTCCCCTTGTTTTCGACAAGATACTTCGCTCCCATGGCCTGGATGGCAAAGCTCATATCCATAATTTCAGCGGGGTGTCCGTCTCCGGCAGCTAAATTAACCAACCTGCCTTCAGCTATTACAAATATCTTCCTTCCGTTCTCAAGCACATAGCCTTTAATGTTGTTTCTTGCATCATATTCTTTTACTGCAATTCTGCGCAGGCCCGCAACATCCACCTCAACATCGAAGTGACCTGCATTGCTCAGTATTGCGCCGTCTTTCATCTCAACAAAATGTTCGGGCGTTATAACGTCTTCGCAGCCTGTCACGGTCACGAAAAAGTCTCCTATCTTTGCGGCCTGTGACATGGGCATAACATCAAAACCGTCCATGTGAGCCTCAAGCGCCTTTACAGGATCGACTTCCGTAACAACGACCTTTGCTCCAAGGCCCTTCGCCCTCATTGCAACGCCCCTGCCGCACCAGCCATAACCGGCAACAACAACGTACTTGCCGGCAACTATGAGATTGGTCGTGCGGTTGATTCCGTCCCATACGGACTGACCCGTTCCGTACCTGTTATCGAACATATACTTGCAGTCAGCTTCGTTCACCATAACCATCGGAAACTTCAGTATTCCGGATCTTGCCATTGACTTGAGCCTGTGTATACCCGTTGTAGTCTCTTCACATCCACCTATGACATTCGGAATCAAATCGGGATATTTTGCGTGCATGAGCTGAACCAAATCGCCGCCGTCATCTATTATGATATTGGGGCCCGGCTCCAAAACCCTGCAAAGGTTTTCCTCGTACACTTCCATTGTGCATCCGTGCGTCGCAAAAACTTCAAGACCTTTTTCAACCAAAGCCGCCGCCACGTCATCTTGTGTGGACAAAGGATTGCTTCCGGTTACATACATTTGAGCCCCGCCGTTTGCAAGGCAAAGGCAAAGATAGGCAGTCTTGGCTTCCAAGTGTACGGAAAGCGCTATTTTTAGACCCTTGAACGGCTGCTCTTTTCCGAAATCCTCGTAAAGGCTTCTGCACAAAGGCATATTACGTTCTACCCAATCGATTTTCATCTGCCCTGACGGCGCAAGGCTTATATCCCGTATAATACTCATGCTTACCCCTGTTTAATATTGCGCTCTCTGCCTGCTGCATGATTTGTCTCCGCAGCTTCCGGAAGCGCCCGAATACATGCTCCTGCTTGAGTATCATTGTAATAACTTTCATCGATGCGGTCAAGCTTCGGAAAGTATGCCGTGTACCCGTAATTTCCCTTCAGCCGCAGAGTCCATATAACGAGTGCATTTTCCGTTAATGTATAGTAAAATAATATTGTTTCATAGTCATATAAGGGAGGATAGAGGATTTTATGTACAAAATATTAAGAAAAAAAGAGCTCAACCCTTCGGTGACTCTTATGGAAATTGAAGCTCCGTTTGTCGCGAGAAAGGCGGAGCCGGGTCAATTTATCATCTTGCGCGTGGATGAAAACGGTGAGCGCATTCCTCTTACAGTTGCGGACACCAACCCAGAAAAAGAAAGCGTAACGATAATATTTCAAATAGTAGGAGCATCCACAGAGCTCCTGAATCATAAAAACGAAGGTGAATACCTGCAGGACTTCGCGGGGCCTTTAGGAAAACCCAGCGAAACGGACAATCTTAAAAAAGTCTGCTTAGTTGGCGGCGGAGTAGGCTGCGCCATAGCGTATCCTCTGGCTAAAAAACTTTACTCTCTCTGTACGGATGTTACTTGTATAACAGGCTTTAAGAATAAGGATCTGGTAATACTTGAAGATGAATTCAAGGCCTGTTCAACGCGTCTGATAATGACGACAGACGACGGCTCGTACGGAAAAAAAGGCTTCGTAACCGAAGCTCTTGAAGAACTTCTTGTAGCAGGAGAGCGCTACGATGAGGTTGTGGCCATAGGCCCTATTGTCATGATGAAGTACGTATGTCTTTTAACCAAGAAATATGATATAAAAACTGTCGTATCCATGAATCCGATAATGCTTGACGGAACAGGTATGTGCGGCTGCTGCAGACTTACGGTAGGCGGCGAAACCAAGTTTGCCTGCGTGGACGGTCCCGACTTCGACGGCCATCTGGTGGATTTTGACGAAACTATTACAAGAAACGCTCTTTATGAGGAATTCGAAGCACACGCCAGAGAAGAAACCTGCAATCTGTTTAAAATGGAGGTGAAGCAGAATGGCTAATATATCACTTGTTAAAAATGAAATGCCGTCCCAGGACGCCAAGCAAAGAATTAAAAACTTCTCCGAAGTAGCTCTGGGGTATTCTGAGGCTCAGGCTCTGGATGAAGCAACCCGCTGCCTTAGCTGTAAAAATTCTCCCTGCATCGAAGGCTGCCCGGTTGGCATCAATATTCCGGCCTTTATAACAAAAATTGCCGAAGGACAGTTTGAGGAAGCATATCAGATTATATCACTGGACTCATCTCTTCCCGCAGTCTGCGGCAGAGTATGCCCGCAGGAAAGCCAATGCGAGGCAAAATGTGTAAGAGGCATAAAAGGCGAGCCGGTAGCAATAGGACGTCTGGAACGTTTTGCCGCAGATTATCATCTTGCTATGGAGAGTAAAAATGGAAAAACAAAAGTGGAAAAACCTGCACCGAAAGGCTTTAAAGTAGCGGTGGTGGGTTCCGGCCCCGCAGGCCTTACCTGCGCAGGCGAACTTGCGAAAAAAGGATACGAAGTAAGCGTATTTGAAGCTCTGCATACAGCAGGCGGAGTGCTTGTTTACGGAATCCCCGAATTCAGGCTTCCCAAAAACATAGTTCAAAAAGAAATTGACGGCCTCAAAGCTCTGGGGGTTCAGATTGAAACAAACATGATTATAGGCCAGACATTATCGGTGGACGAACTTTTAAACGACATGGGCTTCTCCGCCGTTTTCATAAGCTCCGGTGCCGGACTTCCTTCATTTATGAATATCCCCGGAGAAAATCTAAGCGGAGTATATTCGGCCAACGAATTTCTTACAAGGGTCAACCTTATGAAGGCCTATGAGCCGAACTCTATGACCCCTATTAAAAAGAGCAGGCGTGTTGCCGTAGTAGGAGGCGGGAATGTGGCCATGGACGCTGCGAGATGCGCCTTAAGGCTCGGCGCCGAAGTCTCAATAATTTACAGAAGGTCCGAAGCGGAACTTCCCGCAAGAAGAGAAGAGGTTCTACACGCAAAAGAAGAAGGCATAGACTTTAAGCTTCTCAACAACCCGGTTGAAATTCTGGGCGATGAAGAGGGCAAAGTAAAGGCAATACGCTGCATCAGAATGGAACTCGGAGAACCCGACGATTCCGGAAGAAGAAGACCTATCCCTGTTAAGGGATCGGAATTTGAAGTTCCTGTAGACTGCGTAATCATGTCAATAGGAACATCTCCCAATCCGCTTATCAAATCCACAACAGTAGACCTTGAAACAAATAAATGGGGCTGCATAGTCGCAGACGAAAACGGACAAACCAGCAAAGCGGCGGTCTTTGCCGGAGGAGACGCCGTTACCGGCGCGGCCACCGTAATACTCGCAATGGGCGCCGGAAAAACCGCAGCCCAGGCTATAGATGATTATTTAATGAATAAGTAAATGATTATTTAATGAAAGACGAGAAGCCGTCCGAATAAACCTTTTCTCCGGACGCCAGTATCCACATAGCCTCGGCCTCGCCATTTGCAGTAAGTAAAGCCTTGCCCGCCTCGATTTCCATGTTGAATAATGCGGTTGAAAGAGCGTCGGCATAAGCGGAGTTTTTGCAGACTATAGTAACGGACTGATAATCATTTCGCGGCATGAGCGTATCTTTGTTGATTATATGATGATACCGTACGCCTTTGACTTCATAGTATCTTTCATAAGTGCCGCTTGTAACAACTGAACTTGAATCTATGTTAAGCTTCTCCGAGTAAGGATTTTTTTCATCCTTGCTCGGATTTTGTATGGCTACAACCCAAGGAGTACCGTCCGGCTTGATACCTATGACTCTGGTATTGCCGCCTGCCGAAATCAGTATGTTATCTTTTCCTTCCGATTCCAGCTTGCGGGCAACGCATTCTGTAGCAAAGCCCTTTGCTATTGCACCCAAATCAATAGACATCTCGGGGTCCGCAAGGCGAACCGTACCGGCTTCTGCGTCCACTATCAAATCCTCTATATTGCAATGCTCAGATGCTTCCTGCAGCATGTTTATATCCGGAACATACGCCTTATCCGGATACTGTGCCGCGTATTCCCTGGCGTTGTGCCATATTTTTAGCACTGCGCCCATAGCTATATTCATATTGCCGTCGGTCTGAATATAAAGATCTTTTGCATATCGGAGCAACTCAATCAGCATGGCGTCAACTTTGAGAGAATCCTTACCTGCATTGTCGTTGATTGTCTTGGCATTAGCTATGCCATCATAACTGTTGTATATATCGTAAAGCTTTTGATACGCCTTGAATTCTTCTTCAATTTCACCGAGCAGATTGTCGAACTCTTCTCCGTTGTTGCAATAAGCTATCACACTTATCACCGTATCGAATGTGCCGTAAATTACATCTGCGAATCTGGTCTTTTCGTTTTTCTTATCTGCGCTGCACGCACAAAGCCCCGTCAGCATTGCAAGCGTAAGCATTACACACAAAAATCTTTTCATATTTGACTTTATAAAAACCGTCAGACCCAACATATCATTTTGAGCGACCCTACTCCAGCACTCTGTTTCTGAACTGCGTTAATTCTTCGCTTGAAAGCCTTACAAGAACTTCGCCGAATTTATCAAGACTACCGCACTGTTCCTCAATCTCGGCAAGAAACGCGTCCATGAAACGCTCACGCACTATCAGAAAATCCGCCAGTGCCGAAGCCAATCTGTCACTGCCGCCTATGCTCTTGACTCTGCTGTACATAAGCTCGGATTCTTTTAACGAAGACTCTTTGCTCTTCATGTAATCTTCCATGATTGCTTCACGGCCGACTCCAAGCATTACAAGCAGACCCGCTGTAATCATTCCAGTTCTGTCCTTGCCGGAGGTGCAGTGATAAAGAACCCCGCCGTCCTTAAAACCTGCCAGTCTCTTAAGCAGCATAAGATAATTGGTTTTTGAAAAGCCGCTTCTGAGCATATTGACATAGAGCTTTTCCATGTCCGGAATCAAAGCTATTCTTGAATCATCGCCCGATGCGGATTTTATGCGCCTTTTTATTTCTGACATGCTGGGTGTGGCGGAATCTTCATTGCTGTCCCTCATCATGGGAACATGAAAATACGCAATACCCGGAATTTCACTGTCGGGTCTACTGTATGTCTCCGTGCCGGTTCTCAAATCCACAACGAGTCTGATACCCATATCATTGTAGAGCATGTCACGGTCCTGCGGCGTAACATTATTAAGCAGGGCGCTTCTTGCGAAAACGCCCCGCTTTATTTTTCTTCCGTCCCGGGCGCTTATACCGCCCAGGTCTCTGAGATTATTTATCATTGTTACCTTTTACGATTACGGTCTTTTTGCTCCGCACTTCGGGCAGAAGTTTGCGTTGCATTCGGCGCCGCAGTTCGGACAGAACCAGCGGTTTGCCGCATCTTCCGAAGATACCTGAGGCCCGGGCCCGGCTTGCTGCGGAGCCTGCTGCACACCGCCATAGAAGCCCTGAGACGCATTTGAACCTACCGCTCCGGCCATTCCCATACCTATAAAGGCACCCATGCCGCCGCTCTGGTTTTTGGCAGCATCCTGCATTGCGGTTCCGGTGGCACCTACAAGATATGCATTGCCGAGTGCCGGATCCTTGAAGGCTGCGTTTCTCTGCAGTTCCTTGAGCATCTTCTCGTCTTCCTCGCTCGCCGTTACGGAAGACACACCGCAGGATACGATTTCAAGACCGCGAAGATCCTTCCACTTTGACGAAAGTTCGCTGTTCAGGAACTCTGCAAGGTCATCGGTATGCGCCGGAAGCTGGCTGTAGCGAACACCCTTCTCGGAAATCTTCGCAAATGCCGGCTGAAGTGCTGTAAGAAGCTCCGTCTTCATTTGTCCTTCAAGCTGACCGGTAGAATAGCTGCCTTCTATGTTGCCGCATACATTTGTGTAGAAAAGAATCGGGTTTGTCAATTTAAAGCTGTACTCGCCGAAACACTTTATCGAAATATCAATATCGATTCCCGCTCTTTCGTCAACCACTCTGAACGGAACCGGATTCGGAGTACCGTATTTTTTGCCGACCATTTCTTTGGTGTTGAAATAGTATATTCTCTGATCCTTAGGCGCTGCGCCGCCGAAAGTAAAACGTTTACCCATGTTGGCAAATACCGTCTTTATATTATCCGCAAGTTTTCCGTCGTCAAAGAGGGACGGCTCAGTTGACTGATCGTAAGTAAATTCGCCTGCCTCCGCACAATAATCAACGACCTTGCCCTGCTCAACAATAATCATACACTGTCCGTCTGCTACGCTGATTACAGACCCGTTCGTAATGATGTTATCGTTACTGCCGTTTTTCTTTCTTCCCTTTGTAGCGATTACATCTGCAGGAAGTGCATCGCAATAAAAGTAATCCTTCCATTGATCACCAAGTACGCTTGTTGCTGCGCCGAGTGCTGCTCTGATAAGTCCCATATTTATTTCCTTTCTGTTAAAAACCTAACTGTATTAAGTTTACTTCTTTAATCATACAGTATTTTGTCGGCATTTAAAAGGATATGGCGATACATTTTTAATAAATTTTACAATACTGCTTGCTCAGTACTGCCTAATCAACTGTCTGCAATGTTCAACTATAAGCTGCTGGATATCGTACTCGCTGCCAAGCCCTGTCAACCTGCAACGGACTTCATATCTACTGTATTGTTTGAGCAGCGAAGGATCATGGTTTTAACACCCAGATTGTGCCATTCGGAAACATCGCCGAGGGACTTGTCGGCAAATGCGCTTCTCCAGCCGAATATAAAGTCCGGCTCCAGAGCAAGAACCACTTCCTTTGTGGGATAACCCTTTACTGTAAGCTCTTTGCCCGCAGCCTTTAATGCATCATACTGCGCCAGAAGGTCATCACGAATCGTGCCGTCCAGATATGCGGTGCCTGCTATATATTCGTCAAGACCAAAATAAAGCATCAGCTCTGTCTGAGTCTGATTGGTGCAAACAACCTTTTCCGGCTTCTTTTCAAAAGTTACCTGAACCGGCTCTTTTGCATTGTTGTAGGTATCGATTGTGACGGGATAATGTCCGGTCTTTACTCCTTCGTCAGGCTTCTTTCCCCCGTCATCAGGTTCATTGCCTTGCTTTACGGTGCATGCCGTACACACGCCAAGAATCATCACTAATGCAAGTGCAATAGATAAAATTTTCTTGATTTTCATATAAATTCTCCTTCTACTTTGCATACTTTAGTTTGCACTACTAAAAAAACCGCCTTTAGGGATTCCCTTAAAAGCGGTTTTCTTTAACCATACACAACCATGGCGTGCGCAAACACGCACGCAAAGTTCAGGTATCAGACAAGGCGCTTTCACAGGAAGCCACTTCTTATCGTACTGTCTAAGCAGGTCTCCTGGCTTCGGCATACAACCTGAGCACGCCTTCTCGCTTTCGCAATGGCATTTCGTGCTTGGCCTGTCCGTTACAGTGACCGGATCGCTCGGGATTCTCACCCGATTCCCTATTATCTC
>CAYFUZ010000007.1:10978-41465 GCA_964346675.1 uncultured Oscillospiraceae bacterium | reverse complement strand
CTGAGATAAACCTCGGATTTCTTGTCCTCCGTAACGCCCATAAAGGTCTTGAACATAAGATTGAACTGGCGAATGCCCGTAAAATCGGTCTTGCCGCAGTCCGGGCACGGAACATTCTTATCCGCTATCCACTGCTGCATTTGCTCGTTGCTCCAGCCGTCCACGCTGCCGTCCAGCGCAATGCCGTTGGCCTGAGCAAAATCTTCTATGAGCTTATCCGCCCTGTGCCGTGCATGGCAGCCCTTGCAATCCATAAGAGGGTCCGAAAACCCTCCCACGTGGCCCGACGCTACCCATGTTTCCGGGTTCATAAGTATTGCGGCGTCGAGTCCTACGTTATACGGCGATTCCTGTACGAACTTCTTCCACCAGGCCTTCTTTACGTTGTTCTTGAACTCAACTCCCACGGGGCCGTAGTCCCAGGCGTTTGCAAGCCCGCCGTAAATTTCAGAGCCGGGGAAAAGGAAACCTCTGGATTTGCAAAGGCTTACTATCTTGTCCATGCCGAATTCTTTATTCATTCTTTTCTTCTGTTCCTTCCTCGGGTTCTATTTCGGACGCGTCCTCTTCCGGAGCCTCCGTTTCTTCTTCGCCTTTCTTGGTAAAGATATCCGTCGCGGTGTCCTTAACAACCTCGTAGATATTCTGGCTCTTGTTCTTTGCTATTTCATAAAGGTCCTGACCCTTATTCTTTGCCGCCACATAAAAATCCGAGGTCTTGTCCTGAAGCTCGTCGGCTATTACGCTGCCCTTATCCTTGACGGTGACAATGGCGTCGGAGGCCTTGTCCGTAACGTCTATAACCGAGCCGTCCTCCTTTACAAGCTCCACCCTGCACTTTGTGACGCCTGTGGCTACAAGCGCGGCGATAATGCCCCACCAGCGGAAGAGCACCAGGCCTACAATGCCGGCGGTAAGGGGAAGGTTGAGAAGGATCTCTTCGCCCTTGTAAACCTTTATTCTGTTCACATTGCCCTTGCGAACGGACTCCGTTACAAAGTTTCTGAATTCCTCGAACTTTGACTTGCCCTGACCTTCGTAGCCAGCGTCGATGTTTTCTTCAATGTAGATTATCGCGTCTACTACATTGCCTTCGGTTTCTTCAAGCGCTTCTTTTGCTTCCTTATAGCTAACGCCTGTTCTGTCCTTAACGAGTTCAATCTTTTCGAGTGTAATTTCCATAATTATCTCCCTTTCTTAGTTTTTCCCCTTTAAATCTTTAATCCTTCACTTTTTAAATTATCTATCCCGAGGTGATAAGCATACCAGCTTCTCAGAATCCCTTTGAGACAATGCTCCGTATCCTTGGGCAAGGCCAAAGGCCACATACTCCTTATAGGATGCGATTCCATAAATCGTACGACATTAATTATATCATCGGACAGCTCAAATATCAATGTGTTTAGCTTTTCCTCATCCGCCGGACAGGCCGAGCAAAGCAAGCCGCCGTCGTGTATCGAAAAGTGCTTCAAATTATCCTGCCGCCCGCATCTGCAGCACATTTTCAGCTGCGGTCCGTTCCCGCTCATTTGCAGAGCCTTGAGCATATAGCATATCAGAAGCGCATCATAGTCATCTTTTCTGTGTTCAAGAAGTTTTAAAAACTCCTTTAAAAGATTGAATATTCCCGCCGCCGGCTCGTCCTCCGGCAGAAGCCTGTTTGTAAGTTCCAGAGCATAGGATGCCGCCATAAATTTTTCAACATCTTCCCCTATTGAAAAAAAACTTTCGACAGTTTCGGAAGCATTTATATTGTAGCTGTCGCGATTTTTATAAAGTTCATAGCGTCCAAGCGTAAAAGGTCTTAAAGCCAGGCTCGACTTGCTTTTCCCGCGCTCGGAAATATAAGTACCTGCGCTTATCTTGCCGTACCTTTCTGAAAACAACACTATCATCCTTCTGGAATGCAGCGTCTTGGTCTGTCTTAAAATTATCCCCTCGGTGTGTGTGTACATAATAATGCAAACCCGCCTTACATATATTCTATCATTAATTCAGTGCATTTGGTATAATACTGCGGATGAGAAAACCGCAAAGGAAGTGCATATGACTATATATTTTGATGAAGATAATATGCCGGATGAAAAAACCGGAAAAACCATGGAGCACGCCGCAAGCGAGGCGCTTCACCTTGAAGGGATTAACCCCTCATGCGCAGCTCTTTCTCTGAGCTTTACAGAACCGAATGAAATACGAAGTCTCAACAAACAGTACCGCGGTATAGATAAAGTGACCGATGTTCTTTCCTTTCCCGCATTTGAACCGGATGAAATACCGGGTGCTGCGGCAAAGGCAGTTGAAGCCGGGCAGGAATTTTTCATTGGCGACGTAATAATTTGCCAAGATAAGGCCCGTGAACAGGCCGAGGAATTCGGCCACTCATACGAAAGAGAACTTATCTATCTTTTTGTGCACTCCGTATTTCATCTGCTCGGTTTCAACCATGAAAACGAAAGCGGGCGCAGAGTTATGCGCGCCCGCGAAGAAACTGTTATGGATACGCTCGGAATACAGCGTGATTAAACTGTCAGCCTTTTGCTTCATCCTCATCAATATCAATAGGCCAAAAAACATTTTCAACCGTCATATATCCCAGTGATTCTGCGAGTTGCTCTTCAATAATCTCATCGCTGTCTTTATCCAGCAGAATTACAAACTCCAAAGTCACTTCATCCATGTACCAGCCCGATGTATTCGGAAAAGTTATATCCGACTCATTCAAAAAGTAATTAAGCTCACATTCATTGCCTTCCGCATCAAAACACTTAAACACACCGGAAGGAGATTCCTTGCTCAAGCTGTATGCTCTGGCTGATATTTCTCCCGTATTATCTGCGCAAAGTGTCATATTACGTCGGGTAGTAGACCCGTCCTTATTTGTGACAGTGTCCGGTATCCAGTAAAAATATTCGGTGTTCTGACTCCCAAAATCCGATGTCCAGTCAAATGTATAGAAACATTCCAAATACTCCATATCAAAAATATCCGGGGCGTAAACCGTGTCATCTCCTTTGATTCTTAGGTTTTCCGCGTCATATTTTTCTTCATATACCCCGCTGAAATCCTCCGTGATTTCAAAGAAATTGTTCTTGCTGAAATCTTCAGGCTCGTAGGTTTTCCGAACGCGTATAATTTCATATCTTCCGTTTCTGTCAAGATCCGCTACGGCATAATAAACGTATGAACCATCGGGAACATCCGCCTCTTTCTGATACCACAGATTCTTATTTTCGACAAAGGTTTTGATCTGAGCCTTCACGGAAAGCATATCCTTTACGCCTTCCATAGGCGCCCACTCGGGTTCACCGGCCGATATAATTTCCTGAGTCAGGCCTATTTGCAGAAGCCTCTCCGAAAGTAACCCGCTCATTTTATCCGCACTGTATACTTTTACCCCGTTGTCCGCGCAAAGCTTCAAATAAGCGTCGCTCGGCATCACCGATTTTCCCTCGGAATCTTTAAAACTGTACATATTCTGAGCGTTATACCTGTCGACTTCCTTTTCATATTCTTCATTATCAAAATCATCTCCGAACTCGTAATTTAAACTGTCGAAATTATATATCTCGCAGCTATAACCGGGATAGTCATATTCGATCATGTCTACAGACATTTTTTCAAGCTGTGCTCGTGTAAGATTGCTGTTCGTAATAATGGGCTCTTTAAGATTGACTTCAGTAAAACGCGAATAGGCGGGTTGAATGCTCCCATCGGCCTTAACAAAACGAACTGCTTCATTAAAGGCACCTATTCCGTTTCCTCCGCCGAATGTTATACATCCCGCTTTGTTTAAGCTCACAACACTCTCGTAATAGCCGCTTTCCGAAGTAATAAATTTGAGATTTCCTGCAATATTTTTAATTACAATATACTCAACCAGTTCAAGATTATAGCCGTCCGTATCCCTGAAGATAAAACTCAACGCCAACTCCGGTTCAGAGTCAAGTCCGCAGTCTATATACGCATACTCCGCCGCGCCAAGCTCAAGCGTGCCCCACTGGAAATTGTAGTTATCATGCAGTGCATTCAGCAATTGCTGCGCAGTATAATCTCCGTCTGCTATGTCCGGATAATCCTTTATTGAAACACTGAGTTCGTTCTTAAGGAAATCCACATAGAGTTTTTTCGTGCCTTCCCCCTGTCCCGAAGGTTTGTCCTTTCCGTTTTTAGTTGTGCAGGAACAAAGCGCTGCGGATATCAGCAGCATAAGCGATAAAAAGATTATCAGCTTTTTTTTGAATTTTATTTTCATGCCTTTTCTCTCCTTAGGAATTTTGCGAGTTATGTTCGCATAGGGTCTTTGGTTGCTCTGCATCATTTTACCATTCCGTCGTCCTTTCTTCAATTACCGGTACCCGATTATAATATTTTTATTTTTTAAAATAATCCGCCTCCTTAATCTATTCGGATATCAATCATATATCATTAAAGCAGTTCCTTTATAAACAATTACATTAAGTGTTTTATCCGGAATAAACTGTCGCATTCTCTTGCAAATGCAACATTTACCTCGAATTAAACACTTTGAAACCAATGAAAAAATGTTACCATAATTTTGTAGGATGCAGCATATAAATTATAGTACCCATAAGAAAAAGGAGAGTAAATTATGCTTACAGCAAAAGAAAATATGCGCGAAACCATTCGCGGCGGAAAACCGGATCGTTTAGTTAATCAGTATGAAGCAATACAACTTTTATTTCACCCGGCTTTAATGTTTGGAGGCCCCCGTCTGGAAAAGGGTGGCCCTGACGTAGTAAATGCATGGGGTGTAACAAACTCCTATCCGGCGCATGTTCCAGGTCCATTCCCTGTACATACCCCTGATAAAATAGTTATTAAAGACATTGAGCGCTGGAAAGACTATGTTCATGCGCCGTCTCTTGAATTCACCGACGAACAGTGGGCAATCTGCAAAGGTATGTATGACGCTGTTGATGGCACTAAAGCATACAAGGCTTGCTTCATAGCACCGGGACTCTTTGAACACACACCATTTAATGTCCATTGAAGAAGCTCTTATGGCATATCACACAAATCCTGACGAAATGCATGCACTTATTGATTATATTACCGAGTGGGAACTCAGGCTAGCAGAAGGGATTTGCAAACATCTTAAGCCGGATGCTATTTTCCACCATGATGACTGGGGAAGCGAAATTAACAGTTTCTTAAGACCTGAAGTATTTGAGGAATTCTTTGTTGAACCGTACAAGAAGATATACGGATATTATCATGACCACGGATGTGAGCTGGTAATTCACCATTCCGACTGCTACGCTGCAAACCTTGTTCCGTACATGATTGAAATGGGTATTGATGTTTGGCAGGGCTGTATGAAGAAAAACAACATTCCCGAATTAATCAAAAAATACGGCGGACAGATTACGTTCATGGGAGGAATTGATAATAAATTCGTTGATTTCGACGGATGGACAGACGCTGACTGTGAAAAGGCGGCGCTGGAAGCAATCGAATCTTGCGGCGAAAAATATTTCATTCCTTGCATTACCCAGGGAGGTCCGGGTTCAGTATATCCGGGAACATACATGTCCCTTATTGAAGCTATAGACAAGTACAACGGAAAAAAGTTCGGCTTCACAAAACAGCAGCTTGATGAAGCTCGTTGCCCGCACCAGATTATGTTCTAAGAAAATTTCTTTTGAACAGCGAAATAGATATAAGAAAACCCCGCATCAAATGCGGGGTTTTCTTAACGGTCAATCTTATAACCTAAATTGCTGATTGCCAATGCGGAGTCTCTCCACTTCTCCTTGACCTTGACAAAAAGCTCGAGATAAACTTTTGTACCGAGAAGAGCCTCTATCTCCAGGCGTGCGGCCTTCCCTATTCCTTTGAGTTTTCTCCCTTCCTTGCCTATAATAATACCCTTGTGCGACTGTTTTTCACAATAGATTGCGGCATAAATTTCAGTAAGCTTTTCTCCTTCGATGAATCTTTCGATTTCAACTGCAACTCCATGCGGAACCTCTTCGTCGAGATAATGCAGAAGCTTTTCACGTATTATTTCAGAGACAAGAAAGCGCTCGGGATTATCCGTAATCATGTCCGGAGGGAAAAACATTGGTCCGTCCTCGGCAAGATCTTCCAATTTTCTTATTAGGACATCTACGTTTTTGCCATTCAGAGCGTTTGTTCCAAGTATGAAATCAAATATACCCGTAGATTCGTATTTGCTGTATATTCCGGCAAAGGTTTCCGGATGTATCCGGTCTATTTTGTTTATGACCAAAATCTTAGGGGTATCAATTTCCTTCAGCTTTTGTAAAATAAAGCTGTCGCCGCCCTTTCCGTCTTCAAGCGGAGAATCTACCAAAAACAGGATTGCATCAACCTCTTTCAGAGTGCTTATGGACGTGTTCGTCATAAATTCGCCAAGCTTATTCTTCGGCTTATGTATGCCCGGAGTATCTATGAATACAAGCTGACAGGCCGGCTCGGCATCATCAAAACGGGTATATATACCTCGTATGGCATTACGGGTAGTTTGAGGTTTATTGCTCGTTATGGCAACTTTTTCACCCAATATGCAATTCATTAAAGTGGATTTGCCCACGTTTGGGCGGCCGACTATACCTACAAACGCACTTCTCATTTCTTATCTGACGGCTTTTCGGAATGCTTTTTCTTAAACTCAAGCTGTGTCAGCTTAAGATTGGTGTTATAGAAATCCTTCGCGGAGCAACCCGCTCTTCCACCTCCTGCGCATGCGCAGGCACAGGCACACGCACAGGAAGAAACGCAGGCGCATGCGCATCCGCCTCCCCCGCTGCTGCGGCTGCGGCCGCTTCCCGAACTGCTCCCGGTGCTTCTGGGCCTTGGCACCGGAACATTTATTACGTTAACTCTCACATATGTATTAGGAGAATCGGAATATCTGTATTCACCTTTTGTTTTATACTTAAGACTTTCTTTATCTTCCTCAGGAACATTTTCCTCCTCTATGACTTCCTCGCTCTTGACAAAGCTTCTGCCGCAATAAGAGCAATTTGTCTCGCCCTCGGCACGAGTCGCGCCGCAGCTCAGGCACGTAGGATGGTACACCACCTTGGTCCTTGTAATCTTTGTCTTGGTTGCGGCAGCGAAGTTGGCATTTTCCTCATACTTTTTCTTAATCTTGGAAACTATCAGGGCAACAATGCCTATCCATATTAATGGCGGAATGAAGCTGAAGGAATACCAACCGCCACCGCTGTAGCTATCGTCATAATCATCATAGTAATCATCATATTCCCACTGATCGCCGGTCTGTATGCTCTTGGACGAATCAAATCCCAATGCCTCATTCGGATACACAATCTGAACGGTTTCCATGCTTGCGCCTGCGGCAAGGCCAGTACTCCAGACAATATAATCTCCGTCGACCCTGCCTGCCGGGCTCCAGCTTTCAACACCGGAATTATTCCACCTTACCGTGATATTATTTACGGCAATCTCATCAAACCAGCCGGGTGTAAACTGATAGACCGTTTTGCCGTCCTCATACAGATTCATGGTGTACATGTAATCCTGTACCAGATCGAAATCGAAAGAGATAATCTCATCCTCATAATATTCCTTATTAAAATCTATACGCAAATCACCGCTGCCGTATGAAATACTTTCTATATTATCGCTTGCGGCGATGTAGTCTATATAGTGACTGTTCGGAATACCTACGGTAACCCAGGAAACCGGACCGATTCCGTCGGATTCAAGCACTTTCCACTCCAAATGGTAGTGCATATTCAAGGTCGCATCTTCATTTACGTCAATCGTTATTTCGTAGTTTAAAATTTCATCCGTGGGAGAATCCGCAAAAACGGATACTGAGGAACACATCAGAACTGCAGCAAGCACAACCGCAACCAGGATTTTTGTAAGCTTTTTCATCCTACTTTACCTCCCCTTTAAATACAGGCCTTATGCGCAACGGGCAGTCTCCCCTCATTTGGGAGGAATATTCACGCCTTGTCTTGCACGTGTCCGAATTCCAGATGGCATGCCATTCGTCCGTCAGCATGTTTCCGAGTATGGCTCCGGAAAGCCAGCTCTGGCACGGGACAACGTTGCCTCCGGGAGTTACGGCCATATTGCTTAGGCAGGCTCCGCAGCTCGGCGTTGTAATGCCGATTTCGGCACAAAATTCGTTCGTTACCCAGCCCGGCGATGTAAATGCTATCTCCATACCGTTTGCATAGCAGTAGTCTGTCGCCGCCCTCAAAATATCTCTTATTTCCGGACTCGTAAGCTGCATACTTTCCGAGCTTTCACTCGCCGCATTCCCGGTTGTTATAAGTCCGGAACAGGTTACATAAGTAACTCCTAGCTCGTGCAGTAATTCAAGCGTCTTCACATAATCCCTATTTACAGTACAAAGCGGCGTATTTACGGAAAGATTCAGATTTGCCGTCAAAGCGTTCTTTATACCGGAGACTGTCTCGTGATATCTATCCGCACCCACAAGACTATTATGTATTTCGGAATCTGCGGAATAAAAAGTAATTTGAAGGCTGTCAAGCTTTGATTCCGCAAGTCTTCCGCAATATTCTTCCGTAAGCTTGATTCCGTTGGTATTGAGCCTTGAAACAAACCATTTGGCATATTCTATCAGTTCGGGAAGATCCTCGCGCATAGTAGGTTCACCGCCGGTAAATGTCAGCTGAGGAATGCCAGCATCCCTGCAGTTGTCTATAATCTTTTTCCACTGCTCCGTAGAAAGTTCTTGCTCATCAGACTGCATCTGCCCTGCGGCATAGCAGTGAACGCAGTTTTGGTTGCAGTGCCATCTGCCGTTTTTAGTCATGGCACTTACCATCAAATCCATTCTGTGAGGCGCTTGCATATAGGGAGCATACTCGGAGAGACTAAGCAGGCCTATGGGTTCATCCGGCTCTTTGCCCCTCGCAATCTGTGTAAACGCATTCATTATGCGGTATATATCCTCTTTGATTTTTTTCTTCGGCAAAAGCCAGAAAACCTTTCTGACCCCTTTGCAGGTTTCTTCAACCAGGCTTTTTGCCCCATCATCCGTGATGGGTCTGCCTGCGTATTTGTTTACCTGTTTTATGAATTCACAAAGAAGGATTGTCCAGGATAGATTAACGGGAACTATGTCCTGCCCGTTAATGATGGCAACGCTCACTTGAGGCTCATCTTCCTCGTCAAATTTAGGAGGTATCAAATGAATTCTGACAACACCCGGACCGTCCGGGTTGAGCGTAGTGTGTAAAACCTCTTCGAAGTTTTCTTCAATGTACATCTTAATTTTTTTTTCGGTTCCCATATACGATTTATCCTTGACTAAAGATTTATCCGCTGAATTCTATTCATCCGACCACTCGGGATGCGCCTGAATATACCTGTCATACGCATTCACTATGCGCCGCACAAGCGGATGCCTGACAACGTCCGAATCTGTAAGCCTGCATACTCCTATGCCCTCTACATCGCTTAAAATATCCAGTGCATCAATAAGCCCCGATTTTTTTCCGCGCGGAAGATCTATCTGCGTGATGTCACCTGTAACTATTACCTTTGAACCAAAACCCATACGGGTAAGAAACATCTTCATTTGCTCTTTCGTTGAGTTCTGCGCTTCATCAAGAATTATGAAGGCATTGTTAAGTGTCCGACCCCTCATGTACGCAAGAGGAACTACCTCTATTACCTCCTTCTCTTTCAAGGTCAGCGATCTTTCGCGGCCAAGTATATCGTAAAGAGCATCGTACAGCGGACGAAGATACGGATCGACCTTCTCTTGAAGGTCTCCGGGCAAAAAACCGAGACGCTCCCCCGCCTCTACGGCAGGACGAGCCAGAATAATCTTTTCAACCTCTTTGGCCTTAAGCGAGTTTATAGCCATTGCTACTGCTATGTATGTCTTTCCCGTACCGGCAGGCCCAACACCGAAAGTTATATCGTTTTTCTTAATGGCTGCAACATAGTCCTTTTGACCTATAGTCTTAGCCTTAAGCGGCTTTCCTCTGTAAGTAAAACAAATAACATCTCGCGTCAGATTGACCTGACTGTACAAAACGCCTTCGTTTGCAAGCGTGATAATATAGTTTACCTTTTGTTCATCAACAAACTGGCCGCTTTCAGCAGCCTTAAACATTTCACTTATAACACTGGCGGCTTTATCGACTGTTTCACCGCCGCGGACAACGATTTCATCGCCTCGGTAACTGACCTGCACATCGTATAGCTTCTCAACAATGCTTATGTTGCAATCCAGGGTCCCGAACACCTCTCTTATCGGTACGACAACCCCGGGGTTTAATCTTATCTCTGCCATCTGTTCTCCTTGTTTATTTTTAATAAGTATACCACAAAAATATACTTGCATACCAGATTTCACGTGTGTATAATGTAAGCGTTCTGATCTGGACGAGAAAGGTGGTGAGTCGTAATGGCACAGGTTATCGTCAGAGACGGCGAAAATTTGGAAGGTGCTCTTAAAAGATTCAAGCGCGCTTGTGCTAGAGACGGCGTTATGGCCGAACTCAGAAAGAGAGAATGCTATGAAAAGCCGAGCGTAAAGCGTAAGAAGAAATCCGAAGCTGCTCGCAAAAAAGCCAACAAGAGATATTAATCCAAATTTAAAACCCGCTCAATTGAGCGGGTTTTGTATTGGTGAAAGTCAAATCCGAAATCATCAGCCCGGTGGCCAAAGCATGCTGCGCTTGCCTAAAATATGTATGTGCAGATGCTTTACTGTCTGCGCCCCGTCATCACCCGTATTAATTACAACACGATAGCCGTTTGCAAGATTCAGACTCTTTGCAATATCCTTAATCTTCAGCATCATATGCGAAAACAGCGCCGCATCTTCTTCAGTTGCTGCATCAAGAGATTCTATATGCTTTTTAGGAATCATTAAAACATGAACCGGTGCCTGCGGATTGAGATCTTTAAATACGACAATCCTGTCGTCTTCATACACCTTGTTTGATGAAATTTCACCGTTTGCAATCTTACAAAAAATACAATCCGACATTATCATTCTCCTTTCAAATAAACATTCGGAAACTGTTGCATTTAACCGGCTACAAAACGCGCTCCCTACTTCTCCGTCTTTATATACAATTTTCTTTTTTTCCAGAAATACACTGTAGTGATTAACATTAATAATGCCAATCCAACCGACCCGATTAATTGACCGATGGCAGCAGAAGGAATTGGCTCTAACGGCCACGGTTCAATAAAAGCAGCCAGACAAGCTCTAAAGACCCACACCAAGCTTAAAAATGTATAAAATACTATTGTTTCATAATTTAATTTAAAAATACTTTTTGCAAGTATAATTAGAACCAGACTACTTCCAAACAATAATGCTGAAAAACATAAATTTGTATAATCTATTCCGACAATTAAATTCTCATATTGCATGGGTAATTAATCATACCAATTATACAAATTCGGTACAAAGAAATGCCATAAACCTACCAACATACTCAATATTAAAGTTGTATAGTAAATAATCTTAATCCATGTACTCATTTCAATATTCTTATTCTCTTTCATCCCCTATCCCCTATTATCCTGTTTTTTTTAAAGTGACATAACTGTTCAAGAAAGTGATATTTTTGTTATTGATTAGTGGTTAATATGATATGCTGCCCTCTCTACCCCTGCAAAACAATCATTCATTTATCCGCGCGAATACACCGTTTCTGAATGGTTTTTCTATTATAACATTCACGAATTGATTGGACAAATCACTCTCAAGCGATGCGGTAAAATACACCGTGACAAAATTGTCCGCGTGGCCCTTCCATACAACGGAGCCAGGAGCAGTCTTTACCTCTGCATAATCCGCATATCTATCTATATATACATCTATATCTTTTATATTTTTATTACAAATCTCTTCTACTAGAACCTTCTGAATGCTGCCCGTCATTCCAAGCCTGAACTTCAGAGAAGATTCAAGTGCAACACTCGTAAGGCGTTTGATTCGCTCCTTTTTAATCTGAACAGGCGTTTGATTCGAAAGCTGCGCCGCCGGCGTATAAGGACGCCTCGAATACGGAAAGACATGAACCTTCAGGAAGGCAATCTCCTTGACCAGACTCACGGACTCTTTAAAGTCCTCTTCACTCTCACCCGGAAAACCCACGATTATATCCGTTGTTATACCGTAGTTAGGATCAAAGGCACGCAGGGTTTTTACCATGGTCAAATAATCCTCCCTTGTGTAATGACGATTCATGGCCGATATAATCTTATCGCTGCCGCTCTGAACACTTAGATGAACATGTTTGCATAGCTTATCATATTTTAAAAGATTCTTCAGGTAATCGGAACTGACAACCGTCGGCTCCAATGAGCCGAGACGTATTCTGAAATCCCCGGGTATAGCACAAAGTCTCGCTATCAAATCCTCAAGACTGCTATTAAACCCGGCTTCTGTCCCGTAAAGAGCTGTATTGATGCCCGTTAAAACCAGTTCTCTATAACCTTGCCCTATCAGGCGCTCTGCTTCCTCAATTACCTTTTCCGGTGCCCTGGACTTTACCGCCCCGCGCGCATGCGGAATTATACAATAGGAACAGTACCTGTCGCAGCCATCCTGTATTTTAATCATGGCTCTGGTGCGGGACTCGATACCGGTAACAATTCCAAGTTCCTGATACCCGGTTTCTTCACTTTTCTCAGCCCTGCCCGAGGCAATAATTTTCTTGCTCGGCTTTAGGCCGTTTTCTTTTTCCTTAAGAAACTTACTGACCAGTTCCAAGGATTTCATCTTATCTGCAGTTCCCAGTATAATATCCGCCTCTTCAATACGAGAAGTTTCCGCAGGGTTCGTATGCGGATAGCACCCCATCATAAGTATTACCGAATCGGGGTTTTGTTTCTTCATGCGCCTTATATGCTGCCTCGATTTACGATCCGCCATACGGGTTACGCTGCAGGTATTAATTACGTAAACATCGGAGAACTGATCGTCGCCTACCACCTCAAAACCGGCTGTCCTGAAAGCTTCCGTCACAGCCTGTGTCTCGTATTGATTAACTTTACAGCCCAAGGTATAAAATGCGACCTTCAAATCAGTCCTCGAAAAGATTTCTCAGTTTTTCGGTCCAGGATTTCTTTTTTGCATAGCTGTCTTCGACAGAAGGAGTTTCCCCGAATTTACGGATGTACTCCTTCTGCGTCGCAGTCAGCTTTGTCGGTACTTCCAGATTCACCTCTACGTATATGTCACCGGGTTTTCCTGTATTTATGTTCGGTACTCCTTTACCCTTTAATCGGAGTATGGTGTCGGGCTGGGTGCCTGCCGGGACCTTGCAGGAAAGCTTACCCTTAAGTCCGGGTATGGTGATTTCGTCACCGAGCGCCGCCTGAGTGAAGTTTATGGGCACCGTAAGCCAGAGATCGTCTCCCTGACGCTTGAACAGCTCATGCGGAGCCACACTAAGCACTATGTACAAATCTCCGGGCGGACCGCCGCGTATACCAGGTTCTCCCTGACCGCGCAACGTAATAACCGAATTGTTATCAACACCGGCAGGGATTTTCACATCTATGTTAACAGTCTTTCTGACAGTTCCGGAACCCTGACATGTCGGACAGGGGGAATCTATTACCTGACCCGTACCGCCGCACTTACCGCACGTTCTGGTACTGGCCATCTGTCCGAACATGGTATTCTGAACGGTCCTTACAGTACCGCTGCCGCCGCAATCCGAACAGGTGCTTGTAGAGGTTCCGGGTTTAGCGCCCGTACCTTCGCAATCGCCACAGCTGGTTTTTTTTGAAAGCCGGATTGTTTTCTTGCAGCCGAAAACAGCCTCATCAAATGTGATGGACATTCGCTTTTCAAGATCCGCACCGGCCTGAGGGCCGGTGTAGGCTCTTGACCCGGAACCGAAGCCACCTCCAAACATATTAAAAATTTCATCAAATCCGCCAAAGTTAAAACCTTGAGAAGACCCTGAAAAACCCTGACCGAAACCGCCAAAGCCGCCTGAGCCTGCGGAAAAATTCGGATCAACTCCGGCAAATCCGAATCGATCGTACTTTCCCTTCTTGTCAGGATCCGAAAGCACGGAATACGCTTCATTGATTTCCTTGAAGTTTTCCTCCGCTTTTTTATCGCCCGGGTTTCTGTCAGGATGATACTCCATAGCCTTTTTTCGAAACGCGGATTTTATTTCGTCCTCGGACGCACCTTTTTTAAGGCCAAGGACCTCATAATAATCTTTTTTATCTTTATCTGCCATAATTATTTACGCAATACAGCCGTGCAAAACCTGCCTGCACGGCTGCTGCCACACCAAACTATTTCTTAAAATTTTTATTTATCTTCATCGACAACCGTAAAGTCAGCGTCTACCGCACCGTCTTTCTTAGGATCACCGGAAGAAGTTCCGCCGTCACCCATATCAGCGTCCGCCTGAGCCTGCTGCGCAGCCGCCGCCTGCTCATAAAGCTTTGTTGAAATCGCATGGTATTCCGTTGTAAGCGCTTCAAGCTTTTCCTTTACCTCGGCTGTTGTGCCTGCATTAAGAGCCTTTTGCAGCTCATCCTTTGCGGCATTAATCCTGGAAACTTCATCTTCGGAAAGCTTGCCCTCAAGTTCTTTAAGATTCTTTTCCGTCTCGTAAATCATGGTTTCACCCTGATTTCGGGTTTCGGTGTCTTCTTTCTTTTGCTTATCCGCCTCCGCGAACTCCTCCGCTTCCTTGATCTTTTGTTTGATTTCATCTTCGGAAAGCTTTGTAGAAGAGGTTATTGTAATATTCTGGCTCTTACCGGTTCCAAGATCCTTTGCGGATACATTTACAATGCCGTTGGCATCGATATCGAAAGTAACCTCAATTTGAGGAATTCCGCGCATAGCAGGAGGTATTCCGGTAAGCTGGAAACGTCCGAGCGTAATGTTATCAGCCGCCATCTGACGTTCACCCTGCATAACATGAATGTCAACCGCCGTCTGGTTATCCGCCGCGGTAGAGAATATCTGACTCTTTCTTGTAGGTATTGTCGTGTTCCTTTCAATAAGCTTTGTAGCAACTCCACCGAGAGTTTCAATCGATAACGACAGCGGAGTTACATCAAGAAGCAACACATCGTTAACCTCTCCGGTCAGAACGCCTGCCTGAATAGCGGCACCTGCGGCGACGCACTCATCCGGATTTATACCTTTAAACGGTTCCTTGCCGGTTACATTCTTTACAGCTTCCTGCACCGCCGGAATTCTTGTGGAACCGCCTACCAGGATAACCTTTGCTATATCGTTGTTTGTAACGCCTGCGTCAGACATAGCCTTCTTCAGGGGCACTATGGTTCTTTGGACCAGAGCCTCTGTCAGCTGATCGAATTTAGCCCTTGTAATATCCATGTTAAGATGGAGTGGCCCGGCCTCGTTTACCGTAATAAACGGAAGGTTGACATTGCTTGTCTGCGCGGAAGAAAGTTCCTTCTTCGCTTTTTCCGCGGCTTCCTTAAGACGCTGCATAGCCATCTTATCGTTTCTGAGATCTACGCCGTTCTCCTGTGCAAAAGAATCGGCCATAAAATTCATAAGAACATTGTCGAAATCGTCTCCGCCGAGTTTCGTATCTCCGTTTGTAGCAAGTACCTCGAATACTCCGTCGCCGAGCTGAAGAATTGAAACGTCGAAAGTTCCTCCGCCAAGATCGTATACGAGAATTTTTTGTGCCGTATGATCCTTATCAAGCCCGTAAGCAAGAGCTGCCGCTGTCGGCTCGTTAACAATTCTCTTAACATCCAATCCTGCGATTTTACCCGCATCCTTTGTCGCCTGCTTCTGACTGTCCGAGAAATAGGCCGGAACGGTGATTACCGCTTCGGTGACTTTTTGTCCGAGATAGCTTTCCGCATCCGTCTTAAGCTTTACTAAAATCATCGCGGAAATATCCTGCGGCGTATATGTCTTGCCGTCTATGGATACCGTATAAGACGAACCCATATGGCGCTTAATCGAAGATATGGTCCTGTCAGGATTTGTAATGGCCTGACGCTTTGCCGTTTCACCTACCAATAATTCACCGCCTTTTGTAAAGCCTACTATTGACGGCGTTGTTCTGTTACCTTCAGCGTTCGGAATAACTACCGGCTCACCGCCTTCAAGCACCGCAACGCAGCTGTTTGTTGTACCTAAATCAATTCCTATAACCTTACCCATTTTTATTTCCTCCTGAGTACTGATTTTCTTACTGTGACACACCGACCATAGACGGTCTGATCACCTTATCATTTAATAAATATCCCTTTTGAAAAACCTTTGTCACAATGCCGCTTTCGGTATCTTCAGAGGCCTCGGTCATAACCGCGTTGTGAAAGTTCGGGTCAAAAGGCTTACCGAGAGCATCAATCTCTTTAAGTCCGCTTTTCTCCAGCACACCCTGAAGCTGTTTAAGAATAAGTTCCATACCCTCTGCGAACTTGTCCCCTTCCGTTCTGGCATCCATTGCGCGTTCAAAATTATCTATCACACTAAGCAGTTCGACTACGATTTTTTCGTTCGCGAATGCGTAAATATCCTGTTTTTCCTTAGCTGTCCTGTTTCTGAAATTCTGGTATTCAGCCATAACTCTCAGATACTTATCCTGAAAATCATCTTCCGGCTGCGGCTGTTCTTCGGCAACCTGCGCCTGTTCATCCGTTTCCTCCACTTGCACTTCTTGTACTTCATCCGCAAGTACTTCTTCATGAGCCGTTTCAGTCTGCTGAATTACCTTATCTTTTTTACTTTTACTCATTCGTTTTCTCCCTCTGATTCAAAGCCATGCGTCTCAATTTTGTCCCGAGGTCCTTCGTATGCTTCGTTTTCCTCCGAAGGCGCCGGGATTTCAAACGTCCGATTCAAATTTTGCGTAATATATTTAATAACCGACGTTACTTCGCCGTATTTCATTCTCGTAGGTCCTATAACTCCCAGACGCCCGACAGACTTTCCGTTTACTTTATAATCCGCTGTAATAAGGGCACAGTCCTGTAATTCTTCCGTATTTTCCTCACCTATGGTTATAGTTAAACCGTCTTCCCGGTTTGCCACCACATTCGTGAATTCTTCTTTATTAGTTACCGTCTCCAGGAAATTCTTGGCTTTGTCAACATCGTTATACTCGGGAAGCGCAAAGATATTTGAATACCCTTCCATGTAAAGCTCTACGTTCAGCATCTTTTCAAGTGTCCTGAGGAAACTCGGAACCACACTGCTTTCCATTCCGGACAGAGCTTTTATGTCGTCCTCGAAAATTTGCGCTATATCGGCCGTAAGGATAGAGCTTATTGTCTTTCCTTTAAAGTTGTGGGTCATGACCTTACTCATAAGAGTAAGGTGTTCCTCGGTATACGCACAGTTTAGGCGTATTGCCGAATTGCTGACCTTGCCGTCCTCGCAGACAACCATAAGAACTACGGTATTCTCATCTACAGGAAGAAAGTTAATATAATTTATCTTGCTTTCGGCCCGGCTCGGGGTAATCGCAAAGCTTACCAGATTTGTCATTTCGGAAAGCAAGCGAGCCGCATGTTCAATCGTCTTATCAAGTTCGATGGTATCATGCGTAAGTTTCTCTTTTATTGCAGCCTTATCCTTAACCGGGAGAGCGCTGATATCCATCAACCTATCTACATATAATCTGTATGCCTTATCCGACGGAACCCTCCCTGCGGAAGTGTGAGGATGAGTAAGATATCCCATGTCTTCGAGGTCGCTCATTTCGTTGCGGATAGTTGCAGGAGAAAGCCCTATATCCAAACGTTTCGAGAGCGTTCTGCTGCCCACAGGCTCGGATGTGCTTATGAAATCAGCCACAATAGCCTGCAGAATCTTCAGTTTTCTTTCGTTCAAATCCATAAGCGTCTCCGTATAAAAGAACATGCTGTCAAATCACCTGTTAGCACTCTATTAGCTTGAGTGCTAACAACTACTTATAATATAATCCCCTGCCGCCAAATTGTCAACAGGGGATTTGTGTATTTGTTGTGAATCTTTACTTTATTTTATTTCTTTATTATCGACAACTTCTTTCAGTATGCTTATAAATTGCTCAAGACTCATGGCACCGAGATCGCCGTCCGCTCTGTGACGCAGAGAAACCGTGCTGTTTTCCATGTCTCTGTCACCTACTACCAGCATGTAAGGAACCTTTTCAAGCTGAGCGTCGCGAATCTTTCTACCGGTCTTTTCGTTTCTCTTGTCAACCTCGACCCTGTATCCGAGCTTACTGAGCTTAGACTTTATATCGTCCGCATACTCGTAAGCTCTGTCGGTTACCGGCAAAAGCTTGACCTGCACAGGCGAAAGCCATGTCGGAAACGCGCCTGCAAAGTGCTCTGTTATAACGCCGATAAATCTTTCAAGAGATCCGTATATAACACGGTGTATCATAACGGGAACCTGCTTTTCCGAGTTTTGGTCTATGTACTCAAGATTAAATCTTTCCGGGAGTTGATAGTCAAGCTGGCATGTTCCGCACTGCCATACCCGGCCGAGAGAGTCCGTCACATGGAAATCGAGTTTGGGTCCATAGAACGCACCGTCACCAGGATTGATATCATAGGACTTTCCTATGGATGTAATGGCATCCGCAAGAGCCGTTTCAGCCTTCTCCCAGTCTTCTCTTGTGCCGATATGATCTTCCGGCATTGTAGAAAGCACAATTTTATATGGAAGTCCGAATACTGTATACATCTCATCTATCAGCTTTGTTATTCGGACTACCTCATCCTTTATCTGGTCTTTTGTGAGAAGTATATGCGCATCATCTTGAGTAAAGGCTCTTACACGGAACATTCCATGCAGCGTTCCGCTCATTTCGTGTCTGTGAACATCACCAAGCTCGCCGTAGCGCAGCGGCAGATCCCTATAGCTGTGCGGCTCCAGGTCATAAACCAAAATGCTTCCCGGACAGTTCATGGGTTTAATGCAATACTCCTCGTTTTCAATGACGGTAGTATACATGTTTTCCTTGTAATGCTCCCAATGACCGGAAGTCTCCCAAAGAGACCTTTTCATTATCTGCGGAGTTTTTATTTCCACATAATCCCACTTTTTGTGTACCTCGCGCCAGTATTCAATGAGATTATTCTTGAGTACCATTCCATTAGGAAGATAGAACGGAAAACCGGGAGCTTCATCTCTGAACGCAAACAGACCCAGTTCCTTGCCGAGCTTTCTATGATCTCTTTTCTTGGCCTCCTCTATTCTTTCAAGGTATTCTTCAAGTTCTTCCTTCTTCGGAAAAGCTATGCCATAAATTCTCTGGAGAGATTCTCTGTTCGCGTCGCCTCTCCAGTAAGAAGCGTTGCATGCGAGAAGCTTAAATGCATTGTTTTTTATTCTGCTTGTAGAATCAAGGTGCGGACCTGCACAAAGATCCGTAAATTCACCCTGCTTATAAAAAGAAATCACTTCGCCTTCCGGAAGTTCTTCAATCAGTTCTATCTTGAAAGGCTCGTCATGTTCCTTCATGAGCCTTATAGCTTCTTCTCTCGGGAGCTCAAAGCTTTCCACTTTCAAGCCTTCCTTGCATATTTTTTTCATCTCCGCTTCGATCTGCTCCATATGTTCCGGAGTGAAAGCGAAAGGCGCAAGCATATCATAATACCAGCCTTCTTTTATAGCCGGTCCTATTGCGAGCTTAATTTCAGGCCACAGTCTTTTTGCGGCCTGCGCCATTACGTGAGAACAGGTATGCCAATACGTATGGCGATACTCCTCGTTTTCAAATGTATATTTGTTTGCAGCGTCTTCTGCTGCCTGATTTGCAGCCTGCGCTGCTTTTATCTCTTCTGCCATTGTTATTCCTCCTCATACGTCAAGGCCGAGATATAACGTAAAAAGTATTATACTACTTTGCGCAGACAGAGTAAATGGAGGAATGCTATTTCTGTTTTACTTCATATACGGACATGGCGGAAACATAATCAGGAGACTTTATGAACGGCAAGCGAAAGAGCCTGTAGCCGTTGAAACTTTGCCATGAAACAACAGCTTTAATTTGGGTGTCACTAAGACGCCATGTGGTCACGCCGAGTGATCCGTTTTTCAAAGGGCTTATGTTGCTTTTGGCGTATTTGGCAGTAAACAATACATAACGGGAAGCATCGGTAAAGTTGATGATATATCTTTTCTCTTCGTAAGACTTGTCATCAATCATAAGCGCGCCGCCGGCAGCAGCCTCTTCCGCAGTGGCTTTAAGCCATTTTTGAAGCAACATATAGTTGTTTGAGTCGCTCTGATAGACAAGGCAAGCCGAAAAAACGATTAAGAACGCAAGAAACACCAAGAAGGTTTTCATTGAGAAACCACCCTCTACGGCTCAACGCCTTTGAGTGTTCTTACAGACAATTCACTGCCCCAAACCTGTTTGAGCGTTGAATAGATGCTGCCGTCTTCGGGACCGGCAATCAAGGAAAACAAAGCCAATCCCAGAAGCAGACTTGCAATTAAGACTATAAACTGTTTCATTAGTCCAAGACCTCCTCAAAACTGAAGCCGCCCGGCGCCAAAACGTATCCGCTACCCATCTGTTGATTTTTCACGGCAAATATTCGCTTGCCGTATAGGCTTCAATTGTGTAATTATAGATATTATCCTTAGCTTTAATGCCCATAAACTCTCCACCTGCCATAATATTCCCTATCGGCACCGTAACAACATAATGTATCAAATGGGTTTTCCATTCAGCATCGGATACACAAGCCTTTGTCATGCGCTGAATCTGTCCTTCAATTGTGGAGTTACTGATAATAGCTATACTTCCGGCGTCTATACCCAATGACTCGGCAAGCCGATTTCTCAAATTGTTTTGTATCTTCGCCGTAAAGCCTCCGGCCTGCTTTGCCTCTTCTTTAGCAGTGTACACATAGTCATTGACAATTGCCATTCTGCTGCTGTTGGTCTGATCTAATACAAACTGCGCAAAAAAGAGCAACATAAACGGCAGAATGGCTAATAATACCAAAAACTGTTTCATGGCAAACCTTTACTTACCATATTCGGTTGAGGAGAGCGTTGTTATCATCTTAGACGTCACGCTTTCCGAAATCGTCTCCGCATTGCTCTTCAAATTCGTAATGGTTACAGCCAGCGCAAGTCCGAGCAGAACAGTCGCAATCAATACAATAAATTGTTTCATTTTGTTTTACTCCTTTCAATTAATACAAAAACTCCTTCCGCTTATTCAGTATATGGTTCACGTTTAAAAAAGCATCATTAGAGCTTCCCTTTGTTCTAAAAAATACACCACATAAATAAAATTCAAAAGAACCGCCATGCAGTTCAAAATGACGGGGAAATAAACAAGGTCGGATATAACTTCATCACGCCGCTTAAGGCGCGTTGTTCTCTCCATTCGAAGTGATGATGCATACGCTTCTATGCTGCCGAGTAAATCCTCCTGCGGAATATCCTCCCATCCTGCCAGAAATATTCCAATGTCAAGAGCATAGGGTTCATTCAACTTCACCCACAGTGTTTTTGCCGCCTTTTCTTTTTCGTTTACAGCCAAACTATGAGCCATATCAAGATAAGTTGATGAAAGAAAAGGACATATTTCCGACAACTCTTCCAGCAACAATATGGCCGAAATACTTCCGCCCCGACCAAGCAATGTTATATTCCGGATATATGACAGGCTTTCAGAAAGCTCCTGAAAGCATCTTTCCCTTTTACCAAAGTGTTTAAGACGTTCAAGCTGTAAAGCTGCCCCCGAACTCTTAAACGACGCAGTAACACGCCCCATATAATGTTCCGCGCGTTCCTTAAGACCCCACGGGGTTCGTTTGGAAATCATAAAGACCCCGATCCAAAATAGCGCAAGCATAATATAAATCGTCTTCACCATCAATGATCTGCCTTTTTATTGCTTATCTGTCTATCATTACCATTATTATACAAGTAAATAACTTGCTGTCAAGGAATATTTTGCTAATTATGTACAAGTAAAAAGGCTCTTTGCTAGAGCCTCGCTTTTATGATCCGTGTAAGTTGTTTATTTATCACAGAGGAAGGTTGCGCACCCCATGTCATAAACTCTTATTTCGCTGCCGTACATTGTTCGGGTTTCGCCTTGAACCTTACCACTTCTCACTGTCTTTGCCGCTTTTATTAGCTTCCCTATAATTACCGGATTAAGTTCCAAACTATTATGAGATGAACGGATAATATCGAATCTATTCTTAACCGCATTCAGTTTTTCCAGACTTACAATATAATCATCCATGTTCCGGTGGATGCCGAACATATAGATTTCCCCGTCCTGAATACTGTCTCCTGCGTAAAGCACGCGATTGTTAATGTCAAGCAAGCCAATGCTTCCCGGAGTGTGACCGGGAATATGAATTACCTCAATGGGACGATTCCCCAAGTCGATAATATCGCCATCTTTTACAAAACGAGGCTTCGCTATACGCTTCTTAGCATCAAGGGGTAATTCTTTTTTCTTTTGTTCATAAATTCCCTTGTCACCCTCATGCATTAAGACGGTGGAAAAATCTTTATTACCGGCAATATGGTCGGAATCCGCATGTGTGTTTATCAGAATTGCCGGTAAACCGCTTGTGTCTTCGGCAAGTTTTTTTACGTTCCTCAATCCCGAAACGCCGCTGTCGATAACAAGAGACTTCTCTGTGCCTTCAAGCAAAAAGAAACGCACAAAATCATCCTCAACCCTGGAAGTCTTGCTGTCAATGCATCCCAATCTGAACTCTCCCAGCATTTTCTTCCCGGTGTAATTACCTGTTGCTGAAGCAACAATATCGTTTCCGATATAGAATTCAGCTCGAGCTCTTCTTAAAAAACCACCAGGATTAACAGAATATGCTTTAATTTCTACTTTTGTTCCAAGCGGCAGCGGCCTGATAAAATCAACGCTCATATTTGCAGTTGAGCCAAAAGCTTCGCCTCCATAAGTTGAAATTGCTACGGCCATAGCGTTATCTGCAAGCCACGAAATCATTCCGCCATGCATGATATCGAACGTATTGAGGCTCGCCTCATTTACCGTAAAAAGGATACTTACGCATCGTGATTCGGGGTGGACTCCTATAACTTCCGCCTTTATATTGTTATTCAACCTCGATCCTGTCTTTTGAAAAAAGGCGAGTATTTTTTCGGCCCTTCTGAAATAGTCATTCTTCATTTAATTCCAATCCTTTCGCCTCTTGTATTATACTTTAATGCAAATGTGAATAACAAGAAAATTAACAAATAAAGTCCTCTCCGATAAATTTGTTTTACACATAGGGAAAACAATTGAATTTCATCCGGAAAGGACTTTATTTATACTGCATGCAGTTCATATTGGTCTGAAAATGTAAGCTATATAAAGCTCATTCCCAAAAGTAATATACAGGTTGCCACTGTTACCAACAAAGAATAAACCAAACAGGGCGGTAAACCTTGGTTATACGGGACAATATCATCCCCGAAAGCAACTCCGGCTGTAACAGATCCTTCCAGTGTACAGCATGCGCTGTCCGCCAGACATGAAATTGCTATCGCCAGGAAAATGACAGTATCATCGCTAACCCCTGAAAATGTTGCAGCAAGAGGAACAAACACAGATGTAACAATTGTTGCCGCAACCGTATTTGACATAAAGTTTGTCATAATGATAGAAGCAAATAATGCTAAAATAAGAAGCGCGTTTAACGACATCTTTCCAACTACTGGTCCTAAAAGATTAGTCAACACCGCCTTAATACCATATCTGCTTGATATTATAAAACTGTGTTTACCGAACACTGTTCTAAATAATCTCACATTAGGAAGGTTAGTTAGAAAATGAATTTGTACAATTTTTTTTCACCATCAATAAAAAATGATACAGAAAAAATAGCAATTATCTGTGAAGATAAGGAAATTACGTTTAAATATCTAGACTCAATGACAGCTAAAGTGGCACGTTCAATTTCGCTGTTAACTAATTCCGCTCGCTCTTCTGTTGCAGTTCTTTCTAAAAACTCCATTAATCTATTAATAATCATTTTAGCCTTATTCCGTTCAGGATTCCCTTGCACGGTACTAAATTGGCGGCTCACAAACAACGATTTATCCAAAATGATTATTGCTTCCAATTCACAGCTGTTAATTTTTGATGATTCGATGACAGATGTTGCAAAAGGCATCACTACAGAGATTTACGGGTCCGGCGATAGGAAATTCTTGTCAAAATCTATCGATGAAATTATTTCATCATCCAGTAAAAACAGTGGACACTTTGAGAACTATCCATCAGATTCAAACGATACAGCAATGATTTTGTTCACAAGCGGTACTACCAGTTTTCCAAAAGGTGCAGAACTCTCACACGGAGGACTGATTGCGTACGCGGCAGCATATATTAAGGAATCCGGTTGGTCTTCGGATACAATCTACCAAACATCGGCACCGATGTTTCATATTTCCGGATTTTCGGGATTAATATGCCTTTTTTCCGGTGGAACTCTTGTTCTACTGCCAAAATTTGATCCCGAATCTTGTCTTGAAGCAATCTCCAAATATCATGTCAATCGAATCAGTTTGGTCCCTACTACACTGCAAAGACTGATTAATCATCCAGCTTTTTCCAAATATGATATTTCTTCAATAAAGAAAATCGTATATGGAGGATCTCCTATGAGCTACCAACTTATTTCAACTTGTTTAAAACTATTTAATACGGAATTTGAGCAAGGATACGGAATGACTGAAACCGGCACAATAACTTTATTAAAGGGTAATGATCATTTACTGGGTGGTTCCACTCAGCAAAACAAGCTTAAATCTGTCGGAAAGCCTTTTGAAGATGTTCAAATTCAAATCGTTGGGGACGATGGAAAGAAGCTGGGTCCTATGGAAAAAAGAGAGATTGTAATTAATTCTCCGTCACTTTTTAAAGGATATTGTAACAATATAGAAGCGACGAAAACAAAACTGATTGATGGTTGGTATTATTCGGGAGACATAGGTTATTTTGATATGGATGGATATCTCTATGTTGTAGACCGGAAAAATGACCTAATTATCAGTGGTGGGGAAAACATCTATCCAAAAGAGATTGAAGCATGTATTCAGAACATGGTAGATGATGTATACCAGGTCGCAGTAGTCGGAATACCCGATGATGATTGGGGACAAGTACCTGCCGCATTCATACAGAAAATACATGGTTCTAGTATTAGTGAAAAGGATGTATTTGATTATTGCAGAAATAATCTTGCAAGATACAAATGCCCTAAAAAAGTATTTTTTGTTAATGAGTTTGAAACAACATCCTATGGAAAAATATTAAAAAGATCTTTGCTAAATAATTACATGGAGGGAAAATACAATGGGAAATAACTTTGTTAAAACATCAAGCGAAAACGGAATCACAACCATACTTCTTAATGACCCTGCAAAGCGCAACGCATTCTCAAAAGATATGGCTTGGGAATTTGCAGATATTCTGGAAAAACTGACTTATGATGATACCACAAAGGTAATTATTATTCGTGGTGCGGAAAACAATTTTTGCGGAGGCGGTGACGTCAAATACATGAAAGAAAAAATGGAATTATTAGAGGCAGGCAAACCTCTCCCGTTTGATCCAATATATAACATGCGTAGGCTGAACAGTATTATTACTCAAATCAGAACAATGGGAAAACCTGTTATTGCCTGGATGGAAGGCGCCGTTGCAGGAGCCGGAGTAAGCCTTGCAATGGCATGTGACTTTTCCATTGCGCAAGAAGACTGTAAAATTCTTTTTGCGTTTGCGGGAATAGGCCTTATGCCTGACATGGGAAGCACATATCTGCTCTCACAAAGAGTGGGACTTCCTAAAGCTACCGAACTATTCATGACTGCAAAACCTTTTTCCGGAAGAGACGCTGCTGACTGGGGAATTATTACTGACGCACTCCCGTCTGAACAAGTTGAAGAACGTGTTATGAAGTTGGCAAACAAACTCGCAAAAGGACCCACGCAAGCATATGCAAAAATTAAAGATATGTTGAACAAAACAGCCCTGCCCGGGCTTCAAGCATCCATGGAAACAGAAATTGTATATCAAAACATTCTTAACAAAACGCAAGATCATAAAGAGGCTGTTACTGCGTTCCTGGAAAAAAGGAGACCGGAGTTTATTGGGAAATAGCTTGCGCCGGCAAAATCGGTAGTATAGGCAGGTCCTAAAAAAGTCCGTTTCTTACAAGCGTCTTAAGACGCGCTGAACTGGTCTAATCGCATGACCTTTCCGGCGTCTGGAGGCGCTTTTTATAATACAAATTATATTTCACCATCAATAATCCACCCTTTTATTCCTTACGAGATTCAATATAATAATATTTACAGTAAATAATATTATGTTGACTATAAAAAATAACAAGCCTTCCGTGGTGAACAACTGATTGTGCAAAAAACGCCTAAAACTGATTCCCAGATATCTGACTGAAAGCAAAACAGAACCGATATATAGCATGGGAACCAAAAAAAGTGTCATTCTTATGGATTCCGCATTCATCCTTTTACGTTCTTCATCAAGTGCCTTTGCCGTTTTCAGCTGCTCTACAATATCAACAAGCCCTGCTGATACATCGGTTCCTCTTACGCAGGCTGTTTCTATACATATTGCCAACATTTTTCCCCATACTGTGTCCAGAGCAAAAGCAAACTGCCGGCAAGATTCCTTAATATCCTTAATTGAAGCTGCGTCTCTCAAGCGAATGAGCAATACATACAAATGTTTTTCGCAAACAACAATGTCCGCTTTGCTTGCAAGTGCGACCTCTATAGCCTCCTGCATATTCAAGCCGTTTATGCGGTACTGCCTGTAAATATTCGTGACCAGACTCAGACCTTCCCGGCTTCCTTTATTTCTCAATTTTATGACTCTGGTATACAAGAGCAAAAAGGGACAAGCTGCGCAAAGGAGCGCCATCATAATGGATACCGGCAAATTGAAGCTTCGGTAAGCAACAAGAAATACAGATATATAAATGATGATTACCGCCGTAATCAACCACATTCCGTCTATCCTTTTGCCAAATGCGGCAGATAGCAAGTCCGAACAGAGCTTACTGATGGAACTTTCCTCCTCTTTTAGCGCCAGTCTGTGACGAAGTCTTATACGCCCGGCGAGCGCGATAATATTGTCGGTTTCCAAAACGGCAATCCCCAACAGAAAAACCGTATAGATTAGAGACGGCACGAATTCTATTATTTTGTTCACATTCATTTTCAGTTCTCGCTACTGCACAAGAGCTTTTGCGCTTAAAAGCGTCAATTCCGACCTCATGCGTTCCCAGGCAAGCACATCGCTTTCAAGCGCATAGCGTTCTTTTTCTTCGGAAACGCAGTCAAAGAAAACCCAGCCTTTCCGTAAAATATCATACTCGCATATGCGAATGATATCTATGTTTCCCTGTTCGTCACAACTCATCTGATATATTCCTTTGAGTCTTTTCTGCGACTTATCGGCAAGCTGTATGAAATGGAAAATATAATCGAAACTGCTTGCAACCATCTGCATTGTAAGTGGTATATCGCCACCTGTTTGTTTCACAATTTCAGTGGCAGCCTCGAGAGGAAAATGCATCGGTCTTCGGGAATGAAATGTCATCTTCATCCGCTTACTGCCTTTTGCCGCGAGTCTAAGCGCAGTATCCAGCGCAACTCCGTCGCGAGCCTCAGCCAATATAAAGTAATCCGCATCGGATCGCAAAAGGCATTTCGAAATTGATTTCAGTGATTCACCGTCGGCAATCAACTGGAGTATGGGTGCATTCGGCAGAATTTTATGCATGGGAATCTCCGGGTCCGTTTCTACCATAACTCCCTCAAGCGTTGCGTCCTCGTAGCTCTGCCAAGTGGATAGAAACGTGGTTTTAGCGGTTCTTACCGCTCCGAGAAAAACCACGTTGAAACCGACGGCAACCATCGCCTCAAGCATCGGTATCACCGCATACGGTATCGTACCTCGCGAAGCTTGTTCCTCAAAGCTGAGTGAAGGAATCAGGTAGCGCCTGAAAATAATACTTGCCTGTACCTTTTTTGCCATAGGTTCCGTAAAAATTGTGACTCGGGTTCCGTCAAGAAGATAAATCTCGTAATATTCCTTGTCCATACGTTCTTCAGGCGTCAAGAGTAAAAATGCTTTTACCAGCTGTTCTCTGCGCTCAACGCTTATAGTCTGAGGCTTAAGACACATACGTCCCTGTTCCATGAAGTATATTCTCTCACCTATAATTTTGGCCGAACTGCTTTGAGCATACCGAGACCCAAACCACTCGGAAAGCCCTGCCAGGCCCCAATTTTCGTGATATACCGCATCCGTCAACTCAGTATACCAATTGGGAAATTTGCTTACCTCAACACCGAGTTCATAAATGATTTCACCTATTCGACGCTTGAAAAACTCCTTTTCCTCCTCATAACCTATAATGGCTCTCTTCTGAAGTTCCAAGCCCGAACGTGAATTTTCCCGGCTTTCCCATTCGCGGTAAAATTCGACCTTCACCCTTTTACAAAGTTCATGAAAGTCCATAAAAGCCGAACCGCCGCGTTCCTTGCAATTTGTATTCCCGGGTTCGAAATTGTCAGGGCAACTTCTGTTCTTCAAGTATTCATCGAAATTAAAAGATGACATGCCAGCCTCCACCAGAACTCAAGTGTTGTACTCTATTATGCTGTCTGCTATTAAATCTATCGATTTAATAAAAGGTTTTTCTCTGAAAGCAAGAAGACTTGTCCCGTCATGCTCTGCGTCTGCACCGTAAAAGGATTTCTTCACGCAAAGAATATCCTTTATATCAAAGCCTGTGCGCAATGCTATAATTTCCGGAGTATTAATAAGTGACTTTTGCAATGCATTGACAATGAATTTGTTGATGTGTATCCCCAACTTTTCATATAGCGTAGACATACGTTCAAAACGCTTCATTGCGCTCTCAGCCTGAGTTGTTACCATATAAACACAATCCGCCGCAAGCAGCGCACCTAGCGCAAGCCCATGTTCCACCCGGCTGCCGCTGTCGCAAATAATTATGTCAAATTTCTCAGCAAGGCCTTCCAGCAGGTACTCAAGCATTTCCGGATGATAGAAGGAAATGCTTCCGTGTTTTGCCGCGCCGCCTATGATGAAAAGATTTTGTTTATAGAGGCACTTCTCCGCGAGTTCATTCACATCCACCAGTCTCTGCGCTAAATACGGTCCGATCTTGTCGAATGTCTCACAAACCTTCGGGGAAAAATCAAGCCCCCAGGCACCCTCCGCATGAATCAGCAAAACCTTAAGTTCAGGTCTTCTGACCGCAATCCTTTCGGCCGTACATTGCGCCAGCATTGATGTCCCGCACTTATGATCCGCTCCGTGGAAAGTAAATATCTTCTTCATGCTTTCATAATTCCACACTTATTGATACGTTTCAGACATATACGCCGGCAACTCCGAGTAAGTACGGCTCACTCTTTCCGGCACAATAATAAGTTTATTGATAAACGGCATTCCGTCCTCATGGAGTCCTATTCTGCCGAGTTCTTCCGCTTTTTTCGAAATCTTATAGCCGCGATTGTAAGTGACTCCGCCGTTTTTGTTATCAATCATAGCCTGTTCGGTTTCATCAATAGTACACGCTTCGAAAATTCTAAGATAATCTTCGAGTTTTGCGAGAATTTCAAGGCTGCCATCCGGGCTTATAAACCCCACACGGTACGTACCCATATAGTTTTCACCATTCACCGTATATAAAGATACAATATCGCGAGACTGCAGCAACACCGTCTTGCTGTGAATCCATTCTGCCGGAATAACCATTTGCCTTAAGCCCTCCTTTGCAATATCCTCGGGCTCGGCAAAATAATCCGTGCTAAGCTGCTGATTTTCTTTAAGGTTTACTCTGCTCTCCTTACCTAAAACAAGCTGTATATCCTTAAGTGTCAATGCCCCGTCAAGTTTGGCCTCGGGATTAATTTTCAGCACAGCAATCTTTTCGGGATCGATAATATCTCCTTCGTTAATTTCTACTGCAGCTACCAACACCTCACTAAGCATCAGTTCGTCCCGAAAACGCGTTTCCCATAAAAACATTGCGGACAAACTCAGTATTATCAAAACAATCCCAATAATCAGTTTCCATTTCATTTCAAACTCCCAATATACCTTAACGTTGAGAATCGCCGGCTCTCCGATTGTCAAGGAGCGCCCTCTTTCACTTTCGCTTAATTACCTTAATTTGACATAATTATACTTGACATATTTAGTTTGTCAAGACTTTTTTTAACATTTTAACAGAAGCAAACACTATATGACTATTGTACAGACAACAAAAAAACACATGACCGGAAAACTCCAGGTCTTTGTGCTTTTTAAATCATGAGATAATTGTTTATAACTTCTCTAAATTATTCAGATAAATTGGAATTTAATCGTCTGTCCTTTTTCCGCAATATTGGCAAAAATCGCCTTCGTTTCTTCCAAGCTGTTTTCCGCAATGAGGACATTTGTTATAAAGAAAATGAGGAATCAAACAAGACAGTATA
>CAYFUZ010000007.1:0-10878 GCA_964346675.1 uncultured Oscillospiraceae bacterium | reverse complement strand
ATATAAAACAACGATTCATAAAAGTATGCCGATAACATCGTAAAAAATCCCGCAATCATTAAACAGTTTCTAATCTTTCTTGCTTTCTTTACAGTCATTGTAGACTCTCCCTATAAATTCTAATTTAACAATATCTTGATAAACTGGGATTTATCTCTCTCTAAAAAGTGAAATGGAATTCAGTAAAATAGATATGATTACACATACCAACAAAGCCTTACTCATAGTTGGCATTATATCCATCAATCCTCCCCAATCTTCTTTAACAACACGCATAGCTCCATCTGAATAAAAAGAACACATAGTCAGAGCTGTTAAAGCTAACCCTGCAAATCTAAACCATTTTGCATTTTTATTTTGAAAAGACCTAATCAAATTTAATATTGTAAACACAATAGCAAGAGTTCCTAAAAACAACCACATACATTTACCCCCCATAAATTCCAATTTGTTTTCAATTTCCTCAATTGTCGGTAGTGCATGAGTCATCCTATACACAAAACCTGAAACTTCTTATTGTAATCTCGTTAATGGTTTTTCCTGATTGAAGCCGTCAGTTGGATTGTAAGACATTCCAACTATTCCAAACGGGAAATAATGTATCGCGTAATATATTCGTTCGCCTGAATAGCTCTCAATCGAAATGCATACAGGTAACAAAGGTATTCTATTTGAGTATATCCCCATTGATTGCGCATATATTTCTGTCACATATTCTTCAGGCACTTCACACTTCTTCGTTAGAAATGGATGTGAAGAAATGATTCCTAAACATATTATTAGCAGAACAATTACCGATAGTACAATAACCAAGCTTTTTTTCTTAGTCTTTTGCATACCATTGCCTCACAGAATCAAATTCCTTTTTCCATTTCTTTCATGCAATATGGACACTCCATAAAAACACCTCCACAAACTGGGATTTATCGAGTCCTTATAGAATGTAATGCTCTCAGAGCATTCACGACATGCTGACCCCAATGGTTGTTTAATCCAAATTTCCATTCGAAGATAGCGTTTCCGAATCTGCCGATTTCATATTCCTTCATCCCATTTCTCAAATCTGTAGCAACATCAGAAAGATCATCTATCAGATCTCCACATACAGGTTCTTCATCAACATACGGATTAAATATCTCCCAGTATGTCGTAGGAATCTGCTCACTGAAGCTGACAGAAACAGCTTCGGAAATATCCGATGATAGCTCATTCGTTTCTGGTTCTATTTCAGGAAGACTCATAGCAGATATATAGAGTGTCATCAGCATCTCAATAAGAGATGGAACTGTATCGGCTGTAACTACATTTTCAGCAATAAAACAGCAGTATTCGTCTGCCTGTTCATAAAATTTTTTTGCTATATCCTTGCTCATGACGCCACCTTTGTAAATTCCAATTTTGCAAGCATTATTATTTTTAAAAGACCCTGAAAACCACTCCTTTTGTGTTGCGGCTTAATCCTTTTTTGCATCAAAACAGTATCAATCGTGATATGTTTAAGCACAAGGAAGATATGATTGCTACAGGATATGCATCACCTCAAACGCTCTAAAGCCTGCGCGAATTCATAGCGTATCTTCTCGATGTCGAGAGTTGTATATTCTCCGTTCTCATAGAGTATGCGGCCGTCTGCCATGGTCATTGTCACATCGGAAGCCTGAGCCGAATAGCAAATTAGTGCAAGGATGTCCTCTTCCGAATGCGGAATCATGTGCGACTTACCCATGTCAAGCGCTATTATATCCGCTTTTTTGCCGGGCAGAAGTTCCCCGGTGTCGGGGCGGCCCAAGGCTTTGGCGCCGTTTACCGTAGCCATGTCAAGTATCTGAGCTTCGCTTATCAGCATCGGGTCACTGCCTATGCCCTTATGGATAAGCGCTGTCAGATGCATTTCCTCGAACATATTAAGGTTGTTGTTGCTGGCGGCTCCGTCGGTTCCGAGAGCCACATTTATTCCGGCCTTAAGTGCAGCGGAGATTCTTGCTATCCCGCTGCCCAGTTTTAAATTAGAAGTAGGGTTATGCACTATTGTCACGCCGTATTGACTGAAAATTTCGTAATCCTCGTCAGTCGCCCAAACACAATGCGCGGCGTAAGACGGCCGGTCGAATATGCCCATCTTTGCAAAATACGCTGCCGGCGTCATACCGTGACGCGTGATGCATTCCTCGTGTTCTTTTTTTGTTTCGGAAAGGTGCAGATGAACACGCGCCTTATATGTCTGATTCGCCTCGGATATGGCCTTAACGAATTTCGGGGTCGTAAGATACTCGGAGTGCAGACAGTAGTCGGCTATAATTCTTTTATCCTTAACGGCTTGTTTCATGTTATCCGGCAAACCTCCGCTTTCTCCTGAACCATCTATTTCACGTATAAGTTCATTATTAATATCGGTTCTGCCTTCCATGATATTGACAAAGTTGATACATTCCGCAGTTCGCTCCCATCTGCCCGGTTCAATCTCGGGATCAAAGCAAAGGCCCACGCGGCAGAGATTGACCTTCATACCCGTATCAGCATAGGCGGCTGCTCCGGCAAACGGAAAATCATACATGTCGGCAACTTGTGTTGTTCCCCCGGCCAGCATCTCCGCTATCGCAAGCTTGTCACCCGCAATAATATCATGCGGGGTCATCTTTGCCTCTATGGGAAAAATCGCTTCATTAAGCCATCTGTCAAGCGGGAGTCCTGAGCCTACGCCCCGAAGAAGCGTCATGGCCGAATGGCCGTGCGCGTTTACAAGGCCCGGCATTAAAAGTTTCCCTTTGAAATCTTTTACGTAATCGTAATGCTTTGTCGGAGCCTCGGCGCCGATATAGTCGATGTACTCACCTTCAACACCAAGGTATCCGGACACAAGCCTATACTCACCGTTTTCCTTTGTCAGTATTAGACCATTCTTAAACAGAATGCTCACGGCATCCTCCTTATAACTTCTCTGACGTAAGCCCTGAATTTGGGTGCGACTTTATTCGCAGTATCTATTACATCCTGCTCTGTAAGTTTAACCTCCGACACACCGGCAGCCATGTTTGAAAGCACGGAGAAGGCAAGCACCGGTATTCCGCAGTGACAGGCCGTCAAAGCCTCTGTTACCGTTGACATTCCCACAGCATCTCCGCCAAGCACTCTTATTGCCCTGATTTCCGCAGGTGTCTCGTACTGGGGTCCTGTCATAAACATGTATACTCCGCTGTGGAAGGTTAAATCACAATCCTTGCTGCATTCCATGGCAAGTGCCTGAAGATCCTTGTCGTACATATTCGATACGTCAAAGAATCTCGGACCGAACTCATTTATATTCGGTCCGCACATAGGACTTGCGCCGGTCATCTTTATGTGATCCGTAATAATCATTATGTCACCGATATGATAATCCTTATTTACTGCTCCGGCGGCATTTGTAAGTATCAGTTTTTTGATTCCGAGAAGAGCTAAAACCCTTATGGGTATCTGCAGCTGCTCCCAGGAATAGCCTTCATAGAAATGAAATCTTCCCGCCATGCAGACAAGTTTTTTGCCTTCCAAAGTTCCGAAAATCAGCTCCCCCTTATGTGACGGAGCCGTAGACACAAGAAATCCCGGGATATCCCTATAATTGATGGTTACGGGATTTTCTATTAAGTCCGCAAAGCCGCTCAATCCCGAACCAAGTACCAAACCTATTTCGGGACGAAAGTCTCCGATTACGCCTTTGATGTAATCGGCACTCTTCTTAAAGTATTCATAAGTGTACGTCATTATTCTCTGTCTTCCTTTACTTCTACGGGCGTGTCGAGCTGATCCGGACGCATCAGGAGCGAACGCATACGTTTGAATACAGCCGCATAATTAAAGCCGTCTACAATTCGCTCATCTGTCACAAACTTGTAGTCGACGAATTTTTTGGTTATAACATCGCCTTCCGGACCCAAAATATATTCCGTTCTTTTAGCCCCGAATGCACAGAACTGCGAAACATTACCGAAGTCGTAGAGATGGTGGTAAATAGGAGGAATCCCTAAAGAGCCCATTGAGGTTATAAACAAAGAACCGTGGAACGGACTGAGATTAATCAATTCCAAAGGCAGTATCCCGAAATAGTCCATGGTTTTTATAAGCCATATGAGAAACTTAAGAAGCAGACCCGGCACATAATTAAATATGGCCGCGGCCTTGTCAAAGTCGTCCTCTAAAGCCAGATTTTCCTTGGCTTTTTGAACTGCCGCATCGAACTTCTCGTAAACGGCATTTGCGTCATCGGCAGGATCGAAGATAACCTTAATTGCAGTTTCAGGTGAACTTGCCAGCATCTCCTTTTTAACCATCATGTTAACGTCTATCGTATATCTTTTATAAACTTTCTGTCCGGATACGAAACGATTAACGGCAGGAAATTCAGCGCAGCATCTTACATAAGCCGCAAGCAATACATGTGTTATGCCGAAGTGCTTAAGACCTTCTCTGCGCTTTTGATGAATGTAGCGCTGCATATTGCTGACCTCGACGGAGTCCGAAATCAAGTTTGAGGAGGTGTTTCTCGTAACCATAAAATAGGGAGAACACTTATCGAGCGGAGGTGTCGATCTTATTAACCTTCCGTCCATCCTGTCTCCATAGCGCGGGCGATAAGGTTCGCCGGGAACCGGATTCGGGAGCTTTCTTGCGGAAAGAATCACAAACAAAAGCCCTATATAAGGACCCAGCCCTGCTATCAGGTACATTTTCCTGAACATCCAGTACTTAACAAATAAGGCCAAAAAGGTTTTGTCCAGACAGGCTATTGCGGCAAATGCCAGATAAGCCAATAGCACCGGAACGGTGGAATGAATTTCACCGGTAAATGTCTTGTAAAACATTACCATCTGTAGTATGCAGAATGCCAAACAAGCGATGGTCATTGCAACCGAAAGCCCGAGATGGAAAATCTCTATAACATAACAGATTGCAAGAAGAACTGAGGGTCTTACAGTCACGTAGAAAAACTTCTCGCCTCTCAACGGCAGCCTGATTGCAATAAATAAATTTGCTGCAACGGGAAGTATTATACGGACGACCACCGCAAGTACGCCTTCCGCTTCTGCACCTGCGAAAAAGGCGATTCGTGCCGCCGACGATGCTACCATCATTATGGCGGCGAGCCACACAAACAAATTGGTTCTGCGGGCCGAGTATGTTGCGATGTTCTTCATAATGTCACTATTTTATGCTTATTAAAAGGGAGGGTCAAGCCCTCCCCTGATTCTATTCTATTTTTATGTTCCAACCGGCAACAAGACGCTTGACAAAATCCCTTTATCATCTTGAAACCGATGCGCCGAGATTGATTATACTCTTTTCGAGGGCTGCCACCTGATTCTGTATCTCTGCGAGTCTTTCCGCATCAAGTTTTCCGCTGTCAAAAGCAATCTTGGCATTTGCCAGAACATCGGAAAGCGCAGAATGAGCCTCATCCATACGACCTTCGACATCTTCTCTGTCGTGTTCGTCCACAAATTCTTTTTCCGGAGTTTTTCCGAGAAGTACCGTAGATTCTGTCAACTCATATTCACAGAAGCAGTCAACAACCGTACAGTCCCAGCCCTTTTGTCCCTTTACAAATTCGGCAAAACCCTCCTTTGACTCCGCTTCTCCGTGAACAAGGAAAATATCGTCGGGTTTTTGTTGAAAGTGATTAATCCAGTCAAAAAGTCCCTCCCTGTCCGCATGTCCGGAAAAACCTCCAAGATTGTAAATCTTGGCGTTTACCGCAATGGTTTCACCGAAAAGCTTAACCTCTTTCACACCGTTTAAAAGATTTCGTCCCAGAGAACCTTCTGCCTGATAACCTACAAACACTATAGCATTATTCGGATTCCAGAGATTGTGCTTAAGATGGTGACGTATCCTGCCGGCTTCGCACATTCCGCTGGCGGAGATTATAACCTTCGGAGTTGTATCAATGTTAATCTGTTTGCTTTCATCACTTGTCACGCTGTAGTGCAGATTTTTGAAATCCAAAGGATGATCACCTTCAAGTATGAAGTTTTTCATTTCGTCATTATAAACCTGAGCGTTTTTTCTGAACACTTCGGTGGCTTCCACCGCCATCGGACTGTCAATGTAGACAGGCACTTTTCTGAGAAGCTTAGTATACGGGGTGTTGCCGTCATAAACCTTGTTTAGCTCAAAGATAAGCTCCTGCGTTCTTCCCACCGCGAAAGAAGGAATTACAACATTGCCGCCTCTTGCGGTAGTCTGGGCTATTATCTCAAGCAAACGATCAACGCTGATGGGGTTCGGTTCATGCAGTCTGTCCCCGTAAGTGCTTTCCATTATCAAACAATCGGCTTTTTTAATATATTTAGGATCCTTGAGTATGGGCCTGTTGCGCATCCCGAGATCACCGGAAAATACTATCTTTGTACTGCGCCCTTCTTCTTCAACCCACAGTTCAACAATGGCTGATCCCAATATATGACCCGCATCGTTGAACACCACCTTCATCTGGTCATTAATCTGCACCAGTGTGTCGTAAACAACCGGATACAGATGACTGATAGTCGAAAGCGCATCGTTTGTTCGATAAAGCGGCTCAATCAGCGGCTTGCCGGCTCTCCTGCGCTTTCTGTTTATGGTTTCTGTTTCCTGCTCCTGTATGTGCGCACTGTCTTTAAGCATTATCTCGACAAGATCGGATGTGGCATCTGTTGCGTAAATTTGACCTCTGAAACCTCTTTTATATAGCAGCGGAAGCCTTCCGCAGTGATCTATATGCGCATGGCTTAAAATTACAGACTCGATTTCGGCAGGGTTAAACGGAAAATCCATGCGGTTCATTTCATCCTCATCCGCTCCTCCCTGAAACATACCGCAATCGAGAAGAACCTTGTGCTTTTCAGTTGATATAAGATGACAGGAACCGGTCACTCCGGTTGCTGCGCCGCAAAATTTTATTTTCATTTAAGTATGCTACCTCCTATAAACTCCCTGATAATCGAGTCCGGCTCTATTTCAGAGTCATCTTCAATGCTAACGTACATATCCAATATGGACATCAGCCTTAAAGCTTCCGGATAATAGGGATCGTCGTGCGATATATCTTCCAGCAGCGGGTATGCGTATTTTTTAAGAACCGAAGGTTCATAAACATAAGCTGTATCAAAACTTGCGTCGGCATCGTCTTTGAACGGAAATACATTTTTCTTTTCGCCTTCTATGACGGAATCCCAGCGCTTTATGGTATCGAGCGCCGACCAGCCTCTCTTTGCATGATCTCTGACTATTCTTCTGAGCTTTCTTATGTCATTCGGATCCACCGAAGGATCTGCAGTAGACATGGGCGCTATAAAGAGCTTAAATTTCTGATTCCTTGGGACATCCGGGGTCAACGCATCATTTAATCCGTGTATACCTTCTATAACAAGAACCTGATCATTTGACAAGGTAACCTTTCTTTTGCCGAACCTTTTTATACCTCTCACAAAATCGTACTGAGGAATATCCACCTCTTTACCGGCCAGAAGCGCATTCAGGTGTTTGTTGAAAAGCTCCACATCCAGGACATCCAAGTTTTCAAAATTCTGTTCTCCGTTTTCGTTAAACGGAATCAGGTTTCTATCAATAAAATAATCGTCGGTTCCCATGTAGAGAGGTTCTATACCCGAGGCCTCTAAATGCACGCATATTTTCTTTGCGGTTGTGGTTTTGCCCGACGACGAAGGACCCGCTATGAGCACTACTCTTCTTCCCGATTCAATTATGCCGTTAACAACATTTACCACAGCTCTGTCATGATAGGCTTCGCTGAGCATGAACAGATGTTCGGCACGCCCTTCTCTTATTTCAGCATTAAGCTGTTCAATACTTTCTATCCTCATTCATTTTACCTCTATCGCTGTATTATACTACATACAGTCATGCATGTGATATAATTTAAATATGTTGATAAAAGCTTATGCAAAACTTAATCTCATACTGAACGTTCTTGGAAAAAGAAGTGACGGCTATCATGAAATCGAGAGTTTCATGCAGGCAGCCGAACTTTGCGACGATGTTTTTGTAGAGCTTCATAAGGACGGCGACATAAATCTGAATATAAATAACAGAGGACTTCGGAAATCATCCAATCTTGCTGTAAAAGCCGCGGAACTTATGGCACAGCGCTACGACAAACCTTGCTCAATGAACATTAAAATTAAAAAACACATCCCGGTGGCGGCTGGTCTTGGCGGAGGCTCCGCAGATGCAGCGGCCGTTATAACAGCCCTGTCAAAATTATGGGAAGTAAACGATTTAAATGAACTTATGCAAATCGGTTCCGAGCTTGGCTCCGACGTACCCTTTTGCATAGCCGTATGCTTCGGATACAAAGCCGCTATAGCTCATGGACGCGGTACCGAACTTGAGTTTGCGGAACCTTTGGACTGCAAATTTGAAATAGAAAGACTCAACATTCAAATAAGAGATAAAACAAAGACTGTCTATGCCGAATTGAGACCCGAGGACTACGCAGTTCCCTACAATATAGATGCTTTTATCAAAGCAAAAACGCTTCCAGAAAAGGAGGCGTTAATGGGCAATCATCTCCAAGCCCCGGCTTTTCGTGTTTTTAGGCGCGCAGGCTTTAAAGTGCCGGACTATCCCGTGCATATGTCGGGTGCCGGCCCCGCGATTTTTAAAATAAAATAATTTTCCTTCTCATAGCAAAAAACTCATGCCAGTAGGCAATACTTTTCATCAGATTTTCACAAAATTTTGTTAAAATAGTTGTAACAAACAGCTATTTTTGTGTTTATATTCAATAAAATTATTATAATTTTGTTTATTAATCTCTCACAAAGCATTGTGAATCTTACAGAAAATTATTCAAATTACAGTTAAGAGAGGAGAAAAAATGAATTCCCAAGACAAAAACAATATTAAAAATATGGAAAAAAACGGCTCTCAAAACAACGCTCCCAATCAGATGAATTCGAGTGGGGCAAACAGCAATTACAGCGACTCCGAAGGTAAAAACGGCGGCCCTGCCCCCAACATACCAAGAGGACCGAATATTTTCAATATTATTATAGTTATGTTTCTTATCACTTCCCTGATAAACACATTCTTTATAGACAGGGCAAATCGTTCGCTGCAGGCTGTCGAATACAGCCAATTCATTGAATTGGTGGACAGCGGAAATGTTGGCCAGGTTCTATTGAGCGACAGCCAGCTGCTGATAACAATTGACACCTCCGCAAATCTGGGTGAAGTTGAAAAAATACTTTATCCGAGCGGACGAGCGGAAACTCAGCCGGCTCCCGCAGCGGGCGATAACTATATTGCTGTTCGGGTAGATGATCCTGATTTGGTAAATAGGCTTTCAAGCAACGATGTGGCATTCAGCCAAGTGGAAAATACAACCGGCAATGCGTCACCCCTTAAAAGCTTCGTCAGCATGTGGATTATTCCCACACTTATAATGTATCTGATTTACTTCTTCGGAATCCGCAATCTTATGAAGCGAATCGGACAAAATCAGTCCGGAGGTAAGTTTGGCGGCATCCTTGGCGTGGGAAAAAGCAAGGCAAAAGAATACAATCTGGAAAAAAACACAGGTGTCACTTTTGACGATGTGGCAGGGCAAGATGAGGCTAAAGAAAGTCTTATGGAAATGGTTGATTTTCTGCATAATCCGGAAAAATACCGCGCGATCGGCGCAAAACAACCGAAAGGAGCTCTTCTGGTCGGACCGCCGGGTACAGGAAAAACGCTCCTGGCCAAGGCGGTTGCAGGGGAATCGGGTGTTCCCTTCTATTCCATCTCCGGCAGTGAATTTGTGGAAATGTTCGTCGGCGTAGGAGCTTCCCGTGTGCGTGATTTATTTGAAAATGCGCAGAAAAATGCCCCTTGCATCATATTCATTGATGAAATCGATGCAATTGGCAAGAGCAGGGATAACCAAATGGGTTCCAATGACGAAAGAGAACAAACTTTAAACCAGCTTCTGGCTGAGATGGACGGTTTCGACAGCGGAAAAGGCATAGTCATCTTAGCTGCCACAAACAGACCTGAAGTTCTTGACAAGGCCCTGCTTCGTCCCGGGCGATTTGACCGACGCATTATAGTTGACAAGCCCGAACTCAGCGGACGCGAAGCAATCCTGAAGGTGCATGCAGCCAAAGTTAAGATGGACCCGAATGTCAATCTGCGTGATATTGCGCTGGCAACCGGCGGCGCAACCGGCGCCGATCTTGCCAATATGGTTAACGAAGGAGCGCTGCTGGCTGTAAAGGAAGGCCGCGAGACGGTGACTCAATACGGAATGAGCGACAGATTCGGACCGATGGGTCTGGAAAGCACACAAAATCAGTACCTTGACGGGCGCAGTGTGGGACATTATTCGGAACAAACAGGAACCTTAATCGACGAAGAAGTGCGCAACATACTGGCCCGATGCCAGGAAGAGGCCAATAAGCTGCTTGAGGCTAACCGAGACGCTCTTGAAAAAATATCCGCCTATCTATTAGAAAAAGAGAATATTACCGGGCAGGAATTTATGCAGCTTCTGGAGAAATCATCAAATTAAGTTTCAATCAAAAAATAACAGCCGTCAACACAGAAATTGTGTTGGCGGCTGTGTTTATTTATTAAGAAGCACTGTCTCTTATCAAATTCATGAATTTTTCCGTAAACATCTTATCGTCAATCTTCGTTATTACATCGGCGTTAAAATCGTTTATTAAAGGAAGCGCCTCATAAGTCTTTCCCTCTTGGAAAAATATGACCTGTCCGTAAGCGGGGCCGTCCTCGGTACAGCAGTGGCAATAACAACGTACGGAGCTCTTAACTATTTCAGGCCATAGAGCCACCGCCACCGCCACTGCGTCGGGCAGGTCAACCATATGAGCACCCCTCTGTTCAATATGGAAGTTGAGA
>CAYFUZ010000006.1:6857-41634 GCA_964346675.1 uncultured Oscillospiraceae bacterium | reverse complement strand
ATCAGTAACACGGCATTCGATAATATCTTCGCAAATCTGCTGCAGGGTTTTACTGGGTCTTACTTACGAAGCCTGCAAGGCCATTAATCCCAAAATTATTTATGCGTCACTTAAGGGATTTTCTCAGCAGGGTCCATATAAGGATTACCCTGCGTTTGACCCGATTGCCACACACACCGGCGTTATGATTTCAGTAACAGGACTTCCGGACCAGCCTATAAAGGCAGGTATTTCCATAGCGGACTCGGGTACGGGTTTAAGCCTTGCCCTGGCTATCATTGCGGCACTTTTGCAACGAGAAAGGGAAGGCATAGGTCAAAGAATCGATATCGCGATGCAGGACTTCATGATAAGCTTGTCCAGATCTCAGTGGGAGCCATATTACGCGAACGGCTGCAAGCCGTCAAGACGTGTGGGAAACGGAATGCCGCTTGAGGATGTGGCGCCTTCCAACACCTATCCGTGTAAGCCTTTCGGAGCGAATGACTATGTACATATTTACACTTCAAGGCACGCCGGCAGCAAGCAGTGGGATAACCTTTGCGATGTTATAGGAAGGCCGGATCTTAAGCAGGATGTTTGCGAGGCCATGTCGACACCAAGAAAGCGCTTCGAGAATGTTGAGATCTGCGATGCGGCAATAAGTGAGTGGTGCGCAAAGCATACAAAATTCGAGGCTATGGATTTAATGTGCAAGGCAGATGTACCCTGCGGTGCCGTTCTTGACTGCGGAGACATTACAAACGATCCTCAATATCTGGAACGCGGAATGATAGTAGAAATAGAACACCCGCAAAGAGGGAAAGTAAAACTTCCGGGCTTCGCCCCCGTTCTTTCGGAAAATCGCATCGAGTATAAGAGCAGCCCCGAACTCGGCGGTGCAAATAAAGAAGTATACGGCGGTCTCCTCGGCCTTTCGGACGCTGAAATCGAGGAACTTAAGAAAAAAGGCTGTATTTAGATACTTATAAGTATGCATTAAACTTGTTTGAAACTCACCTCAATGGTATAATTAGCCCAAGAGGTGAGTTTTGTTATGAAAAAAGGTTTTCTTGGGGGATCTTTCGACCCTATAACACTGGGGCATCTGGATATGATTGAAAGAGCCGCCAAGCTTTGTGACAGGCTGACAGTCGCAATTCTCTACAATAAAGACAAAACCTGCATGTTCACAACCCGGCAAAGAGTTGAAATGGTCAAGGCGGCGGTATCACATATCGCGAATGTCGATGTTGTTTGCTACGACGGACATATGCCGACCTATGTTCTGGAGAATAAGTATGATGTGGTTTTCAGAGGATTGCGCAATGCTTCCGATTTTGAGTACGAGATAGGAATAGCACAGCTTTCCGCACATTTCTTTAAGGGAAATTGCGAAACGCTTTACCTGATGACCGACCCCAAGCTGTCATATATAAGCTCACATATAGTAAGACATAATTATCCGCTTGGAGCGGATGTTTCGGCTTGGGTTCCGAAATCCGTATTAAAGCTGATGAAAAAATATTTTAAGGTTAAATAAGAGGTAAGAAGATGAAGGTTTTAGATTTACTTGATGAACTTGACGAAATTATCGAAGTGGCCGGCAAAATTCCCGTAGTAAACAAGGTTATGGTGGATCCTAACGAGATTAGTGAAATAGTCAAGGAAATCCGTCTTGAACTGCCTGATGAAATCCAGCAGGCACAGTGGATTAAAAACGAAAGATCAAGAATATTGGATGAGGCCAAGGCCGAGTATGAAACTATAATTAACGATGCCCAAAGCAAGGCGGAACGTCTTGTGGAAGCGGACGAGATTACAGTAAAAGCAAAGCACAGAGCAGAGGAAATACTCAGAGTTGCGAGGGAAAACGCCTCGGTAATGAAAATGAGCATATTGGATTATACGGACAGTATGCTCTACAATCTGCAGGAAAAGGTTGACCAAATGTATGCTACATATTTTACTGATATGTATGATGACCTTCAGGCCACCTTCGAAAAGATAAATACCAATATATCTTCTTCAAGAAACGAAGTTAAAGAACAGATTTATAAGTCCCAAAACCAGTCCTTGGAGGAAAAATGAGCATAACGGGCATAGTCTGCGAATTCAATCCTTTTCATAACGGCCATAAGTATTTAATTGACGGCGTGCGTCGGGACCTAAACCCCGACGCCGTTGTTTGCGTTATGAGCGGTAATTTTGTTCAAAGAGGTGCGCCGGCTTTGGCTGATAAATATGCAAGAGCTCGTTCCGCGCTTGTATGCGGAGCGGATTTGGTTCTGGAGCTTCCGGTGATATATGCGGTGGCGCCGGCTTTCGAGTTTGCAGACGGAGCAATAAAGCTCATGGGAGGGCTTGGATGCGTTACCGACCTTGCTTTCGGCTGTGAAAACGCCGATTACAGGTATTTTGAGATGGCAGGCTTGTTATTGTCAAAAGAGGATGATGATTTCCGTAAAGACCTTAAAAACAGGCTTGCAGAGGGTGTCAGCTATGCCGCCGCTATGTCAGAAAGCATTTTCGCCCGTATTCCCGATCTTCCTTCCGATTTTCTTAAAGGCCCTAACAATTTGCTCGGGATGGAATATGCAAGAGCAAACATAAAATACGGAGCAGGACTTAAGCTTCACCCGTATCTTAGGGTTAGAGCAGGGCATAACGACATGAATGTTGAAGGCAATGTTACGTCCGCCACCTCCATTCGAAAACTCATTTTTGATAATAACGGTAATAACAGTTATGTAGACTATATGCCGAAACAATCCTTTGAGGCCTTACTAAAGACGAAACTTTGGAATCTTAAGGCGGAGAAGCGCTTATTTGATATTATAAGATATCTGCTGACTGTTAAAGATTCTGAAGAACTTAAAGACGTGTTTGAGGTCTCAGAAGGCCTTGAAAACAAACTGAAAGATGCCGTAACGGAAGCAAAAAGCACTGATGAACTTATACTCAGAGTTAAGTCAAAGCGTTATACCTATGCTCGTATTTCCCGTATACTTATGCATCTGCTTATGGATATTAAAGCCGGGAATTTTCAAGAAGCTCAAGCTTCCGGCCTCTATGCCAGGCCCCTTGCGTTCAATGAAAAAGGTGCTTCTGTGCTTAAAAACATAAAAAAAATCGCTTCTTTGCCGATTTATACAAATCTAAGCCGCAATGTTCCCGAAAATGCTCCTGAAAGAAAACTCTTGAAATACGATATCAAGGCCTCCGATATATACAGTGTTTTAATTGGCAGAAACATATATGAGAACTCGGATTTGCTTGCAAATCCGAATCCCTTGAGATACAATTCAGCGCTATAAATATTTTTAACATAATTTTACATATAAAGGAGATGTTTATGAAGATTCTGGTTATAAACTGTGGAAGTTCTTCTCTTAAGTATCAGCTGCTCGACATGACAGATAATAACGTTCTTTGCAAAGGAATTGTTGAGCGAATAGGCATGGACGCTTCCACAATAACACACACGAAAATCGGCATGGATGAAAAACTCAAAACGGATGCGCCTTCTGAAGATCATACCGAGGCAATTACCCATGTGCTGAATGTTCTTGTCGACCCGAAGTTCGGAGTTATCAAAGACATGAATGAAATCGGCGCGATAGGTCACAGAGTGCTGCACGGCGGTGAAAAATTCACGGAATCGTGTCGTATAGACGAGGTATGCAAACAGGCTATAAGAGATTGTATACCGCTTGGACCTTTACATAACCCTGCAAATTTAATGGGTATTGAGGCTTGTGAAAAGAAGATGCCCAATCTGCCGCAAGTTGCCGTTTTTGATACATCCAACGGTATGTCGATGCCGGCAAAGTCGTATATTTATCCAATTCCCTATGAATACTACGAAAAACACTCCATACGAAGATACGGTTTCCACGGAACTTCCCACAGATATATAACCCGCAAGGCGGCTGAGATACTTGGTAAGAAAATTGAAGACACAAGTATTATTTCCTGTCACCTCGGAAACGGTGCGTCAGTATCCGCTATTAAAAACGGCAAATGCTATGACACATCCATGGGGCTTACTCCGCTTGAGGGTCTTATGATGGGTACGCGTTGCGGAAGCATTGATCCTGCCATAGTTCCGTTCCTGGCTGAAAAAGAGAATCTGACTTTGGCGGAAATCGACGATATTATGAATAAAAAGTCCGGTCTTCTCGGGGTTTCAGGCATATCTTCCGATGCACGGGATATCGAAGCTGCAGCGGCCAAGGGCGATAAAAGGGCACAGCTTGCTCTTGAGATATTCAATCAAAAGGTAAAATTCTATGTCGGAGCATATATGGCATTAATGAACGGCTGCGACGCCATAGTATTTACGGCGGGAATAGGAGAAAATTCTCCTGAATGCAGGGCAGCTGTTTGTGAAGACATGGAATTTTTCGGAATAAAACTGGATCACGAAAAAAATAAGGTTCGAGGCAAGGAACGAATAATATCAACGGAAGATTCCAAGGTCAAGGTTATTCTGATTCCGACAAACGAAGAACTTATGATAGCAATGGATACTTTTGATATTGTAACGAAATAGAGCCTTGACAAGATATTTTTAAATCAATATAATTTAGAAGTTCATTTTAAAAGATTAAAGGGAGGTGATTCTTTTATGGCAACACCTAAGAGAAAAACGTCTAAAGCTGTAACAAAGCAGAGAAAAGCCGCAAACATGAAGAAGAACGGACCGGCTCTTTCACTGTGCTCACAGTGCCACGAACCTAAGCTTCCGCATAGAGTTTGCCCGAATTGCAACTATTATGACGGCAAATCCGTTGTTGAAGATTAATCGAATAACACTTAAGCTTAAGACAGAAAAAGCTCCCGGACGCGGGAGCTTTTCAATAGTCAGATTTGTTCTATTTCTCGCAGAATCACTTGCAGCAAAAGCCGGTTATCCGGTACATTCAGGTCAATCTGCATAATTTCTTGTATCTTCTGTATCTGGTAAATAAATGTACTACGGCTGATATATGCTGTTCGGATGGTCTTAACAATGCTGCGTTCATTGTCCAAATAATACCGCAGCAGTTGCACATAGGCTGTTCCTTTTCGCTTGTCATGCTCTATAAGGTGTTGAAGTCCTTCGGGGATCAGTGCTTCCGGAATAGTATTTTTACGGTATTTATACAATAGATATTCCATTTGATAATCTTCAAAACAAAAGTACCAACAGCTAGGCCTATTTTTTTGTTCCCAGCTTTCCCACGGTAAGTGCCTGATTGTAGTAGTAATAAAGGTTCTTGAAGTCTCGAAAGATAGTGCTGAAACTGGCTGTAATCAGGTTATCTCGAAGTGTAGGTTTAATAACATCGATTAACTCACGGCGGGACCGGGGATTTCTACTCAAATTACAAACAAAGACGATGGAATTGTTGAAGATTGTGTAGTAACTGCTGATTAGTTCTTTCGACAAATTAAGAGCTATGGGATTCAGCGTATTAAGGTCACTGTCTTTATCTATCAGTTTCATTACGCCGCAAAAGAATTTGTCATCTGCTTTCCATCCGTAATTCATCAACACAGAAGTAATCTGATGTTCCGGTAACAATCTGTGGCTGAGTAGCCCTGTCAGAATTTCCTCCATATCTTTTGGTCGATTGAACAGATTTATCTGTTCCTGCAGAAGAGGTTTTTTCAAATACTTTGCCAACAATTGGATCAAAATATAGTCCCGACTACAAAAATCATTTGGGATTGGATCAATCAAAATTCTTGCGACCAGACGTTGCTCGATAAACACATTCAGGTACATGGTTGGCTTGTTATCGTCAAAAGTGCCGGGCCAAATAGTAGGAACAGTAACATTTTCTGATTGTCTGTATGCCTCATCAAACGCCAAGAGTTTGATCTCATCTTCCGGAACGTTTTGCCCCTCCATCCATGTATCCGATAGCTGAGCAGCAAGATAATCAGCAGGCGGGTTTTTGATTTTTGGCCAATGACGAACTAAAACCTTAAATTCGCTGCCTTGAACATAGATTGGCTTTTGTATCACTGTACCTAAAACCTCTGCAAGCATATTTAACGGCATTTGCTGATCCACACACTGCTGCAGTTCCTGTTCCAGACTATTATAGAAATAGAAACATTCATTGATACGATTAAAACCATCACGGTTGCGAAAGGACAAGCCGGAAATGCCATCATCATAATAAACACCAACGAACTCCCAGTTTTTGTTTTCCTTGATGAATTGCTCGTAATAATCACGCTGTGCATCAAGGCTCGTTTCTTGTTCCTCGGCTGTGGTTGACACACGGGCATAGGCAGCAACTTTCCGCTTTTTGGCAAAACCGCCGTCAAAGGAAGCCGGCTTTATTGTGGCATCTATTTTAGTGACTTTCTTATTTCCCATGTCATATTCCTTTCCAGCTCGCCAATCACCGGGTGATAGGTGTCAATTAGTTTGTTTCGCAACTTTTCATATTCCGAAGGCGTGATTATACCTTCCTCGGCGTAAAGATAGAAAATAAGCTCACCAATACGATATTTCATTTCTGGGGTTGAGCCAAGGTTCAATTCTATTTGACAGTCCTCGTATGGCATTGCTTTCTTTGGAGGAGGGTTTTTCATTCTTGTTTGGTTATAGCACTCGCTACTACAGTATTTTCTCGAAGGGTCATAACTCTTGAATTCTTTTCTGCAGAGCACACATACTTTGGCTGTTGATTTTTCGTGTAACTCACGATGGGCATTTCACCATTTTATTCTGCATTGATCAGAACAAAACTTTCTCTTTTTAGTCTTACTTGGTGGTAGAGGTTTTGAACACTGTGTGCAACGTGTCTTACTATTACCAAGCCGGTGTATATATGATTTAACCGAATTAATGTTGACACCAAGATGGTCGGCAATTTCTTTGTATTTATAGCCTTTGTTTCGAAGTACAACTGCTTTTGCTTTAGCCACGTCATCGAACACTTGATTTTGATTTACCGATAGGGGTAACTCTGGGAGAGTTTGCGGTATTCTTATTTCACCGGGGCCATTTTTTGAAATAGACTTGATTGACATTTAATTTCTCCTTCCATTCCAGGGTTCTATAGTAATCACTCTAAAAACGAAAAAGTCAAGTCCAATTTTGATACTTCTTAAAGTCTTGCACCCGTGTAAGACTTTACTCGAAAAAATGAAACCCCCGAGCAGAGGGTTTCAAAATTTTATATCCAAAATGTGCAGGTATACGCAGCTTTGCTTCTTCGGAGCAGCGTGTTTTGTGAAGCGGAGAAGCATTGGCAAAAAAGAAAAAGCCGAAAACCCCTTGCAAATAAAGGATTTTCGGCTTATACAAACAAAAAAGTCACCTCGTAATGAGATGACTTTTTTGTATCAACGAATGTTGACTATTATGGTGCCGGCGGCGGGGGTCGAACCCGCACTCTGCGTAAACAGAACAGGATTTTGAGTCCTGCGCGTCTGCCAATTCCACCACGCCGGCCGCTTGGAAATACCCGATAATTTTAGCATTATTGTATTGCAAAATCAAGAGATTTGTTTATAATAATATAGTACGTTATTTAACATTCAGGAGGTTAATTTATGTTTGGAATTGCATATGCCGAAAATGCTGCCGCGACTTCAACAACCCAACAAGGCGGCTGGTATTCCTATATTATGATTGTAGCTGTTTTGGCGCTCATGTATTTTCTTATGATTCGTCCGCAAAACAAAAGGGAGAAGGAAGCCCGATCTATGAGAAGCAGCCTTAAACCGGGTGATGAAATAATTACGATAGGCGGTATAGTGGGAACTGTAGCACGGGTTAAAGAGGATTCCGACAGAGTGGTAATACTTGTAGGTGCTGAAAGAACAAAGCTCGAGATTCTCAAGAGTGCGATTGCTCAAAAGAGTGCTCAGGATGAAAAGGCTCCGGTAAAGAACAAAGCAGATAAAACGGACGAGGTGTTTGACGCTCCTGCCAAACCGAACAAGAAGAATATCAGAAGACTCGGCGCAGCCAAGGACGCTGAACCGGCGACGGAGGCTCCTGCAGAGAAGAGAGCAGAATAATAAAACGTTTTCGCAGGGCATGTGCAAAATGATGCACATGCCTTGCTTTTAGTTTTATCAAGGACATAATTTTGTCAGAAATCATCAATGAGCTTCTCAACTACAACCCGTCATACGATGTAGATCTGCTCGAAAGGGCCATTGAGAAAGCCACACAACTTCATGAGGGTCAAAAGCGCAAATCGGGTGAGGATTATATAATTCATCCATTGGCAGTTGCCAAGATACTTGCCGAAATCGGTATGGACGACCACACTGTCGTGGCCGGTATTTTGCATGATGTTGTGGAAGATACGGTATTTACCGTTGATGACATAAAGAGTGATTTCGGGGACGATATAGCACTTATGGTCGACGGCGTCACAAAGCTGACAAATCTGGTATATTCATCAAAGGAAGAAGCGCAGGCCGAGAACATCAGAAAAATGTTCCTCGCAATGTCCAAGGATATAAGAGTTCTCATAATTAAACTTTGTGACAGGCTTCACAATATGAGGACCATTACGTATATGACGCCGGAAAAGATTCGGGAGAAATGTCACGAAACGCTCGAAGTCTATGCACCCATAGCGGCCAGACTCGGAATGTATAAATTCAAGTTCGAACTTGAAGATATCGCCTTTATGAATCTTTATCCTTCCGAGTACAAAAAAATAGACGATGCCATGACCTTGCGTAGCCAGAATTCCGAGATGGATGTTGACCGCCTAATAAGCGAATTCGAAGAGGCCTTAAAAGAACTGAACATTTCCTACAATATCTATGGGAGAACCAAGCATTATTACAGCATCTATAAGAAAATGATGCTGCAGCATAAAGAGATAGACGAGATATTCGATCTTACGGCCATAAGAGTAATCGTCAACGATATCAAGGAATGCTATGCTGTTTTAGGCACAATCCACACGAAATGGACTCCTATTCCCGGACGTTTTAAGGACTTTATAGCTATGCCCAAGTCCAACAGGTATCAGTCCATCCATACAACCGTATTTTCAGCGAGGGGTTCGCCTTTTGAAATACAGATACGAACAATGGAAATGCATCGCATTGCGGAATACGGTGTTGCCGCGCATTGGAAATATAAAGAGCGTATCACCGGGGAGAGCAGCGACGAAGAAATCAAACTTTCCTGGATCAGGCAGACGCTTGAATGGCAGCAGGATATACGCGACTCAAAAGAGTTCCTTGAAACTCTGAAGATGGATTTGTTTTCGGGTCAGGTATTTGTCTTCACTCCCAAAGGTGATGTTATAGAGTTGCCCAAAGGTGCTACGCCTCTTGATTTCGCATATAAAATTCACTCACGTGTAGGGGAAAAGTGTGTCGGAGCCAAAGTAAACGGCAAAATGGTTCCAATCACCTATGAACTGCAGACGGGTGAAATTGTAGACATAATTACGTCAAATAATTCAAGAGGACCGAATATTGACTGGCTTAAAATTGTTAAGACAAATTCCGCCAGAAACAAGATACGCCAATATCTGAAAAAAGAAAATCAGGTTATGGGCTCTGCGCGAGGCAAAGAGTTGCTTGAAAAGGCTTGTGTGAGGAAAGATCTCGATCCTGCTGTAATACTCAGCGACAAGCATATGGAAAGAGCCGCAAAGAAACAGAGTTTTCCTTCGGTAAACGACCTTTATGCCGCACTTTCGGCAGGCGGGGCGCTCATAAGCAAGACATTGCTTTTGTGTATAGGCTATCACAGAGAGGCGGAGACTGCCGCCTTGAGACAGAAAGAGCGAGAAGAAAAGCGTCTTGAAGCCCGGGCGAATAAACCGCGAACCGCCACAAAGGGAATAAAGGTGAAGGGTGTAGAGAATCTTCTCGTAAGATTCGCTCGTTGCTGCAATCCCGTTCCGGGAGATGAAATCATAGGATATACTACCAAGGGCCGGGGCGTATCCATTCACAGAGCTGACTGCATCAACATGCTTTCGGTTCCGGAAGACCAGCAGGGCCGCCTTATTGAGGTGAGCTGGGAACTCGGCGAAGGAAACATGAGCTTCGAGGCTGGGCTCACAATACTTGCGGATGACCGAAAGGGATTGTTCGCAGATGTGTCTAAAGTTTGTGAAGACATGGATATAAGTATAAACAGTGTTCACGCAAAAAGCGATATCAACGGCATTGCCACGATGAATCTGCTGCTGTCCATTGCAAACACGGGCGACATAGCAAAGATTATTGCAAGGCTTAAACAGATTAAAGATGTGGTTGATGTTTACAGAAGTGTTTATTAGAGGTAATTATGCAAATTAAAACTTACATTATTGGGATGATGGAAAACAACAACTATTTGGTGTGGGATGAAGACAGCCGGGAAGCTTTTTTGGTAGACTGCAGCATGAACTATAAACCCATAGTTGATGACGCCAGCAAAATGGGGCTTGATGTGAAATACATTATTCTTACCCATGGACATTTCGACCATACCGGCGGGACTGAGTTTTACAGACGAGCCTTTCCTAAAGCGCAGCTTGTTTCCGGTGAGAAGGAAAAGGAGTTGCTGGTTTCGAGTAAGGAAGTCGGGAGTATAACGGCTGATATATATGTTAACGACGGTGACGAACTTCCTTGCGGCGACATGACGCTTAAATTTATAGAAACTCCGGGACATACCATCGGAGGAATATGTATACTTGTAGGCAAAGTGCTTTTTTCCGGAGATACATTGTTCCAGGCTTCGGTAGGAAGAACGGATTTTCCCACCGGAAACGCAGCTACTTTGATTGATTCAATCAGGAACAAACTCTTTGTACTGCCCGATGATACGAGAGTTCTTCCGGGTCACTGCGATGAAACAACAATAGGCTTTGAAAAAAGGTACAACCCGTTTGTATAAAATTTACGCATCCGATGAAAAAGTCGCATATGATATAGGCGAACTTGCAAAGATGTTCGTTCCGGCCGATTTGTTTGAAGTTAATCTTGATGGAAATACATACAGTAAAAACGAACAAAAACGCAGGGCATACAAGACCCTTTCAGAAGGGACGGGAAAGACACTGGATTGGGGTATACTGACAGGAGTAAGACCAACCAAGCTTTATTCTCAACTTGTGAAAACTGTAGGTGGTGCCGGGGGTGCCAAAGCCTTGCTCCGAAATGAATACTTTCTTTCGGACAGCAAAATAGAACTTCTCGAAGAAATCTTCTCATTTCAGGAAGGAATGTCCCTGGATGAAAGTCCTAAGTCCTGCGGTGTCTACATAGGAATTCCCTTTTGTCCGAGCCGCTGCTTGTACTGCTCTTTTACAAGCAATGTAATCAATGCCGGCGCTGCGGAAAGCTATGTTCGTGCTCTGGAAAAAGAAATCACGGCTACGGCGCGAATTATGGAAAGGGAGGGTCTTTTCGCCGAATCCGTCTATATAGGCGGCGGAACCCCGACATCGCTCGATGACCGTGAATTCAAAATTTTGCTCGAATTCACAAAGGAACACTTTGCAGGTGAGCGCACAAAAGAGTGGACCGTTGAGTGCGGAAGACCCGATACAATTACAGAAAATAAATTGACCTGCATAAAAGAGTGCGGTGCGACCAGAATTTCAATCAATCCGCAGACCATGAAGCCCGAAACTCTTAAGATCATAGGACGAAATCATACTCCGGAGGAAATACACGAAGCATATGCCCTTGCGAAAAAATATGATTTTATAATCAATATGGATTTGATTTGCGGCCTGCCCGGAGAAAACCCCGAGGATTTCGAAGACAGCCTTAAAGAAATCGTCACAATGAATCCGGCCAATATCACAGTGCATACTTTGGCTGTAAAACGCGCAAGCCGCCTGATTGAAGAGGATAAAAATTATGCGTATAAACAGGCGGATAATGTGAAGAATATGCTTGATATAAAAACAATGTATTATCCGGATGAAAACCGTCTTGAACGAATCGCCAATGTTAGCAATTACGAGATATACATAGACCGTATTTATGAAATGATACAAAGAAAGGAAGACGGGATAAAGTTATGATAAATATCCCAAAGGGAACAAAAGACATACTTCCTTCCGAAAGCTATAAATGGCAATGGCTTGAAGGCAAGTTTAAAGCTATCTGTGAAAGATACGGATTTAAGGAAATCCGTACACCGCTGTTTGAGCACACGGAGCTTTTTGAGCGCGGCATAGGCGATACCACGGATGTTGTTCAAAAGGAAATGTACAGCTTTGAAATCGCCGAAAGAAGTCTTACGCTTAAACCGGAAGGCACCGCCGGAATAGCAAGAGCTTTTATAGAGAGTAAGCTTTATGCGGATGTCATACCGGCTAAATATTGGTATGAAACGGCATGTTATCGATACGAAAAAATGCAAAAGGGCAGACAAAGAGAGTTTCACCAATTCGGCATTGAAATATTCGGCTCAGAAAATATGCTGGCGGATGCCGAAGTTATATCTCTTGCATATGATTTTCTGTACAATGTCGGAGTTCCGGATTTGATTGTAAAGATTAACAGTATAGGATGTCCGGAGTGCAGAGCAAAATACAGAAAAGCGTTGCAGGATTTTATCGAACCCAATTTATCCAAGCTGTGCGGAACATGTAAAGACAGATTTTCAAGAAACCCGATGAGAATACTGGATTGTAAATCCGCTGAATGTAAGCGCCATTGCGAAGGAGCTCCTCGCATGCTGGACTATCTTTGCGGTGATTGCAGCAATGCATTTGAGGATCTTAAATCCAAACTCAACATATTGGAAGTGCCTTACGAGGTGGATACAGGCATTGTAAGAGGCCTTGACTATTACACAAAGACAGCGTTTGAGATTAAGTCCGATCTTTTGGGCGCTCAGTCTACCGTTTGCGGAGGCGGAAGATACGACCATTTGATGGAGCAGCTGGACGGTCCTAAAATGCCGGGAGTAGGTTTCGGGCTTGGAATAGAGAGGCTGCTGCTTCTTCTTGAGGAAGCCAATATCGAGATTCCCGTACCCGAATATTGCAGAATACTGGTTGCCGGACTCGGAGAAAGCGGAAAAAAAGAGGCTATGAAGCTTGCAGGCAGTCTCCGAAAATCGGGGATAAAAACCTGTATGGATGTTTCGGACAGAAATCTTAAAAGCCAATTCAAGTATGCCGACAGACTTGGTGTAAGGTATGTGGCGATTATAGGAGACGAGGAACTGGAAAAAGGCATGGTAAGTCTAAGGGATATGCAAAATTCCAGCCAAAAGGAAATTCCGCTTACCGAACTTTTGAGGGAGATTGAATAATGGATAAGCTCATAAGAAGAACACATATGTGTGCTATGCTTAGAAAAGAGAATATAGGCGAAACGGTAAGCGTAAACGGCTGGGTCGCCAAGAACAGAAGAATGGGAGCTTTGACCTTTGCTGATATCAGAGATAAAAGCGGTATTGTTCAGGTTGTATTTGCGGAAGGCACTTCGGAAGAACTCATCGAAAAAGCCCAGACTTTGCGTCCGGAATACTGTGTTGGAATTACGGGAGTTGTAAGGGAAAGAGAAAGCAAAAACGAAGACCTGGAGACAGGATACATTGAAATAGTGGCAAAAGAACTTTCCGTTTACTCCGAATCAGTTACCCCGCCGATTTATATAAGAGATGACGATAATGCATCCGGAGATGTAAGGCTAAAATACAGATATCTTGATCTCCGCAAGCCGATTATGCAAAAAACTCTTGAATTCAGAAGCAAGATGTATCATGTAATCAGAAATTTCTATTTTGAGAACGGCTTCACGGAGGTTGAAACGCCGGTTCTTGCTAAACCCACCCCTGAAGGCGCAAGAGACTATCTTGTTCCGTCAAGGGTAAATCCGGGTAAATTTTATGCTTTGCCGCAGAGTCCCCAGCAGTTCAAACAGCTCCTTATGATAGGGGGTACGGACAGGTATATACAGCTGGCGAAGTGCTATAGAGATGAAGATTTAAGAGCGGACCGCCAACCGGAGTTTACGCAGATTGATCTTGAAATGTCATTTGTGGAGCAGGATGATATTATAGAAGTCCAGGAAAGAATGCTGCAAAGGCTTTTTAAGGAAATGAAAGGCATAGAGCTTCAGCTTCCTCTTCCGAGGATGACCTGGGATGAAGCGATGAACCGCTACGGTTCCGATAAGCCTGATTTAAGGTTCAGTTTTGAACTGGTGGATATTGAAAGCAAAATAAAAGACTGCAGCTTTGAACCCTTTAAAAAGTCGCTTGAGGCCGGCGGCAAGGTTATGGGTATCAATATCAACGGGGCTTCGGAAAATTTCTCCCGTAAAGATATTGATAAAATGACGGAAGCTGTTAAAGTTTACGGCGCAAGCGGTCTTGTGTGGATAAGAAAAGAAGAAAACGAAATCAGATCTTCGGTGAATAAGTTTTTTACACAGGAAGCTCTGGAGGATATTTGCGCTGCGTTTGCCGCAAAGACAGGAGACCTCATACTTATCTGTAGCGGCAGGAAAGAGCTTGTTTGGGCATCACTCGGCTTCTTAAGAAGGGATCTCGCAGGGAAACTGGGACTTCTTAATCCCGAAGAATTCAAACTTCTTTGGATAGTGGATTTTCCCATGTTCGAGTGGTCCGATGAGGAAGAAAGATACATGGCGATGCATCATCCTTTCACATCTCCCAAGAAAGAACATCTGAAATATATCGAAAGCGGAGAACTGGAAAAAGTATATGCCGACGCATATGACATAGTAATAAACGGCTACGAGGCCGGCGGCGGTTCAATAAGAATACACGACAGCGAGCTGCAGCATAAGATATTCGAGGTTTTGCAGCTTACCGAAGAAGAAATACGTACAAGGTTCGGTTTCTTTATCGACGCCTTTAAATACGGTGCACCACCGCACGGAGGGCTTGCTTTCGGGCTTGACAGATTGTGTATGCTGCTGCTTGGAACGGATGACATACGTCAGGTAATAGCGTTCCCCAAAAACCAGAGCGCTCAATGTGTAATGTCAGAAGCCCCGACAGTAGTAAATGAGAAGGATCTTCAGGTGCTGTCAATAAAGACGGTTGCAAACAATGACAAATAAACTTTTCGATCAACTCAATAAATACGCAAAAGAAAAAGAAAGCGATAAGCGCTACAGGCATTCTCTCGGTGTAGTGGAATATGCGGAAAAATATGCCGAGCGCTTCGGCGCAGATCCTGAAAAGGCAAAAATAGCCGCAATTTTCCATGACGAATGTAAGGATGAAGGCGCTCTGGTCCACGGCCCTGCTGCAGCGAAGCTTCTCAGGGAACGTTTCGGAGTAGAAGATGAGGATATACTGAATGCTATAAAATATCACACTGTCGGACGAGCCGGTATGAGTATGCTTGAAAGAGTCGTAAAGTGCGCGGATTTGACGGAACCCACCAGAAGCTATCTGAACGTGGACTATTTCAGAAGAAGGCTTGCCACCGACAAGGAGATAAATCCCGTCTTGTATGAAATGATGCTAGAATGCAGAGAGGTATTAAAACGAAGAGGGGAGGAGTTCAGTGAATCCTCCAGGCAGTGTATCAAATGGCTTGAAGACGAGCTGGGAAAAGGAGAGAGATGAACAATAAAGAAATAGCGGTGTTTACCGCAAAACATCTTGATGAAAAGAAAGCTAAAAATATAGTAATAATCGACATAAGCGGGAAATCCGGTTTTGCCGACTATTTTATAATAGCAACGGCAGGCAGCACACGTCAGATAGATGCTTTAAAGACCGAGACGGAGGATAAACTCGCCGAAAAAGGTCTGCTTGTTCACCATACGGAGGGAAAGAGCGAGTCGGGGTGGATACTGATGGATTACGGTGATTTGATTGTTAATATATTCTCGGCGGAACAACGCGACAGATTCCAGCTTGAAAAGGTTTGGGGAGATTGCGACAGAGTGATTTTTAAAGCTGCCGAAGACTAATCAGAGGTTAAAAATGAACGAGCAGTATAATTTCAGAGAAATTGAAAATAAGTGGCAGACAATATGGGAAGAGAGAAAACTTTTCAAGGTTACGGAAGATGAAAACAGGGAAAAGTATTACTGTCTTGAAATGTTTCCGTATCCGAGCGGAAAGCTTCATATGGGTCATGTTCGCAACTATTCTATAGGAGATGTTGTTGCGAGATTTAAATCAATGAACGGCTATAATGTTCTGCATCCCATCGGATTCGATTCTTTTGGACTTCCCGCGGAAAATGCGGCTATCAAACACGGAATACATCCTGCGATTTGGACGTCATCTAATATATCCGAAATGGAGCATCAATTAAGGCAGCTCGGTTTTTCCTATGACTGGGACAGAGAAGTGTGCACTTATAAAGAGGATTATTATAAGTGGATGCAATGGATATTCATTCAGTTCTACAAGAAAGGTCTTGCGTATAAAAAAGAAAATCCGGTCAATTGGTGTCCGTCATGTGCCACGGTGCTTGCCAATGAGCAGGTTATAGACGGAAAGTGTGAACGCTGTGACAGTGAGGTTACAAAAAAACAGCTTTCGCAGTGGTATCTTAAGATTGTAGATTACGCGGAAAGACTGCTGAAAGATGTGGAGCTGCTCGAGGGCTGGCCGGAAAAGGTCAGAACCATGCAGAGAAACTGGATAGGCAAGTCAACAGGTTATGAAGTCAGCTTTAAGCTCAAGGGTTCCGAGCTTCCTATGACGGTTTTTACAACGAGAGTGGACACCATATACGGTGTGAGCTTCATGGTAATCTCTCCTGAACACCCGTACGTTGAAGAACTCATCAGCGGCAGTCCGACCGAAGCTGATTGCAGAGAGTATATTGAACAGGCAAAACATCAGTCGGATATTGAAAGAAGCTCAACAACAAAAGAAAAGACGGGCGTTTTCACGGGTCGATATGTTGTAAATCCGGCCAATGGAGAAGAAATTCCTTTGTATCTTGCCGATTACGTTCTTATGGGATACGGAACGGGGATTGTCATGGGTGTTCCGGCTCATGACCAAAGAGACTTTGAATTCGCAAAGAAATATAATTGTCCCGTAGTTCCCGTTGTAAACAGCGGGGATGATATAGATTATGACAACCTTGAAGCGGCTGTTGCCGCCGAAGGTATTATAATAAATTCCGGCAAATATAACGGCATGAAGAACACCGATGCAATAAAAGCCATCGGTGATGATTTTGCTGCAAAAGGAATAGGAAAAAGGACTACCAATTTCAAACTCAAGGATTGGCTTATTTCGCGCCAGAGATATTGGGGTACTCCCATTCCTATGATTTACTGTGAAGATTGCGGTTGGGTACCGGAAAAAGAGGAAAATCTTCCCGTACTGCTTCCGACCGATGTTGAGTTTACAGGGAAGGGCAAATCACCTATTGCGTCATCCGAAACTTTCGTGAATACCAATTGCCCGCACTGCGGAAAAGCGGCAAAAAGGGAAGTGGATACAATGGATACCTTCCTTGATTCGTCCTGGTATTTCCTGCGCTACTGCGATGCAAGGAACGAAAAAGAGGTCTTTGCTCCTGAAAAAGTTGCCTACTGGATGAACGTTGATCAATATATCGGTGGCGTAGAACACGCCATACTTCACTTGCTTTACTCGAGATTCTTCACCAAAGTTTTGTTTGATCTCGGACTTGTTAATGTTGAAGAACCCTTTAAGAACCTTTTAACTCAGGGCATGGTTCTTAAGGACGGAAGCAAAATGTCAAAATCGGTTGGAAATACGGTTAGCCCTGAGGAAATAATAGAAAAGTACGGTGCCGATACGGCAAGATTGTTCATACTGTTTGCCGCTCCCCCCGACAAAGAGCTCGAGTGGTCGGATACAGGTGTTGAAGGGTCATATAGATTCTTAAACCGTGTATACCGCCTTGTGTTAGAAATGGCGGAGGATACAAAAGGAATCCCTGCGGTTTACAAAATTGAAACAAAAGACGATAAAGAATTGGCATATGTACTAAATAATACTGTTAAGAGAGTTACCGAGGATATCAACAACCGCTTTAACTTCAATACCGCCATTTCGGCAGTAATGGAGCTTGTTAACGAGATGTATCGTTACAAAGAGCTGGAGGATGTCAACATGGGTCTTTTAAGAGACGCAAGCGAAAAGCTGGTTCTTCTCCTTTCACCTTTTGTTCCGCATATATGCGAAGAGATGTGGGAAGGACTGGGTTTTGATGAGTCTGTCTACAAGACTGCGTGGCCCAAATACGATGAAGCGGCTCTTATAAAAGATATGGTTGAAATTGTTATTCAAATCAACGGTAAAGTAAGAGCAAAAATGGATGTCCCGTCAGGGCTTTCAAAAGAAGAATTTGAAAGGACCTGCATGGAGGATGAACGGGTTAATAAGCTTCTGGACGGCAGAATTCCCGCTAAAACGATAGCTGTTACCGGTAAACTTCTTAACATTGTAATTAAGGAGTAATAAATGACTGAAACAACAACAAATAAAACATCAACGAGGAAAAGGCCGAGTGCCAGAAGTACTCCGGCACAAAGAAGAGCAAAGAAGCAACTCAAGATAATTCCTTTGGGCGGCTTGCACGAAATAGGGAAAAATATGACTCTTCTTGAATACGGTGACGATATAATCGTTATAGACTGCGGTGTATCTTTTCCTGGAGCAGAACTTTACGGTATAGATTCGGTAATCCCCGACTTCTCGTATTTAGTCGAGAATGCCAAGAGAGTAAAGGGCCTTATCGTTACTCACGCACATGAGGATCATATAGGCGGAATTCCGTATCTTTTAAAGCGGCTTAATATTCCGGTATACGGTTCCAGGCTTACAATAGGTTTTATTAAACGAAAACTTAAAGAGCATAAGATAACAGGAAAGCTTGTAGAAATAGAAGCGGACGAAAGTTTTAAGCTGGGCTGTTTTACAATAAACCCGATTCATATAACGCACTCGGTGTCAGACGCATTTGCTTTTAATATAGAAACGCCGATAGGAACAATATTCCATACCGGAGATTTTAAAGTTGATTATACGCCTCTTGCAAATAAGCCCATTGATCTTGCCAAGATGGCGAAAATAGGAAATGAAGGACTATTGCTGCTTATGGCGGACAGTACGAACGCTATGAGAAAAGGTTACACGTCGTCGGAACAAAACGTAGGCGTTTCCCTTGCAAACATTTTCGCTTCTACGCCGCATAGAATAATAATTGCGACCTTCTCGAGCAACATAGACAGGGTTCAGCGGATTATAGACATTGCTGTCAAACATGGACGTAAAGTGGCGATTTCCGGAAGGTCGATGGAAAATAATGTCGAGATCGCACAGGAGCTGGGCTATCTGAATGTTCCAAAAGGAACATTGATAAGCTTAAAACAACTCAAACTATATAAAGACTCCGAGGCGGTCATTATTTCAACAGGAAGTCAGGGCGAGCCCATGAGCGCTCTTTATAGGATGGCTACGGGAGAACACAAGGATGTTGTCATAAGAACAAATGATGTAGTCATATTGTCTTCATCGCCTGTTCCCGGCAATGAAGTTTCGGTAAACGATATAGTCAATGCTTTGATGGAACGAGGCGCGCAGGTTATTTATAATGAAATCGCAGAGACTCATGTTTCGGGTCACGCCTGTGAAGAAGAACTGAAACTCATACATGCCCTGCTTAAGCCTAAATTTTTTATGCCGGTTCACGGCGAAGTAAAACATCTTGTTTCTCATGCGAATATAGCGCAGAAACTCGGAATGCTTCCAAAAAATATCGTTATGGCTTCGAACGGCAGCATTGTTGAACTTAGCAAGGACAGGATACGCTTGTCGACAGACAGCGTTCCGGCATTTCCCGTTTTGGTTGACGGGCTTGGTATAGGCGATGTAGGGGCTGCTGTTCTTAATGAAAGAAAGGCTCTTTCGGAAGGCGGTATAGTGGTGTTAAGTGCGGTATTTGATTCCGCAACGAACGAACTTCTTTCGGGTCCGACAATAAAGTCCAAGGGACTGATTTATGTCAAGGAATACGGGCAGATTCTCGATGAAGCGCGAAAGTCACTTGAAAAAGCTGTGACGCAGGCTTACAAGCAAGGTAAAAATCGTCAGGCAATAGAAAAGCTGATGACGGATACCCTTAAAAAATATATAGCAACTAAAATAAATCGCAATCCGGTTATATTGTCGATGTTTATGGAGGTGTAGGATATGCGGAATGTATATGATGTGGCCCACGAACTGGCTCGTTCTTTGAAAGAAACTGATCAATATAAAGATTATGTAGCGGCAAAAGCAAAGGTTGACGCAAATCAGGATTTATCCAAGATGATTGAAGATTTTCAGCAAAAAAGTCTGGATATTCAAACCAGACAATTTAGCGGAGAAGAACCTGACGAAGAACTTATGGCGCAGTTTCAGCAAATGTACGCCATTGTGATGGGAGATCCTGTTTGCGCTGAATTTCTGCAAAAGCAGATGTCTCTTTCTCAAATCGTAAGTGATCTTTACGGAATATTGGGGGAGGCTCTTAAAATTGAATAGATACGAAAAAAGGCTGCAAAAACTCAGGACTCTTATAGGCGATGCCGGAGTAGATGCGTTTTATGTAACCGGAGTAGCCAATGTGGCGTATTTTACCGGAAAAGCCGGGAATGATTGCTCTCTTTACATCACACAAGATAAAACGTATATTATTACGGATTTCCGTTACATGGAGATGGCGCAGGCTCTGGACTGGCTGGAACTTGTAGAGATTAAAAACAGCTTTACGACAATAGATATAATTAACAGTCTGCCCGGAAAACTGTTGGGCGTAGAAGAAGAACACCTGCCTCTCAGCCTATGGTTAAAATTCAACGCAAAGGTTGGAAAAGAACTTAAGCCGCTTACCGGTCTTGTTGAGTCTTTAAGGCAGATTAAAGACGAACAGGAAATAGCGGATATCAAACGTGCCTGTGAAATAGCTTGTAAGGGCTTTATGCATATGTTGGATTTCCTGAAACCCGGTTTAAGCGAAAAACAATGTGTCGCGGAGCTTGAATATTTTATTAAAAGCAGCGGTGCGGAAGATATGTCTTTCAGCACCATACTGATAAGCGGCAAGAATACTTCTCTTCCGCACGGTGTGCCCGGAGACAGAATTATTCAAAAAGGCGATTTTGTCACCATGGACTTCGGGTGCAAATTCAACGGTTACTGCTCAGACATGACAAGAACGGTTGCCATAGGAAACGTTACGGATGAGATGAAAAAGGTCTATAATACGGTTCTTGAGGCGCAGCTTGCCGCCTGCGACGGAATAAAGGCCGGAATTACCGGTGCCGAAGCCCATAAAATAGCTTCCGACATAATAGATAAGGCAGGCTACTCGGAATACTTCGGACACGGTTTAGGACATGCTGTAGGTCTTGAAATCCATGAGAGTCCGCGTTATTCTCCGCTTTGGAAGGACCCCATACCGGAAAACACGGTGCTCTCCATCGAACCGGGGATATATCTTCCGGGCAAGTTCGGGGTTCGCATTGAGGACTTGGCTTTGGTAACAAAAACTGGTACAATTAATTTTATGGATGTACCCAAAGAATTGTTGATAATATAGCTTAATATAAACGGAGGAATAATTAATGATTTATGCAAGCGACTTTAGAAAAGGAATGACTTTTGTATTAAGTGGCGAGCCGCATGTGATTCTTGATTTTCAGCACGTAAAGCCGGGTAAAGGCGCGGCTTTTGTCAGAACCAAATACAGAAATATTCTGACAGGTGCGACAAGGGAAGAGGCGTTCAGTCCGAATGACAAGTTCGAGCAGGCGCACATCGAAACCAAGCAGATGCAGTATCTCTACAATGACGGAACTCTGTATTACTTTATGGATCCGGAAAACTACGAACAGATACCGCTTTCCCTTGAACTTGTTGAAGATGCCATAAGGTTTTTAAGAGAAAATGACACCGCAACAGTGAGATTTTACCAGGGGAATGCCTTTATAGTAGAGGCGCCGAACTTCGTAGACCTTAAGGTTACGGAAACGGAACCGGGCGTAAAGGGCAATACAGCCACTAACGTCACGAAGGCCGCAACTGTTGAGACAGGCGCAGTGGTACAGGTTCCTATATTCATTGAAGAGGGCGAAATTATTCAGATAGATACCAGATCGGGTGAATATCTCGGAAGATCAAAATAATGCGAGAAAATAATAATAAGAAAAAGCGTAGCGGGCGAACGGCACTGACAGTGCTGCTCGCCTTAGTGCTAATATGCGCCATAACAATATTTGTCGGATATAACAAGTTTAAGAACTTGAACGACGCGGTAAATCCCGATTCGGAAGAAACTCTTGATTTTATCGTTCCGAAAGGTTCGAGTACGGCTAAGATAGCAAAACTGCTTAAAGAAGCCGGACTTATCGATGACATAAACATTTTTAAAATCAAGTCAAGAATATGCAAATATGACGGGAAATATCAGGCCGGCGAATATGAGCTTTCTCCTTCGATGGGTATCAACGACATAATGCTTAAACTTCAGGATGGGAAGAGAGAGATTGTAAAATTCACAATAAAGGAAGGGCTTACCATAAGGCAGGTAGCAGCAGCACTCGATGAACAAGGTATTGTGTCAAAGGAAGATTTCTATAAGTCGCTTGAAAATGACAGCTTCGATTATTGGTTTGTGTCCGAACTTAAAGAGCGGTATCCCGATCCCACAGGGGAAGTTTCCGCAAAGGCGAACAGATTCGAGGGCTTTTTGTTCCCGAACACTTATGAGGTGTACAAGGGCGCAAGCGCAAGGAACGTTATTGACAAGATGCTTGCGCAGTTCGATAAGGTCTTTACGGAAGAGATGAATAGTCGGATGAAGGAAAAAGGTTTTTCTCTTAACGAAATTGTCGCTATCGCCTCGATTATAGAAAAGGAGATTCAGATAGACAGTGAAAGAGCTCTTTGCTCAAGCGTAATATATAATCGCTTAAACAGCAATGCTACCGGAAGAAAGCTCGGAATGTGCTCGACGGTTCTGTATTGTCTGGGTAATCCCGAAGGTAAGACGGGGGTTCTTTTCAAGGACCTTGAAACAGATTCCCCGTATAACACCTATAAGTACGCAGGACTTCCCCCGGCTCCTATCTGCAGTCCCGGTGAGGCTTGCCTTGAGGCCGCGCTTAATCCTGCCGATACGAACTACCTGTATTTTGTAGTGAATTCGGAAGGAAACGGTACACACCACTTCACTGACAACTACGGGGAACATATTTACCATAGTGATGAATACCACAAAAGTAATTAACTGCAACTATGGATATTATAGCTAAAATTACAAGGCTGGCAGCGTTGTCGACAGAAGGGGTAGCAAGGCTTACGCCTCCTCTGGATGTCATAGTAATGCCTCGTCCGCATGATACCTTTGATGTTGATATTTATCTTATCGTTAAGTTCGGTTTTAAAATTCCCGAGGTTGCATGGGACGTACAGGAAAATGTCAAAAAAGCTTTGCTGGCCGAAGATATAAAGAATGTAGCGCAAATCAACATTCACATTCAGGGAGTCAGCTTTGAAGGAGAAGAATGAACAGGTCCGAAGCAAGAGAACACGTGATGCAAATGTTTTTCCAGATGGAAATACAGATGGATTTTTCAAAGGCGGCAAAGGATGCTTATATTGCAAATTTTGTGAGCGAAAGCAATCAGCTTGAATATATTAACGATGTATATGAGGCTTATGCCGCCAACTCCGACGAGCTTGACGAAGTCATCGAAAATGCCAGTATAGGCTGGACACTCGAAAGAATAAGCAAAGTAGATCTTGCGGTTTTAAGGGTTTGCATTGCCGAAATAAAATTTAAAACCGGTGAAAAAATCCCCGTTGCCGTTGCGATCAATGAGGCTGTTAAAATGGCAAAGAAATTCGGCGGAAGTGATTCCGGGAAATTTGTAAACGGAATACTCGGTACGGTTGCAAAACGCTGATGGCTTTAAAACCGGTATCCGTATCACAACTGAATAGTTACATAGGAAGAGTGCTTTCAACCGACCCTATACTTATGAATGTATCCGTATGCGGCGAAATCGCCAATATGACAAAGCATTCGTCCGGGCACTGGTATTTTTCACTTAAAGACAATTCTAGCAATCTGAAGTGCTTTCTGGCTTCCTTCAGAACGGCCTCGCTCAGGTTTGAGCCCGAAAACGGAATGCAGGTTATAGCTTACGGAAATGTGTCGGTTTACGAAAAAGGGGGCTACTATTCCCTTGATGTAAAGGCCATAGAGGCCGAAGGGGAAGGGGTTCTGCAGCAGGCTTTCGAGGCGCTTAAAAGAAAGCTGGCCGCAGAGGGTCTTTTCGATGAATTCCGAAAAAGAAATCTTCCGAAATTCCCCAAAACCTTAGGTGTCATTACATCACCTACCGGAGCAGCCATACACGACATTATTACAACCGTCAAAAGAAGAAATCCATTGGTAGACGTTCTTCTCTATCCCGCTCTGGTCCAGGGAGAGGGAAGTGCGGCAAGTGTTGCAGGTGCAATTAAAGAAATGAATCGCCTCAAAAAAGCCGATGTTCTCATAGTAGGTCGCGGCGGCGGTTCAGCAGAGGACTTATGGACCTTCAATGAAGAGGCTGTTGCAAGAGCCGTCTTTGAATCGAAAATACCGATTATTTCCGCGGTCGGACATGAATCGGATACTACAATTTGTGACTATACCTCGGATGTGAGGGCCGCTACACCTACTGCGGCCGCAGAGCTTGCCGTACCGCACATAGATAATTACATAGACCGAATTAACAGCTGTTCTCCGTCTGCAATGTACGGAGCGCTTGCTGCCAGGGTCGACAGTGAAATTCTAAGAAACAAACATCTATATCAGCTTTGTCGAAACAGCATGGAAATCATGTTGAGCGAGCTTGAAAGCAGACTTAAACTACTAAAGTTAAGTGTGGATTCAAACAACCCGATAAACGTTTTGGACAGAGGCTTTGCGGTGGTTCAAAATAACAATGGTAAATGGGTTACGAAAATGGAAGGGATTAAGAACGGAGACAAGCTCAAGATAATGCTTGCAGACGGCAATGTAAATTGCACGGTTGATGATACGGAGGTAAGAAATGCCTAAGAAAAAAACGGAACTGAGTTTCGAGGAATCAATTGCCAAGCTTGAGGAAATGGCTGAACTTTTGAGGTCTCAGGAGGCTTCTCTCGAACAATCCGTTGAAGCCTACAATCAAAGCGTAATATATTATAATCGATGCCGTGAGATACTGAACAACGCAAAACAAAAAATCGAGATGTATAAGCCCGAAACGGGTGAGGTAATTGAAATTGGGAAGTAGTATTTCGGCACAACAGGCATACGAAAGGCTTAAAGAACTTGTAAACGATCATATTCTCGACTATATTCCGAAGATAGATCCCAAAATCGAGAATCTTTTTAATGCCATGAGCTATTCTCTGACAGCCGGAGGAAAACGCATAAGAGCGGTTATACTTTTAGCGGCTTATGATCTTTGCGAGAAGCCTGTTATGGATGCGCTTCCTTTTGCCTGCGCAGTGGAATATATCCATACATATTCACTCATACACGATGATCTCCCGTCAATGGACGACGATGACTTACGGCGCGGAAAACCATCAAACCATAAGGTTTTCGGGGAAGCTATGGCAATACTGGCAGGAGACGGATTGCTTTCGGCGGCGTTTGAGGTTATGAATAAGTTTCAACTTATGTACCTGGATAAGCCCGAAGTTTTAAAATGTTTTGTTAGAGCACAGTTTTGCATAGCAAAAGGCATAGGCGTAAGGGGCATGGTGGGAGGACAAGTCGCGGATATTGAATCCGAAAGCAAGCTTTGCAGTGCCGAAATGCTCAACTTTATACATACAAGCAAGACGGCGGCGTTCATAAGAGCCTGTGCAAAAGCCGGTGGATACCTTGGCGGGGCTAATCCGGACCTTTTGCAAAATCTCGAAGTTTACGGAGAAAATCTCGGATTGGCATTCCAGGTCATTGACGATATTTTGGACATAACTTCGACCGAGGAAGAAATGGGTTATACTACAGGCAAGGATGCGGCCTGCCGCAAATGCACATATCCCGCGGTTTTCGGACTGGAAAAATCAAGAGAAAAGGCACGGGAACTTTTAGGAAATGCAAGAACAGCCATATCTTCTTATTACGATAACGCCGAAGTGCTGGAATACATAATTAAAATGCTTGAAGAGAAAATCGTTTAATGGGTATATATGATTCAAAGCCGAACAAGCTCGAAGATATTAAAAGGATGTCTTTGTCAGAGCTTAATGCCGAGGCTGCACATTTAAGACGATATTTAATTGATGCCGTCGCAAAGAACGGAGGTCATTTGGCATCCAATTTAGGCGCCGTTGAACTTACGCTTGCGCTGCATAAGGTGTTTGATTCCCCGAAGGACAAAATAATTTGGGATGTTGGCCATCAGACTTATGTTCATAAGCTGCTGACAGGAAGGTACGAAGCCATGCAGCAGATCAGGCAGCTCGACGGTCTCAGCGGCTTTCCGAAAAGAAAAGAATCTGAACACGACATGTACGATTCGGGACATTCCGGAACCTCTATTTCAGCAGCTCTTGGCTATGCAACCGCCAGAGATCTTAAAAACGAACATTATTCCTGCGTAGCTGTAATAGGCGACGGAGCTCTGACTGGCGGGGTGGCCTGGGAAGCAATGAACTCCGCCGGGTCGGACAAAACTCAAATTATAGTAATTCTGAACGATAACCAGATGTCTATATCAGGCAATGTCGGGGGAATTCCGAAACATCTTACAAGGTTGAGAACCTCAAGAGCGTATAATGTTTTTAAACGTGAACTTAAAAATAAATCTCACGACGGTTCACTCAGGTTTTTCAGACGAGTAAGGGATGCGATAAAATACCTGTTTGTTTCCAGAACCGTCTTTGAAGAGATGGGATTTAAGTATTACGGACCAATAGACGGACATGACATTGAACAGCTTACGGATGCGTTCAGCTTTGCGAAGACGCTTGAAAACCAGCCTGTTCTCTTGCATGTCATTACAAAGAAGGGCAAAGGCTTTGGTCCCGCTGAAGAAAATCCTGCAAAGTATCACGGAATAGGCGTTTTTAACCCCGAAACAGCCGATGATGTTATAAGCTTCAATCCCGATTCATGGTCTGAAATATTCGGGTCCGAATTGACCAAACTTGCCTATGATGATGAAAGAATAGTGGCTGTAACCGCCGCAATGGCTGACGGCACGGGCCTTAGCGCTTTTGGGAAAGCTCACCCGGACAGACTCTTCGATGTTGGTATCGCAGAGCAGCACGCCGTTTCGTTTGCGGCCGGTCTGGCGTTAAACGGCCTTAGACCGGTTGTTGCACTGTACTCGACCTTTATGCAGCGAGCCTACGACCAGATACTCAGTGAGGTGTGTTTGCAAAATCTACCGATAGTATTTGGGGTCGACAGGGCGGGTGTTACAGGAAGTGACGGTGAAACACATCAGGGAGAATTCGATATTGCGTATTTGTCAGCTATGCCGAACATGACTTTGCTTTCACCAAGAGACGAAAGTTCTTTAAGGGCAATGCTCAGATTCGCATTTACATTGGATTCCCCGGCGGCAATAAGATATCCTAAAGGAACTGCTCCCGAAAAAGGTCTTTTCCCGGACACGGAAAATTTCAGTCCCGTTCCTCAGATAATTAGAATAGGTAAGGAACTTCTTCTTATAAGCGACGGGAATATGCTGTGCACGGCTCTTGCCGCTGCGGAAATTCTCGATAAGAACAACATAAACGCAGCGGTGTGTGATTTGAGAATCCTTTCGCCTTTGCCCGGGGAACATATTGAAAATATGTTGGATGAATATAAATGCATCGTGACAATAGAGGATGCTTGCCTTGCAGGAGGCATAGGAGAGCGCATTGCGGTAATGGCTGCAGTGAAGAAAAATGCCCCGCCCGTATTAAATATTGCCTGGCCGGACAAGTTCATAGAACAAGGCAGTGTTGAACAATTGCGAGAACGATACGGCCTTGATGCGGTATCGGTGGCTGAAAGGACACTGAAATTTTTTGAAGAAACGACTGGATGTAATTTTAACTGAACAGGGCTTTTTCCCATCGAGGGAAAAAGCCAGGCTTGCCGTCATGGAAGGTCTTGTATTTGTGGATAAGGCTATTTCGGACAAGCCGGGGACTCCGGTAAGCGAGGATGCTCTTATTGAAGTGAAAGGCAATGTATGTCCTTTTGTCAGCAGGGGAGGCTTGAAGCTTCAGAAAGCGCTTGACGTATTCAATATCGACGTAAATGGACTTGTATGCCTTGACATCGGGGCTTCCACCGGGGGCTTCAGCGACTGTCTGCTGCAGCGGGGAGCGGCAAAGGTGTATGCCGTAGATGTGGGACGAGCTCAGCTTAACTACAAACTTAGAATCGACCCCAGAGTCATCTGTATGGAAAAATGCAATTTTCGAAATTTTAAACCCGATATGATTTCGGAAAAAGTGGATTTCGCCTGTACGGATGTATCCTTTATTTCCCTGAAGCTTATCTTCCCCCCGGCGGCGCCTGTGCTTAAGGAAGGCGCAGATATGGTGGCTCTTGTTAAACCTCAATTCGAGGCGGGCAGGGAGCAGGTAGGAAAGAAAGGTATAATAAGGAATCCGGATGTACACAGGGAAGTAATAGAAAAGGTTGCGGCTTATGCCAAAGACAGCGGCTTTTCCGTACTGAACCTTTGCGCTTCGCCTATTACGGGAACGAGCGGGAACATAGAGTTTTTGATGCATATTAAACATGATTCCAAAGCCGAAATCGGAATAAAAGATATAGATATCAGAAAAACAGTGGAAGAAGCGCACAAGGCGCTTGGTATATAAAATGGCTTACAGTCCTATGATGCAGCAGTATCTGGCAACCAAAGAGCAGTACAAAGATTGTATATTGTTCTATCGTTTGGGAGACTTTTATGAAATGTTTTTCGACGATGCCGTTACTGTATCCAAAGAACTTGAATTGGTGCTTACCGGCAAATCTTGCGGCAAGAAGGAAAAAGCTCCCATGTGCGGGGTTCCTTTTCATGCGGTTGAAACCTATGTGGCAAGACTTATTGAAAAAGGCTATAAGGTGGCTATAGCGGAACAGATGGAAGACCCCGCCACAGTCAAAGGGATAGTTTCGCGTGAAGTCGTAAGAATCATCACGCCGGGGACCGTCACATCGGAAAGTATGCTCTCCGAAAAGGAGAACAATTATCTTATGTCGGTTTATCTTGAAAATGAATTCATAGACTTATCCTGGTGTGATCTTTCCACGGGAGAGTTTTGTGCCGCCAAGATAGGCGGTGAAAACGCCTCCGAACAGCTTTTCGAAACTCTGACAAGGATAGCTCCCAAGGAACTCGTATGCAATCTGAGCGAAGCCGAGGCTCCGTCTCTTTATGAATTCGTAAAACATGCGGACAAGATGTACATTTCCCGTATCGGCAGGGACATATATTTTGAAAATAACGCCGTATCCATGCTTTTAGCCTATCTCAGATATACTCAAAAGCAGGAAATAGTTCATCTTGAGCCTCTTAAGATACTCGACGGTTCCAAAACCATGAGGCTCGACAGAGCCACCATAAGAAATCTCGAAATAACTGAAACCCTCTTTGAACGCAAATTACAGGGCTCACTACTCGGAGTGCTTGACCGCTGCAAAACGGCAATGGGTAGCCGCAAAATGAAGCAGTGGCTAAGGGAGCCCCTTACAGATAAGACACTCATAGACGAGCGATTGGATGCGGTTGACAATCTTTGCAGTGACATAATAACGAGAAATAATCTTTCGGAGGCTCTTAAACCGGTTTATGATTTTGAGAGACTCATAGCAAGAATATCTATGGGTACGGCGAATGCAAAGGATCTGATCGCGCTCAGGATTTCTCTTTCGGCCCTTCCCGATATCAAGGCCGAACTTTCAGATTGTGTCAGCAGCCTTCTTTGTACGCTCAACTCGCGCATAGAGACCTTTGAGAATATTTGCAGTGAAATTGAAAGAGCTATTGTAGATGAACCTCCTTTCAGCTTACGGGAGGGCGGACTCATAAGGCCGGGCTATTCGGACGAACTCGACAGAATAAACGATTCCGCTAAAGACGGCAGAAAATTCATAGCCGGACTTGAGGCCAGCGAAAAAGAAAGAACCGGAATAAAAAACCTGAAGGTCGGTTACAATAAGGTGTTCGGATACTACATAGAGATTTCAAAGTCCCAGGTGGACCAGGCACCGGAAAACTATGTAAGAAAACAAACTCTGGTAGGCGGAGAAAGATTTGTGACGCCCGAGCTTAAAGAGGCGGAAAACCTTGTGCTGAACGCTCAGGCCAAGATCAACGATCTTGAATACAGGCTGTTTACGGAGCTCAGAGATAAAATCCGCGCTCTTACCGCCTCTATACAAATGACTTCATCTGCGGTTTCATGTGTTGATGTGCTCTGTTCTTTTGCGGAAAGTTCAAGCAAACTCGGTTATGTTAAGCCCCTTATAACAAACGAAGACGAAATCGTGATTGCAAGAGGGCGGCATCCCGTAATTGAAAACACAATCGCCGACGGAGTATATATATCAAATGACTTATACATAAACAGAAGCGATGCGTCCATGCTGCTTATTACAGGTCCCAATATGTCCGGAAAATCGACCTATATGAGGCAGCTTGCACTCATCGTGCTCATGGCTCAGGCTGGGTGCTTTGTCCCCGCCCAATCGGCGAAAATAGGCATTTGCGACCGCATTTATACGCGTATAGGTGCATCCGACAATATAGCAATGGGACAATCGACATTCTTCGTGGAAATGTCGGAGCTTGCTTATATACTAAACACAGCCACCGAAGATTCCTTAATAATACTCGATGAAATAGGTCGCGGCACATCGACCTACGACGGTCTTTCAATAGCTTGGGCCGTTGTCGAGCTTCTGACCAAGGAAAGAAAAATCAGGACGCTTTTTGCCACTCACTACCATGAGCTTACGGTTCTTGAGGAGAGTATTCCGAGTGTTAAAAATCTCAACGTCGATGTTGCGGAAGAAAACGGTTCAATAATATTTCTTCACAAGATAGTTGAGGGTTCGGCGTCAAGATCCTACGGGATACATGTAGCCAAACTGGCGGGGGTTCCGAAGTCCGTGCTTGATACGGCGGAAGCCAAGCTGGCTGAACTGGAGTCTGAAAATGAATGAGCGTATCATAAGGGCTCTTCCGAAAGAGATTGCGGACAAAATAGCTGCCGGAGAGGTGGTAGAAAGACCTCTTTCAATAGTTAAAGAACTGCTTGAAAACTCCGTTGACGCCGGTGCTACGGCGCTTACAATCGAAATCGCAAAGGGCGGCAAGGAGTATATCAGAGTAAGCGACAACGGCTGCGGTATTCCGAAAGACCAGCTGCAGCTTGCATTTATGCGCTACGCTACAAGCAAGATTTCAACGGAAAACGACCTTGATAGGATAGAAACTCTCGGTTTCAGAGGAGAGGCTCTTGCATCTATTGCTTCGGTTTCTTATGTTGAACTTTTAAGCAAGACAGAAGGAGCAAAGACGGGGGCGAGAATAAGTTTAAGTGCCGGCGAACCCGGAATCGTGGAAGATGCGGCCTGTGAAGAAGGCACCACGGTAATCGTAAGGGATTTGTTTTTCAACACTCCGGCAAGGCTTAAGTTTTTAAAGCCTGACAATACCGAGGCTGCGCTCATCACCGATTTTGTTTCTAAAATGTCTTTAGCTTATCCGGATATCAGATTCAGGATGATTTCGAACGGAAATATACTTTTCTCTACACCCGGACGGGGAGATGTCTATCAAAGTATTTTGACAGTTTACAGCCCGCAGATTGCGAAATCTTTGATAAAACTCAACGAGGTTGACGATAATAATACTATGTCAATCAAAGGATATATATCATCTCCTACTGAAAGTAAGACAAACCGGAGGTGGCAGATATTCTTTGTGAACGGACGTCTTGTCAAAAACAAAGTTCTCGAAAATGCTCTAAGCGAAGCCTATCGCGACAAACTTTTTGAGGGCAGACAAGCGGTAGCTTTTATATTCCTGGAGCTTCCATATTCCGAGCTGGATGTGAATATTCATCCGCATAAAACGGAAATAAGGTTCTTTAAAGAAGATGAGGTAAAAACCTTTGCCGTCAGGGCTATAAGAAATGCTCTGCTTAAGCCGGAGGCCTTGAATTACAATGCATCTTCAAAATCCTCGGAAACCGTGCACACAAAAGATGAAGTCCGTGAAAGAGAAAAAGTACGGGATGCCGACATCTTCAAAGCCATGCGCGATGAATCGGACAGGGAAGAACTTTCAGTGCAGGAGGAACGTCCGGAATTTACGCAAAGTTCAGCGGACAGGGAATTGTACTTTAAAAACCTCGAGCTTGTAGGTCAGGCATTCAATACATACCTTATTTGCAAGGATGTTTCCAACATATATTTCATAGACCAGCATGCTGCTCACGAAAGAGTCATGTACGAAAAACTCATTGCGAATTTCAACGGAGCCCCGAATGCCTCGCAGCCGTTGCTTACGCCCATAATAATTGAGCTTAGCAGTGCCCTGAAACTGGAAAGCAAAGACAATCTTTCATTGCTTTTGAGCCTCGGTTTTGAGCTTACAGAGTTCGGACCTTCGTCATACAAGGTGGATGCCATACCGTCCTGTATGGATATTTCCGAAGCGGAAGATTTTCTAAACGTCTTCTTTGAGGATAGCTCCGGACGCCTTCAGATGAAGCAAAACGAAATCATTTCAAAGTCTTGTAAGGCTGCCGTAAAGGCTCATGATCGTCTGTCGCAGACAGAGGTGAAAAAACTGTTTGAGGACCTCGACGAATGTGAAAATCCTTTTTCATGTCCGCACGGCAGACCGATTTTCGTGCGCTTTTCCGAATATGAAACAGACAGGATGTTTAAGAGGAAATGATTAAAACCATATTTATTGTAGGCCCCACCGCCTCTGGTAAAACAGAATATTCGATAAGACTTGCCAAAGATATCGACGGGGAGATTGTCTCCGCGGATTCCATGCAGCTTTATAAGTATATGGACATAGGTTCCGCTAAACCCACACCGGAAGAAAGGGAACTGGTTCCTCACTATATGGTTGACTGCATGGACCCGAAGGAGCCGTTTTCCGTCTATGACTACATGATACACGCCAAATATTATATTGAGCAGATTTACTATCACGATAAATTTCCGATAGTTTGCGGAGGGACCGGCCTGTATATTAATTCTTTGATATATGAGATGGATTTTTCCGCACCCGAAGGAGATAATGACTATCGCGAGGCAATAAGAGAAAAATACGGAGGAGACCCCATCAGACTGCATGAGCGTTTATCCGAGCTCGACCCTGACGCAGCCGACAGCATTCATCCAAACAATGTTAAAAGGGTGCTCAGGGCAATTGAACGGCTTGAAAAGGGGGAAGAAAAACTGGCTCAATTCGCCGATATTAAAAAGCCCTCCTATACCATAGAACCGCTCATGATAGGTTTGAATTTGGATCGTGATGTTTTATATGACCGTATTAACAAAAGAGTTGATAAGCTTTTTGAACAAGGACTTGAAGAAGAGGTCAGAGAACTTATGGCCAAGGGTTTTTCCTCGGCGGATGTAGCCATGAAGGGAATAGGCTATAAGGAAATTATTGATGCCATAAATTCAGGCGAAAGTGCCGAATCGGCAAAAGAGTTGATAAAGTCGAATACGCGTCATTATGCGAGAAGACAACTCATCTGGTTCAGACATTATGAGCAGATTCAATGGATAGACATCAAAAGTGAAGATGGTATTGACGAATCGGCTTACGAAGAAATTTTAATGCGAGTGAGTATGTGAAGACTGAAAGTCACGAGTAAACATGGACGATAAAACCGTAAAATTATTATGTCAACATTTTAATATAAGCGAAGATATCATCGCGCTCGTACAAGAAGCGGAAGCCGAGCTCAAAGATGAGTTCGAAAAGCAGGATGATATCATGGAATATAATCAATATAAGGTTATAAAGGCTTTTCAGGATAACAGAATTTCCGATATGCACTTCGGATGGACAACGGGATACGGTTATGATGATCCCGGCAGAGCCGCCCTGGAAAGGGTGTATGCGCAGGTTTTCCACGCTGAAGCGGCAATAGTAAGAACACAGATTGTAAACGGAACGCATGCGCTGGCAAGCACATATTTGGGGCTTTTAAGGGCAGGGGACGAGCTTATCTACTGCTCCGGAATTCCCTATGATACAATGAAAACCGTTATAGGGCTTAACGATGATGCCGGTTCAGGGTCTCTGCTTGAATACGGCATTAAATATAAGCAAATCGAACTTACAAAAGACAATGAAATCGATATCGATGCGATAAAGCATGCTATCGGTCCAAATACAAAAATTGTTGCGCTTCAGCGTTCTACGGGATATTCCTTCAGAAAAGCATTCAGCACAGATAAGATACAGGCATGGATTAAGGCCTGCAAATCGGTAAAACCCGAGATAATATGCATGGTGGACAACTGCTACGGTGAATTTACGGACTATACGGACCCCATAGCACTGGGTGCAGACGTTATGGCAGGTTCGCTGATTAAAAATCCGGGCGGAGGTCTGGCTCTTTCGGGCGGATATATAGTAGGAAGACAAGATCTTATAGATAAGATTTTCTATCGCGTCACTTGCCCTGGGATAGGCGGCGAGTGCGGACTTACCTTCGGGCAAACTCGAACCATGATGCAGGGGCTTTTCATTGCACCCAGAGTCACCAACGGAGCAGTAAAAGGCGCCATGCTCTGCGCTAAAGTCTATGAAAAACTGGGATATAATACCTGCCCGAAGTCAG
>CAYFUZ010000006.1:0-6762 GCA_964346675.1 uncultured Oscillospiraceae bacterium | reverse complement strand
ATCATTCGTTGCCCCCGAATACGGCGAGATGGCGGGATACAAGGATAAAATAATCATGGCGGCGGGAGCATTCGTTCAGGGTTCCTCAATAGAGCTATCGGCGGACGGCCCCATGAGGGAACCATACACAGTTTATTTTCAAGGCGGCATTACTTATGAACACTCTAAATTCGGAGTAATAAAAAGTTTACAATCCTTGAAAGACAACGGACTATTGTGATACAATTAGCTATCAAAATTATTTTGTGTAGAGGGTAATAAAATGTCAAAATCAGCTTCTAAAGAAATCACAGCTCCTATTATTGTTCTGGTTAGTATTTGCTTGGTAGCTTCGTTCCTGCTTGCGGGTGTTTATCAGATTACGGAACCAATAATTACAGAAAGAAGCGCCGCAGCAGCTAATGCGGCGAGGAAAGCTGTTCTGCCTGCCGGTGACGATTTTGTTGAAGTAAAAGATGTCGAGCTTGTTGACGGTATAAGCGACGTTTACAAAGCTTCAAACGGCGAAGGAATTGCCTGTTTAACAAACGTAAAGGGCATGTACGCCGGAATGATGCTCATGATAGGCGTGGATTCAACAGGCGCAATAAGCGGGATAAATGTTCTCGGTCATGGGGAAACCGCCGGAATCGGTACGAAGGTTTTGGATAATGCTTATTTGTCCAAATGGTTCGGCGCCACAGTGGGGGATGAAGTAGATGCCATAGCAGGTGCTACTTATACATCGAACGGCGTAAGAGATGCCGTTAAGGCGGCGCTGGAACAGTTTGCGCTAATCAAGTAACTTAATATCGCGGATATTTGCTGAAACATTACCGTGGCCTCTCAAGAGACTGCGGTAATTTCTTATAAGGAGGCATTAAATTGTACGAAGAACTGATTCAAAGCTGTATTAAGGCAAGAGATTTTGCCTATGCGCCATATTCTCGCTTTACAGTAGGAGCGGCAATCCTGACAAAAGATGGCGAAATTTATACCGGCTGCAATATCGAATCTTCAACTTTCACACCGACATGCTGCGCTGAAAGAACGGCAATATACAAGGCTGTTTCGGAAGGAAACAAGGATTTCGTGGCAATAGCCATTTGCGGAGGACCGGAAGGAGAAAATCCGGATGAGGACTGTCCGCCTTGCGGGGTTTGCCGTCAGGTTATGGCTGAATTCTGTGATGAAAATTTCAAGATTATTCTTTGCAAAGACACCGTAAATTACAAGATATACACTCTCGGCGAGATGTTTCCGTTCCGATTCAACGGATTGGACAGATAACAAAGAATTTGGATAGCTGCAGATGAAAAAAGGTTAACTCTATGGAAATCAAAGATATTCTCGGAAAATGTGACCACACTATACTTAATCCCGATTCCACCTGGGAACAGATAAAAGAGGTCTGCGACGACGGCATAAAATATGGAACCGCCGCTGTGTGTATACCTCCCTGTTATGTAAGACGGGCTAAAGAATATGTCGGAGAAAAACTTGCAGTCTGTACTGTTGTAGGTTTTCCGAACGGGAACAGCACAAGCGCGGTCAAAAAGTTCGAGACACAGAATGCTCTTGACAACGGAGCCGATGAAATAGATATGGTAATAAATATCGGTGCGCTTAAAGAGGGAAAGACAGCTTATGTACTTAATGAAATCAAGGAACTTAAAGCCGTATGCGGAAATAAAATTCTAAAAGTTATCATTGAAACCTGCTTGTTGAGCGATGAAGAAAAAATCACCATGTGCCGCCTGGTAACTGAGGCGGGAGCGGATTACATAAAAACTTCTACCGGATTTTCAACAGGCGGAGCGACAAAAGAAGATGTGCTTCTTCTGCGCAAGCATTCGGGGAAAGACGTTAAAATCAAGGCATCGGGAGGAATAAAAGATATTAACGATGCGGAGGATTTCATAGCTCTCGGAGCTGAAAGACTGGGAACAAGCAGGATTATAAAGGCGGTAAAAGCCGTTGAAAAATAAGTATATGTTGTTTATTTAGGTGGAAATTGCCATGATTCAGAAAGAAAACAACCTTCAATTTCATATTCGCTGCAAAGAAGGCGATGTAGGCAGATATGTTATATTACCCGGAGATCCGGGTCGCTGCGACTCTGTTGCAAAACATTTTGACGATGCGCGGCTGGTTTCTTATAACCGCGAGTTCAAAATATTTACCGGAACCCTTTTTGGAGAGAAGGTAAGTGTATGCTCCACCGGTATAGGCGGACCTTCCGCCGCTATAGCAATGGAAGAACTTTACAACGTAGGGGCAGATACATTCATAAGAACCGGCACCTGCGGAGGAATTGATATCAACGTTAAATCGGGAGATATCGTGGTTGCAACCGGAGCCGTAAGATTCGAGCATACCTCAAGAGAATATGCTCCGATTGAATATCCCGCTGTGGCCGATTTTGATGTGGCCCTTGCTTTAAGAGAGGCTTCTTTGGGACTCGGACTTACCACACATCTGGGCGTAGTGCAGTGCAAGGATTCGTTCTACGGTCAGCACAGCCCGGAAAGAATGCCGGTCGCTTCCGAGCTTCTTGAAAAATGGGAAGCCTGGAAGCGTCTCAAGGTAAAGGCTTCGGAGATGGAATCCGCGGCGTTGTTTGTGGTTGCAAATTCTCTCGGCTGCAGGTGTGGATCAAGCCTGCATGTTATATGGAACCAGGAAAGAAATGCGGCAGGGCTTGACCAAACAAGAGATGAAAACACCGGAAACTCCGTAAAAGTAGCGGTAGAAGCATTGAAAATCTTGATACTTCAGGATAGAAAGAATAACGGCTGAATACGGGTTATCAATTGTGTTTGATTATTAAATTGATAATATAAAATAATACAAAGTGGAGGTTTCTATGAATAAATTTGAGTTTAAAAATCTGCCCGAATCAGTTGAGGCGTTAAAGGCACTGCCTGAATACGGTTTCGATTCTCCTTTTAGGGTGGCCGCGCTTTTAGTAGCGAGTTTGACGGCTTGGTCAAAGAATCGCGAGGCATGCTACGAGATGATTGACGTTTTGAAAGGCCCTCAGAAGATGAGTCCCATGGATAAGGCGTTTATTCGTGATCGGATGATGGAGAAGGGCGATTATATCGGGTTGGCATATTTTGAGGGGGCAACTCCTGAGAACAACTATCAACCAACTGTTCCTTACAGTATTGAGGTTCTTGAAAATAAGTACTCATATGATAATGAAGGTTACGCGAGGTTGCTGGTTAAGACGGCAGGTGCTGATAGCCCCCGGCAGATTACGTTACGGCGCAAGGGTGATGAATGGTTTGTATGGGAATTTCCCGGTGTTTTGGCGGATATAAGAAAACCGGTCGCAAAAGATCCCTGGGCGTAATTTATATAGGGTGTGAGTTTGAAAAGAAAATTCAAGCGCCTCATTACATTCATAGTATTAATTATATGTTTTTTATGGATTATTTGGGGTAATATCACAGTCGGTGTTACGCATTATCAGGTCGCAAGTGCCAGGCTTCCCGCAGCATTCGAACATTTCAAGATAGCCGTCATATCGGATTTTCACAACGCTGAGTTTGGCGAAAACAACGTCAGCCTGATATCTATTATTGAAAACGAGAAGCCGGACATCATTGCCGTAACCGGAGATTTGGTGGATTCGCGCAGGACGAATATCGAGGTTGCGGAAAATCTCATTAAAAACCTCGTTAAAATTGCGCCCTGCTACTTTGTAACGGGAAACCATGAGGCACGGATCGGGAAACAATATCAGGATTTAGAGAAAAAACTGCTTGATGTTGGCGTTGTTGTTCTGCATGATAAGACGGTGAGCGTATCAAAGGACGATGAAACTATACAGTTCGTCGGACTGGACGATCCGAATTTTAGAGATTCTGATTTTCTAATTCAAGAAAACACGGGGGAGTATCGGGTATTGCTCTCTCACCGACCCGAAGCCTTCAATATCTATGTATCCGGGGATGTTGATTTGGTATTAAGCGGACACGCGCACGGCGGACAATTTAGATTACCTTTTATCGGCGGGATCATAGCTCCAAACCAAGGGCTTTTTCCAAAATATGACGCCGGAAAATACTCTGAAAGCAATACAACTCTGATTGTAAGCAGGGGCGTGGGAAATAGTATTATCCCGATACGTTTTAACAACAGACCGGAAATAGTTATTGTTGAATTAATAAATGACAGATAGATTTTATGAGAAAGATATATATACTTATTTCACAAACCGGCACTCTTTTTTCAAGAGGTCTTAAATGGTATACGGAACAGCCATATAACCATAGTGCCATAAGCACGGACAAGCATTTTCCCGTTTTCTGGACCTTTGCAAGAAAGTGGTCAAGGCTTCCTGTTCCGGGATGTTTTATAAAAGAAGAATTTAACAAAGGAACATATGCCTTGTTTCCAAATACCGACTGCATTGTTATTGCTTTTGAAACAGATGATGAAAAAGCGGAAATAGTGGATTCGATTTTGGATGAACATATCAACAGTAAAAAAAAGTACGGCTATAACTATTTAACGATACTTTCCACTATTTTACTCGGTAAATCAATCGTATCTAAAAGTCACAGAAGAACTTGTATGGAGTTTGTTGCGTATGTTTTGTCGGAAAGCATGATCCATACCTTCGATAAAAAGCTTCAAATGATTCACCCGATGGATGTTGTAAAGGAGTTCAGCCAAAACACAGTTTATAAAGGTAAAATGAGAGACATTAAGTTGGGAGACTTTTTATAATGGATATTGATTTGATTCTGATTTTGGAATTGATTGGTACTGCAGCTTTTGCGATATCGGGTGCGACAGTTGCGATTCAAAGCGAAATGGATCTTTTGGGTGTCTGTATATTGGGAATGACAACGGCGGTAGGCGGTGGAATTATCAGAGATGTTATTTTGGATATAACCCCGCCGACTGCATTCCAAGAACCGATTTACGCAATTACGGCACTTGTGATATCCATACTGACATTTTTACCGGCAATTCGAAAAAAATGGATATAGACGGATGGTTTTATCGGACTATCGATTCTCTCGGCCTCGCTGTTTTTACAGTTATAGGAGCTTTAGCAGGAGCTCCCAGCGGAAATGCCTTTCTGATTATTTTCGTCGGCAATGTTACCGGTGTGGGCGGGGGTGTTCTCAGGGATGTTTTTGCCAACAGGAATCCGGCTATTTTCCAAAAAAATGTCTATGCCACTGCTTCTCTTGCAGGATCAATTATTTTTGCTTTGTTATATCAATCAAACCAATATGCAGCGTCTCTTATCAGTGGAATTGTAATTTTTGTACTTAGAGTTTTTGCTGCTAAATTCAAATGGGATTTACCGAAAGCCAAGTAGGGGAGAAGATATTTTAATCTAAGTATGAAATCATTCAATATATGAAAGACCCGGAAATTTTCAAAGAATCCGGATAATTCACTAAAGCCTTATGAAGGATTGCGATCTCACATGGATGCCTTGATTGTTGTCTTTGACCACCTGGTTGAAAACAGCATAAAGAATCAAAAATGCATAAGGGAAAGATGTGGAGATGATATAGCGGATCAGTTATCCCCATTGGTCTATGATATCGATAAGGCTCAACCAACAGCACTGGATCCGAATGATTTTTTCTATTGTCCGAATATTGTAAAGATTGATTGTAATGGAAGCATCTTTTATGATGCCGAATGGGTACCAAATGACGATAACTTCGGGACGACGTTTCCATATTGGTACGCATTGATGGAACCTGTACATGGTAGAAATAACAAGCCTGAGGATTTCAATAAAGTGAATAAGGCTCTTTTTCCAAAGGGTACAGATATGCTTAACATATATGAATGGACGACTGATTGGTCAGATTTATTTGATGCTGGACATGAATGGTATGGTGCATGTTGCTGGAGCATTTATGATAAGAGCATGAACAGATATGTAGTGATGCTGGTATCGGCAACAGATTAACAAATCCCAGTTTGTCAGTGATTGAGGAGGAATATTTATGATAAAAAGAGGAAAACTACATTTTGCATTTGCTTGCGTAGTAGTTTTTGCTATTTGTTTAATATCAGGATTCTTTTTCAAGCCTTTATTTATTATTGCTATTATTGCGTTGATAGGATATCTGAGGATCGATAAACAACATCTGCGGTGTCCTAATTGCGGCGGTTTTGAAAATCTGGATAGGCTTTTTTATGCAAAATGTCATAGGTATTACTGTAGACATTTGTTTACATCGCTTGAAATCACTTAACCCCTGATGTCAGACAAATGCTACAGATTGAAAAGGTTGATTTCAGGCAGTTTTGTAAGTTTGGAAATGTGAAAAAACTGCGTTTTATTCACGACTCCGCTACAGGGCAAGATGTCATAATAATGCTAAAGGGAAAAAACGCAGTAGCGAAAAGGGTTTCAGAGCTTCCACAAAGTACGAAATTCGAAAATTGAAGGAATTAGACAGAAAAAATATAAAAATTTAATTCGGTTTACCGGTTTAAGTTTTAACCAATTGCCGGAGGCAAGTAACAAGAACTTCTTGTTAGTTCGAACTGAGGGTGCAAGGCAAGTAAAACGAAACAAATGCTACACTCGGAAAAGCTTGATTTCACGAGGTTTTATAAATGCAAAAATAGTAAAAAAGAGAGTTTCATTCTTGACCTCTTCTCCGGAAGATAATATCCTCTTTTGTTTTGCTTCGGTTAGAAGTGTGTATATGTAAAGAAACACTGTTATGAAAACCAAAATCAAAAACGCTAAAATTTATACGCCGCAAGGCATAAAATCCAGCATTACTA
>CAYFUZ010000005.1:22214-56403 GCA_964346675.1 uncultured Oscillospiraceae bacterium | reverse complement strand
TTATAGTAAACAATCAGTCTTCCGTTTTCGTTGTCGTATACGACGGACTGCGCCGCCGAACGGTAAACATCCATTGGTAAATATGTGTTGGGAATCATATTAGACATTGAAGCTGTCTTAAAGGGGGCCATGGCTCTGAATGTGACATCGGAAACACCCTCGGTCACCACATAGTCATTGTACTTTCCGTTTTCATAATAATCATATTTTCCGAGAGCCTGTGCATTGGAGCTTCCTGTCTGCTGGTAGACGTTATTGCCTTTATAGTATCTCAGGCCGAGGATATAATCTTCCGCGGCGATGCTGTCTACAACAAGATAAAGCTTCGATTTCATATAGTCCGAATTGGAGGGCATATTCGGATAGACCTTGCTGATCGGAGCCTCGAAAATATTTGTTTGCGGCCATGAAATCTCGCTGTCATTCAGATAGACATTGGTGAACTTCGTGGCATCGGATTCGGTCGACGAATAGGACATCCTATTGAGCTGAAGCTTTCGGAGTCCGGGAACATGCTGATTTCAAATTCAAGAACGGTCTTTCCGTCTCCGTTTTTTAAAACTGACAATAGGAGAAGCCGGCAGTGCCGACACCTACGCCCGTTTTTGTAAGCCCTGCTTCCAAAGGCCATATATTTAAGACCTCTTCGGATTTGCTCCAGTCGAAATCGGTTTTGTAGCTGCTTGGAAGCGCCTCACTCGTGTGAAAAGGTATCATGGTTAAAATTATGGCCATGACAAGGAAAAAAGCAAGTGGCTGTTTTGATTTGAACTCGTGTTTCATTTATATTGCCCCCCTAAAATGATTACCCCTTTAAATAATTATAAATATACAAAATATATTATTGCATAATTCTTCCCGGGAGTCTTAGTGTTATTTGCAATGTTGTATAACCCGTGAGCATGAAAATTTCAAGGTGTACCTTGCGGGAATTATGCTTGCGAAGTGATGTACTGTGATATAATTTAATTGATTAAATTGAAGCGCGGCAAAAACCTTAGATATGCGGGAGGTATACGAGATGAAATTAGCGGTTATTTATGATTCCAAGACAGGAAACACCGAAAAAGCGGCAGAGTGGATCGCTGAGGGAATGAACAGTGTCGCCGGAGTGCAGGCAAATTCTTTTTCCATCAACGACGTGGACGAGGCTTTCGTAAAAGAATCAAAGGGCGTCGTTATCGGCTGCCCGTCGTATATGGCAACTATTACCCCGAACTTGCGTACCTGGCTTATGTCGGCAGGTAAGCTCGGCCTTGCGGGCAAGCTCGGCGGCGCCTTTGCTACTGCGCAGTATACACATGGCGGCGGAGAAATCGTCCTTCAGGCTATATTGATGAACGAGATTGTGTTTGGAATGCTATGTTTCTCGGGCGGCGGCTCCTTTGGCAAGCCGGTTATCCATATGGGGCCTGTCGGTGTGAATGACAATGTTGAAGCGCACAACGGCATGGAGTATTACAAAGAAAATTTCCTAATTTTCGGGCAGCGTTTTGCGCAAAAGGCCGCAGAACTTTTTGCCTCAACGTAAATGTAACATAGTCGTAATCAACAATTCATTTAAATTCGCCGAAAAGGGTATACAATGTAAGTATATACTATAGACAGCAACGGAAAAAATATAAGGGGAGGGGGATTGTCAATGAAAACAATAGGGGCGTTTGGAGATTCGCTTATGAAAGGTGTAATCTACAAAGATGAAAGTTATAAAATTTTACAAACTTCGTTTCACAAGCTGTGTGAAGAATCTCTGGGAATAAAAATAGAGAATAAGGCAAAATTCGGAAGCACGGTTACAAAAGGCGAAGCAACAATCGAACGCAATCTGGATTCACTGAAAGACAATGATGGAAAATATGTGGTTCTGGGCTTTGGCGGCAATGACTGCGACTTCAATTGGAAGGAAATATCCGAAAATCCTACAGGCAATCATCTTCCGCAGAATACAATTTCCGACTTCAGAACCGCCTATGGGAACATAATTCAGGAAATAAAGAAAATAGGTAAAATCCCTGTATTGCTGTCTTTGCCTCCGATTGATTCGGTCAAGTTTTTTAACCATGTTTCGGCAGGTCTTTCCAAAGAAAACATCAGGAAGTGGATGCACGGCGATAAACAGCTCATCACCAATTGGCATGAGCGATACAACATCGAAGTGTTTAAGCTTGCAACCGGATACGCTGTTCCGATTATCGATATAACATCCGTGTTTTTGGAAGAAAGAAACTACACTCGTTTTTTATGCGACGACGGTATCCACCCGAACGAGGAAGGACATCGCCTGATTGCAAACACAATCATCGCGTATGTAAAAAAGAAAAATATAGAGCTGTAAATGAAAATAGCGCCATAATGAAATACGAATTCAGTCTTCGCTGAATTCGTATTTTATTTCAAGTCCGTGGTGCTGAGTTTTAATTATTATTGTTCCGTCTTCATCGGTTGAATATTCCAGTTCACAGAGAGGCTCGCGTGCCTTTACGTAAGAAAGAGGGTCATCTGTGGAAACTGTAAGAATCTCAGTCTTTACGGGGGATTTTCCTCCGCAGGTCGGCTGCCTTTCGCTAATTAAAAGTTCATAATTTTTCGTCAACTTCAATACCTCCCCGGCACTATTGTACCAAATTCTGTTTGTAGCGTTTAACCTTTCCCGTTGTTGTCTTTTCCATAGGTTCGGTTGTGAGCTCCCAGCGGATAATATGTTTGTACGCAGGCATTTTGGCGTTCACCCTGTCGAGGTCCTCCGCAAAAACCTCCTGCGGGGTTCTTCCGGGGTAGTTTTCCTGCATATATTCTTTATTATATACAATTTTTACGGCGAGTACAAAATCGTCGGCGGAGCCGTTTTCATTGCGCGGCTGTCCGTAGACAAAACTTTCCTGAACATAGGGCAGAGCCGCGAAAAGAAGCTCAACCTCTTCGGGAAATACTTTCTTTCCGTTCTTCAAAACGATAAGATTTTTGGCGCGTCCATGTATGTATAAAAAGCCGTCCTCGTCCACTCCGGCAAGGTCTCCCGTGTGAAGCCACCCGTCTATTATGGTCTCTGCTGTTGCCTGCGGGTCTTCGTAATAACCGAGCATAACACATGGACTTTTTGTGATAAGTTCACCTATGCCGTTGCTGTCGGGATTTTTTATGCGGACTTCTATGTTCGGCATCGCGATTCCTATGGATCCGGGCCTCGTGTGATTAATACTTTCCGCCGCGATTACGGGAGAGGTCTCCGTCAAGCCGTAACCCTGAAGAACATTTATGCCTATGTCCGCAAAGCCCTGGGCAACCCCGGGGTCAAGCGGCGAAGCTCCGCTTACTATGGTGCGAATCGCGCCGCCGAGCTGGTCGAGGACATCTTTGAAAATTTTTCTGCGGGACTTAATGCCGAATTTCTCTAAAAACGCGGCTATTTTGAGTCCCATGTTGAAAGCTGCTGTTTTCTTGCGCCTTTTCACTTCCGCCATCAGCTTCTTGTAAATGGCTTCTATCAGAAGCGGAACGCATATGAATACGCTTACTCCGTATTCTATGAGGTTTTTCTGTACATATTTTAAACCGTCGCAAAAAACGGTTGTCATGCCTATGGCCGTCATCATGCTTTGGCCTGTGGAGCCGAAGGTATGATGATAGGGTATGAAAGCGATATTAACGTCGCTGGCGTGCAAATCTTCACAGGAAAGCACCGACCAAATGTTGTAGCAGATGTTCCTGTGGGAAAGCATTACCGCCTTGGAATTAGCGGATGTTCCTGAAGTGAATACAATTTCCGCCGCGGCATTGTCATCTATGGCAAGGCTGTCATAAGCTGCGCCTGTTTCTGCGGATGCCGCTTCGCCCGCCTTAAGAAACTGCGGTATACTTTCGTAGTTTCTGCCGTCGTCCATGCAAATGAACGTTTTTACATTGGTTTTGCCGCTCTTTTTTATGAGATTAACAAGTTTCTCCTGATCCTTGTCAAATACAAGCACGTCCGCTTTGCTTCTTGCAAGGGAGGTCTCGAGTTCTTCTTCCGGCAAGGCTTTATCCAAAGGGACAACATCGCCGAGACCGCAAAGCTGGGCGTAGTACGCCAGCATCCATTCATAGCGGTTATTACCTATTATAGCGACCCTTTTGCCCTTAAGCCCGAGCTCCATAAAAGCGACTCCGAGCGCACGTACATCGTTTAAAAGCTGCCTAAAGGATATATGCTTGTACTCCGCCGCTTGATTTGAAGAAGCCCTGCGGGTTTTAATTATGTAAGCATCCTTGTCTTTAAACGTGTCCGCCACATAAAAGAGCATTTCTCTTAAATCTTTGTGGAGAGGTAAATCCCTTATAGGGCTTGTCTGGGAAACGGCTATATAGTCAGTCATGTTGTTGTGGCCTCCATTCAGCATAGTTAGACTCTCTAACTATATTTCGCAACAGCGCATTTGTCAACCTGTTTTAATTCCGGATGCAAAAATGTCCGAATTTTTATTCATCCGGTATTTTACAGCTGGGGCATTCGGGGGTATCATACTCAATTCCCATCTCTTCCATGAACTGAGCCGCCATAGCCATTTCAGCGGCGTTCATGTCCTTGTAGCCCAGGCAGGTTACGGAATTTTCCTGAATCTCGTAGACGATGTCTATGCCGCGCTCTTCAAGCTGCTTTATATGCTTGAGCAGCAACTCAAGCGTTTTTTCGGAATAGGTTAAAAGTTCGCTTTTCTGATAGGTCTCTATGGAAGGCCATCCGCTTTCTTCCTCTTTGTAAAGGGGTCTTCCCCCCAGGGCCAGGAGGGGATATTTTTCTCTCAATTTTAAGGTTTGCGCAAGCATGCGCTTCCATATTTCTTCGGTCAATGAAATTTTTTCTTCGGAAAGCGCAGGCAGCTGATTCTTAAAGGCGCTGAAGCCTTCGGGGTCTGTGCATTCCATCATGCGAATATACTTTTCTTTGAGCGGGGATTTGCCGTAGGCTTCCGCCGTTTTCAGATCATCCAGATAGCTTTCCGTCGCTTCGTCGGACCATGTTATAAACTGGGCGTTGCGCATTTTTTCGAAGACGGTTTGCTCTTCCTGACAGTCCACACGGTTGTCCCCGTTGACATTGCGGAACATTTCCCACTCGATGTCTATAATATTTCTTATTGTATCCTTCATTCCTAACCTCCTATTTTGCAGGGCTGACCGACTTCCTCCACAAGGGATTTAAGATTTTCCATGTGTTCGTCGGACGGCACGATTATTTTACATTTATTTTCAACGCCTAGGCTTTCGTTTTTGGATTCTCCGAGCCTGTGAGCCGGCAGCAGATTGACCAGCACTTCCGGGCCGAGTTCCTTTGCAAAGCGGGCCGTGGCAATAATGTTTTCGGGGCTGTCGGTATAAGAGGGAATAACCGGAACCCTCAGGATTACAGGAACTTTTAAGTCCTTGTAAATGTGGCGTATGTTCTCAAGTATATGAACATTCGGAACACCGGTATATTTTTCGTGCAGTGTATTATCCATTTGTTTGACATCAAGCAAGGCAAGATCTACATGTGCGAAGACCTTGTCTATAACATCTCTTGACGCGAAAGAGCTTGTTTCTATACAGCAGTGTATGCCTTCGGCGTGAGCCACCGCAAACAGGTTCGCGGAAAAGTCGGGATGCGTCAGAGCTTCTCCTCCTGAAACAGTCATGCCGCCGCCCGAACCGTCGAAGAACAATTTATCTCTTTTAACTTTGTCGATACATTCTCGGACAGTCATCATTTTGCCGGCGATTTCTCTGGCCTCGTTGGGGCAGGCGTCAACGCATTTGCCGCAGCCAATGCAAAGAGTTCTGTCGGTAATTGCTATATATTTTGGATTCCCCCCTTCTCCGTAGGGGCCTATATGAATAGCTTTTTTCGGACAAACATCAACGCAAAGACCGCAGCCCGTGCATTTTGAAGAGTAGGTCATAAGCTGGGGCTTTGCGAGGTTTGATTCTGGGTTTGAGCACCAAAGACAGCGCAAAGGACAGCCCTTGAGGAAAACAGTTGTCCTGATTCCCGGACCGTCGTGGATGCAGTAGGTTTGAATGTTGAAGACCGGAGCCTTGATATCATAATCGATTTCAAATGCCATGTAGACACTCCTTGTTTGCTTAAGATAAAACGTATGAGTACATTATAGAATAAACCAAAGACTTTTGCAGTAGTCAGTATGTATAAAAATTTTGCGGCCGGCTGCAGTGCGGCAAATTTCTTGCCGCGCCGGCAAGCAGGGCATATAATGATATTTATCAAATTCAGCTGAAAAGGAGGTTCGTTTTGGCAAGGCTTATCTCAACAGTAATATTTACAATAGCCGCATTGGCTTGCGGAGTGTATGGAACCGCAGTTTCGGGAGCGGGTTCGGGCTCGACTTTCTTTCTTGTCTGGTACGTTTTGGCAGCGGCGTCTTTTGCCATGGCCTTTTTCGTTCACTCGGGGTTTTGGCGCAAATTTCCAAAGATTTTCCGCATCGCAGTCATAGTTCTTATAGTTTTAGGCGTGGCGGTGGTCGCTGTCAGCTGGGGGTTCATACTCGGCGACTTTTATTCTTTCGGCGAACCGGATCTTGATTATATTATAGTTCTCGGTGCTCAGGTAAGCGCTTCCGGGCCGAGCGTGGTTCTGCGCTACAGGCTTGAGGCGGCCCTCGAATATTTACAGGCCAATCCGGATACAGTTTGCGTCACGTCCGGCGGGCAGGGCGCAAACGAGCCTGAACCCGAAGGGGAAATTATGAGGCGCTGGCTGATAAACAGGGGAATTTCCGAAAACCGTGTGGTGCCGGAGACAGCATCCGGAAACACCGTTCAAAACATAAATTTAAGTATAGCTCTTCTCCAAGGGCTTGACAGAGATTTTGACATAGAAAAGGATAAAGTTGGGATAGTCACGAACAATTTTCATGTATTTCGCGCTATTAAGCTTGCCCAAGCGTACGGGTTTAAAAACGTCTGCGGCATAGCGGCGGATTCCAACCGCAGCTATCTGTTGCACAATATGCTCCGGGAGACAGTGGGCCTGCTTAAGGAAATAGTAATGGGCAATATTTAGCCCGTCCAAATTAAGGGAGAGGTTATACTATAAATCTGTACCCCAGCCCTCTTACGTTTTGTATGTATTTAGGGTGAGACGGGTCTTCTTCTATCTTCTGCCGGAGGCGATTGATATAAACCATGACGGCTTTTTCGTCTATAATTCTTTCGCCCCAGATCATTTCGTAAAGCATATCTTTTGAAAATATATGGTTCACATTGTCGATGAATAATTTCATCATCGCGTTTTCTTTTGAGGTGAGAACGATTTCTTTTCCGTCTTTGTAAAGTCTCAAAGTTGATGTGTTGTAGGAGAAGGGACCGGCGTTTATCACCGGATTGGCGTTTTCTTTTGCAACCTTGGAGCGCCTGATAACGGCTTTTATCTTGGCTCCCAGCACTACCGGGTTGAAAGGCTTTGTGATATAGTCATCAGCTCCGATTCTGAGACCGTAAAGCGTATCATAATCTTCCTTGCGGCCGGAAACCACTATGATCGGGATGTTGTTGCCGTCATTTCTGAGCCTTTGAATCACCTCAAAACCGTCCATGCCCTTCATGTTTACATCAAGAAGCACGCAGTCGAAGCCGCCGCCTTTGAGCTTTGTGATTGCCTCTTCTCCGCTTTCGCAAAGAACGGCACTTATATCGTTTGCTTCAACTACTTTGTATAATGTATCACGGACGCCGGCGTCGTCATCTACAATTAAAACCTTGCTGTCAGTCATTTTCCAAACCTTTACAAAACAACGGAAATACTGTATGTTCAGTATATCAGCAGAGGGTATTAATTTCCAATGAAAAATAGATATTCACAATCCATAATAGCGGCGAGCATATTGATTATATGCGCTCTGATTTTGTGCATAGTGACGTTTGATATACAAAAAAACGCCATGTACGGCAGTGAAGACGCCCACCTGCAGCAATTGGCGCAGTCTATAGACTATAATCTTACTTCAACCTTAAGCTATGCGCAAAAGGCACTGCAGTCGCTTAATGCTGACTATAATATAAATGTAGCGCAAAGGGACTGGCTGAAAAGCGGAGACAGCGAGGAGCTTCTGAATCTGATGCGTGACAGCATGGCCGCGAAGGAATTATCCTCCAAAGCTCTGCTTGTAATTAAAAATTCCGAAGTTGTGCTTTCTACCGTTGATAACACTGTTCTTTCTTCTGAAGGTTTTGTAGCCGATGGAAATCTTCTGCCTTGCAGGACCGAGAGCGGAGAGTTGACGCTGCTCCTTTTTACAAACGAAAACAGCCGCAGTATTTCCTACGGCATGCTCATAGATTTGAACTCACTTTATAACAATATTGTCGGCAATGAACTTGCGGAGGAAAACTGGATACTGCTTCTCGATTCAAACAGTCAGATAGTTCTGCATCATCAGTCATCCAGAGTGCTGGTTGACCCGATAGATGCCGTGACAGGGGCTACCTGCGGACCCAGAGGTATAGAGATTCTTCAGACCATTCAAAATGACGGAGTGACGAGTTCCGACAGCTATAACTACTGGGATGCGGAGAACAAGGTAAAGCACGCTGCGAGACTGCTTGTTATTCCGTCCGAAAAAACTCAGAATGCTTTCTTTGCTGTCGGCATAGCGAGCCGGATAGATACAAAACTCAGCGCCATGAAGCGCTCCTTTACGGTTTATGTGTTTGCTATATCCTTGTTTATGGCGGGGCTTTTCATTATAGCGTGGGTAGCCAGAAAGCACTTGATTCAAAGCCGCGAGCAGATGCTTGAGCTTGAAATACTCAAGGAAAAGAACAAAGAAATGGAAGTTTTGGCAAATAAGCGGGCGCAGATGGCGCATCTGGACCGGCTTGAAACCATAGGCGTTATGACATCAAAAATATCACATGAATTCAATAACCTTCTTACTCCGATTATGGGCTGCAGTATTTTGGCGCTGGAGCAACTTCCCGAAGACGAAGATAAAGTTGCAGGCTACATAGAGCAGATTTACAATGCTTCCACAAAGGCAAAGAGCCTTGTGTCGAGGCTTTCGGATCTTTCACGCAAGAACTCGGCAGAGACCTTCAGTGAACTGAATCTTAAACGGGTAATTGAAAATGCGGTGGAATCCACCGAACCCGCAAGACCTCGCGCCGTGGAGTGTTCCAAAGAGCTCGCAGACAATTTGATTATAAGCGGCAATGAACTTCAGTTAAGTCAGATGTTTCTGAATATGCTTCTTAACGCTTATCAGGCGGTGGACGAGGAAAAAGGCAGAGTAAAAATTACTGCGGCGCAAAACGGGGAGTTCGCGGAGATTCACCTGCAGGACAACGGACCGGGAATAGCAAAGGAAAATGCAGAGCGAATATTTGATCCGTTCTTTACGACAAAGGCCAGCGGACTGGGTACAGGTCTTGGTCTTGCCATATGCAAGCAGGCCGTCGAGGACCACAAGGGTACTATAGAACTCAACCTGGAGTATACCGAAGGCTGCGATTTTATCATCAGACTGCCCTTGCTGCGGGGCACGTCGTTTGATGAAGATACCGAAGCCGCGGATTCTAAATAAATATTAATTTAATATAAACAAATATTAAGCTGAAATTTACTTGGCTGTTAAACTGGTTTGATAATATTTTGTCGAAGAATTATCAGACCGGTTTTTTATTGAAACAGTGGAGACAATCATGAAACAAAATACAAGAGCGGCAATAATAGGAATTTTGGTTATGGCTTTGTGCAGCGTCGGCGTAATATCGGCAGCGGAGGCTCATACAAAATCCGTTGAGCAGGCTAAGGCAAAGGCTATAAAAGAACTTGTCGGAGATGCGGCAATTGAAACAGCGACGGGAAAGGCTCAGGGCTTCGGCGGAGAAATAAGCGCAACCGTTTCTTATGCGGGAGAGGTAATAGTAGATCTTTCTCTTAAGGCGGACGGCGAAACTCCGAACATAGGGGATGCCGCGCTTGCGGAACTTAAGAGTAAAATCCTCGAGGCTCATACAATAGAAGGAATAGATACAGTCAGCGGAGCGACTCTGACTTCCAACGGAGTCTTTGATGCTGTAAGGGACGCCATGGGCATAGTTGTCGAGCAGCCTTCGGACGAGGAGCTTTCCGCCGAAGCTGCGGAAAAACTTCTTCCCGGCAGCGAGGTTCTGGAGGCGGAACGGAGCGAGAACGTTCTTGCGGTATACGGCGGCCAAAGCGGCAGCTATGTAGTTGTCGCGCAGGGCATCGGACATTACCCGGAAAGACCGATCAAGGTTGCGGTTCTGCTCGATGCAAGCGGCACGGTTCAGGGCTTTGAGGTAGTTTATTCCGGCGAAACGAAAGGTTTCGGTTCTGAGGTTCTTCAGGAATCTCATTGGAATCAATACTACGGCGCTGCAGCGGTAACAAGGAAAAGCGGCGGCGAAGGCACCAGGATTGACACGGTCAGCGGCGCTACGGAAACGTCGGTTGCGCTGTATGACTGCGCAAAAGCCGCACTTGAACAGTTCAAAACCATGAAACAAAAACAGTAAAGTATAAATAATAAAAATAGAAATCGGAGGAATAGATTATGAAAAAGATACTGGCAGTGATGATCGCGCTGGTAATAGTGCTCGGTCTTGCAGCATGCACCAAGAAAGAAGACCCGGCTCCGGTAGTGGAGCCGAAGACGTACAAACTCGGCCTCGGCTTTTCGATTCCGGCGGGAACAATTAAAGCTGCTACGGCGGATGCCGACGCAAGCGTTCAGGTCAACCCGACAGTTGCGGTTGTTCTTGTCGACGCGGACGGCAGGCTTGAGTCTTGTCTTTTTGACGTAGCTCAGACAAAAGTTTCCGTAAACGATAAGGGCGAGGTTTTAAACGCCGACGCGGCTTATAAGACAAAGCTCGAGAAGGGTTCTGAATACGGAATGCAAAAGGCTTCTCAGCTTAAGGAGGGCGAATGGTATCAGCAGGCGGCGTTTCTTCAGGAAGCTCTTAAGGGCAAAACCCTTGCTGAAATCAACGGAATCGCAATCAAGGACGGATACGCAGACGATGCGGATATCCTGGCCGGCTGCACAATGCATATTACGGACTTTGTTGCCGCAATCAATGACGCATACTCAAGACTTATCGATGCCGGAAGCGCAACTAAGCTGACCCTGGGAATCGACACAAGTACGGCATCCTCAAAGAACCTGAGCGCAGATGCTGATGGTGTTGTATCCTTTGAAAGCTACTATGGAGCTTCAGCGCTTGACGAAAGCGGAAAGATTACCGCGGCAGTGCTCGACGCTACCCAGCTTAAGTTTCCGGTAACAGAGGGCGGAGTTATAGGCGAGTCAAGCAACTACCTCTCCAAGATACAGCTGAAAGAAAATTACGGAATGCACAAAGTCTCTCCTCTTAAGGAAGGCGAATGGTATCAGCAGTCGGCGTACTTTGCGGGCAAACTCGTAGGCCTTGACAAGGCAGGCGTAAAAGCAATTGTGCTCGACGATAAGGGCCGCCCCACCGACGCAGACCTTCTGGCAGGCTGCACTGTGCATGTAAACGAAATGATAGAATGTCTGCTTAAAGGAATGTAGAAAAGTTTCTTACAGGAAATGAATATATTATAACCAACAAAGAAAGACGTGATGTCATTAAAATTCCAATGTTTTGCCGTATAGCGTTTTAAATTGAAAGCCGGGGCCTGTCATGGTATAATTCAAACAGATATATAACTGTGAAGCGCCGAGGCAAACGCGTGTTATGGAATGGGCAGTCCCTTAGCGGGATTGCCCTTTTTTATAAAATTCAATTATAAGATTCAACAAAGAAAGCGGCAATGTAAAAGAATTTGTTTTCGGAAGGAGATTGACCCCATGAAAAACATCAAAAAGCTGACCATACTTCATTCCAATGATATGCACGGAGATTTTCTGGCGGAGCAGGTAGACAAAAAACTTCTGGGCGGTGTATCGAGGTTGTCCGGCTATATTAACAAAGTTAGAAGCGAGGAGAAAAATGTACTGTACTGCGTTGCCGGAGATATGTTCAGAGGTTCGGTGATAGATTCCGAGTATAAAGGTTTTTCGACTATTGAAATTATGAACATGTTGGCTCCGGATGTTGTTACTCTGGGCAATCACGAGACGGACTACGGTGTATCGCACCTGCTTTTCATAGAAAAGTGCGCCACCTTCCCTATAATTAACGCAAACTTTCACATCACCACCAACGGCGCCAGGCTCTTTCAGCCTTGCAGGATAATAGAAATCGACGGTATGCATATACTCTTTATCGGCATACTCACAAAGGAAGTAATTGCGCAGACGAAGAATGATGACCTTATCGGAAGCCTTGTCGACGTCAATGACGCGGCGGAGGAAGTCGGAAAAATCTGCAATGCCTACAATGCAATCGATATAGATTTTACCGTGCTCATTACTCACATAGGCTTTGAAGAGGATAAGAAGCTGGCCTCATTGCTCGACCCTGCCTGGGGTGTGGATGTAATAGTGGGAGGCCATTCGCATACCTTCCTGACGGAACCGGCGTTTGTAAATAACGTAGCCATAGTACAGGCGGGAACAGGCACGGACCAGATAGGTCGTTTCGATATCAAGATCGACACCGATAACAACTGTATCGATTCTTACGAGTGGAGAGCGGTGCCCATCGATGCGGAGCATTGCCCGCGCGACCTGGAGCTTGAAGAAATACTTGAAAAATTCAAGCAAAAGACCGATGAAAAATACAACAAAGTTCTGACCAGATTTGCAAGAGAACTGACTCATCCTGAAAGGAGAAGAGAAACTGAACTCGGTCACATATTTGCGGATGCTCTTAAAGACTGCCTGAGCGTTGATATCGCTATGGTCGGCTCTGGAAGCATAAGATCTCAAAAGATGGGCCCAATAGTTCAGCTCTCCAATCTTGTCGAGTGTTATCCATACAGTTCGCCCGTACATATGCTTTATATAAAGGGCAGTCAGCTTAAGCACATGGTAAAATATATGTGCAGGGACGAAGTATGGCAGGGCGCTCACTGCGAGTTCTATCAGTTCTCCGATGGAGTCGAGATTATCTATAACAAGGCTACACGCAGTCTTGAGAAGTTTGATTTCTGCGGAAAGCCGCTTGAGGATGACAAGCTCTACACGGTGTCGCTTGAGGACTTCCATTACAGCAACTTTACGGATGTATTCAATCTTCCGGTGGAAGAAGTGGAGGCAAACAAACCTCCGAGAATGGTTTGCACCGCCAGCAGAGACATAGTAGAAGAATACCTTATGCGTCACCAGCATCTGGACGCTCAAGTAGACGGCAGACTGACGGTAGTGTAACAAGATTATTATGCCAGACGCATTTATTACTGAGTCCGATAGCAGACGCAGATTTCATCTGAACGCCCACACAATTAAAATCATCGCCGTCATATCGATGCTGATTGATCATGTCGGTGCTGCGATACTGGAAAATATGCTTCCGACCCTTATGTATTCGGAGAGCCTCTATTTTAGTGTTCTCAATGCCGATATAGTAATCAGGCTTATCGGCAGACTTGCGTTTCCTATTTACTGTTTTCTTCTTGCCGAAGGTTTTGCACATACCCGAAATGTGGGGAAATATGCATTGCGCCTTGGGATTTTTGCTTTGGTTTCCGAGATTCCGTTCGACCTGGCATTTGACCGCATGCTTTTTTGCTGGGACGGCTTCAACGTGTATTTTACGTTGCTGCTCGGAGTTCTGGCGCTTTGGGGCATTGACAGCTCAAAGAAGAAGTTTTTTGACGAAGGTTCCGCCAAGGAGAAGTTCGTTGCGGTGTTTTTGAGCTTTCTTTCCATAGGAGCGGCCGCAGCTGTGGCAGAGCTGATAAACACCGACTATGCGGCCGCAGGAGTTATAACAGTAGTGATCATGTATTTTCTCCGCGGAAATCGTATGCTTTCCATGGGGCTTGGCGTGCTCTGGCTTGCTGTAAGCGTCGGTCCCATAGAACTTTGGGCGTTGTTTGACTTGATTCCGATATATTTCTACGACGGCACCAGAGGTAAACAGAACAAATACTTCTTCTATGTATTCTATCCGGCACACCTGATAGTGTTGTTTTTCATAGGCTCGGCCCTTGGTTTATAAAATCGTCACACCGTAAATTTTGTACTAAATGCAACATGATTTATATTAATCGAAGAGATAGAATGCTTATATAGATATAAAGAGATTTCTCCCGAAGGAGAAGGTTTACGAAAGAGGTAAGCAAAATGACGGACAGAATCCGCAGGATGCTCGACAGAGCAACAAACACACCCATTGCCATAAAGCTCGAAAAGCTCAAGATAGCGCTGGACTCGCTTGATGAAATGCGCAATCGTTCAAACTATGCGTACAGAAGCCGTCTTCAGGCCAATTACTATAATCGTATGCCCATAACCATTCCGGAGGACGATCTTTTGGCGGGAACGGGTTCATCCGTGCACAACGGGGTGGAACTGGATTCCGAGTGCGGACGATGGACCCAGCAGGAAATAGATCATCTTTTTAAAGAAACCGGCGATATGTACACAATCTCGAAAGAAGATTACGCCGACCTTGAAAATCTTCGTGAAAGAATCGATGCCGCATATAAAAACAGTCGTTCTGCAGACTATCTTGCGGAAATAACATGGGATAAACCCGAAATGCAAAAGTTTATGAAGACGGGTATTACCATGCCGGTTTGGAAAGACAGGAACTCGGGTTCTACAAACGGGGTCGGGCAGACCGGTATAGGTGTCGGCCCGGGATTTACCCTTGCATGCGTCGATTTCGGCAGAATCCTTAACGAGGGCGCTCAGTCGCTGATAGATGAGGCAAAAGAATGCCTTGAAAAAGAAGATGTGCGCTATTATACGGATTTTGAGAAGCACGAATACTGGATGGGAGTCATAGAAGTTTTTGAAGGCTTCATAAATTATGCCAACAGGCATGCGGAGCTTGCGGAAAAACTTGCCGCAGAAGAAAAGTCCGGCACTCGCAAGGCGGAACTTCTGAAAATGGCTGAAGCGTGCAGACGCGTGCCGCAGTATCCGGCCAGGAATTTTTACGAGGCCCTCCAATCCTATTGGTTCACATTTTTGTCGGTAAGCTCAAATACTGTTTCCGGCGGAAGGCCCGATCAGCTTTTGTATAAATTCTATAAACAGGATAAAGAAGCTGGCAGGCTGACAGATGAGCAGGCTCTGGAGCTATTGGAAAACCTACGCGCAAAAACAACGACTTTCCATACGGTAAGAGGCGGTCTTGCCCGCGGCAGGCATTCGGGAGATTCCAGATGGCTTAATTTGGTGATAGGCGGCTGCGACCCGTTAACGGGCAAGGATGCTTCCAACGAGCTGACAATGCTCTTTATGCAAAGCGCTTTGGAATGCCAGGTGCCGCATCATACTCTTACCCTCAGAGTCGGTAAGGATACGCCGATTGAGGTTATAAAAAAAGGAGTTGAATGCGTTAAAAGCGGCATCGGCATGCCGGCATTTGTTTCCGAAGAATCATATATTAATTTCTTTACAAGCAAGGGTTTTCCGATTGAGGTTGCAAGGGATTTTTGTATCTGCGGCTGTCTGGATGCTGTAATTCCGGGAAGATCCAGAACCATAGGTGTTATATTCTACAATGAACCGCAGGTTCTGGATATGTTCCTGCATAACGGTTACTGCAAGTTTTCCGGTGAGGAAATCGGCCCTAAGCCAGGAGAGCTTTCCAAGTTTAAGACCTGGGAAGAATTTATCGGAGCTTTCTGGCCGTACATGGAGTTCTTTACAAAGATGGCCGCAACGCGCTGCGCGAATGACTGCCTTGCCAAAGCAATGGCTGCGTCGGAACCGTTTAAAAGTCCTCTTATGCACGACGGTGTAAAGTGCGGAGCGGCTTTGGACAGGAGAAGGTTCGAACCGTTTGATACGGCGGTTGCGGTGATGACTGTAGGCGGTATAAATGTGGCAAATTCTCTGACGGCTATAAGAAAGCTCGTGTTTGATGATGAAAAGTATACTTTGCAGCAACTTGTCGAGGCTCTTGACGCAGACTGGGAAGGCTATGAGGAAATGCGAAAGGACTTCATTAATGCGCCCAGGTACGGCAACGATGATGACTATGCGGACGAAATGGCCGTTGAATTTTACAGGCGTCATGCGGAGCAGGTTTATGCGTGCGACAGCGGTTTCGGCAACGGCTGCGTTCCGTCGGGTATTTCAATTTCGGCGCACCAGCCCTGCGGAAAGACGGTGGGTGCTACCCCCGACGGCAGAAAAGCTTTTGAAATTCTTGCAGACGGAATGATTTCCCCGAAACAGGGAAGCGATACGCAAGGTGTTCTTGCGGCATTCAACTCGGGACGCAAGATAGAACAGGATTCTTATCAGGCGACGCTGTTTAACATGAAGTTTTCGCCTTCTGCTCTCAAAACGGACGAAGATATGAATAAATTGGCGATGGTCATAAAAACTTATCTTGTAAACGGAGGAAAACAGATTCAGATGAGCTGCGTCGACGCTGAGACTCTTAAGGCAGCGCAGGTCGATCCGGCAAACCACAAGGATGTAATAGTTCGCGTAGCCGGATACTCGGCCTATTTCGTGACCCTTACGAATATGATGCAAAACGAGATTATGGACAGAACGCAGCAGGAGTCCGTATAGGCAGGTAACGATGGCAAAAAACAAATACTCGAAAATCATTATTATTCTTTGCATAGCGCTTGCGATTGCCGGAATATGGATATTCAAAAATGCTGAAAGGAAAAAGGGTTCCCCCGGCGCAACACTACCTCCGCTGGACGGCGAAAATCGTGTCCGGCCTTTGAACGACACCGATTTTTTGCTGGAGACTGATGCTATCGACTTAGAGGCGCTGACCGCATACGGCCTGCCGCTGATTATCGACTTTGGTTCCGAATCCTGCGCTCCCTGCAGGGCGATGGCCCCCGCTCTGGAAGCGATTAATGCGGAAATGCAGGGATTGGCAATTATTAAGTACACAGATGTGTGGAAAAATACCGACGTTGCCCGCGATTTTCCTGTGCAGGTTATTCCCACGCAAGTCTTTATCAATGCCGATGGCTCGCCTTATGTGCCGAGTGAAAGTATGAAAGAGTCCGGCATTGAGTTCACAATATATACCTATAAGGATACGGGTGAACACGCTTTTACCACCCATCAAGGCGGATTGACCGTAGAGCAAATGAGGACTATTCTCATAGATATGGGGGTGGCAAGCGAGTGACGGAGTTTCTTGAGAATCTATCTTCACTTATTCAATCAAATAGAGGCCTGGCTCCGATGCTGGCATTGCTTGCCGGAGTGCTGACTTCGTTTATGCCCTGCTCGCTTTCGAGCATTCCGTTGGTAATCAGCTATGTGGGAGGCACGGCTCAAAGAGGTACTAAACAGGCGTTTTTCTTATCGCTTATATTTGCGGCCGGATCGGCTGTTACTTTTACGGCGCTCGGTGTCATAGCGTCTTTAATGGGAAGACTCATGGGAAGCGGAGCATCATGGTGGTATATAGTCCTCGGTGTCTTGATGGTTTTGATGGCTTTGCAGACATGGGAAATTTTTGAGATTATCCCCTCCAGCTACCTCATATCGAAAAACACAAAGCAAGGATATATCGGAGCGTTTATTGCCGGAATTCTCGGCGGTGTGTTCTCTTCTCCCTGTTCGACTCCGGTGCTTGTTGCGTTGCTTGCGATTGTTGCGGGAAAAGGCAGCATCCTATGGGGAGTTCTACTGCTTCTGCTTTATTCCGTCGGCCATGGAATTCTTGCCGTTATAGCGGGGACTTCCGTGGGTTTTGTACGAAAATTATCGTCAAGCGAGAAGTACGGCAAAGCCGGCACCGTTTTGAAAATTGTTATGGGAGCGCTGATTCTTCTCATCGGTTTCTATATGTTCTATCTTGGATTTTAATTTAAGCAATTTAAGAAAAAGAAACTCTCTTAATTGAGCCTCTCCTTTTGTGTTCACAGCTTTTTTTCCAGCAATACAAGATTCACATTCTCAAGTCCGTTAAAAACGCAGGGGACAATTCCAATCTCCTTGTAACCCAGGGCGCTATACAGCCCCCGCGCTGCGCTGTTTCGCTCGTTAGTATCAATTCTAAGATACCGGCAGCCGTGTTCTATGGCATAGTCTTCATAGAATTTTACAAATTTTTTGCCGTAGCCTCTGCCTTTGACATTAGGGTCGATGACAAGAGTATGGATAACCATAACCTCATTGTCCGGGGCATCATACTTCCAGGGAGCGCCGCTATATACATCCACTTGCGTTTGATTGATAGCGGCTGCGCCGACTATGCGGCCTTCGTCTTCCATTACAAACATGTCACCCCTTGAAAGAGCTTCTTCCGCGGTTTCGCGCGTGGGATAAACTCCGCGCAACCAGCCCGTCGACGAAAGACCGTTTTCTTCGGCGGTATGAATATTTGAGTAAATATCGGCTATCGCGTCAATGTCTTTATTTGTTGCTGTTCTTATAATCATTTAGTCGTTAAAAATTAAAGCGTTATTTTCGATTTATGTAAAGCTATGCGAAATTGGTGTCAGCTGAGCCACCCGCCGTTTATGATCAGGCCTATTCCTATAAGACGAGTATAAGCCGGGACATCTTCTTTTTTTACATTTTCATAATGATAGTCGTGTATGAGTGAGATGTTCTGTTTTTTCCAAATAATTAAGCCGAGCACTATGCAAAGAATTCCCACGGCCATGCATACTATAAATTCACCGAGCATTTAAATTTCCTTTCACACAAATTGCGTAAACACCCTTTTCGTAAACATATTATACAATAATATTCATAATTGGGTTAAAATAAATAAAATAAGACTATTTGCGGTTTCGGGTAGTACGAAAAAAAATTAACAAGTCTATTAGATTAAGGAGCACATCCATGTCAAGCAAGAAAACTATCAGCGAGCACCTGCACGGCAGGCAGCTTAAAACCCCTAATCCCGTGCTGTACGGAATATTGATGCAGGTTGTCAAACTGCTGAATTTCAAGATTAAGACGAGCTTTGTCTACAAGGCATATCCCGGGAAAAACGAGGGTCCATTTGTTTTGATAAGCAATCATGCGTCACGCGCGGACTATCAGTTTACTGCGCCTGTATGCGCTCCGAAGCGCCTGAATTATGTGGTTGGATATAATGAATTTTTTCGTTCACCGCTTAATATAGTGCTTGAAATTATGCAGGCCGTACCAAAGAAAAATTTCACGCCCGATGTTTATTGCGTCAAGCAGATTTTAAGTATAATCAAGCAGGGCGGCAATATATGCATAATGCCCGAGGGCATGAGCTCCATAACGGGAATGGCGCAGCCTGTAATGCCGGGCAGCGGAAAGCTGATGAAAAAACTCGGAGTTAACGTATACTACACTAAAATTGCCGGCGCTTATCTGACATATACAAAGCATTGCCTGGACGAGAGAGTGGGCAGGGTCGAGGTTGTGATTGACCAAATGTTCAATGCGGATGAGCTTAAAACCATGACTCCGGAGGAGATTGAAGACCGCATGAACCGTCTGCTGGCGCACGATGATTACGTCTGGAACAAAAAAGCACAGGTACGCTTTAACGGAAAAGGGGAGATGGCTAAGAATCTGGATACCCTGCTTTATATGTGTCCCAAATGCGAAGCGATGTGCAAAATGGAATGCAGCGGCAACACCATGCGCTGCAATGTTTGCGGCAACAAGATAGAAATAGATGAATGTTACAACATAAAAGCAGTGGGCGAGGAGTCTGTTTGCCCGGAGCTTGTAACGGACTGGACGATTATGGAGAGATATCGTGCAGCGGAAGATGTGCGGAAGGAAGACTTTGTTTTTACGGAACACGTCAAGATAGGTATGCTGCCCAAGTATAAACTGCTTAAACACGAAGAGACCTCAAAAATTGTAGGCGGCGGTCAGCTGACGCTGACTCGGGAAGGTTTGAGCTTTGAAGGTATGGCCAACGGCAAGCCGTACAGCTTTAAACTCGGAAGCGATGAACTTCCCACTTTCGGCATGTGTACGGATATTACCCGTTTTTATACTTTTGTTGACGGCGAATTTGTAGAGTTTTTTCCGGACAATAACAGTGTTCTTCGCTGGGTTCACCTTACGGAAGAAATTCATCGCGCCTGCGGAGGCAGGTGGCAGGACACGGAGTATCGGCACTGCGAGAGTTAATATAGAATAAAGTAAGAAGGCCGGTAGAACACCGGCCTTCTTACTTTAATGATATTCAAGAATTATATTAAAATTTTGTTTAGAGCGAACCGGGCAGATCTGCGGCGAACTTTTTAGCAAGTTTTTCCTGCCAGTCGGATAAAGGTGCGAGTTTTCCTAGGAAGAAGCGCAGAATTTTCAGCTCGTGTTCAAAGCGCAGACCCCCAATCAGTTCGCGGTTTTCGTATAGCCAGGTCACGCGGTCAATTGCGTAGTCAACTTGGCTCATTGTAAATACGCGGCGCGGCATCGCAAGACGCAGCAGCTCCATTTCCGCCAATTTTTCCTTGCCGTTTGCGTCTCTGCTTTCGCTTAGCGTACCGCGCTCCATGCCGCGGATGCCGCCGGCTATATAAAGAGCCACGGCAAGAGCTGCGGCAGGGTATTCTTCCTGCGGAATATGCGGAACAAAACGGGATGCGTCAAGGTGACAGCCGAGTCCTCCGGCAGGAGTCACAACCGGTACGCCGCGCTTTTCAAGTTCGGCAACCATGTAGGCGATAAATTCGGGGCCTTGAGAAGTAACGGAGAAGTCCATAGTTTCTTCAAGTCCAACCGCAATAGCCTCAATTTCTCTGACAGACATGCCGCCGTAGGTAAGAAAACCTTCGTTCAGCACAACAAGTTCTTTCATCGGATTTACAAGTTCGGACTCTCTCAGGCAGATTCCGCCGCCGCGCGCAAAGCCCAGCTTTCTTGCCGAGAAGTAAATTATATCGCAAAGGTCGGCAACGGCTCTCGTAATCTCTTTCAGGGACAAGTCTTTGCAGTCTTTATCTCTAACTTTTAAGAAGTAGAGATTGTCCTGGAACAGCGAAGCGTCCAAAACAAGAAGGGTGCCGTGCTTTTTGCAGATTGCCGACGTTTCCTTAAGATTGGCAAAAGAGAAGGGCTGTCCGCCAATCAGGTTGGTACCAGCTTCAAGGCGCACAAAGGGAACTTGGTCTTTCTTTTCTGCCAGAAGCTTTTCCAGTGCCGCAGTGTCGAGATCCCCTTTAAACGGTAAATCGCTTTGACACTTTAGTCCTTCTGGTTTTATTAACTCCACAACTTCACCGCCGCAGCGCTCTATATGCGCTTTAGTTGTCGTAAAGTGATAGTTCATAGGTATAATATCGCCCGGCTTTACGAGCAGGTCTGCGATGATTTTTTCGCAGGCGCGGCCTTGATGAGCCGGTATAAAATGCTCCATGCCGAAAAGATTCTGAACCGTTTTTTCGAGTATGTAAAATGATTCGCTCCCCGCGTAGGCATCGTCTGCCTTCATCATCGCCGACTGCTGGAGGCTTCTTTTATTTTAGCGAGCCTCTCCTCGACAGGGAGCAGATTCAGTTTTTGCACAATGCGTAATTTGTAACGCTCAAGCGGAATTTTTCTTCCGTCGAAAAAAGAGATGTTTTCCAATGTTTTGTTCCTCCTTAACTGTACCTGATGCTTTTGGAGCATCCTCAGTGTTCAGGCGTTTTAATGCCTGCGGGTCGAGGGACGGAAGATAATAAAAACGTCCTCTCGACAAAATTAATTGTCGAGAGGACGTCGATAGACGCGGTACCACCTCTCTTTGCCTTCGCCTCACGGCAAAAGCCTCTACCGGTACGTCGACTTTTAGGGCAAGGGCAAAGTGGTCGTCCCTGCCAAATCGGTTATACCGTTGCGCTGTCACGGGCGCGCCCGTCGCTGCCTACCTCCGACTATGCGGTCTCGGAACGCTGCTTGCGGAATGTATTCATATCATCGCCTGCTTTTTGCCTCGCACCATCCGGCATATCTCTGGAAGCGTCTGATGAAACTACTTTTTTCCAGTCATGACATTTATGGGAATTATGCTACAGCAGAAAAATTTATTTGTCAAGCGCAGTTTTAAAGTTTAATGGCATTGAAAATCTTAGCCAAAGAGAGGCTTTTCCTCTGATGTGATAAATCTACAAGATAAATATCTCGTAATTGACGAAACAAAAATGGCGGCTTTTCAATTATAATAAAATAAGAAAGATATAATTATACAGTGATATACATGTAGATAAATATATCAGTGCTTTAAGGCACAATTGAAGTAAACAACACTTGCAGGGATTTAGGAGGATTGTTATGACTGAAGCTAATAAGAAACTTTACGACGCCAGAATTAAGCGTGTCAATGATGCTGTTGCAATGAAGGAAACCGACCAAATGCCGGTTGTTCCGTTTTTTGCATCTGTAGTGCAGAGGCTTTTCGGCTCGTGTTACAAAGATCTTTACTACAACTACGATAAAGCCGGTCAGGCCGCCGTTGAGTTCTACACAAAGTACAACAAGGTCGATGCCACCTGTATGGGTACGCGTTTTACAAGCGGCAAATCGCAGGAACTTTGCGGTATAAACATCATTGATTGGCCCGGAAAGCCGGGAACCTGCATTTCCGACTATTCCTCTCATCAGGTTCGAGAAATTGAATACATAAAACCGGAAGAATACCGTGCCATGATTGAAGATTTTGACGGGTTCTATCTAAGGCAGTACATCCCGCGTGTTTATGAAAATCTGAAAGCTATTGAAAATATCAAGTTTGCGCCGTCAACAATCCTTTCTGCTAAAGGAGGCTTGGCGCCTTTACTTACTCCCGAGTTTTTTGATATGGTCGATATTCTCAAGCAGATTGCGGAGTGCGAGGCAGAGGCAGCAGCCAAGTCGGCGGAATGGTCTGAAAAAGTAAAGAACTTGGGTCTTCCAGTCTTCTTCAGCGGTGGCGGTCAGGTTCCCTTCGACGTAATATCCGATTATTTCAGAACCACGCTTCCCACGATGATTGACCTTTTCGAATATGAGGATGAGATTTTAGAGCTTTGCGACATAATTGCCGACAGACAAATTGAGTCCTGGAAATATTTTGAGACGGCACCGTTGGATGTTAAGCGTGTTTTCTTCCCGTTGCACAAGGCAATGGACGGTTTCATGAGTCCCGAACAGTTTGAAAAGGTTTATATGGTGCCTTATTTAAAACAGCTTAACTATCTGCTGAGCGTAGGCGCAACGCCGATTGTATTTACGGAAGGTCCTTACAACAGCAGGCTTGAAGCACTTGCGGAGATGTTGCCGAAAGGCTGCATAGTCGCTTTTGAAACCGCAGATATGAAGCGCGCCAAGGAAACCGTAGGCAAGAACAATTGCATAACAGGCAATCTGTCTATGTATAAGCTGGAATTCGGCTCGGTAGAGGATGTAGTCAACGAGACAAAATATCTTATTGATACTTGCGCCCCAGGTGGAGGTTACATATTCGCGGCTTCCGGATGCATAGAAAACGTAAAGGTTGAAAATCTTGAAGCGATGTTTGATACCATTGAAACTTACGGCAAAAAATAAGTAAAAAATAACAAAGAACCAGGAACGATTATTAGAAAGCCGGCAAGCGCCGGCTTTCTAATGGCTTAAATACATTATTTCCGATAGAAACGCTTAAATCATTTTACATATTACTTTTCGCTCGTTATAATTAACGTCAAGATTATTTGAATAGAATATATAAACAAAATCAATAAGAATTTGTTCCGGCTTGTTTAAGATGTAAAAAGCTTTGGTAGCAATTTCTAAGATAGGAGCTTCGCCGATAAAACATGAACAAAATAAAAGCATCTTTTAAAGACGACACAAAGTGGGAAGTGCTTATTCTTTCCGTGCTCTTAATGGGGCTTTCGTATGGAATTTATAAAGGAATCCTCGACAACTATCTGGCTGAGGTAGGACAGATGACAGGCTTTGACAAAGGAATCTCTGAATTTTTCCGCGAATTGCCCGGACTGCTCCTGGTTTTCATACTTGCGGTATTTTATACATTTTCTGCAGAAAAGATATATAAAATAGGTTCTGTAATAATGTTGGTCGGCATGGTTCTTCATGCGGTAGTGCCACCCAACAAAGTTCTTTTAATCGGGGCAATGCTTGTATACTCCTTAGGAGAGCATATGCAGCTCGGTATGAGAAACAGCTTAACTATTGAGTATTCCAGTGCGGGTCGCGGAGGTGAAGCTCTGGGCTACATAAGCTCCGCAAATCAGATGGGGCACTTGGCAGGCTATGCAGTCGTTGCGATTTCGTTCGCGCTTCTTAGCGGTAAGCAGCCGTTCAAGCAGTTCTTTGTTGTGGCCGCTGCAATTTGTGCTGTCGCCATGTTTTGTTCCTTCGGACTTACTTCCAGCACGGAAACGCATAAAACCAAAAGTCGTTTCTATTTCAGAAAGAAATTTGCGAAATTTTACATGCTGGAAGTTTTCTACGGCGCAAGAAAGCAAGTCTTCTTTACATTCGGACCGTATGTTTTGATTTTGTTTTACGGCGCCGGTGCCGCGGTTATAAGTACTCTGTTTGCCCTGTCTGCCGTGTTTGGCTTTTTTCTTGCCCCGTTTGTTGGAAAGATTATAGACAGAGCCGGCTACCGGATTGTAATGATTATGGATACCGTGATACTGGTTGCAGTATGTTTCTTTTACGGTTTTGCGCATCATCTATTCCCCAAAAACGTGGCTTTCATCGTGTGCTGCGTGAATTATCTGCTTGATTCGATAATATCTATGGCCTCTATGGCCTCTAATGTCTATGTTCAAGATATTTCCGACAGCCCCGAAGAATGTCGTGCTACAATTTCAACCGGACTGTCCGTAAATCATATGATTACGATTCTGATAGCCTTGTTTGGCGGCTGGATCTGGCAAAATGTAGGAATCGAAATGCTTTTCGTAATTTCCGCAATTCTGGGTCTTTGTAACAGCGCCTATGCTGCATCTATACCGAAAATCGGCAAGGCAATGGGAACAAGAGGAGCAAAGCAATAAGGTGCTAAAAAGCAACATATTGCCCTGATTGGTACAGAAGAACTGTGTATTCTAAAGAAAAATCTCCATATTCTTTCCGATGCAACAGCAAAACTTCCGAAGCTTAGTAGATTAGATATCCTATACGATATTCGTAAGAAGTTTACTTTTTGCCGGGTCGTGATTTTGCTGTATAATAAATGCGTAAAGTTAATCGAGACAGGAGGTACTTATTATGACAAATGTAGAAAAGGTTAAAGCATTTCTTGATGAGACTAAAGTTTTTTATTTCCTTACCACTGACGGAGATCAACCGAAGGGTCGTCCATTCGGCTTTAAATTGCTTTCGGACGGCAAACTTTATTTCGGATGCGGTACATTCAAGGATGTGTTTAAGCAGCTTACCGCCAATCCCAAGGTTGAGGTCCTGGCTGTAAAAGACCGTGAATTTATGCGCTATGACGGAACTGCAAAGGTTGTAAAAGACGAACAACTTCTTAAGAAGGTTCGCGAGGCTTCACCTCAGCTCATGGACATGTACGATAAGAACGGATGGGAAATGGGTCTTTTCTATCTTGAAAACGGTCATGTGGAATTCCGTGAAATGATGACTCTTAAAGAAGAGTTTGACCTGTAAAACTATGGCAGCTAATAAACTGTATGTCGGTATCGATCTCGGAACTTCGGCGGTAAAACTGCTGCTTTTGGACCGCACGGGAAATATTTTGAAAGCTGCCACAAAGGAATATCCGATCAGTTTTCCGAAACCGGGTTGGGCGGAACAAAATCCCCTTGATTGGTGGAACGCTTGTCTGGATGGTCTCGGGGAGTTGACACGGGGCTGTGCTGATAAGGGCGCCATTGCCGGAATCGGAGTTGCCGGACAGATGCATGGCCTTGTAGCGCTGGACGCCGAAGACAAGATAATACGAAACGCTATACTCTGGAACGACGCCCGCAGTGCGGAGGAAACAGACTGGCTTAATACACATATAGGCAAAAAAAGGCTGTCCGAACTGACAGCCAATATAGCTTTTGCCGGTTTTACCGCACCAAAACTTCTTTGGGTAAAAAAGCATGAGCCTTTCGCGTTTGTGAGAATCGCAAAAATTATGCTTCCCAAGGACTATATAAACTACAGACTTACCGGAGTACACAGCTGCGATTTTTCCGACGCCAGCGGCATGCTGCTTCTTGACGTGAAGAACAAATGCTGGTCAAAGGAGATGCTCGAGATTTGCGGCGTCAGCGAAAAACAGCTTCCGAAGCTGTTCGAAAGCTACGAAAGCATAGGTACTCTTTGTCCGGATATAGCGCTGTCCCTTGGTCTGTCTTCGGATGTAAAAGTAGCTGCGGGTGCAGGTGACAACGCCGCTGCCGCCATCGGAACCGGCACTATAGGAGACGGTTCTTGTAATATAAGCCTTGGAACCAGCGGCACGATATTTATATCGTCGGATAAGTTCGGTGTTGACAACAGCAACGCGTTGCATGCTTTTTGTCATGCTGACGGTCGTTATCATCTTATGGGCTGTATGCTCTCCGCCGCAAGCTGCAACAAATGGTTTTGCGAAGGTATTTTAAAAAACGAAAGCTACAGCATTGAGCAAGCTAACATAAATGAAGAAGCGCTCGGGAACAACAGAGTTTTTTTCTTACCATATTTGATGGGCGAGCGGAGCCCTATAAACGACACGGATGCGCGCGGCACTTTTACCGGCCTTTCCATGGACACCGGCAGAGAGAGTATGGTGCAGGCTGTGCTTGAAGGTGTAGCTTTTGCCATACGCGACAGTTTTGAGGTTGCCAAGAGTCTCGGCCTTTGCATAGAACGTTCAACGCTTTGCGGCGGAGGAGCGAAAAGTCGCTTGTGGAGAAAAATAATGGCCGATGTTTTAAATATTCCGCTGGATATTCCAAAGACCGAAGAAGGCCCCGGCTACGGAGCGGCAATGCTTGCCATGGTTGCCGCAGGAGCGTATGAAAACATAACTGACTGTGCGTCAGCTTTGGTGGAAACGCATGAGACGCAGCTTCCCGACGCCGAAACAGCGATACGCTACGATGAGTGCTACCGAAAATTCACAAAAATATATCCGGCCATGAAGGAATTGTTTAAAGAAATCAGCAAGTGAAGGCTTGACTGCTTAAATTCCTGTTACTGCCGGGATTTATACTCATATGGCATATGGCGCTGCGCAGGATTCATGATGCGTAAATCGCAAACTGGCAAAATAGTCTGTTAGTTCTTTAAGCAATAAGAAAACAGACTTTTTGTTTGTCGCAAAATTGCTTACGTAGACTTTTTACCTGCCTTAAGGCCGCACATTTTAAATCTCCTTGTTTGATTCATCGGTTTCGTATTATAATACACCATTAATATAACTATTAATGTAGAATTAAATTGTATTTGACAGCGATTTATGAAAATTAAGAAAAAAGCGGCTTCCTACGATGAAGTCATAGCCTTGCCGAAGCGCAGTCATATTAAGCCGAAAAAATCGAGCAAATTTTTTCGTGCGCTGGTAAAGGCTTTATCGGAAGGCGAACTTAAAAAAACCGGCTTCAGTTACACTTCCGAGGGAATGGAAAAACTCGGCAAGGACGAACCTGCGCTTTTTCTGATGAACCATTCAAGTTTTATAGACCTTAAGATTGCATCAAAGCTTTTATATCCGCGTCCGTTCCATATAATTTGCACCTCTGACGGTTTCGTAGGCAAAAACAGTCTTATGCGAAGCCTTGGCTGCATACCCACCAGTAAATTCATAACGGATGTAACTCTTGTTCGTGACATGGTTTATACAGTAAACGAACTTAAATCCTCGATACTGATGTATCCTGAGGCCAGCTACAGTTTCGACGGAACGGCCACTCCTCTTCCGGACACTTTGGGGCGCCTTTTAAAACTTCTGAATGTGCCTCTTGTAATGATAAGAACGTATGGAGCTTTTGCGAGGGATCCTCTTTATAATATGCTGCAAAAACGCAATGTAAATGTCAGCGCCAAAATCAGCTATGAACTTTCAAAGGAAGATATCGCAGGAAAAAGCGTCGAAGAGCTTAACGCAATACTCAAAAATCTTTTTACTTTCGACAATTTTCTTTGGCAGCAGGAAAACGATGTTTTAATAACCGAGGCTTTCCGCGCGGACGGTCTTGAACGCGTTCTGTATAAATGTCCGGCCTGTATGACAGAAGGAGCCATGCACGGCAAGGGTATAAAGCTTACTTGCGGCGCATGCAAAAAGACCTGGGAGCTTGCCGAAAACGGTTTTCTTAAGGCAGAAGACGGCAACGATATATTCAATCACATACCGGACTGGTACGCTTGGGAAAGAAGCGAGGTAGCGGAAGCCCTGAAAGCAGGAAGCTATCTTCTTGAGACACCCGTTAAGATATGCATGCTTGTAAATACCGACTGCGTCTACGAAGTAGGCTCGGGCCGCCTGATACATTCAAATGAAGGCTTTAAGCTTACGGGCTGCGATGGAAAGCTGACATTCGTCATGCCGCCGATGGCGTCCTACGGACTTTATGCGGATTACTTCTGGTATGAGCTCGGCGACATTATATGTATAGGCGACGGTCAAACACTTTACTATTGCTTCCCCGAAGCGAAAGGTGTTGTCGCGAAAACTCGAATAGCGGCAGAAGAACTTTACAAGCTGCTCAAGACAAGTCGGCGACCCTTAAAAGAAAACGCATAAAAACAAGGGCTGAATACACCGGCAAGAAACCAAGGAAGGAAAATGGCAAAGCGCAAAAACACACACGTAAAAAACAGGCACAAAATATTATATAAGCTTTTAATGCCGTTGGTCGCGTTTATAACACATATGCGCTACGGCATAGACGTAGAACCCTGCAGAGACGGACGTCAGATGCTCATATTGTTTAATCATCAGACGGCCTTTGACCAATTCTTTGTAGTGATGGCATTTTGGCGCGTACTTTATTTTGTCGCGACGGAAGATATAATGTCCATCGGCCTGATATCGCGCGTGCTGCATTGGCTGGTAGCGCCCATACCCATACGAAAACAGGTGACGGATTTAAAGGCCGTACGAAATATACTGAAGGTTGCCAAAGAGGGCGGCAGCATAGCCATGGCCCCGGAGGGCCACAGAACCTATGACGGAAAAACCTGCAGCATAGGTATTGCTGTTGCAAAGCTTGCAAAAACCTTGAAGCTGCCGGTCGCCCTTATGAGAATAGAAGGAGGCTACGGTGTGCATCCGCGCTGGAGCGACTCGGTCCGCAAGGGCAAAATAAAAGCCTATGTCTCAAAGATAATCGAAGCCGAAGACGTTCAGGCTTTTTTCGAGGCGGATCTCCATAAAATAATCTGCGATGAACTCTATGTAAACGAGGCTAATGCCGTCCCAGCTTCAGGAGAGGCGGAGGTTCCCGTTTTTACAGGCTCAAAGCTTGCGGAATATCTCGAAAGAGCGGTGTACTATTGCCCCGAGTGCGGGCTGAGCGCATTTAAAAGCAGCGGTGATATCATAAGCTGCTTAAGTTGCGGGCAAAGAATAAGATATCTTCCGAGCAAAGAACTTGAAGGAGTTGGCAAGCCTTTTCCGTATCGCTTCGTTGCGGATTGGATGGAGGCCCAGAACAAATTCGTGGCCGCTCTTGATCCCGAAAACATGACGGATGAGTCGGTATTTACAGATGCCGGTGTTAAGTTTTCAGAGGTTAAACTTTATGACAGAAAAATTATACTAGCAAAAAATATAGAGCTGCGGCTCTTCGGCGACAGAATAGAAATTTCGGGAGCCGCGCTTGAATCCGGCAAGCAAAAGATGATTTTTTCTTTTGACGAGCTTTCTGCCGTTACGTTGCTCGGCAAAAACAAGCTGAATATTTATACACAGGAAAAGGTTTATCAATGCAAGGGGGCAGCATCTTTTAATGCGTTGAAGTATGTAAATTTTTATAGTCATTATCTTAATCGCAAGAAGGGGGTATCCGGCGATGATGAATTTTTGGGATTATAGTGTATGGGGAAGTGTAAATATGATGGCAGTTTTGCTGTTGTCATTGCTCGTTGCGAACATGCTTAAGCGTATGTTTCGCATTCTTAGGGTCACGCTGATACCGACATCGGTACTTGCGGGTCTGTTGCTTTTGCTGATGATGGCCGTGTACAGATCCGTTACAGGTGTCGCTTTCTTCGATGCCGAATTTTTCGCGAAAGCGGGAAGCAATGCTCTTGAAGTTCTTACTTACCACGCGCTGGCGCTGGGATTTATAGCATCCACATTCAAAGAAACCAGACATCCGTTTAATAAGCAGCGGAGAATAGAAATTTTCAACACGGGACTTACTACGGTTGCAAGCTATCTTATGCAGGGCATTGCGGGTCTTTTAATAGCGATTCCTTTCGCTAAAACCGTGGAGGGCCTTATTCCCGCGGCGGGACTGCTTTTTCCATTCGGCTACGGACAGGGAAGCGGGCAAGCACTCAACTACGGCAGCATCTACGAAACGGAATACGGTCTTGTCGGAGGGCGCAGCTTGGGTCTTACCATAGCAGCTCTGGGTTTTCTTTCCGCAAGCATCGGCGGGGTAGTATTTCTTAATATACTGAAAAAAAAGGGTGAATTTAAGTGGCAGGAAGAAAGTGTTGAGCGGGTTATGTCGGAAGAAATACAGTCCGACAACGAGATTCCCATGAGCGGAGGTCTTGATAAGCTTACCGTGCAGCTTGCGTTTGTCTCCGGTGCTTATTATCTGGCTTACCTTATTATGCGCCTTATAGAGTCCTTTGTTCCGGCATTGCGTGCCGTTGTTTACGGCTTTAACTTTCTGATGGGTGTGCTTGCGGCGACGCTTATAAAAGCGGTGGTGGACGCGATGAGAAAAGCGGGCTGGGTAAAGAGGCAGTACCGAAACAGTTTTTTGATGGACAGAATCAGCAATCTCTGTTTCGATATTATGGTCGTTGCTGGCATTGCGGCTATAAGGCTTGAAGTGCTGAAGGGCTACTGGGGCGTAATTATTGTGCTCGGATCGGTGGGACTGCTTATAACCTATGCCTACAATCGCTTCGTGGCAAACGTTCTATTCCCCGAATACCGTGCGCAGCAATTTCTTGTTATGTACGGGATGCTCACGGGAACGGCCAGCACGGGTATTATGCTTCTTAGAGAAGCCGACCCCGAATTTAAAACTCCCGCAGCGGACAACCTTGTGTATCAGAACTTTCCGGCCATGGTGTTCGGCTTTCCTATAATGTTTTTAGCTATACTCGCGCCGACCCAACCGGTACTGACGTTGTGGATACTGATAGGTCTTTTCGTTCTTATCAACCTACTGCTTTTCAGGTCGCAGATTATAGGCCGGATAAAGAGCAAGAGAAAATAGTGTGGGATCCTTAAAATGTATAACTATCGTGCCGGCATAGATATCGGTTCAACAACGGTCAAGCTGGTTTTGCTTGACGATAAAGACAATATAATTTACGGAAAATACAAAAGACACAGAGCCAAAACTCAGGAAACGCTGGCGGAGCTTTTAAAGGAAGCGAAAGAGTCAGTGGGTGAGAGCAGCCTTCAGCTTAAGATAACCGGTTCGGGCTCAATTAACCTAAGCAAGGCGCTTGGCATAGGTTTTATTCAGGAATTGGTCGCTGTTGCCGCAGCTCTTAAAAAAGAGGCGCCGCAAACGGATGTGGCCATAGAGCTAGGCGGTGAGGACGCCAAGATTATTTACTTTACCGGGAGCGGGGTTGAGGAGCGCATGAACGGCGTCTGTGCAGGCGGCACCGGTGCTTTTATCGACCAGATGGCGGCTCTTCTTCAGACGGACGCCGAAGGTCTTAATAAAGAAGCGGAAGACTATAAGCAGATTTATCCCATCGCCGCGCGCTGCGGCGTATTTGCCAAGACGGATATTCAGCCTCTCGTAAACGAGGGCGCCACAAAAGCGGATCTTGCGGCTTCAATATTTCAGGCTGTTGTCAATCAGACTATTTCCGGTCTTGCCTGCGGCAAGCCCATAAGAGGCTGTGTGGCGTTTTTGGGCGTTTCTTCCGGAGCTTAAAAAAGCGTTCAAAAGGACTCTTAATCTGACGCCCGAAACAACAGTGGATCCGGAAAACTCGCATCTCTTTGCGGCCATAGGCGCTGCGCTTTCTTCCGGAGAAGAATCTCCCTTTCCCATCGCGGAACTTATAGAAAAGCTTGAAGCGGGAATAAAGGTTCCGTTTGAGATGCCGCGTCTTCCGGCGCTCTTTAAAGACGAGGCGGAATACGATGAGTTCTGCAAGCGTCACGAAAGGACCGTGGTTCCGAAGGATGACCTTGCATCCTACAAGGGCAATTGTTTTCTCGGAGTGGACGCGGGTTCCACAACTACAAAAATAGCTCTCATAGGAGAAGACGGTCAGCTTCTCTATTCTTGTTATGCCAATAACCGGGGAAATCCTATAGAAACAGCCAAACGCCAAATGACCGAGCTTAAGAAAGCTCTTCCTGAAGGTGCCGTCATTGCGCGCGCCTGTTCCACCGGCTACGGCGAAGGTCTTTTAAAGTCGGCCTTCCTTTTGGACGAGGGCGAGGTTGAAACCATAGCGCACTGCACCGCCGCGTCCTTTATAGAAAACTTCGCAAATTCCCTGGGCTATACTGCGGAGGGCTTTGCAAAGGAAGCTTTATTTGCGAAAAGCCCCGTGGATCTCGGTACCCGCTGCACGGTATTTATTAATTCAAATGTAAAACAGGCTCAAAAGGAAGGCGCAAGCGTATCCGACATTTCCGCAGGCCTCGCCTATTCCGTTATAAAAAACGCGTTGTATAAGGTTATAAAACTTTCAAGCGCGGAAGAACTCGGAAAGAATGTGGTCGTGCAGGGCGGAACTTTCCACAACAAGGCGGTTTTAAGAGCCTTTGAAAGAATTCTGGGCGCAGAGGTGAGCTGTCCCGATATTTCGGGCGTTATGGGAGCCTTTGGCGCTGCCCTTATAGCAAAAAAACGCTACAGCGGAGAACCTTCGACAATGCTCTCGCTTGACGAAATACAAAATCTCTCGTACACGTCAAACAGCGTCCGCTGCGGCGGCTGCGCAAATAACTGTATGCTTACAATCAACGTGTTCGAGGGCGGAAGAAAGCACATAACCGGCAACCGCTGCGAGAAGGGTCTCGGCTCTTCGGGTGCGGCAAAAAGTGCACCCAATATGTTTGAATTTAAGAAAAAGCGTTTATTCGATTACGAAGTTCTCAGCGAAGGCGAGGCAAAGCGCGGAACTCTAGGAATACCGCGCGTCCTAAATATGTACGAGAATTATCCTTTCTGGGCCGCATTTTTTAAGGAACTCGGCTTCAGGATTGTTCTGTCGCCGTTTTCAACAAGAAAAATCTACGAACTCGGCATGGAATCCATACCGTCCGAATCCGAATGTTATCCGGCAAAACTGGCTCACGGTCACGTGCAATGGCTCATAAATCAAGGAATCAAGGATATATTCCAGCCTTGTGTTTTCTATGAGCATAAAGAAACTCCGGAAGCTCAGAATCAGTATAATTGTCCTATAGTTGTTTCTTATCCCGAAAACCTTAAAAACAACGTGGAAGAGATTACGGACGGCGGCATAAACTACATACGACCCTTTATCGCATTTACAAATCAAAAGATTGCGGAGGATCGTCTGGTTGCGCTGTGCAAAAAAGAATGGAACATTCCCGCAGGCGAGGTAAGGGACGCCGTGTCCAAGGCATGGCAGGCTCAATACGATGCAAAGGCCGACATAATAGCTGAGGGAACACGCATTTTAAAGGAGATTGAAGAAACAGGCGGACGGGGAATAGTGCTTGCCGGCAGGCCTTACCACATAGACCCTGAAATCAATCACGGCATACCGGAACTCATAGCATCTTACGGCTTTGCGGTATTTACAGAAGATTCTCTTCCCGTAGATTCAAATCCGGAAAGGCCGCTGAGGGTTGTGGACCAGTGGGTGTATCACTCAAGGCTTTACAATGTGGCGGAATTTGTTTGCAGCCGTGCCGACCTGGAGCTTATTCAGCTCAACTCCTTCGGCTGCGGGCTCGACGCCGTAACAACGGATCAGGTAAGCGAAATACTGGAGAATTCAGGCAAGCTCTATACGCTGCTTAAAATAGACGAGGTGGCAAACCTCGGCGCCGTAAGGATACGCATAAGAAGTCTTATCTCCGCTGTGAACAT
>CAYFUZ010000005.1:0-22114 GCA_964346675.1 uncultured Oscillospiraceae bacterium | reverse complement strand
AAATCCGAAAACCGGCAATAGACGCGCTTAAAGCGAGCAAGCGTTTTGACGCGCCGCTTGGTATAGAAGAAATAGGAGAGATGGCCAAACCTTTCCTTTCTCTCGGCAACCAGTACGGCGAAGGCTGGCTGCTTGCCGGAGAAATGGTGGAGCTTATAACCCACGGAACACCGGACATAATATGCATTCAGCCCTTCGCGTGTCTGCCTAATCATGTGGTTGGCAAAGGCGTGATAAAGATTTTAAGAGCCACCTATCCCGAGGCAAATATAGCCGCGGTAGATTACGACCCCGGCGCCAGCGAGGTAAATCAGCTCAACAGAATCAAGCTTATGCTTTCGACAGCTGTTGCGCGTCTGCGTCCGGATGAAAAATAATTCAGACAAATTAAAAACAAGATACGTATTGCGACATTCACCGCACACAATAAAAAACCGCAGGTTTGCCTGCGGTTTTGTTTTATTTTTGCGATTATTCTATTTCCGTTATTCCTTCGAGAATCTTTTCTCTTGAGCGGCGATACGGGTCTACGTTTATCTGTATGCGTCTTACTATGTAAACCAGAACCGCTTCCATAATGAAGTACAGAATAGCTACGGCAATAAGAGCAAAGAACGCCAGGTATGTACGGCCTCTTATGATGTCTCCCATTTTGGTAAGATCCTGCACGGCGATATAGCCCACAACGGAGGTTTCTTTTATGAGTGATACCACATTGCTCTTGTAAATAGGAAGGAAGTGCCTTGCCGCCTGCGGCAGTATTATTTTAAAGAAACTCTGATTATCGCTGTAGCCAAGAGCGGTAGACGCTTCATATTGTCCTTTGGGTATGGCATTGCAGCCCACCTGAAGGTTCTGGTACATGCCGACGCCGAATATAAAGGTGAAACCTATTATTGAAGTCCAGGTTCCGGAAATCTTTACGTTATCGAACACTACGAAGTAGAGTATCATCAAAAATACTACCGTCGGAATGCCTTCAATAAACCAATCTATAGTGCCTGTTATAGCATTGGCAACCTTGTTGCCGTGGCGGCATGCCATATAAGCGGCAAAGCCGAGTACGGTTCCCAGCACTATGGATGTCACGGTAATAAACATGGTTCTTCCCATACCTTCGGCAAACAGCTTCCAGCGGCTTTCGTGTATAAAGGTCTTGTAGAAAGCCTCGGTCATGTTGGCCCAAAAACCTGCATTTTCCTGATAATCGCTCTCAACTACGAATACAAGGTCGCATACATAGTAGGGGTCCGAGAGCACGGAGCTTTCCGCGCGCTCTTCATCAACTACGATGTTCATGCCGAAATCATATTTTCCCGCCTGCGCTCCTACGGCAATTGAGTCAAATTCCATTGACTCGAACTGCCATTCGTAGCCGTATTCGGCACAGAAGTTCATCATGAATTCCACGTCGTAGCCGGAGAATTCGCCGTTGCTTTCAAAGGAGAAAGGCTCGTATCCGCCCTCTATGGCTATAATAACGGGACCGTTTTCGCCGCTTGTGGTCGGAATGTTTTCGATCTTGCATGTGTTGGGGTTCCAGTTTTTTACCCAGTAATCGTAGAGTTTGTCCAACCAGCCGTCAGCGCTTTTTGCTTTTATAAACTCCTGAATTTCCGCAAAAAGTCTGTCCTGCTTTTCGTTGTTTCCGACGATTACGGCAAAAGAGCTTTCGCCCGCTTTTTCTTCCATGCGCATAAGCTCCGGATGCTCGTAGCGCTGCGCGTAAAAGCCTACTTCTTCAATCAGATAAGCGGCAATTTTTCTTGTACTCAGAGCGGGAATCATGTCGTTGGGCATCTTGAAATACTGCCATTCTTCTCCCTCGATTCTGTCTTTTATGACGTCCTCGTAGAGTACACCGGTCTGCACGCCTATAATCTGATTATCCAGTTGATCTATTGTTGAAATACCGTATTTGGCTTGCGGTTTCTCGCCTTCGGCATAGGCCGCCCTGCTTCCGAATAAAGGGGCTATGAGAAGAAGCGCTGCAAGAATCAGAGCCGCCGCTCTTTTAATATTATTTTTCATCTTACTGTTCCTCCCATTTGAAGTCTATGCGTGTGCGGTTGTTATACCACTTGCCGACAACTTCCGGGTCGTCGTGCACTTTTGTGGTCTCTTCCGCGAGTATGTTGTTGAATACCAAGCTGTCTGCGGTGCTTATGTCGAAGTGTTCACCTGCGTATCTGAGGTCTAAAGTCAGGATATCGCTTTTCTCCGAATAGTCTATCGTTGCGAAAATATTGGGTTCCTCGTCGAAGGTAAAGATATTGTTCATGCATATTTCCTCAAGGCACATCTGCAGCTTGGACATACGCTCGTTTTCGATCAGGAGCTTTTCCGCATATATCTGAAGTTCTTCGTAAACCGGAGCAAAGTCGAAGTCGCGGCTTTCTATGCGGTAGGTAATAGTCGAGAGCCTTTGAATGAACTTGCGGGTTTTCTCCTTCTGTGGATTCTCGAATATCTGTTTTGGAGTTCCTTCCTCGTAAATCTCGCCGTCGCTCATAAAGATGACACGGTTTGAGATTTTCTTCGCGAAATCCATTTCATGGGTCACTATCATCATGGTGCGTCCGGTCTTGGCAATCATCCTGATGATGGACTGAACTTCTCCTATCATCGAAGGGTCGAGGGCGGAAGTGGGTTCATCGAACAGTATGATTTCAGGGTCCATTGCCAGCGTTCTTGCTATTGCGATACGCTGCTGCTGACCGCCCGAAAGTTCGTCCGGATAGGCCAAAGCCTTGGCCCAAAGTCCGACCTTGTTAAGAAGGTCCATAGCCTTTTCGTAGGCTTCCTGGCGGCTTCTTCCCAAAAGGGTAATCTGCGGGTTCATTATATTTTCCAGTACGGTCAGATGTCCGAACAGATTGAAGGACTGGAATACCATACCCATCTTTTTGCGGACCTCGTTAAGGTCGCAATTGCCGTCGTTTATAACCTGTCCGTCAACGATTATTTCGCCCGACGTCGGCGTTTCCAGCATATTTATACAGCGCAGCAGAGTGGACTTTCCCGTGCCGGAGAGCCCGATAACGGCAATAATATCACCATCATTTATGGTGATATTGACGTTTTCCAAGGGCGTAACGTCGCCATACTCTTTTCTTAAATTCCTGATTTCTATCATAGGACGATTCCTTTCTAATAAAATACAAAAAGCCCAGGCTTATAGCACTGCGCCAATGATTGCTGAAGTATCAAAGCTTAAGGCCTCGGAGGCGAAACGGGACGCAACACAATCGTCCGTCGCGGCGGGATTCCTCATACCCGTCAGGGCCTTAACAGAAGATTTTTCCGTCATTTTGGAACTATCAACTCCTGTTTTTATGGTAAACCGCATATGCTGCGGAAACCTTCCCCCTGAATTCGGTGCGGTCCTCATGTGTTTGGCTTCGGGCGCACCTAACATATTATTGAACGACTAAAATACTACGAGAACGAAAGGTTTATGTCAACAGTTTGGATTAAAATGTAATTGATAATTTTTTTAACGAATGTGGCGTCGCGGACTGCCTGCCGGAGAAAAAATAAATGCCCAAAGCTGTCATATTCAAGCACTGTTGTGTTATCATAAATACAATATAGAAAGCATATAGGAGGATAACAACATGAACGAAATTATAAAAGCCATGAAGGAACGCAGAAGTATAAGAAAGTTCAAGGCTGAAATGCCCAAAAAGGCTGATTTGGAACAGATTGTTGAAGCCGGCCTTTACGCTGCCAACGGCAGAGGCAGGCAGTCGCCGATTATTTTGGCAATTACCAATAAAGAGCTTCGTGACAAGTTCACTGCGGCCAACCGCAAAATAATGGGAGCAGCGGACGGAGTGGATCCGTTCTACGGCGCACCCGCATTACTGGTGGTTCTGGCAAATAAAGAGGTTCCTACCTATGTTTATGACGGAAGCCTTGTTATCGGAAACATGATGCTGGCGGCTCACTCGCTTGGGCTCGGAAGCATATGGATTCACCGTGCCAAAGAAGAATTCGAAAAGAGCGAATGGCAGGAACTTCTTAAAAAGCTCGGCGTCGAGGGCGACTACGAAGGAATAGGTCACTGCGCCGTCGGCTATATGGACTGCGAACTCCCGCCGGTAATTGAAAGAAAAGAAGGAAGAGTTTTCTGGGTTTAGAAATATTTGAGGTATTCATGTGAGACGTCTCATATTAAGCGTACGAAAGAGAAAAAACGTTTTATAAGCGTTACGAGGGGAAAAATGAATCTCCAACTTGACAATAACCTATCTGCGAATTACCGTTCAAAGACTCAAATCGCTAGAATTATAACGGAAAATTGGGTATATAAAAATATGTACTGCCCACGATGTGGATTTTCGCATATAGAGCAGTTTAAAAACAATCAGCCTGTTGCAGATTTCTTTTGTCCCGAGTGTAATAATGAATATGAGCTGAAAAGCAAACAAGGAGCATTTGGGTCTAAGATAAATGATGGCGCATATGACACAATGATAGAAAGGATAACGGGTAATAATAATCCAGATTTTTTCTTTATGTCATATTCTAGATAGTGAAACGGCATAGAGAAGATTTTGAATGGGTTTCCATATATTAGGAGAAAGCAAAATGTTGATAATATAAAAGAGGCATTGAAAGTGCAATGGAATAAAAAATTGAAAAACTATACCATTTTAATTTCCTAAAATATATTTTATATTCCTCAGGAAATATAAAAATTGAAGTGAAAGACTGACCCAAACCTCAGTCTTCCTTTTTATTCGCCACATACACTCCCGCAATGATAATTGCCGCTCCTATAATCTGCAAAACCGTAAGATTTTCTTTCAGCAGAACTGCGCCGGCAATGATTGATACGACGCTGGAAACTCCGATGAAAGAGGATGCCCGGTTCAGGCCGAGATTAATAATCGCGACATTCGACAAGAAAAAGGCCAGAACCGAACAGCCTAAGCCCTGATATAAAACAGCCGCCAGAAATTCGGAATTTTTGAATGGCAGAGCGATAAGTTCATCGAAGTTTCCTTTGATTCCGGCTTCCAAAAGCGCAAGAGTCGAAAACACAGCTGCTCCCGCAAGCAGCATTACATATGTGATTTCCGTGCTCGTATAATTCTTTGCTTTTTCGACACCCACGCCGTGAAAGGCATAGGATGCAACTGCCATCAATAAAAACACATACCCGATTATAGAAAAGCTTGCTGACATTCCGGCGGCAAATACGGTCAGAAATATGCCGCCGAGCGTAATGGAGATGCCGGCAGTCTGCAATTTCGTGGGCTTTCTTTTAAGGATGAGCGTTGAGGTGATTAAAGATGCTGCAGGGATACAAGCGAGAAATATCCCGCTTTCGGAAGCTGTCGTAAAACTGATTCCGAATGTCTCCCCTATAAAATAGGTTACAGGGCTGAACAGCGCCGGCGCGAAAAGAGCTTTTATGCTTTTTCTTTTAAAATCAATTTTTATAAAGCCCAATGCAACGCATATGCTCATAAAAACAAAAGACAGCAAAAATCGCCACCCCAGCAATTGGAATGTGCTCACTTTTTCCGTGACCTGCTTGGTAAAAATATAGCTCAGACCGTAAAGCGTTTCACAGCCTAGGGCGCAAAGAGTTCCTGTTATTAAATTGTTCGATTTTCCATTCATTTGAAAGCATTCTACCATAACTTCCAAAATATTTTTTCTAAAAAATATATTATGAGTTGACAATGCCCGATAGTTTATGATAAATCAAAATGATTAGGGAAAAATCGAGCTATGAAAAACGTGAGTAATCCTGAAGAAAAAAAGAAAAAACGTAAAGGTGTCTTAAATACGGCTGTTCAAATATCTACAGCCGCCTGGACCATAGTTGCAAACATCGGCGTTGGCGTTTTTTTTGGCCAATGGCTTGATAGACGTTTAGGGACTCAGCCTGTTTTCATTATTGTACTATCTATATTGGGCATTATAGCGGCGATTCGTTTTTTGTTTACTTTTTCCCGTAAATTGTAAACGCAGTTAAGAGTGTGGAGTTGGCATGAAATTATCTACGCAGGCGAAACGCATGATGCGGGTTATCATAATTATTACCTTTGTTGCAGCCATTGCTTCACTCGTTTATTACCGTTCGAAAAAGGCGATTCCATTTTTGCTTGGTCTGTTTTTGGGAAGCGCGACAAGCGTCATCAGAGTCTTGCTTTTAGAAAGACTCGTGAACAGACTTATCTCGGAAAAGAAAAAGTCCAAAGCCTCCGTGCAGTTTGGCCATCTGGGACGTCTTCTGTTGGCTTTTGCGGCCATGCTGGTTGGCGCGCTTGTCGAGGGAATCAGTTTGCTTGGAGTTATTGTCGGGGTATTTTCGTACCAGTTGGCGACCTATACCCTGCGCTCAACGCTGACGACCAATCAGAAAAACAGTTTGGATGAAAATACTCCGGATACAGAAGAAAAGAACCGGGAATAGACCGGAAATAGGAAATAGATAAGGAAAGGAAACCGCTTTGAATTTTAACATAGCAAATATAAATGTTATAGAAATTTTCGGCATAGAAGTCTGGATAACCGAGACCATTGTAAACACATGGATTATCATGGGGATTTTGATTGCCTTAGCCGTTGCGGCTCGTATTGTGATGGCTAAAGCGGCTTTAGTCCCAAGGGGTTTGCAGAATGTAATCGAAATTCTGATAGAAACATTTGATAATTTCGTAGTTGGTACTGTTGGTCCCAAATTGCATTTTGTGGCGCCCTGGTTTTTTGCTGTTGCAGCTTTTCTTGTGGCATCAGCACTTATCAGCATTTTTGGTCTTAGAGCGCCGACAGCAGACTGGGCAACAACATTTGCTCTTGCGGTATCCACTTTTATTTTGATGGTTTGTTTGGGTATCAAATACAGTGGTCCCAAAGCGTATTTTGAATCGCTGCTTGAGCCTGCCTGGCCATTTTTGCCCGTAAACATTTTCGGGGAACTTGCCAAACCGATTTCATTGTCTTTCCGCTTGTTCGGAAATATGTTGTCGGGAATGATTATTATCACCATGTACCATGCTCTGATGCCAAAGTGGGCATCCATTGGAATACCGGTTATATTGCACTTTATTTTTGATATCTTTTTCGGTCTGTTGCAGGCCTACATATTCGTTATTATTTCGCTGTCTTATATCAAAGGCGCAGCTGAAAACTAACATTTATAAGAAGAAAAATAAACTATTTCACCAACTAATTTAGGAGGAATTATGGAACTACAAGCATTATCAGTCGTAATGGCAGCAGCACAGATAGGGGCGGCAATCGCTTTGCTAAACGGACTTTTTACAACGTTCGGTCAGGGAAACGTTTTATCAACGGCCATGGAGGCTATGGCCAGGCAGCCAGAAGCGTCTGATGATATCCGTTCAACCATGTTTATCGGTCTTGCCATGGCGGAGACTTCCGGTATTTACGGTCTGCTGATTGCGATTATTCTGCTTTTTGCCAACCCGCTGGTAAATCGCTTTATTGAGCTTATATCTTAAGTCCGGCAAGCGAAGGAGGTCTCTGTGAAAGAGAAAATAGTACACGTATTAACTTCTTTGAGCAAAGTGTCGGACGAACTTCCGGAAGGACGCGTTTTTGCTCTGGACGGGCAGGCGATGATTAGCGCAGCTATCCAGATATTAAACGTTGTTGTTTTGTTTGCTGTCTTATTCATACTTCTGTACAAACCCGTTAAGAAGATCTTGTCCAAGAGGACGGAACATATTGAAGGACGCTTGCAGGAAATAGAGCTTGGAGAGCAGAAAGCTCAAGCCCTTATTGCAACATACGAAGCCAAGTTTGCTGAAATAGATGAGGAACGCCAGCGATTAATAAAAGAGGCAAAAAAAGAAGCAGAGGAAGAAAAGAAGCAAATTATAGCCAAGTCCAGGGAAGAAGCGGAAAAAATCAAGGAAGATGCTAAAAAATCTCTGGAAACGGAAAGATTATTGCTTCAGCGCAATGCAAAAGATTACGTTCTTGAGCTGTCAACGCTTTTGGCTGAAAGAACGCTGAAAGATTCCGTCAGTAAGGAAGCCCTTGATGAACAGTTTGAAGAAGGTCTGAAAAGCTTAGAGGTATCATCATGGCGGAATTAACGGGACGCTATGTTCAGGCGTTGTTCGAATTATCCGTAGAAGCGAACGAGCTCGAGGAAAATATCCGTCAGGCTGAAGAACTCAGCATTGACCTTTTGGGCGAGGACAGGATGTATTATCTTCGGGAGCCGGATGTTGCATCTGCGGAAAAGAAAGAAAAACTCGAACGCGCCTACGAGGACAAGCTCTCCGTAACCATGTGGTCTTTTTTGCAGCAGCTGCTGGCGGACAACAAAATTGCCTATTTGCCGGAAATTCTGCCGGAATTTATTAGCGTCGCAAAACGACGCCTGGGTCATATAGAAGCGCGCGTCAAGTCTGCCGCGATACTCGGCCAAGAGGAAAAAGAACGAATTGAAGCTCTTTTGGAAAAAAAGGCCGGCAAACCTGTCAACGTGACATATTCCGTTGACAAAGATTTAATTGCCGGTTTTTACGTTCTGATGAAGGGCAAGATTTTCGATACGAGTGCGCGTGGAAAGTTAAATGATTTGAAACGACACATAGGTCGGGGAGAAAGTATTGTGAATGAAGCCGGAGAACTAAGCACCGTTATAAAGGAACGGATTAAATCCTTTTCCGAGCCGCCTGAATTTGAAGACGTTGGAACCGTTGTTATGGTGGGAGACGGTATTGCCAAAATTTACGGCTTAGACCAAGTGATGAACGGGGAGCTGGTTCAGTTCTCCAACGGTGTATTCGGCATGGCGCTGAACCTGGAAGAAAGTGTTGTCGGCGCGGTAGTTTTAGGGTCGGACCAAGGAATTAAAGAAGGGGATCCCGTCAAATTAACCGGGCGTATGGCAGAAGTTCCTGTAGGCGATGCTATGTCCGGCCGTGTGGTTAATGCTCTCGGTCAGCCGATCGACGGTGAGGGTGACCTTATATTCGATAAATACCTGCCGATTGAGCGCCAGGCTCCGACCGTTATCATGCGGCGCGAAGTCAATGAGTCGCTTGAAACCGGTATAAAATCGATTGATGCCCTTGTGCCTATTGGAAAAGGTCAGCGCGAGCTGATTATAGGTGACCGTCAAACCGGAAAAACGGCGATAGCAATCGATGCTATTTTGAACCAAAAGGGCAGAAACGTGAAATGTGTTTACGTTGCAATCGGACAAAAATCATCGACTGTGGCCAGAATTCAAAACCGCTTGAAAGAAAAGGGAGCGATGGATTATACAACGATTGTCTTTTCATCAGCTTCCGATTCGTCCCCGATTCAGTACATTGCGCCGTATGCCGGCTGCTCCATTGCGGAATACTGGATGGAAAAAGGCGAGGACGTTCTTATAATATACGATGACTTATCAAAGCATGCTGTGGCCTACCGGACGATTTCTCTTTTGCTTGGACGCCCGCCCGGACGCGAAGCTTATCCGGGCGATGTATTTTTCCTGCATTCCCGTTTGCTCGAGCGAGCGGCGAAAATGGATGAAAAGCACGGCGGCGGATCTCTTACAGCGCTGCCGATCGTTGAAACGCAAGAAGGCGACATATCCGCATATATTCCGACGAACGTTATTTCCATTACGGACGGTCAGATTTTCCTGGAAGCGGACCTTTTTAACAACGGTTTCAGACCTGCCATCAATCCGGGACTTTCTGTTTCCCGTGTGGGAGGTTCCGCCCAGCATCCCGCCATGCAAAAACTGGCCGGACCGCTGCGTATAGAATACGCGCAATATAACGAACTGGCAGCCTTTGCTCAGTTCGGTTCCGATTTGAACCCTGAAACGCAAGCTCAATTGAGTCACGGTGAACGTATCCGCGAAACGCTCAAGCAGCCGCAATATGAACCGATGGATGTCAGCTATCAGATTATGGTTTTGTATGCGTTAATACAGGGTGCGATGAAAGACATCGATCTTAATCAGGTTACTCATTTCCAGCGGGCTCTTGTTCGCAAGGCAAAGAAGCTGGATCCGGAACTCAGCCGGGATATTCGCCGGGCGAATGAATTAACAGATGACTTAAAAGGTCGAATTGACCATCTTATCCAAGGGACAAAGGACAAGTATTTTGCCGATAAATCCAAGTAAATCCAAGAAGAGGAGATCCGGCTTATGAGCTCGGTGCGAGAGATTAAGCAAAGAATCAAAAATATTGAATCTGTCGAACAGCTTATCAGTGCTATGCACATGGTCGCATCGACTCAGTTGAGACGTATCAACCGGCAGCTGGAAGGAGCGATTCCCGTTCAAGAGGCCTTGCAGAGGAAAATCGATGAACTGGCGAGCGTTGAGGAGGTTAGAGATTTTCCATATCACGCACGCCGCCCTATCAAGAACTCTCTATATGTTGTTTTTACGGGAGATCGCAGTTTGGCGGGGTCTTATTATAACAAAGTGCAGAAATTCGCTTTAGAGAACATGGAAGGCAAGAATGAGAAAATAATCGTCATCGGTTCCTATGGCCATAGATTTTTTCAAAAAAACAATAAAAATATCATTCGGTCAATTATAGATTTACCGGACTCGCGGGTTTATTACAGGTCCGAAAGCATTGCCGGATTACTGCTCGACTCTTTTTTGAAAGGCGAAAGCGACGAGGTTTTCCTGGTTTACACGAGCTTTGAGAATGCCTTGAATTCCAATCCGAAAATCGAACGAGTTTTGCCTCTTCCTTTAAAGGAAACAAAAACGAGTTTCGAATCATTTGAACCCGGCCTAGATGTTTACCTTAAGCAGATTGTCCCTTTTTATTTACATATGTGCATTTTTCGGGCTTTCTCGGAAGCATATACGTCGGAGCAGGCCTCCAGGATGCTTACCACAGATACCGCAAGTGAAAATGCCAGAGAACTGGTAGAGGATTTGCGAAGAAATCTGAATCGCAGACGCCAGCAGGAAATTACCCAGGAATTGTCCGAGATTGTAGGACAAAAACAACAATAGGAGGAAGTATGAGCAATAAAAAAGTAGGACGTATTACGCAGATTATCGGTGCCGTTGTCGACGTCCACTTTGAAGGGTCTATGCCGACTCTCTACAATGCTCTTGAGATTCATACAGATTTTGCAGCTCAGCAGGTAGGATCAAAGGAAACATCGGAAAATCAAACGCATACGATTGTTCTGGAAGTTATGCAGCATAAGGGTGACGGTAATGTCCGCTGTATTGCAATGCACCCGACGGACGGTTTAAAGCGGGGTATGGAAGTTGTTGACACGGGGTTTCCCATTCGCGTTCCGGTCGGCAATTCCGTTCTGGGTCGAATGATGAATGTACTGGGCGAAGGCATTGATAACCAGCCGGCAATTGAAGCGGGTGAATACTGGGCCATCCACAGGCCTGCGCCGGAGCTTATGAAACAGGTCCCGACGCCGGAAATTTTGGAGACCGGCATCAAAGCAATCGACTTGCTTTGTCCCTTTGCTAAAGGAGGGAAAATCGGCCTTTTCGGAGGAGCCGGCGTAGGCAAGACTGTTCTCATCATGGAGCTCATTAACCGTATTGCGACAGAGCACGGCGGCTATTCCGTTTTTGTCGGCGTAGGCGAACGTACCCGCGAAGGTAATGATCTTTACTATGAAATGCAGGAATCCGGCGTTCTTGATAAGACAGCTCTTGTTTTCGGTCAGATGAATGAACCGCCCGGGGTCCGCATGCGTGTTGCCCTGTCGGGTTTGACCATGGCAGAGTATTTTCGCGACGAGCAGCGCCAGGATGTTCTTCTTTTTATTGATAATATTTATCGTTGCGTTCAGGCGGGTTCGGAAGTATCCGCTCTGCTGGGACGAACGCCGTCGGCAGTTGGTTACCAGCCTACGCTGGCGGAAGAAATCGGTCAGCTGGAAGAAAGGATTACCTCAACAAATAAAGGCTCTATCACGTCCGTTCAGGCTGTTTATGTCCCGGCTGACGACTTTACGGATCCGGCTACGGCAACTACATTTGCCCATCTGGACTCAACCACGATTTTGTCCCGCTCCATTGTCGAACAGGGTATATATCCGGCTATAGACCCGTTGTCTTCGACATCGAGAATGCTGGAGCCGGATATCGTAGGCCACGAACATTACAATGTGGCCCGTGCGGTTCAGAATATTCTCCAGCGCTATGAAGACCTGCGGGATATTGTTGCCATATTAGGCATAGATGAACTTTCCGAAGAAGATCAAAACACGGTGAGTCGGGCAAGAAAGGTGCAGCGTTTCCTGTCGCAGCCCTTTATCGTTGCTGAAAAATTTACGGCAATTGAAGGCAGGTATGTGCCTGTTGCGGACACAATAAGAGGCTTTAAGGAAATCCTTGAGGGGAAGCACGACCATATTGCCGAGCGTCACTTCATGAATGCCGGCGGCATTGAAGACGTATTGGAGAGACATAAGAGGGCTCAGGAAGCTCAGGAAGAAGTTGGTCAATAAATATGCCCGATTCCAGCGTGACTCCGAAACTGAAATTAAATATTCTGACACCCAGAGGTGTCAAGCTCGAACGTGAAGCCGATTTCCTGCTCATGCGTGCCATCGACGGAGACATCGGTATTTTGCCGAACCATGCACCCATGACGGCTTGCTTGGGCGACGGCATTCTCAGCATCGTTAATAATGATAAAAAAGAAAAACTGGCTCTTTTTGAAGGAATTGTGGAAGTTCGGGATAATGCAGTTAACATCTATACGACTATTGCCCAGCATCCGGATGAAATTGACTTAGAAAGGGCGCGTCAGGATAAGGAAGACGCTGAAGCAGCCCTGCGTGAACATATTGAAAATTACCAGATGCAGGCCAGCATCCTGCAGATTCGTCAGGCACTCGTACGTATAGAAGTCGCTGTCCATTCGAGCAATAGAGGCTATTTCGAAAGTCAGGACGTAGAATCGGACGAACTTGACGGTGACGAAACATAGATAGAAGTTACCGTAACTTCTAGATATTGCTTGACCTATTTTTGTTTTTATTATATAGTGATTGACAATCAAATAGATGTGTATTGGTTTTCAATACGGATAGAGGTCGCGAGGTTCAAAAGTACATCTTTACTGTCCAACTCAAAGGATTAAGATAAAAGGTGGAAAGGGTTCTTTCGCCGAAGCATGCCGCGTTTGAGAGCGGTGTTGCTGGGCATTGGGATAATATCCCAATGACTGTCATGAGTCTCTCGTGAAGAGCTATCAAAGTTCTGATACAAAATTTCAAGGCTTTGGGTTCGCTCTGAAGCCTTTTGTTTTATATCACAGGAGATTGCCTTCTATCAAAATTTCAAGGAGGAAAAAGAAATGAAAAGAACGAAAAGAAGTTTGTTATTAATCGGACTGTTAGTGTTTACAATGATTTTGACTGCTTGCACCGGGGGAAAGACCGGCAACGGAGATTCAGACGGAGAAAAAAAAGAAACTCTGAAAGTGGGAATGGAATGCGACTATGCTCCGTTCAACTGGACGCAGGCTAACGACTCTAACGGAGCTTATCCGATAGGTTCCGGCGAATACGCGGGCGGCTATGACGTGGAAATAGCCAAGAGAGTGGCTGATTCTCTGGGAAGAGAGTTGGTAATCGTTAAGACTGCCTGGGACGGACTTCCGCCGGCTGTTACTTCCGGAAAAATCGATGTGATAATCGCCGGAATGAGCCCTACTGAAAAAAGAAAGGCCACGCTGGACTTTTCCGATGCGTATTATGTAAGTGAATATGTAATGGTAGTCAGAAGCGGAGAATTTACGAATGTAAAATCGCTGGAAGATTTCTCCGGCAAGAAGGTTTCCGCCCAGCTGGGCACTTTCAACTACGATTTGGTAGATCAAATTCCGGGAGTCAGCAAAGAACAGGCTCTCGAAACTTTCTCGGCGCTGATAGTAGCTTTGGAATCCGGAAAAATCGACGGATACATTGCGGAAGTACCGGCGGCAAAGTCTGCGGTTTCAGCTAATCCCAAACTGACTTATGTGGCATTTCCGGAAGGAAAAGGCTTCGAGGCCAGCATGGAAGATGCGTCCATAGCGGTTGCTTTCAAGAAGGGAAACAGCGAACTTCTTGATGCCGTTAATAAAGCGCTTTTGGAAATAAGCACGGAAGAAAGAGAAACTCTTATGCAGAACGCGCTGGAGAATCAGCCGCTGTCAAACTAGGAGATCTTAAATGGAAAGAAGTTTTTTCGCCTGGGTAGGTTTCCTTCTGGAGCAATATGGCGGTCTGTTTGTCAGAGGTACGGTAAATACGATTATTATAGCGACCTTTGGAACTTTTTTCGGGTTCGTCATCGGAATGTTTGTCGCAATTTTGAAGAACATTCCTGAGCAGCCCGATGATTCCAATGCGAAAAAACTTCTTACGAAGATTTTAAGATTTGTTTTAAATATCTACATTACCGTACTGCGGGGAACTCCCATGATTGTACAGGCCATGCTGTTTTATTACGGAGCACTGCAGTATTTCAACATCGATATTCCGTCCATGCCTGCGGCGATAATCATTGTTTCGGTAAATACCGGTGCGTATATGGCTGAAATCATCCGGGGCGGGATTATCTCCATAGACAGCGGGCAGACCGAAGGCGCTCTGTCGATAGGCATGACCCATTGGCAAGCCATGCTGCATGTGGTAATGCCCCAAGCCTTCAGGAATATCATACCTTCCATAGGAAACGAATATATTGTCAACATAAAAGACAGCTCGGTGCTGAATGTAATTTCGGTGTCCGAACTGTTTTTTATCGGCAAGTCGGCGTCGGGAACCTATTTGAGATACTTTGAAACGTTCTTCATCGCGGCTTGCATATACTTATTCTTAACCGTTACATTTTCTAAATGCCTGAAGATTCTGGAAAAGAAGCTGGACGGCCCGGACAGCTATACTATCCATGGTTCTCAAAGCGATTTTAAAGCCACGATACGTACAGGAAGCGAGACATAAAATGTCGGAAATTATTTTTAACATTGAGCATTTAGAAAAAAAATTCGGAGAAAACGAAGTACTCAAAGACATCAATTTTGATGTAAAAAAAGGAGAAGTTGTAGCTATTATCGGCTCCTCCGGCTCCGGAAAGAGTACTCTTCTCAGGTGCCTGAACCTTTTGGAGATTCCGACAAAGGGGATTGTAAGATTTCAAGGACAAGACATTCAAAATATGGACATGCCCTTGTCTCAGTACAGGACAAAGGTCGGCATGGTTTTTCAGCAATTCAATCTGTTCAACAACATGACCGTTCTGCAAAACTGTGTGGTGGGACAGATGAAAATCTTGAAAAAATCCAGACACGAAAGCGAAGAACAAGCCAAGAAGTATTTGGAAAAGGTCGGAATGCTCCAGTACATCAATGCCAAACCCAGGCAGATTTCCGGCGGCCAAAAGCAAAGAGTCGCGATTGCAAGGAGCCTGTCAATGGGACCGGAGGTTCTGCTCTTCGACGAACCGACATCCGCGCTGGACCCCGAGACAGTCGGGGAAGTTCTCAGCGTAATGGAAGACCTGGCAAAAGGGGGTCTTACCATGCTTGTGGTAACCCATGAAATGGGCTTTGCCAGAGAAGCCGCCAGCAGAGTGCTGTTTATGGATGCAGGCGTCATAGTGGAGGACGAAAAGCCGGAAATAATCTTTACAAACCCGAAACACAACAGAACAAAAGCATTCCTGTCAAGAATACTGGCGTAAACTTTATTTTATCTTCAATTTGATGTTTAAACAGATGTAACAAACACGGAGAAGTGATGGAGATGGTTATTCTCGGCGGCGGTAAGTTAGGGCAGGAGATTTGCTATGACCTTAACCAGGACGGCCATGAAATTACACTCATCGATACCGATAGCGAGCTGGTAAATAAACTGGTCGAAGAACTGGACGTACAGGGTATTGTGGGCTCCGGAACCGACATTGAGGTTTTGAAGCAAGCCAATATTTCTGCGTGCGACGTTTTTATTGCTGTAACTGACAGCGATGAGGTTAACTTAATATCGGCCCACATAGCCTCTATACTGGGAGCATCATATAGAATTGTTCGGGCAAGAAAGTTGGAGTATACAGAACATGAGGAGTTCATAGCCGAACATTTCAAAATTGATTATGTCATCAATCAGGATCTGGAAGCTGCAACCGAAATTCTCCATGTTATTGATTATCCGACAGCCAACTATGTCGAACCCCTTCATAAGGACAAGGTGCGCATGATTTGTTTTCGTGTAATGCCGAACAGTGAAATTGTGGGTCTTAGTGTGCAGGAAGTAAGATCTGCCATCAGTGGTTGTTATCTGTACGATTGAAAACAGAAATACGGAAGAAGTTATAATTCCGAGGGGGCAGACTGTTATTGAAGCCGATACATACATGAATGTCATCGCTTCCAAAGAAGATTATCACAGACTTGCCCTTTTGACAGGTCACGAAAATAACGCTCGTTTTAATTCCGTATTTATTCAAGGGGGAAGCAGAATCTGTGAATATTTAATTCCCGAATTAAACAAACGGAAAATAAGAACAAAAATCATCGAATTAAACAGTAATCGTGCTCTGCAATTGGCAGCTTCTTTCCCGAACAGTGAGGTTGTTTTGGGCGACGGGTCCGAACAGTCGTTTCTGCTGGAGCACCGATTGTCGAGTTATGATGTTGCAATCGGGCTAAGCGATTCAGATGAAGAGAATTTAATCTTTTCTCTTTATTCGCATTCATTGGGGGTAAAGAAGAACATCACCAAAGTCAATCGTACTTCACTGATTAAGCTGCTTCATGCCGATAATCTGGATGCGATTATTTCTCCCCGCGCTTCAATTTCTGACGCGATTATTCGAAGAGTTCGCTCACTGAGCCATCAAAACGAATATCATTTGCAGGGCTATGCCCGTTTGAGCACTTCAAAGGATTCGGAAGTGCTGGAGTTTATCGTGTCAAAAGACGATAAAGTGTGCGATCAAAGAATCATGGATCTGCCACTGGATGAACGTGTTTTGATAGGTCTGATCATTCGCGACGAAAATAAAATAATTCCTAAAGGTTCCGACTACCTGTTGGAAAATGACTATGTCATTGTTGTCGATGTAAAAAAGCGCGTACGGGTGCTTGACGAGATATTGAAATGATGAATCGTTCATATATTTACTATATTCTCGGGAAACTCATTCAGGTGCTGGGTGCTTTATTAATCATTCCGATGCTGGTAGGCTTCTTTTACAGGAACAGTCTTCCGGTTTTGCTGTCTTTCGGTGCGACCATTCTGATTTGCTGGCTCATCGGAGGGTTAATGAGCCGTAAAGAGCCGGACAAAAAAGAATTCTATGCCCATGAAGGATTGGTTTTAGCCGCTTTGGCATGGTTCGTTTTGTCTTTTTTCGGAGCGCTTCCCTTTATGATGAGCGGAGCGATTCCGAACTTTATCGACGCATATTTTGAATCCGTTTCAGGCTTTACAACAACAGGCGCAAGTGTATTGAGCTCAACTATGCATGCGCTTCCCTAATCGCTTCTGTTTTGGCGTTCGTTCACGCTGCTGATCGGCGGTATGGGAATGTTGGTGTTCATTGTACACATCATCCCTAACTTCGGCGCCAAGAGCGTTTATATAATGCGCGCGGAACTGCCCGGCCCTGTCTTCGGAAAGGTGGAGTCCCGGGTAAGCAAATCGATTAAGATTTTATATTTAATTTATCTGTCAATGACCCTTATTCTGGCGATTCTTATATTTTTAGGAGGAGTTCCTTTTTTTGAATCGCTGCTTCTTTCAATGGGAGTCGCCGCGACAGGAGGGTTTAACATTCATCCGGACTCGATCGGATTTTATAACAGCCCCTATTTGGAGATACTGTTATCTGTGGCAATGTTTATCTTCGGGATGAGTTTTGATTTTTTCTATTTGATTTTTGTCGGTAAGATCAAGCAAGTGCTGAAGAACGAAGAGTTAAAGTGGTATTTAGGCATTGTACTTGTAAGTACCGCTTTCATTACCGTTAATATTTTTCCCGTTTACGGAAACCTTTGGATTGCATTGAAAGACGCGTTTTTCAATGTTACCTCGGTCAGCTCCACAACGGCTTATACAAATACGAATATTGCAAAGTGGCCGGCTTCAAGCCACATAGTGCTGTTGTTTTTGATGTTTGTCGGTGGCATGTCCGGGTCAACAACATCGGGTCTCAAAGTGGTCCGTATCTCGGTATTTATTAAGTCCATCAGACAGGAAATAAGACGGATGATATCGCCGCAAAGAGTCCTGCCGATTACATACAACAAAAAGGACTTGGAAACGTCGACTTTGAAATCCATCAACTTTTATTTGGTGAGTTATATGGGTGTGTTCTGTATCGTTTTATTGTTGGTAAGTTTCGATACCCAATCATTCAGTTGGGCGTTTAATGCCGTCATTTCATCTTTGAGCAATATAGGAGCAAGCCTGGATTTACTTGGTCCCGGAGGAGATTATGTGACCTTATCCGCCTTTTCAAAAATTCTGCTGAGCATAACGATGATTATGGGTCGTCTTGAAATATATCCGGTGCTTATTTTATTGTCGAGAAGCACCTGGAGGAAAGCATGAAAGTCAGCGTCGCCAAAACAATCGGGATATCCTGAAAAAGGTGCTTGACAATAGGCGGAAAAAATGGTAGCCTTGATTAATTTTTTAATTGAATATTGACCAAATGCGTTTGAGCAGAAAGAGTAGTCGGGCAAAAAGCTCCAGAGAATTGCCGGTCGGTGCGAGGCAACAGTAATAACCCGATGAAGTTCATTCTTGCGAGCAGTGTGTTGAACTAACAGTAGGCACAACGGGTGCGACCGTCACATCGCTAAGACTTTTAAGCCTATTAAGGTCTCGACCGTAAGGTCGGGTACGAAAGCAGAGTGGTACCGCGATAATTTATCGTCCCTGCATATTTGGGACGATTTTTTATTTATATTTACACATCCGTGTGATGCATCCATGTGATGTGTGAACAAATCAAAACAAAATTGGGAGGAACTCAAAATGAAAAAGATTATATCGGTCGTATTGGTTGCTGCACTCATGGTGGCTTCATTGGCAGCCTGCGCCAAAAAGTCCGGCAATGACGCCGAAACTGAAACAAGCAAATATACTGTAGGCGTATGCCAGCTGATGGTTCACGACGCTCTTGACCAGGCGACGCAGGGTTTTGTTGACGCTTTGAATCAGGAAATGAAAGCTGCAGGCAAAATGGTTGAAATTGATACTCAGGTTGCAGGCGAAGCCAATCTTTGCCCCACCGTTATCAACACTTTTGTTGCAAAAAAAGTTAATCTGATTATGGCGAACGCAACGCCCGCCCTGCTGGCCGCCGCAAACGCCACTACAAGCATACCTGTTCTTGGCACATCTATCACCGATTACGCTGATACTTTTGACGGTAATATTCCGGACAATGTATCCGGCACTTCCGACGCTGTTCCGTTTGACGAGCAGGCCAAGATGATGATAGAAACTCTCGGTCTTGCTGCCGGAGATCAGGTTGGAGTACTGTATTGCACCAACGAGTCGAACTCTTTAATACAGTACAATGCGGTTAAGGAATTCTTCGAGAGCAAAGGCATAGTTGTAAAGGCTTATACTTTCTCCGAAACCACTGAGCTTCAGGCGGTTACAACATCCATGGCCAATGACTGCAAGGCCGTGTATATTCCGTCCGACAACACCGTTGCAGCCAATGATGCAATTGTCGGCACCATATGCACAGAGAAGAACGTGCCCGTTTACACCAGCTACGGCGGCGATATTTGCTACGCAAGCCTGTCAATAAACTATTATGATCTGGGTTTTGAGACCGGCAAAATGGCGGTTTTGGTTCTGAAGGGAGAAAAGTCTGTTTCCGATATTGAAATAAAGACCCTGACCCCTACCGTTGCTTACAACGAGGATCTCTGCGCTAAGCTGGGTATAGAAATACCCGCTAAATAAAATAAATATAATTAATTTGAGGTAAAAATGGCATTTATGTATGCGTTGCCCGGCGCAGTTGCGGAGGGCCTTATATGGGGACTGATGGGTATCGGCGTCTATCTTTCCTTCAAAATACTTGATATCGCAGACCTGACCGTGGACGGTTCGATTGTTACCGGTGCGTGCGTATGCGCGGTATCGCTGGCGAACGGCTTTCCCGTTTGGACGAGTGTTCTTGCGGCGTTCTTTGCCGGTCTTTTGGCCGGCTTTGTGACCGGTCTTCTGCACACAGCCTTCGGGATTCCGTCCATTCTTGCCGGCATTTTGACTCAGCTGATGCTGTATTCCGTGAATCTTTTCATTCTCGGCGGCAAGTCCTTGGTCGCGATTAATCCGCGTGCGCACAATCTTTTGGTACATATGAGCAACAATCCCCGCTCTATTGTTGTCATGGGGATTTTAGTTACGGCTGCAATTATTTCGCTGTGGCTGTTTTTCTATACTGAAATCGGCCTGACAATAAAGTCCACCGGTGATAATCCGAATATGAGCCGCGCTCAAGGCGTCAATGTGAAGCTCAATCAGGTGCTGGGGCTTGCGATTTCAAACGGTATTGTGGCTTTGTCAGGCGCATTGCTTGCTCAGTACAAAGGGTCCGCGAACATCAACGACGGGCGGGGGGCGGTCGTTATAGGCCTTGCGGCTATTTTCATAGGTCTTTCCGTTTCGCTGAAAATCAAACCCAACTTTGTCGTGAGTATGATCGGTGTTGTCTGCGGGGGCATTGTCTACTACATCGTCTATAATTTTGTTATTTTGCTGGGGCTGAAAACGGACTATCTGAAGATGCTTTCCGCGATTATCGTAGCGGTGTTCCTGGCGGTGCCCTATTTGAAGAAGGAGTATTTTACAAAACAGCGCAAACTGTACTCCGGCGATGAAAATATCGGGATTGGCGGTGATGAAAATGCTTAAAATCACCAATTTGCAAAAGACCTTTAACCCGGGCACGATTAACGCAAAGACTGCTCTTTGCGACATTAATTTTCATTTGAATGACGGCGACTTCGTCACGGTTATCGGAGGCAACGGCGCCGGGAAATCAACTCTGCTGAATGCGATTGCCGGTGTTTGGAAACCGGACTTCGGCACTATAGAAATAGACGGTGTAGACGTGACTCAGATGCCCGAATATAGGCGGGCGAAATTTTTGGGGAGGGTATTTCAGGATCCCTTGCAAGGCACGGCGCCCGACATGGAGATTGCGGAAAATCTTGCCATCGCCGAAAGGCGAGGGACTAAGCGCAGATTTGTCTGGGGTGTCCGTAAGGAAGAACGTGCTCGCTACAGGGAGCTTCTCGCAACGCTTGAGCTGGGATTGGAAGACAGACTTTCAGGTAAGGTGGGTCTTCTTTCAGGCGGTCAGAGGCAGGCGGTTACGCTGCTTATGGCTACATTGAGGCGTCCGAAGCTGCTTTTGCTGGACGAGCACACTGCGGCGCTTGATCCTAAAACAGCCTTAAAGGTACTTGAGCTTACCGAACAGATTGTTCAAAAAAACAAGCTGACCACACTTATGATTACTCATAACATGAGGGATGCCATTGCGCACGGTAACCGTTTAATCATGATGCACGGGGGCAGAATTATTGTGGATGTTTCCGGTGAGGAGAAAAAAAATCTCACGGTTGAACAGCTGCTGAATCTGTTTACCCGGGCAAGTGACGGAGTAGTAAATGACAGAATGGTTTTAGGCTGATTTTTACAATACATTGATTTATAAGGCTCATTGTTTGCGCCAAGAAAACAGGCGCGGACAATGAGCCTGTTTTTGTTTGTTACGGGGCATTGCTTCGCTTCCTAAAGCCGGTAAATATTGAGTTTTCTCGAGCTTTGTTTATGGTATAATAAATTTGAAATTATTAGCCTTGCAGTCGGTAGGATTAAAAATGAAAAATCCGCATTTCAAATCCGAATTAAAAGAAGGCCGCAGTGCATGTCCTGCGCAAAAAAGATTAGGGCTTTCTGTCATAGTATTGTTAGTATTTATTCTTATACCCGTTCTTGTTCTTACGTCTTGCGGGAAGGAAAAAACCAGTAATGGCGGCCTTGTGGATCCTCCCGGAGAGACACCGGAAACAAAAACCATAGAAATTGAAGGAGTTAAGTACGAGATATATCCAATGCCCGGGCTTCCCGAGCCGGCGGA
>CAYFUZ010000004.1:0-56537 GCA_964346675.1 uncultured Oscillospiraceae bacterium | reverse complement strand
GCCAATTTCTCTGGCTCATAAACTTTCCGCAAAACTTGCCAAGGTGAGAAAAAAGGGAACACTCGGTTACTTAAGACCGGATGGCAAAACGCAGGTAAGTGTTGAATATGACGAGAATAACAATCCCGTAAGAGTGGATACCGTTCTTATTTCCACTCAGCACGATCCTGATGTTAAACAATCCAAAATCCGAAAGGATCTTATAGAACATGTGATAACTCCGGTGATACCCGCAAAGCTGATTGATAAAAATACTAAAATTTTAGTAAACCCGACAGGTCGCTTTGTTATAGGCGGGCCGCACGGAGATACGGGTCTTACGGGACGCAAAATCATAGTCGATACATACGGCGGATATGCTCGTCACGGCGGTGGAGCCTTCTCAGGAAAGGATCCTACAAAGGTTGACCGTTCCGCGTGCTATGCGGCAAGATATGCGGCAAAGAACGTCGTTGCTGCAAAGCTGGCGAGCAGATGTGAAATCGAACTCGCTTACGCCATAGGCTTAGCAAAACCGGTTTTCATATTGATAGACACCCAAGGAACAGGCAAGCTCCCGGATGCAAAGATTGCGGAACTGGTTGAAAAGAATTTCGATTTCACGCCGGCAGGCATGATAAAGACTTTAGACTTAAGAAGACCTATTTACCGCAAGACCGCAGCTTACGGTCACTTCGGAAGAAATGACAAGGATTTTACCTGGGAGAAAACGGACAAAGCGACTCTTCTTGCAAAGGAAGCCGCGGAAATGATGAAATAAAAAATACAAAATTTTATAAAGACGGGCCGTAGTCGGCTCGTCTTTTTTGTCATTATATGATATAATACATTGTTATTATATCAAAACGGAGGCTTAAATGGGATTGCTCGAAAAAATCTTCGGCAGCTTTAACGAGCGTGAGATTAAAAGAATTGAAAAGATAGTTGCAGATATAGAAGCACTGGACAGCAAAATGCAGGCTCTTACGGATCAGCAGCTGGCGGACAAGACCGTCGAATTTAAGAAGCGCTCTGCGGGTGGGGAGTCTTTGGACGAACTTCTTCCGGAAGCTTTTGCCGTATGCCGCGAGGCGGCGCACCGAACCCTGGGTCTAAAGCCTTTCCATGTGCAGCTTGTGGGCGGAGTTGTTCTTCACGAGGGAAATATAGCCGAAATGAAGACAGGCGAAGGAAAAACGCTTGTTGCTACACTTCCGGTATATTTGAATGCTCTGACGGGAAAAGGTGTTCACGTTGTTACGGTAAATGATTATCTGGCTCAGCGCGACGCCGACTGGATGGGTCAGATTTACAGATTTCTCGGGCTTACCGTAGGCTGCGTAATCCATGCAATCAATGGGGATGCAAGAAGACAGGCCTATCAGTGTGACATAACTTACGGCACAAACAATGAGTTCGGCTTTGATTATCTAAGAGATAACATGGTTATTTATAAGGATGATCAGATGCAAAGAGATCTTGAATACGCTATTGTAGATGAGGTTGACTCCATACTCATAGATGAAGCAAGAACTCCGTTGATAATTTCAGGCCAGGGTGAAGCGTCCACTGATCTTTATACCAAGGCGGATCGCTTTGTAAGGACGCTGAGACTCGGAGAGAAGATAGAAGACGGGGATCCGCGCTTCGGAGGAAGCGTAACATATACAGGGGATTATACTTTAGACGAAAAGAACAAGCAGGTGGCGCTTACCGAAGAGGGCGTAGCAAAGGCGGAACGATATTTCGGAATAGAAAATTTTTCAGACCCCGACAACATTGAAATAAATCATCATGTGCAAATTGCCCTTAAGGCTCACAGCAGTATGCACAAGGACATAGATTATATTATCCACGAGGGTGAAATAGTAATCGTGGATGAATTTACCGGGCGACTTATGTTTGGGAGAAGATATTCGGACGGACTTCACCAGGCTATTGAAGCGAAAGAAGGTATAAAGGTTCGTTCCGAATCCAAGACTTTGGCCACAATAACTCTGCAGAACTACTTCAGAATGTACAATAAGCTTGCCGGAATGACGGGTACAGCAAAGACGGAAGAATCCGAATTTACTGAAATCTATAATATGCAGGTTGTTGCTGTTCCTACAAATATGCCGGTTGTGCGCAGGGATTTTGAGGATTCTGTTTACGCAAACCAGAAGGCAAAATTCAATGCCATTGTGGAAGAGCTAGCGGAGCGCCATGCTACGGGTCAGCCTCTTTTGGTCGGAACCATTTCCGTGGAAAAATCAGAGATGCTTTCGGAAATGCTGAAGAAAAGAGGCATTCAGCACAATGTTCTCAACGCAAAGCACCACACAAGAGAAGCGGAGATTATAGCGCAGGCCGGTCAAAAAGGTGCGGTAACCATAGCCACCAATATGGCGGGAAGAGGCACGGATATAAGACTGGGCGAAGGAGTTGTGGAGCTCGGAGGTCTTCATGTCATAGGTACCGAACGGCACGAAGCCAGACGTATAGACAATCAGCTTCGCGGAAGGTCCGGTCGTCAGGGAGATCCGGGTTCTTCCAGATTCTATGTGGCGCTTGACGACGACCTTATGCGTTTATTCGGCGGTGAGAGAGTTCAATTAATCATGGATAAAATCGGCATGGGGGATGAGCCCATTGAAGCCGGTTTGCTTACAAGAGTTATAGAAAATGCGCAAAAACAGGTCGAGGGCAGAAACTACGGTATAAGAAAGTACGTTCTGCAGTATGACGACGTTATGAATCGTCAGCGCAGCATCATTTATGAGGAGCGCAATAAAGTTCTTCACGGTGAGGATTTGAAAGACCATATACTCAACATGATGAAGGATGTGGCTTTAAATGATGATGAATACAACTTGTTTGTATCTCGTTATGAGGCTAAAGAAAAAGAAATAGGTCCTGAGCGGCTGAGGGAAATAGAGCGTATGCTTCTTCTGCGCATTGTCGATACCAAATGGATGGACCATATAGATGCTATGGACCAGCTTAAAACCGGTATTGGTCTTAGATCTCTGGGACAGCAGGATCCGGCACAGGCATATGCAAACGAAGGCTTCGATATGTTCGAAGAAATGCTTATGTATATAAAAGAGGACATGGTTAAATATGTTCTCGGAGTAAGCCTGACCACAGATGCAACAAGAAGACAGGTTGTAACTATAAACATGGCGGCAAAGGATACTGCGGTAAGTGCCGTAGACGAAGCAAAGGGACAGTCTGTGGCAGAACAGAACAAGGCGAATCTGCACCCCACAGACGGATCCAAGCCTATGCCTGTGCGTGTTGCAAAGAAGCCGGGCCGAAACGAACCGTGCCCGTGCGGTTCGGGCAAGAAATATAAAAATTGCTGCGGAAGGAACGTATAATATGCTTTTAGAGGAAGTAAGACTAGCATATCCCAAAACGGAAGAGGCGCTTAAGAAATTAAGCGATTCTCTTTGACGTTCCGGGACTTAAATTAAAAATAGAAGATTTGAATCTGGAAATGAATATGAACGGTTTTTGGGACGACATGGAAAGAGCCCACAAAACCTCCAGACAGAAATCGGCACTTGATAAAAAACTCGCGTCATACACAGACCTTACAGATAGCTTTGAAGAAATAAAGCTTTTGTCTGAGATGGCGGAAGAGGCGAACGACGAAGAACTCGCTGAAGAGGCCATCGAAAAATTTAAAAAGCTTGAAGAGGACATTGAAGTTTTAAAGCTTCAAACACTTTTGACCGGTGAATACGATTCAAACAATGCGATTCTGTCTATTCATGCCGGTGCCGGCGGCACGGAGGCGAAAGACTGGGCGCAGATGCTTCTCAGAATGTATCTCAGATGGGCGGAAAAAAACGGTTTTAAAACCACTATCCTTGATATTCAGGATGATGCGGAAGCCGGGATCAACTCCGCTGATGTAATGATAGAGGGCGAAAACGCCTACGGATTTTTACGCGGGGAGCGCGGTGTTCACAGGCTTGTACGAATTTCTCCTTTTGACTCCAATGCCAGAAGGCATACGTCCTTTGCCAGTGTTGACGTAAGCCCGGAGACCGATGGCGACATAGAAGTGGAAATCAACCCCGAGGATTTGAGGATAGACACTTACAGATCTTCCGGAGCCGGCGGTCAGCATGTTAATAAGACGGATTCGGCGGTAAGAATTACGCATATACCGACAGGCATTGTAGTAAGCTGCCAGAACGAAAGATCTCAGATTCAGAACAGAGCCTTCGCAATGAAGGTTTTGTATGCAAAGCTTTCTGCTCTTGCCCGGCAGGAGCAGAAAGATAAAATTTCAGACCTTAAGGGCAACTTTTCTCAAATTGCCTGGGGGAGCCAGATAAGATCATACGTATTTCAGCCGTATACTTTGGTTAAGGATCACTGCACGGGAGCCGAAGTATCTAATGTACAGGCCGTCGTGGACGGGGATTTGGATGTGTTTATATGGACGAATCTATCACACGAAGAAAAAAATTCTTAATTAACTTTGCCTGTCTCATGGTGGGACTGCTGATTTACTACTTTTTCTTTAAATATGTAATCTATGCAGCCTTTCCTTTTGTGTTGGCCGCGATAGTAGCACTTGTGCTCAGAAGGCCGATAAGGAAGTTGGCTTCAAAAATCCATATTCCGAAAAAGGGCGCGGCAACAATCGTTTTACTGCTGTTCTACCTTGTTATAGTAGCAGTAATAGTGGGAATAGTATTCGGACTCATAAACGGAATCGTCAAATGGGTTTCGCAGCTTCCGGATTTGTATGTAAGAGATATTCAGCCGGCGTTGGCCAATGGCCTTCAATGGTTCGAGGAAAAGCTTTTGCTTATCGGCGGAGAATATTCGGATTATCTTAACGACCTGACAGACAGGATACTGGGAGCGGCGTATTCACTTGTAAGCTTCATATCAAGCGGCGTGCTGAACGTAGCGCAAAAGGCTGCAATGGGAGTTCCCAAAGCCCTTATCGCAACGCTATTTTGCATAATCGCAACAATATTTCTCACACTGGATTTAGACAATGTTGAGTATTTCATACTGTCGCAATTCAGTGAGCGCGGCAAGCATATAATCATAGAATCTCAAAAATATATAGGGCAGACTATGGGTCACATAATAAAATCTTACGCGATAATATTGTCCGTAACGTTTATTGAACTGACAATAGGGCTTACGATATTGGGAGTTTCAAGGGCTCCGTTTTATGCGTTGCTAATAGCTATATTTGATGTAGTGCCGGCTCTGGGTACTGGCGGTATAGTTATTCCGTGGGCTGTTATAGAACTGATAGGCAGTAATTGGAAAATGGCTCTCGGACTGATTATAATGTATATTATTATTACGGTGGTGCGTCAGACTATAGAACCGAAAATAGTAGGGCATTCGATAGGTCTTCATCCGGTTCTTATGCTGATGAGCATGTATCTCGGAGCCAAAATATTCGGAGTACTCGGTATAATAATACTGCCGTTTACATTGGTTGTGCTGAGGAATCTGAACGACTCCGGAAGGATAAGTCTTTTTAAGAGCAAATACAAACAAGAGGATAAAAAAAATAAAGATGAAGATAGAGAAGAAAAAATACAAAGCGATGCTGTTTGATTACGATGGAACCATAATGGACACAAACCAGCTGATAGCGTCGTCATGGCAGCATATGGCAAACATTGTGCTCGGAAGGAACCTTGAAGATGAGGAATATATCCACACATACGGAATTCCTCTAAGTAAGTGTATGAATGATTTTGCGGAAAAATATAAAACAAAAGAAAGCGGTGACGAACTTGCCGCTATTTATACTGCCTACCAGCGTCAGCATGACTCGGAAGAAATTTCACTTTTTGATGGAATCAAAGAGGCTTTGGGTACTCTGCGTGAAAATGGTGTAAAGCTCGGAATTGTAACATCGCGTCTGAACGATTCGACTGTGTCCGGTCTTAATAGATTCGGACTTGGCAATTATTTTGAAGCACTTGTATGCGCCGACGATACCAGTATTCACAAACCCAATCCGGAGCCTGCTCTTTTGTGCTGTGAAAAGCTCGGAGTAGATTCCCGGGATGCCATAATGGTCGGGGATTCCGTGTACGATCTTCTGTGCGGTAAAAATGCCGGCAGTGCGGCCTGCTTTGTAGAATGGTCGGTATGTGCAACGAAGGAAGATGCTATCAAAAAGGCTTCTCCCGATTTCATAGTCAGCCTTCCTGCGCAGCTTGTTGAAATATCCGGATAAATTTTATCAAATAAAAATTCAATAAACCGAAATCGATAAAAGAGCATTGAATTTATTTAGCAAATACCCTATAATGGCAAACAGGGCTTTTGAGCAAAAGGAATGGGTGATATTAAAATAACTGATTTTATTTTGGAAACCTTGAAATTTCACCCTGTATTTGCTACTGTGGCTCAGTCGGTAGAGCAGCTGATTCGTAATCAGCAGGCCGCCGGTTCAAGTCCGGCCAGTAGCTCCAACTTGAAAACCTTGCAATTTCAACATATGCAAGGTTTTTTAATGTAGAGAATCCTTCTATGCTAAGAAAATAATCTTATCGTTGGTAACTGTTGTTAATATGTATTCGTGTCATAATGAGTATGTATCACAAATGTTTGATAAAGAATATGACCCTGATATATACTATCAATAGAGCGGTGCTTACATTGAAAGAAAATGCAGTATCCAAGAGGAGTGGGGAGTTATCAAATAATGACTCTCTTGCCGACTCAAAAGATACTGCTTTCGCCGATAATGTATCACGATCCCGCCATTCTGTCAACGTGAACCCGACTATGTTAGAAAATCTTGCAAGGGATAAACTTTTAATAAAGAGATCCGAGATAGACTCGAAGAAACGGGTAGAAGATGGCTTTGAAATCGAGTAGAAAAACTCGTATCTTATCATGATAATTGGTATCTCATTGAAAAGTTTGACAGCGCAGATTACGGCTATCAGATAGTAGAGGAAGTTTCTAAGCGAGAATATAGAAAGATTTTAGAGGGAATTGAGAATGACAACAAACGTAAATATGAGCCAACCATACGTGAAATCGCTAATAACGTTAGAGTATTTCTTATATCAAAAGAGAATGCAGTATCCAAGAGGAGTGGGGATTGTAACAAGCATCGAATAATATCGGATTATCAATAACAATTTCCATCAAAAAACCTGAAACATTGAAGTTTCAGGTTTTGTTTATATAATGCTTAAAGGCGTTTATTTAAACCTATACGGGTTCGCGTCTCCATTGACCAAGCATATCATTCATCCAAGCATAAACATCCATTGAGTACGCCTGCTCAAGATTCTCAGGAGAGAGAACATAGTTAATTTCTCCCTGTGACACCGCTTTTCCCTTGTTAAGCAGAAGCGCATGGGTGCCGTAGGCTTTTGCCAGCGACAAATCGTGCACAACGGAAATGGCGGCTCTTTTTTCTTCGCGAAGCCAGCGCCGGACAAGCTCAAGTATCTGTTTTTGGTAGACGAGGTCAAGGTGATTTGTTGGTTCGTCGAGAATAAGTATTTTGGGGTCCTGCGCTAATACCTGAGCCAGGAATGTACGCTGCAGCTCTCCGCCTGACAGGGTAAGAACGGATTGATTGACAAGTCCGGTTAGTCCCGTCAGCTCGAGAGCGCTTTGAACTTTTTCTTCGTCCTGTCCGCTTTTTCGGGAAAATATTTTCGGCGCATGAGAATAGCGGCCCAAACGTACTACTTCTCCTACAGTAAATGAATAGCCCACCGAATGGCTTTGGGACAAAACTCCCAGGTTTTGCGCCAGCTCGCGCGGTTTATAAGTTTTCATGTCTTTGTCCAAATAGCGGACATGACCGGTGTATCCGATGTATTGTGATACAGCGTTTATAAGTGTTGACTTTCCGGCACCGTTTGGACCGACCACCATAAGCCAATTGTTTTCGTCAAGGGAAAAGTCAATATTATCTATTATTGTAAGCTCGCCGTAGCGTACGGACAAGTTTTTAACATCCAGCAGCTTCATGCCCGTGTACTCCTTGTTCTGTAAAATATTATTACAAACATGATGGCCCCTATAAAGGATGTTACAACGCCTATTGGAAGTTCCAGGGGTCTTAAAAGTATCCTTGCGACAAGGTCGGCCAGCATAAGAAAGATTGCTCCTCCGAACAATGACGCAGGCAGGAGTCTTCTGTGATTCGGTCCTACAATCATGCGCACCATATGCGGTGTCACAAGTCCCACAAAGCTTATAGTGCCGCCGATGGATACACAAACACCGATGAGTGCCGATATGGTGATAAGTATTACCAGCTTAACACGTTTCACATCAACGCCTATGTGCATAGCGTTTTCTTCACCGATGGCGAAAGCGTTAAGTTCACGTCCTTGAGACAGTATTATCGCACCGCACACAACAAGCGTGATTAACAGCAGAAATGCGTTCTGATAGCTGCTGCCGGCAAGAGAACCCATTGTCCAAAACGTAATGTGCTTCACTTTGTCCGAGGCAAAGGTTATGATAAGCGACATGACGCTATTAACAAACATGGAGTATATTACACCTATTAAAATAATCGTATTTGTTGACAGGGAATAATCCAACTTGTAGGCTAAGGACAAGATAATTATAAGAGACAGGAAGGCGAACAGCATTGCCAACACAATAGTTCCTGCGAAGGGCAGGGACGGGATGGTAATATTGAATGCAATAGCGATAACCGCTCCAAGTGACGCACCTGACGAAACGCCAAGCGTGGAGCCGTCAGCCAGCGGGTTTTTTAAAAGCCCTTGCATAGCGCCGCCGCACAAGGACAAAGACGCTCCAACCAATGCAACGCATATGATCCGCGGCAGCCGAGAAGCAGAAATAATGGCCGGTGAGGAAATCTCATCGGGCATCGGTAATCCTAAAATCGTATTCCGTATTATTGTGATTGTGTTTTCGAACGGTACATTTACGCTGCCTACGCTTACGCACAGTACCAGTACTGCGAACATGGCAACCGCAAAGACTGCATATTCCCAAAGCCGGAAGTTTTCGCCCGCTTGTTTCATACTCAATTCCTCTTAATTTTGACAAGGGAGTGCGTATGCACTCCCTTTATTTATTTAGATTCTGCTCCATAGATGAAATCAAACATCATCTTCGCGCCATCCGCAAGGCGGGGAGCCGGACGAGAAAGTTCATTATCACGGAGATTGAGTATAGCATTGTTCTTCACAGCTGTAATTTCACTCCAACCTTTGCGACTCAAAATTTCCTCTTCGGGAGTGGGTCCCTCTCCAAAATACATGCTGATGGTTACAATATAATCGGGATTACGTTCAAATATCTGTTCCTCGGAAATTTGTACCCAACCGTCAACATCGGCAAAAGTGTTTTTAAGACCGAGCATATCACATATTTCGTTCATAAACGTATTTTTGCCGGCGGTCCACAAGCCGTACTGCAAAGGAGAGACCTCAAAATATACGGTCTTTGTGCCATCTCCGGTAGATTTGGTAGTTATGTTTTTAAAGGTGGATTTCATGCTGTCAATAACTGATGCGGCTTCGGCGTCCTTGCCCATCAGTTTGCCGATAAGCTCAATAGAGGCATATACACCGGCAATGTCATGTGCGTCGGAAACGACAACTTTGATGCCGGCCTTTTCCAAAGCTGCAACCTGCTCCTCGGTCTGTGACATAGTGCTCATAATAAGCACCTGAGGTTCAAGAGAAATAATCTGCTCGAGGTTGGTGTCGGCTCCCGATTCTACCACTGTTACGTTGAGTACCTCTGCGGGGTAATCACAATATGTTCCCCGGCCAACCAGTGTATCGCCGGCACCGATAGCATAGAGTATTTCACAGTCTGAAGCAGTCAATGCCACAACGCGCGTTGCAGGTTCATCAAGCTTAATCTCTCGTCCTGTCATATCGGTGACTGTAATAGATGTGTCGTTCGGCTTATTCGGTTCATCTGAATTGTTCGGCGCTTTTGGCTTGCAACTCACAAACATAGACAGCATTAAAACCAGCGCAATAAGAACAGCAATGTGTTTCTTGAGTTTCATTTTTAAAAAGCTCCTTTCAAAAATAAAATTTAAGTAATTTAAGTAAATAACATACAAGTAAATCAAGTAAGAAAGGAGCATAAAAAATACTCCTCTCCGGTGAGAGGAGCAACATTCACAATTCTTGGCGCAGTAATACGCTAAGGTAACAAACACCCCACCCCAGGAGTTTTCGTGCGCAAACAGGTCTCCCGGCTCGACATCACCCTACTAAGACGCCTTCCCGCCTTGCGGCAGTGGCACAATTGTCCTTTCGTCCATCTTACGGTTACTGGGATAGCTCGGAACTTTAATCCGATTCCCTCGGCATTTCACCGACGCATTGCTGCGTAGGAGCACACGTGATTCACTTGTTCTTTAAAATTATCACAAAAACGAATGGCTGTAAATAGCAAATAGATAAATAGTGACAATTTCAGACTATCATATGCGCGGCAAGATAACATGTTTTTGATTGCAAAGCATTTATCGATATGCTTTCTACAATAGCACCGATCAACATAAAAATGATACCGGTAATCAAAGCTATTTTTTCCGGCTTTGTCAGATGCAATTCTTTAATTTTTCTTGTTTTTGTCTCTTTTCCGCAACTTTCAACTAAAAATATATGAGCAGTAGCACAAGTTATTAGTAATTGTCCCGTCATCTCCCAAATTGCGGCCTTATGTGCCAGGTCAAAAACATAAATAATTCTTTCAAAAAGTGGCACCGGGGGACTGTTTATTGAAAACGACCATGTGCCGAGAGTAATCCCATTGATGCAGATTAATGTGAAAAATGCCATATAGCCCACTGAAAAAGACTGATCTTCTTGTGCTTTTTTGTTAGCAAATAAACTTGCTAACAAAATTATTATTACCGATATCAAATTATGGAAGAATATTTGCAGGATAAGAATTAAAATATTGTCCGATATGTCCCAGTTTTGCAGAGGATTTTTGTTTTTCAGTAATCCTTCCGGAAGCAAAAAATAACTTATAATAATTGATCCGAAAAATACTATAAAAAACAGGAATATAGTCCAAATAATCCTTTCTTTCAAACTGTAACTACTCAATTTCCCTCTTAAATGTCTCACGGTTTCCCTCCCGGAACGGATAAATGTTTAAAATTAATTTGATTGAAATTTTTAACCCGTTTATAATCTTATGGCCGCATCATTGCAATATATTATAATGCTTAATTTGCTTTTTTCTTTTTAGATTTGATAAGTATGTTAACAACTATAAATGCAGTCATGAAAATCAGCATAATAATAGTGTTGCGGGTAATTTCGGCATTATCAAAATCCGTTGCGATTAAGTTGTTATTTCTTATGTAATAATACGACGGGAATATTTTACTGATATTCAGTACTGTCTTGTTTATGAATTCCTGCGGAACAAATGCTCCGGACAAAAAAGACGAACCTAATGACAGAGTGTTCATTACTCCTTGAATGGCACCGTCACTTTTAAGAAAATTGGAAATCAGTACTGCTAATGATGTTGTAACTATTGTAAAGACTAAACTGTTAAACATCATCATATAGGTAGTTTTTAAATTCATTGCATCCGGCCACATAAGAGCAAACACAATTGTTATCTTAATATCGCCCGTCTTTACCAGCAAATAAGACCAAATTAATCCCAATATAAACGTATAAATTATTGATGGAATGCCTATCGAAACACCGTGTACGAGGGAAAAACAAAAAGATGATACAAAGACATAGAAGGCATCGCCATATTCTAATAATTTTCGGGCGAATAAATGCCTGAAGACGATTTCTTCTACTACCGGAGCGAAAATAAGTAAAGAGAACAACATATGCAAAGATAAATTGTCTCTTTCGGCCGGAGCCTTTTTAGTGACAGATACCAAAAGACTGCTTACTAAAGTAAATATAAGCAGAGCCGTAAATTGAAGAAAGAAACATGTTAAAAATGTTTTGAACGGTAACTCTCCTTTTGCATAATCTTTTTCGGAGATGTCTTTTGTTATATAAATAAATAAACCCGAGCCTACCACATAAAGTAAGATTGAGCTGACTAAAGATTTTAAATTTTCTGAAATTGATAAATTTTTGCCTATAAAAAACGTATAAACCCAGGCAAACAGAAACATAATTGTGATTCCCAAACCGACCCTTGTTAAGTCTTTAACTTTGTTATCCATTATTCCCCCCTGAATATGAAATCTCTAATTTAATCACAAGATATATTTTATTGTATTGATGCGATCGGTGTTTTCACCCCCTTTCATTTTCCGAGCAAAGAATTCTCAAGCGCCTTCTTTATAGTCATGCTTGATACTGTTGCTCCGGAAATGTTGTCCACTTGCAAGCTTTGCTCTTCTATAATCCTGTCCATGATTTTTTCGGCCGGTGTTCCCCTTCCGTTAAAGTGTTCTAATAGGTCAATTTGCGTAATTCTCCCATTTTGAACCTTTGCTTTAACGGACACCTTTACCGGAAAAATACTGTAGTCTCCAAGATATTGACCGTCTTTAATCTGACTAAAGTCAATTTCTTCGATAGAAAGCGCTTCGGTGTCGGAAACAATCTTAATTGAAACAAGTTTAAAGCCCAGAAAGATTATAACAATAAGAACTATCAGGATTTTCACTATTTTTTTAATTTTCGCCATAATTCCCTTCCATTTTTTGTATTCCCGTAAAAAGTCTCGGTATGAAAGCGTAAAATAAATTAATCTCTTCTTCCGTAAATTCGGAGAAGAGATTAAGAATCTGTTTTGTATAATAATCGTCCGAGTCTTTAAAATGTTTTACCGTTTTAGGAGTTAAGAAGATACCATAGGCCCTGCGATCATTTTTATTCCGTTTAATCGAAACAAAAGACTTTTTTTCGAGAGCCTTGGCCAAGGCTTTTATATTTTGCCGGGAAGAACCCATGATTTCTCCGTATCTTGTAAAAGTCTCGCCTTCCGATATGGAAACCAAAATCAGGAGCATTAATTGTTTTAAAGTCAATTCTTCCACGCCGGCATTGTATATTGTCTCAATGCGATTGGTTACAACAAAAAAAGAGAAAAACAAAACCGACTTCTTTCCATCGGATGTTTTTCCTCTTTGTTTGATATAGTCTTCTATTTTCATTCAGAAGGCTCTCCCTTTGCATATCTTACAAGCGGCTCTATGGAATTTTTATCGATAAAACTGACTTTCGTGCCATAGGTGCTTATGAGTTGATCTGCATCTTTCGGCAAATCTTTTTCGGGTTTTCTTTTCAGATAATTAACCAACATCCGCATCATGGTTTTATGTTTGAAGTTCAGTTTATTATAATCCAGTATACCACGCAGGAAAAACACCTTCGTTTTTTCAATGGCGGTTCCCATAGCTTTAGCAAGATCTCCATAAAGTTTTTCCCGATTTTCCCGATCTTCCATATCAGCTATTCCTACTATGAAAAAGATGAATTTTTTATCAGGATATTTTTCTATTATCGGAACCAGGCCTTTAGGTGTTTTTAATTGTCCCGCATAAATACCTTCTCCGACAATTATAACATCATAGTCTTTGATGTCGTATTTTGTCAGATTATCGAATTGATCCGATTGAGCGGACAATTCTTCTTGAATCCAGTGCGCATATTGCTTTGTGCTGCCATATTGCGAGCGATAAAGGACTAAAGATTTCATGGCGTCTCCCATATGGGTAATATATTACCCATATGGGAGCATAAGCGGGACGATAAAGCAATTCACATTTTCAATATCATCCCGCAGATTGCTTGTTAATCTTGTCAAATCAGCAATAGACTATATGCAAAGTACGGAATATTAGTTGCCTAATCAAAAATAAGAGATAGGCAAATCCCAAAATGTATTTGAAATATAAAAGCCGTTGTACATTTATGGTATATTTATTGCTTAAATACCCTATTAAAAAAAGGCAGTTTGTTTTATAATGTTAAAAATATAAATATATATGAGAATAAAGCAATGCTTACAAAACGGTATTTATAATATTAAAAACAATTGTGAAGTGAGGGACTTAAATGTATTTAGAAAAATATAAAAGCGATATAGCGGCAGCCAAAAAATTCCTGGCTACCTGTGATACGAAGACTAAAAATACCGCTTTGGATTTTGTTGCGAAGGCCCTCGAGGAAGATAAACAGATAATTATCAGCGAAAACGCCAAAGATGTTGCGGAGGGCAAAGAAAACAATATGTCCAAAGCTCTGCTCGACAGGCTGTATCTGAACGAAGAAAGAATATACGGCATGGTTAAGTCCATCCACGATGTAATTGCTCTTGATGACCCTGTCGGCAAGTCTACTTTCGTTAATACTCTTGAAAACGGTTTAAGATTGATCAAGATTTCCGTGCCTCTGGGTGCCATTGCGGTAATTTACGAAGCAAGACCAAATGTGACCTTAGACAGTTTCATCCTTACGTTTAAATCCTCGAATGCCGTAGTGCTTCGGGGCTCATCCAACTCGATGAGATCTAATATAGCTATAGAAAACGCCATAAAAAAAGGACTAAGATGCGCCGGTATACCGGAAAACGTAATACATCTCGTAAAAAATGCGGATAGAGATATAGTTGACGAAATACTGAAGGCAAACGACATCGTGGATCTTGTCATTCCCCGCGGCGGCAAAAACCTTATAGAAAGAGTTGTAAAAAATGCCACCGTGCCTACGATAGAGACGGGCGAGGGCAATAACCATATGTATATAGACAAAGACTATGACAAAGATATGGCTGTTAAAATATTTAAGAATGCCAAGCTTCAAAGGGTCGGTGTGTGTAATTCCATAGAAAAATTGCTCCTGCATAAAGATATAGCTGAAGAAATTTTACCAGTACTTTATAAGGAGACATGCGTCAATCTTGAGTTTCGCACTGACAACGCAGCGCACGCTATACTCCCTGATACAAAACTCATAGAGGAAGATGAATGGTATACGGAGTATCTGGATTACATCATCGGAGTTAAGGTGGTCGCTGATGTGGACGAGGCTATAGAACACATAAATACCTACGGTACCATGCATTCGGAATGTATAGTTACCAATTCATATAAAAATGCGCTCAAATTTCAAAATCAAGTGGACGCAGCAGCCGTATATGTAAACGCGTCTACAAGATTTACGGACGGCGGGATGTTCGGATTAGGTGCCGAAATAGGTATATCTACGCAGAAGATGCATGCAAGAGGCCCGGTAGGACTGGACAATCTCGTATCGGAGAAATACATTATTTTTGGTGACGGTCAGATAAGGTAGGAACAGGTAGATGGAAAACATACAGAAAAAAGACATACTTAAAAAAGTCGGCAAAATTGTTATTAAAATCGGTTCGTCTACAGTTACCGACGAACACGGCAAGATAGATGTGGAGTTTTTAAAAAACCTTTCCGCTCAATGTAAAAAATTGATAGATGAAGGCAAAAAAGTCATCATAGTGACATCAGGCGCCAGAATGGCAGGAGTCAGTTCAATCAATAAGTGGTCCAGAAAGGAAGATATCCACTATAAGCAGGCTCTGTGCGCCATAGGGCAGGTGGAACTGATGGGAGAATACAGGCGCATCTTTCTCGAAGAAGATTTGCATATAGCGCAGATACTCCTTACGAAAGACGACATTATAGACGACAAGCGCAATTTAAACATCAGAAACACCTTATTTACGCTGATAGACGAGGGTGTGATTCCCGTAATAAACGAAAACGACACCGTCTGTGTGGAGGAAATAAAAATCGGAGACAATGATATGCTTGCCGCAAGGGTAGGCACACTTTGGGCTGCAGATTTAGTTATATTGTTGTCGGACATAGAAGGGATTTATGACAAAAATCCAAAGGAATACGAAGATGCCAAACTCTATGAATATATCGAAGACATAAACGTTCTCAATGTAGAGGAAGGCAAAAAAAGCAGCTTCGGCACGGGAGGGATAACAACCAAGATAAAAGCCGCGAAACTGCTTTCGCAATACGGCTGCTCCCTTGCCATAGCCAGGGGCAAGCCTTCGCCTACAGCAGTCCTCGATATATTTGAAAACAAAGTGAAGTATACGCTGGTAAGGGGGAAGGTGGAATGAAAATCGGAATAATAGGCAGCGGCAATATGGGAGTTGCTCTGTTTAAAGGCATGTTGAAAAGCGGAAAATACAACGAAAAAGATTTTATAATTTCGGACAAGAACAAAAAAAATCTTGAAAATCTAAAAGTAAATTATAATTCGGAAACCACGAGTGATAATATTTACCTTGCCGAAAATTCAAAAATAATAGTCCTTGCCGTAAAACCCAATATGATAGAGGCAGTGCTTACCGAAATAAACAGCAGGCTTAACTCCGAAAAATTGATTGTTTCCTTTGCCGTAGGTATAGAACTAGCAAGACTTGCGTCTTATATAGCCGACAAGAATGTAAAAATCGTCAGAACCATGCCCAATACCCCGATGTCTGTAGGTGAAGGTATGACCAGTGTAGCGTTTAATGAAAATTTTACACAGCAAGACAAAGACACGATATTTAAGATGTTTGAATCCTGCGGCAGGGTAAAGGAGCTTGAAGAAAGACTGTTTAATGTGATGTCCGCGCTTACGGGCAGCGGTCCCGCACTTATGTTCGAATTTATGGAGGCCCTTGCGGACGGAGCGGTAAGATATGGCTTAAAAAGAGATGATGCCTATCTTGCTGCGGCACAAGTTATGAACGGCAGCGCTAAGCTCTATCTCGAATCCAAAACGCATCCCGGAATACTCAAGGATAACGTTTGTTCACCGGGAGGTACTACCATAGAAGCAGTTGCCGCTTTGGAGAAAAATTCGTTTAGATATGCGGTGATGGAAGCCATAGAAAAATGCGTGGAAAAAGCCGGAAAAATGTAGAATGGTTCTTTTTTATGTATATTGGAATTTTTGCGTAGCCCGCTTCAGGATTTCATTTAAAAGGTCACAGCATTATGAAAATTTATATTGACGGTAAGCTGGCAGCAGATAAGATTAAACAGAATCAAAGCGAGCACGATGAGGAGATTTTACATGTTTGTAAAGCCGAAAACAGGGAGCAACTCCTCAAAGGCTTTGATTTTCGTGGAATATCAAAAATTAAGAGAGAAAATACGTATTTTGAAAGCCATGAAAGCTTTTCCTACATGCACCTTTTAGTGCCGAGTGAGGATTTGGCGGATCCGAAATCCGTGCGAATGGAGATTTACTTTGCGGATAAAACAATGTTGCTGTTTTATGAAGGCAAATCTTTTATTGTTGAATCATTGACCGAAATATTGTTTTCTGCGGATCATGAAATAGATACACTTGAAGAAATTTTCCATTGGATTCTAAACTTATTGAATACCCGGCACATTGCCTGTTTAAATGAGATTGAGGATAAAATTACGGATCTGGAAGATACTTTAGTTAAAGAAGAGAAAATAAATTACGTTGTAAAAATAGGCGCGCTTCGAAAACAGCTGCTGACTTTGCGGCGATACTATGAGGATGTGCTGACTCTCATGGAAGATTTGGAAGAAAACCGCAACGGTTTATTTGCTGAGGAAACTCTTCGTTTGGTACACTTTCAGACTCAAAAAGCGGAACGTCTTTATCACAATGTTCTAAATTTGCGAGATTATTTAACTCAGGTGCGAGAAGCATATCAGGCGCTTTTAGATATTGAATCCAACAAGGTAATGAAGTTGTTTACGGTAATCACCGCTATCTTTTTACCCCTGAACCTTTTGGTTGGTTGGTACGGTATGAATTTGTCTATGCCGGAGACGGCTTTTCATTACACGTATTTCATCGTCATATTTGTTTCTATTGCGATTGTGGCAGGTTTGGTAGTCTACTTTAAGCGGAACCGCTGGTTTTAGTAGATTTTTATCAGAAGCAGTTTCCCGCACTTAACAGACACCGCAGCTTTTTTACCGGGTAAAACCTCATTGCTTATGCCATACTGATATTCACTTGTAATTTCAGCATTTTCCAGAGGATATTTGGCATTCCGGACAGTAATACCTTTGGCGCAGCCGCTGATGTTCAAAAGAGAGAAGAAAGCGTAACTGTCATTTATAAAAACCGGTTCATCGGAAACGATTTCCATCTCAGAGTAGTCATCTATAATGCGGCCTTTCTTTTTCACGGAGTCCAGATAGAGCAGTATAGATACATTTCCAATAGTGTGATCCAGTCTTGCCCCGACGACACCGATCAGCAAAAATTCTTCAAACCCTCTTTTTATAGCCTCTTTCACGGCAAACATTGTATCCGTGTCATCCTTTTCACGAGGGGACTCGATTGTTTCCACCTTAAGGTGCGGTTTTTCATAAGAATCAAAGTCGCCTACAATCAGGCCGGGTTCAAGCTGCAAATAATCCAGGTGTTTCAGCCCGCTATCGCAAAAAATCACGAAGTCTTCATGATTTAAGTTTTCACGAATAAAACTGTAATTATTTATGTCGGCACCGCCGACCACCACGCATCGTTTTAGTTTTTGTTTATTCATTTGCTTGTTATCCGCTAAAGAAGTTGTTAATCGGATTTTATTTGAATAGAATTATATCACAGGAAAGAAGGAAAATGGGTAATGATGCGAGAGATATGGTATAATTTGAGCGCATACGCTGGAGTTTGCATGTAAGGATATTCGATGCGGAGTATAATAGAGAAAACATCTCACACAGTAATGCGTATGGACATATCCGAAATTTCGGACGTTGAAGTAAAGTCAGTAATGGAGAGCTTGAGATCTGTATATAATGAGTATTACACAGAGAATTTAGCCATTTTCGATTAGGGTTCGCTAACATTGCATATTATAAGTTCGGCACAACAGAATAGTCTTTTTGACGCACTCTTTAAGCGTATTAAGGAAAATCTTGATGACGGAAAGAGTGTTGTTTTAGTTGTACCGGCTCAGGCGACGCTTTCGATGGAAAAAAAGGCTTTTGATGTGTTGGATTCGGAAGGCTTTTTAAATTTGCATATTATCAGAGGACAAAAACTTCATGAAATAATATTGAACGAAACCTCAAGACCTGCGGAAACTCCGATTAACACGCTTGGTCGTGCCATGTTACTCCGAAAGCTTGCGGCAGATTACCGGGATGAATTAAAGTCTTTCTCTTCTGTATTAACCGAACCCGGATTTATTGATATGGCCGGGGATTTTCTGCTTCAGTTAAAGCAAAATAATGTAACTGACGCGCAGCTTGCCGCATTGATAGACATTTCAAAGGATGGCAGTTTACTTAAGAATAAACTGTCCGATATGCGGATTCTTTTCAACGCTTATCGGACGGCAATGGAAGGAAAATTCACTGATTCGGAAGACCTTTTATCTTTTGTCACGGAGAGAGTTAAGGATTCCGAATTTGTAAAAAACTCGTGCATTTATTTCTATGGATTTTATTCCTTTACCCAAAGGGAACTGCTGTATCTGGCGGAACTTGAACGCTGCAGCATGGATTTTTTCATAGCCTTGCTTTGCGGAGATGATGATTATTTTGCCATAACTCGAAGAACGAGGGATAATCTTTTTTCGGTAATGCGCGGAGAAGAAATCATTGTATCGGCAGAGGAAGAAAAAGGGCCTGAACTTCGAATTGTCAGGTGTGCCGGACCTTATACACAGGCTCAGACAATAGCGGCGGATATCAGGCGGCTTGTCAGAGAAAAATCTTACGCTTACGGAGATTTTGCGGTTCTTTGCGACGGATCTTCTTCAGCTCAGGGGATGCTTAAGCGAGTGCTTGGTTCTGCCGGAATTCCGGTATTTGCGGATGAAAAGAGAACTCTGCTTCACAACAGCGCAATCGGAGCAGTAAGCAGTGCCATGGACGCAGCGGTGGGGGATTTTAAGACTTCGGATATTATAAAGTTTTGTAAAAGCGGCATATTGGAACTGCCTCGGGATGCAGTCGAAGATTTCGAAAACTACTTAAAACTTTACCATATAAAAGGCGGCAAACTGCACAGTCCGTTTAAATACGGCAAGGAAAAGTTGGGAGAAGCAACCTTTTCCGGGATTGAAGCCGTGCGGCAATTGGTTTCGGATAAGACACTGGACTTTTCCGAAAAGTTTGTTGACGCTAAAAGCGTTCGTGACAAAGCAACGGTTTTATATAATTATCTCGATACGGAGCTTAGGCTTTGGGATTATCTGGACAGGCTTTCGGAATCTCAGGCCGCTGACGGTTTTGTTGATGCATCAGAAGAGAGCGCACAGGCGTGGGACGTCATAATAGGACTTTTGGATCAGATAGTGGCGCTTATCGGTGATGAGATAATCAGTTCGGAAGAATTCGTTAAACTTATTGAAGGCGGCTTTGCCGACATCAAGGTCGGGGTGCTTCCGCAGGCCGAGGGCAGAGTTCAGCTCGGAAGCGTCGCAAGGTCTTTTACTGATGGTATTAAAGCTCTATATATCGCAGGTTTTAATGACGGCAAGATTCCTTCCGCTCTCGGACCCGGCGGCATATTCAGCGAAGCTGAACTTGCATCTGTGGAACAGAGTGGTGTAATAGTATCCAAGAATTCGGATTTAATATTTGATGAAGAAAATTACATGATACACAAAGCAATTTTCGGGACGGGAGAATATGTTTGGCTCGGATATTGTCTTTCCGGTGACGACGGAGAGGATATGAAAATCAGTCCTACCTTATCGGAAATTTGTAATATTTTCAAAATCACTCAAGAAGACGACATTTCTTCCGAAAGCGGCAGTTCGCTTTTGTTTGAAGGCAAGGATTTGGCCATGCCGCATTTGGCTGATTACATGAGAAATGCTATGAGCGGTGAAGATATATCGCCCCTTTGGAAGGAAGTTTACAATGCAGTAAAAGATGACGCAGAGGTTCTTAAGGCCGGTTTGAGATTTAATTCAAAACCGGGCGCCTTGGGGAAAGAAAAAGCGTCGCGTCTGTTTGCCGGAGGCGGAGAGTATTCTCTCAGCCCGTCGCGGATGGACGGTTTTGCCGCATGTCCGTTTAAGCACTTTATTAATTACGGTTTACGGCCGCAGGAACTAAGAGTATTTGAAATAAGCGGCAGCGAAATCGGAAGCTTTCATCATGAAGCATTGCTGCACCTTTGCAATGCACTTTCAAAACCGTCGCGCGACGGGGGGTTCGCCATCACGGATTCAAGGTCGCTGTGGATGAGTGTGGATGATGAAGAACTTGAAAGGATGATGAAGGAAGCTATGTTGAAGGCAGCTTTAAACGATGAGCTTGACGGTGTAATGGATTCATCCGCAGAGGCTCTTTACCGAAGTGAAAGAGTAAGGGAAGTTTGTCTTCGCTTTGCTAAGCGTATGGTTGATCAAATAAGGCACAGCGTTATAGATGAGATGTATGTAGAGACCGGATTCGGAAGAGAAGCTGTTTTCCCTCCGATTGAAATTATGACATCGGCCGGAAAAGTATATCTCGAAGGCAAGATAGACCGGGTGGACATACAGCCAAAAGATGGTGAAAAATATGTAAAGATAGTGGATTATAAATCCGGAAATATTAAATTCAATAAGAAACTCATAGAAATGGGTCTTCAGCTGCAGCTTATGGTTTATCTTGAGGGAGCTTTGGGTAATTTGCCTAAAGGGACTCCGGGAGGCATATATTATTTCAATATAAAAGATCCAAGTGTGGAAACCGGAATTGACGAAATTTCAGCCGAGGAACTGACAGATGAGTTGGCTGAAAAAATTGATAAAGAATATAAACTCAGCGGTATGGATGTTGAGGCGGAATTCAAAGAAAATTTTATGAATACCTTAAACGGAATTTGCGAAAGGCTTGTTTTGGGTGAAATTGCCGCTGAACAGAAACTATATGGAAGTACCTATGATTCCTGTGCTTTCTGTGAATACAGCGGAATATGTCATAAGGATATAAGGTAGATGAAAAAAAGTACGTTTGCAAAAGATTTGACAAAGGGCAATATTGCGAGGAATTTGTTTTTGTTTGCGCTTCCTTTGTTTGCCTCCAATGCGCTGCAGGTGGTCTACAATATAGTGGATATGATAGTTGTGGGCCAGGTTCTCGGAAAAGTGGGGATGAGCGGCGTTGCTATAGGCGGTGACCTTCTGCATTTTCTTACCGCCATGTCGATGGGCTTTTCAAGTGCCGGACAAGTAATTATAGCGCAGAATATAGGTGCCGGACGCTGGGAAAATGTCAAAAAAATCATAGGAACATTGATGAGTTTTCTGTTTATACTTTCCCTTGCGCTGACAGGGCTTTGTATGATTTTTATGAATGACGCTTTGGTTTGGATGGAAACCCCCGAGGCCGCTTACGATGAAGCATACGATTACACAATGGTATGCGCATTGGGCCTGTTCTTTATTTACGGTTACAATGTTATTTCAGCTATATTGCGCGGCATGGGAGATTCCAAGCGTCCCTTTATATTTGTCGCAATAGCGGCGGTATTAAACGCGGCTTTGGATGTGCTTTTCGTGGTTATATTCAAATGGAGGTCCATGGGCTCTGCCCTCGCAACTGTAATAGCTCAAGCTCTGAGCTTTATATTCGCATTGATTTATCTTTACAAGAATAAGGATGCCTTCGGTTTTGATTTTAAGCTGTCAAGCTTTAAAATTTCGAAAGATCACCTGAAGACAATACTCTCTTTAGGCATTCCAATGTCCATACAGACGGCGGCAATAAGCTTTTCAAGAATTATAGTAGCGCGCTGGATTAACGGCTTCGGCGTGGTGGCTTCGGCCGTTGCCGGAATTTACAATAAATCAAATCGCATAGTTGCGCTTTTCGCAAACGCTATAAGTACTGCCGGCGGCGCTACGGTAGGTCAGAACATAGGCGCGGAAAAGTATGATAGAGTTCATAGGGCGCTGCTCGCTATAATATGTATGGTAGGCACGGCTGCGGTAATGATTACTCTGGCGATAAATATTTTTCCGGATGCGATATTCTCAATATTCACCACGGATAAGGATGTAATCAATGCGGCCCATGCGCTGATAGTTCCTATTTCAATCTTTGCGATGGGATCGGCAGGCAGAACCCCTGCTTTTTCCCTTATAAACGGTTCGGGCAATTCAAAACTGAATCTTGCTATAGCATTGCTGGACGGAATAGTGTTCAGGGTAGGTCTTTGCTATCTTTTCACTTTTGTGCTTGATTACGGTGTGTACGGCTGCTGGCTTGGAGATGGGCTGGCAGGCTTTGTGCCGCTGGCAATAGGTGTTGTGTACTATTTTTCGGGCAGGTGGAAAACCAATAAATATTTTTTGAAACGAAGGATGGACGGATGAAAAAATTTATCATTAAAAAATTTGTAAAGAATCCGCAGAACGTAAAAGAACCGGTCACACGTTCATCTTACGGTACGGTAGCGGGCGCTGTAGGCATAAGTTCAAATTTGGTATTGTGCATTTTTAAAATCTGCGCAGGCCTAATCCTTAATTCAATAGCGATACTGGCAGACGGTGTAAATAATCTTTCGGACGCCGCGGCAAGCTTGGTTACGCTTTTCGGTTTTAAACTTTCCGCCAAAAGACCGGATAAGGACCATCCTTACGGTCACGGCAGAACGGAGTATCTGACGGGACTCGTAGTTTCGGTAATGATACTTGCTATCGGCTGCACGCTGCTGTATTCTTCCATAATTAAAACAATTCATCCAGAGCCGCTTGAGTACAGCGTCATTTCAATCATAGTCCTGGTATTTTCAATACTTATCAAGTTATGGCAGATGAGTTTTTACATTTATGTAGGAAAACTCATTGATTCGAAGGCACTGATTGCTACAGGTGCGGACAGCCGCAATGACGTAATCTCCACATCGGCAGTACTGATTTCCGTAATAATAGGTTGGTTTACATCGTTGAATACGGACGGTCCGGTGGGAATATTGGTTGCGCTTTTCATCATCTGGTCGGGTATCGGTCTTGTCAAAGATACGGTGTCGCCTATACTGGGCAAGGCTCCGGAAGCAGAGATGCTTGACGAGCTTACCCGTGAAATTCAGAGTGCGGACGGTGTACTGGATATACATGATTTAATTATTCATGATTACGGTCCCGGCAGGCTTTTTGCCTCTGCGCATGTGGAAGTCGACGGAAGCAGAGATATTTTTGAGGTTCATGACAGTGTGGATAATATTGAAAACAAAATACGCAACGAAATGGGAATACTTATGACAATACATATGGACCCGGTTAATCCCGGTGACCCTGCTACTGAAGAGGTGAAAAGTATACTTGAAAAAGCTTTACCTCTTGCGGAAGGAGTGGAGAACTTTCATGATGTGCGTCTTATTCCCGGCCCGACTCATGTCAATGTGGTATTTGATGCTGTTATAGGGCATGACTGCAAGCTTTCGGATGACGATATTGTGACGGTATTTTCGAATGCTTTGAGCGAAAAAGACGAGCGTTACAGGGCGGTTGTCAATCTTGACAGGACTTATGTATAGACAATATAATTACCCCTATCTAACTAATATGAATTCAAAAGATATAATCATTAAAATTGAAAATCTGTCTTTCGCATATGAGGTCGAAGGGGATGCTGAGGGAGAACTGATACTGACGGAGGCTCTTAGGAATGTAAGCTTGGATATAGAGCGCGGTTCTTTTGTTGCCGTGATAGGTCCTAACGGCTCGGGAAAATCCACCTTGGCAAAACAGCTTAATGCGTTGCTTTTGCCGTCCGAAGGAAAAATTCTGGTGGAGAACATGGACACCGCGACCACAGATCCGATTAAAATAAGGTCTCTTATAGGAATGGTGTTTCAAAATCCGGACAACCAACTGGTGTCATCCATAGTTGAGGATGATGTGGCATTCGGTCCGGAAAACCTCGGAGTTGATCCTGCGGAAATAAGACTTAGGGTGGATGAAGCCCTAAATCAGGTTTCTATGTATGAGCACAGAAAGAAAGGACCGCATCTTCTTTCCGGCGGGCAAAAACAACGGATTGCTATAGCGGGAGTTCTTGCCATGAGACCTGAATGCATAGTCTTTGATGAGCCTACGGCAATGCTGGATCCGTCCGGCAAAGCCGAGATAATGCAGATTATAAAAGAACTCAACAGCGAGGGTAAAACCCTTGTACTTATAACACATTTCATGGAGGAGGCTGCTCAGGCAGACAGGGTACTTGTAATGCGCAAAGGCCGTCTTGAAATAGATGATGCTCCGGCAAATCTGTTTAAAGGCGATAATGTCAGAAAACTAAAAGAGTTTCATTTGGAACTGCCGTTTGCGGTTGAATTGGCGGAATCTCTGAGGGATCGCGGTATAGCAATTCCGGAGGATATTGTAACCGCGGAGGCCCTTGCTGATTATCTATGCGAATTGAAGTAAAGAATTTGACACATATATATTCGAAAGGCCTGCCCTTTGAAACTGTCGCCCTTAAGGACGTTTCTTTTGTCGTACAGGAGGGGGAGTTTGCCGCTGTTATAGGTCACACAGGTTCCGGTAAGACCACTTTAATACAGTATATAGCGGGTCTTATCAAGCCTACGTCCGGAGAGATTGTTGCCGACAGAAAAAAGATAGGCATAGTGTTTCAGTATCCTGAATACCAACTCTTTGAAGAAACTGTGATAAAAGATGTTTGCTTCGGTCCGAAAAATATGGGCTTTACGCAAGAAGAATGTGAGCAAAGAGCTGAAAACGCACTCCGGCTTGTGGGCTTGGATCCCGAAGAAAAGGGAGGGGTCAGTCCGTTCAACCTTTCGGGAGGTGAAAAGAGACGGGTGGCAATAGCCGGTGTTTTGGCTATGGAACCGGAGGTTCTTATACTTGATGAACCGACCGCAGGTCTTGATCCTGTTGGACACGACAACATTCTCGATATGATTGAAAAAATACGCATGGAGAAAAATCTCAGCATAATACTTGTGTCGCACAATATGGACGATGTTGCCCGGCTGGCCTCTCATGTGCTGGTAATGGAAAAGGGCCGATTGGTGGCCGAAGGGAGCCCCCATGAGGTTTTTGCTCATGCGGAGTTTCTTAAGTCAATCGGTTTGGGTATTCCATCGACCCTTGAATTTTTAAATATGCTCAGGGTCCGCGGAGGCGATATAAATACAAACAAACTCAGTTTTCAAGATACTGTTGAAGAGATAGTACGAGTTTATGGCAATTAGAGATATTACATTAGGGCAATATTTCCCGGGGGAGTCAATAATTCACCGACTGGATCCAAGAGTCAAAATTTTTGCCACTCTTGCTTTTTTGATATCGTTATTTTTTGTAAACTCATTCAGTTTTTTTGTGTTTGCCGCGATATTTCTTGCGCTTATAATTAAGCTTTCAGAAGTTCCCTTTAAGTTTATGACCAAGGGTCTTAAATCGGTAATGCTTTTGATTGCCATGACAGTTATAGTTAACATGTTCTTTATACCGGGAACTCCCATACTGAGTTTTTGGAAGATAACTATCACAAAAGAGGGCATATATAGGGCGCTGTTTATGGCCATCAGGCTTATACTTTTGATTTTCGGGTCTTCGCTCCTGACGCTTACTACAAAACCTATAGCTTTAACTGACGGACTTGAGCGAATTATGTCGCCTATGACTAAAATAGGTTTGCCGGCTCATGAAATTGCCATGATGATGACCATAGCGCTGCGCTTTATACCGACCCTGCTGGATGAAACGGATAGAATCATGAAGGCTCAGCAGGCAAGAGGCGCGGATTTTGAAAGCGGAAATCTAAGAGAAAAGGCGAGAGCACTGATTCCTTTGCTGGTGCCATTGTTTGTCTCGGCGTTCAGAATTGCGGGAGATTTGGCCATGGCTATGGAGGCGCGCTGCTATCACGGCGGCGGGAGGCGGACCAGAATGAACGGAATGAAATTCAAACGCCATGACTTATGGGCCTGCATAGTTATGGTAGCTTATTTTACGATTATCGTCTTTTCGAGAAATCTCAACTTGTTGTAAAAGGACCGGTTTGGAGTGGAAAGTCGTAAAGTAAGGTTCATAGTTAATGCGGCGGTTATAGGCGCACTTTATGCGGTGCTGACTCTGCTGCTGGCTCCCATTTCATTTGGAGTAATACAAGTAAGAGTTTCCGAAGTGCTTTGCACCTTGGCCCTCTTTACACCCGCCGCAATACCGGGACTTACGGCGGGTTGCTTTGTTGCCAACATGCTCGGAACAAACGGAATCATTGACGCTTTACTGGGTTCTTTTGCAACGATGATAGGTACATTCGGAATGTATAAAATGAGAAGATATCCGTATTTGGCTCCGCTGTTTAACGTCCTTTCCAACGGAATTATCATAGGGTGGATGCTTTGGCGGTTCTACGGCGCCGAATTTTCTCCGTTTATTTGTATGGCAATAGTAGCGGCGGAAGAGATAATACCGCTTTATATACTGGGGGTTCCGCTTGCAAAAGTAATCAGGAAAAACCCAAGTGCTATAAACGGTCCGAAGGGGAATTGACAGCTTTTTTCTTTCCCTTTCAAGAGGAGAAGCAGCGCAAACAAACCGGACAGAAGGCTTGATGCTGCGAAAATTCTTGCGGTGTCGTATGTGCCTACGCAAAAGCCGAGCGCAACGAAAAGCTTGGCATCTCCCATACCGATAGGGACTTCCTTGTCACAAACAGTGAAGACAAACAAAGATAACAGATAAATAAAACAAATGCATAATGCACCGAGAAGATCGTGCTTGCAAAATAGGCCCGCAGTTGCTATCAAAACAGGGCAAAAATCAGGAATCTCCATAGTCCTGATGTCCTTATATGAAGCATAACTTAAGATTGTTAAAATAAAAATTTGATAAAACAAAACTATTCTTTCGCCCGATGTACTGATTTTATACGGAGAAGCAATTTATGTCAATAATAGGAAATTCTAGATTAGAGCTCGACATGACGCAAGGGTCAATAATAAAACATTTGATAACTTTTTCCATCCCCTTGCTTTTGGGTAATCTGTTTCAACAGTTTTATAATATGGTCGATACTTGGGTCGTTGGCAAGTTCGTAAGTGATGATGCTTTTTCTGCTGTGGGAACGCTTTCCCCTATACTGAACCTGTTTATATTTGCATTTATGGGTTTCGCTCAAGGCGGAGCAGTTATGGTCTCTCAGTATTTCGGAGCCGGCGATAAGGAGAATGTAAGCAAGACGGTACATACCATGTTTGTCATAGCCTTGGCTTTTTGCATAGTCTTTACTTTGCTTGGCTATGTATTAGTTCCTACCATGGTCAGCTTTATTAAGTCGCCAGAGGGTGTAAAAGAAGAACAAATTGAATATCTGCGTATAATTTTTGCGTTTTTGAGTTTTCAGATACTCTATAACATGACATCGGCAATACTGCGTGCGGTGGGAGACTCCACCAGACCCTTCATGTTTCTTGTGGTTGCCTGTGTTGTTAACATAGTTCTGGACTTGCTTTTTGTAATCAAGTTTAATATGGGTGTTGCGGGAGTTGCTTGGGCAACTATAATTGCACAGGGTATTTCATCAGTTTTGTGTATATACGTTCTTTTAACCACGGGCTCATCGGTTAGATTGACGTTTTCAAAGATTAAATACCACGTAAATATTGCTACAATGATTTTTAGGCTTGGTTTTCCGACAGCGCTTCAGACGGCAATAACGTCTTTTTCCAACATTTTCGTTCAAGGTTATATCAATGATTTCGGGGCGGATGTAATGGGCGGATGGACCTGCTATATCAAGACCGATCAGTTTGTAATGTTGCCGCAGCAAAGTATCGGCATGGCGATAACGACTTTTATCGGACAAAATCTCGGTGCTGGGGATGAACGCAGGGCAAAGAAGGGCTTAACAAGCGGGGTGCTTCTTTGCTGCGGCGTTACTGCCGTCCTTGTAGTTTTTGTTGAAATATTTGCATCTCAAGTCTGTACATTCTTTACAGATTCAGAGACCTTCATAAAGTACGGAGTTTTTTTCTTGAGGTTTATTACCCCTTTCATGTTAATAAGCTGTCCTGCGATGATGCTCATTTCCAGCCTAAGAGGTGCTGGAAACAGCAAAGCTCCGATGATAATAACACTGTTTTCCTATGTAATTTTCAGGCAGATATACCTTTTCGTTGTTTCCAGACTCATGCCTGGAGAACTCATACCTGTAAGCTTTGCTTATCCTGCAGGCTGGTTGCTGTGTTTCATAATGGTATTAATATATTATGTAAAAGTGGGTTTCGGTGTAAGGGGTTCAATTGCAGATGCGAAACAGTAATGGTATAATGAATACGTTATGAAGAAACTTAAAGATATAATTTATGATTATAATGATGTTGTGGTAGCGCTGCTTATAATTATATCAGCGGGTCTTATTATTTTCTGGAGAGTCAACACCGTTATGGCTTATCCGAAATATGCGGCTGAATACACGACAACGCAAGCGGGTGTCGATATAGATTTCAGTGATGTCGACTTAAGCCAAGCTCCTGTTGATAATCAGCAGGACCCCGGAGCCGATCCGACTGCGGAAGGAGAGACAACGGGTTCAGCTGTTGAACAGACAAGCGAACCGGCAATAGTTGATCCGGGAGACACCACAGGTGAGGCAGTACAGCCCCCGCCTTCTCAGGTTGTATATACTCTTACCATTTCAAGAGAGAACAAAAACGGAAGCTGGCAGGCTGTGGGAAATTGGCTTCTGGAGAACAATATTATTTCAGACAAGGCTAAATTTATAGCAAGAGTTGAGGAAAGAAATGTCAGCACTAAGCTTCAGCTTGGCACATTTGAGTTTTCAACGGGCATGACGCTCGATGAGCTTATTGATAAGCTGATATAGGGAAAAGGAGATATTTATGGCACTTGTTACTTCAAAAGAAATGTTTGCAAAAGCCCTGAACAAAGATTATGCTATCGGTGCTTTCAATGTAAATAACATGGAGATTATTCAGGGAATTGTTGCAGGTGCTCAGCAAGAGCAGGCGTCAATTATACTGCAGGTATCCGCAGGTGCGCGCAAATATGCAAACCCGATTTATCTGGTGCATCTTGTTCAAGCTGCTATCGAGGAAACCGGCATTGATATTTGTCTGCATCTTGATCACGGCGCAGATTTTGACATTTGCAAAAAATGTGTGGATGACGGTTTCACCTCGGTTATGATAGACGGTTCCAAATATCCGTTTGAAGAGAATGTCAGAATTACTAAGGAAGTTGTTGAGTATGCTCACGACCACGGTGTTGTTGTAGAGGGAGAGCTCGGCAAACTGGCTGGCATAGAGGATGATGTGAACGTATCGGCAAGAGATGCTTCGTTCACAGTGCCCGAAGAGGCTGCGGAATTCGCGGAAAGAACGGGTGTGGATTCTCTTGCAATTGCCATAGGTACCTCGCATGGCGCATATAAATTCAAGGGCACTCCGTATCTTGATTTTGAAAGGCTTAAGAAAATACACAATCTGCTTCCGGATTTGCCGCTCGTGTTGCACGGAGCGTCAACGGTTATTCCCGAATTCGTAGAAAAGTGCAATACATACGGCGGGCAGATTCCGGGCGCGCAGGGTGTTCCCGAGGAAATGATTAGGGAAGCCGTAAAGTGGGGTGTATGCAAGGTCAACATTGATACAGATCTTCGTCTTGCTATGACTGCCGAGATAAGAAAACACTTTGCCGAGAACCCTGCAGATTTCGATCCGAGGCAATACCTCGGCCCGGCGCGTGAAGCTATCAAGGGTATGGTTGCTCATAAAATAAGAGACGTACTAAACTCGTCCAACACACTGTAGCACTTTGAGAGAAATTATTATCAAACCCAACGACGCCGGACAGCGTCTGGACCGTTTCTTAAAAAAATATCTTTGTAATGCTCCTCTTTCGGCGATTTACAAAGCTATCAGAAAAGATGTAAAGGTGAACGGCCGTCGTCGGAAAGAGGATTTTCCACTTTCCGACGGGGACGTTCTTTGCCTTTACATGCCGGATTCGGAAATCGACGCCTGGTCTGACAAGAAAAAATACCCGGGCAAATTAAAAAAACAGTTTACTGTTGCCTATGAGGACGACTACATGATAGTTGTCTGCAAGCCGTACGGGCTTTTGGTGCATGGTGATAAAACCGAAAAAAAGGACACTCTTGCAAATCAGGTAGTAGACTATTTGATTGAAAGCGGTGCGTATGTGCCGAGGCTTGAAAAAACTTTTGTTCCAAGCCCTGTACATCGCCTCGACAGAAATACCACGGGTCTTGTGGTTTTCGGAAAAAGCTCCCGGGCCTTAAGAGAACTTTCCGAACTTTTCAGAGAAGAAGAGAGTGAAAGAATCAGAAAAATTTATTATACAATCGTGCATGGCAAGTTGGATCAAGAGCTTCATCTTAAAAACAAATTGCTTAAAGACGAGGTTAATAACAAAGGATTAGTTCTTCCGGAGGAAGAGGAGCGCGGAAAATACATAGAGACGATAGTAAGACCTTTGTACACGCAAAAAAATTATTCAATAGTCGAGGTTGAACTGATAACCGGGCGAAGTCATCAGATAAGGGCGCATCTTGCAAGCGTCGGACATCCCTTGGTGGGGGACCGCAAGTACGGCGGAAGAAAAATTTCGGAACGTTCAACACAGATACTGCATGCTGCAGAATTGATTATAGACGACAAAGTCATCAAAGCGCCTCTTCCCGATATATGGGAGGATGTCCAATACGAATTATTTAAAAATGTAATACTGTGGTAAGGGGATTGTAATGAAAATAAGCGATAATGCTAAAGAATGGATCAAGGAACTGGCCATAGCTATATTGGTCGGTGCTGTCGTTTTATTTTTCATAATGCCGACCGTGGTAAAAGAACATTCAATGGAAAATACGCTCCACGAGAACGATTATGTGTTCGTGAGCAGGCAGCATTACAGGATATTCGGAAAGTCTCCGCAAAGAGGAGACGTTATAGTTTTCAGGAGCAGTCTTCAGCAGAACAACGGAAGGAACAAGCTACTGGTTAAGCGTGTTGTGGGAGTAGCGGGTGACAGCGTGGCAATCACAAACGGCGAACTTATAATAAACGGAGAAGTTGTTACCGAAGATTATACCAAGGATGGATATACTCTTGGCAGCATGGATGAAATTACGGTTCCTGAAGGGCGGGTATTTGTCTTGGGTGACAATAGGCAGGATTCCGCGGACTCGAGGGATAATCGTATAGGTTGTGTCGATATTAAAGACATCAGCGGGAAGGTTATCATAAGGCTGTTCCCGTTTAATAATATATCGATAATTGACTAAGAGAAAATGGAGAAACGCAAAGTTAAAGTTATAGAAAATAATAAAAAGGCACGCCATGATTATTTTTTGGACGAAATAATAGAGTGCGGTATAGTTCTTACCGGGACGGAAATCAAGTCGCTCAGGGCGGGAGGAGTATCTTTACGGGATTCTTTTGCAAGAGTTGATAAAGGTGAGGTGTTTGTGTATAATATGCAAATAAGTCCTTATAAAGAGGGCAATCGCTACAACGCCGAGCCGCTCAGACCCAAGAAGCTTCTTTTGCACAAGCAGCAAATCAGAAAACTTGCTTCGGCTGTCATGCGGCAGGGCGTCACATTGATTCCGGTTCGGGTTTTCCTGAATGAAAAAGGCAGAGCTAAATTGGATTTGGCCGTCGCAAGAGGCAAAAAACTATACGATAAAAGAGAAGATATAGCTAAAAAAGATGCTCAAAGAAACATTGAGCGATCCTTTAAAAACAATAGATATTAAGGGGGCGTAAAGGTTTCGACGGGGGTATCGAAGTAAGATAAGCGAGTCGCTGTTGGCCCAGTCAGCGTAAAACAGAGCCCGTTAAGAATAAACGCTAAAACAAACAACAATTTCGCATTTGCAGCTTAATTAGCTGCCTGCGCGTCTGCCCGGATTCACCTGCAGGTCCGGATACAGGCGTCGACTATGCAGGAAACCGTCTTAAAGTTCTCGGTATAAGGCGGGACTAACGAGATAGGGCATCAGCAGTCGTGCCGGCGGGTCTGCTGTTGTCCGAAATACAAACTACCGGATGCACTCGGAGAAAGTCTTTCGGACATGCTTTCGGACGTGGGTTCGATTCCCACCGCCTTCACCAAAATTTTGAAGGACCGTTTTCGTTTTTGGGCTACGGTCCTTTTGATTTTTATAGTAAAGGAAATTAATGATTAAAAGGTTAAGCAAATGTATAAGGGAGTATAAGTGGTTTGTACTGTTTTCACCACTTTGTGTCATAGTGGAATCTTTGCTTGCAATACTAATCCCTTATAAAATGTCGAGTCTTATTGACCTCGGAGTTGATGCTGGTGACATGGAATTTGTTAAGCGCCAAGGCCTGGTACTTATAGGCTATGCGGCGCTTTCCATGGTTTTTGGTGTAATAGGAGCTTGGACAGCGTCAGTAGGTTCAGCCGGCTTTGCAAAAAATCTGCGTCATGATATGTTCCACAATATTCAGCGCCTTTCCTTTTCGAATATCGATAAGTTCTCTTCAGCGGGACTTGTAACCCGTATGACTACAGACGTAACTCAGATACAGCATGCCTTTATGATGATTAACAGAGGGGCTTTCAGAGCACCGTGCGTTATGATATTTGCACTTGTGGCAGCCTTCAAAATTCATCGGAGACTCCCGATGGTATTTATGTTGGCAATTCCATTCCTGTTTTTTGGTGTAACATTGCTTATTAAGGTTTCTATGCCTTTGTTCACCAAACGTTTTCAGGCTTTCGACCGCCTCAATGCGGTAGTACAGGAAAATGTCCGAGGGATAAGAGTGGTTAAGGCTTTTGTAAGGGAAAAGAAGGAAAAAGAAAAATTCGGTGAAGCCGCAGGAAATGTTTATAAAATTTCAATAAAAAGTGCACGTATAATGGCTCTGCTATCACCTATAATGGAAATGGCAATTTATGCGGTCACACTGCTTGTTTGCTGGATTGGCGCAAGGCTGGTTGTTTCAAGAGAGATGACAACAGGTCAACTCATGAGTACCTTCTCTTATATTTCCAGAATACTTATGTCGCTTTTACGTTTGGCTATGGTAATCATGCTAACCACCATGTCTGCCGCTGCGGCAAAAAGAATTATGGAGGTGCTGGATGAAGAACCCGATATCAAAAGCTTAGAAAACGCAAAGATGAGCGTTAACGACGGAAGCATAGAATTCAGGAATGTGTTTTTTGCATATGCAGACGGTGGAGATTGTCTTAAGGATATCAGCTTTAAAATAAAGTCCGGAGATACCGTGGGTATTATAGGAGGTACAGGTTCGGGCAAATCCAGTCTGGTTCAGCTTATTCCAAGACTTTACGATGTTAAAAGCGGAGAGGTTATCGTGGGCGGAGTCAATGTTAAGGATATGAATCTTCAAGCACTCAGATCTAACGTTTCAATGGTATTGCAAAAGAATATTTTGTTTGAGGGAACCTTGGAAGATAATCTTCGCTGGGGTAAAGAAGACGCTAACGAAGATGAGATGAACGCCGCCCTTGAGCTGGCTCAAGCCAAAGATTTCGTATCGGATATGGAGGGTGGTCTTAAGGCGCATATAGAGCAGGGTGGAACTAACGTTTCCGGAGGGCAAAGACAGAGGCTTTGTATAGCACGATCTTTATTAAGCAATCCTAAAATTATAATCTTCGATGATTCTACAAGTGCGGTTGATACCGCTACAGAGGCGAAAATCAGAGAAGCTCTCAGAAATTCCATGCCGGATGCCACCAAGATAATAATTGCACAGAGAATATTGTCCGTGCAGGATGCTGATGAAATAATAGTTCTTGATGACGGATTAATTTCCGGAATAGGAACTCATGAACAACTGCTTGAAACAAATGAGATTTACAAAGAAGTTTATGAATCTCAGACTAAAGGGGGAGGTGACTTTGATGAGCCAACAGCAGACTGATAATAAAAAACATCAAACCCAGAGCGTCAGTCGTCCGGGCGGAGGAGGTCGCGGGCCCGGACATAGGGGTGCCACAGCCGGTGCGATAAAACTCAATAAAGACACCATACCAACATTTAAACGTTTGATGAGTTACTACAAAGGCAAGCATCTTTTGGGAATGTTGTTTGCTATGGCATGCATAATGCTTTCTTCTCTTGTAAATGTTAAGTCGGCACTGTTTATGGGTTCAATTATAGATGACCATATCACTCCGCTCCTTTTGCAGGCTGTTCCCGATTATTCGGGCTTATTGAGCGCAGTGCTTAAAATGGCAGGCATCTATGCTCTAGGCATACTTTTTGTAGTCGCCTATGAGCTGATACTTTCAATGGTATCAAACCGGATACTTCTGCAGATTAGAGAAGAAGTATTCAGTCATTTGCAGTCTTTACCAATTCAATACTACGATACGCATAGTTACGGCGATATAATGTCTCGCTTCACAAACGATATCGACAACATAAGAATGATGCTCTCACAGAGTATCGCAAATGTATTCTCTACGGTGGTTTCCCTGTTTGCTATTTTTGTTTCCATGATAAGAATGAGCCTGCCTCTTACGGGTATAGTGCTTTTAACCACAGTTGTTATGTATGTGATTACGATAAGCATAGGTGGACACTCGGCCAAATATTATAAGATGAGACAGAAAACTCTTGGGGAGGTTAACGGTTTTGTTGAGGAGATTCTTAACGGACAAAAGGTTGTTAAGGTATTTTGCAGAGAAGAAAAATCTAAAGAAGATTTTGATATTAAAAACAAGGAACTTTTCGAAAAGACTTCCAAGGCCAGTACCCTGTCGAGTATTATGATGCCCCTTATGACGAATCTGACAAATATTCAATACGCAGTGCTTGCTATGCTAGGTGGCATAATAATTTTCAGCTCGGGAGGAACTGCTTTGACGCTTGGCAGATTGGCTGCTTTTCTTCGCTTAGCCGATCAGTTCAGTCGGCCTATATCCATGATTTCAGAGCAGATTAACTCCGTTATAATGGCACTTGCCGGAGCCAAGAGAGTCTTTGATATGCTCGACGAAGAACCCGAAAAAGACCGCGGATATGCAACCCTTGTCAATGCCAGAGAAAAGGCGGACGGTACTATCAGTGAATGCGATGAAAGAACCGGTGTATGGGCTTGGAAGCTTCCTCATAAGGATGGAACGCTTACATACAGGAAACTTCAGGGTGAGATTACAATGGAGATGGTTGATTTCGGTTACGTTCCCGGGAAACAGATACTTTTTGATGTGTCGCTTTATGCAAAACCCGGCCAGAAGATAGCCTTTGTTGGTTCGACAGGAGCAGGTAAAACGACAATTACGAATCTTATTAATCGCTTCTACGACATAGAAGATGGGACAATCAGGTATGATGGAATAAACATAAACAGGATTAAAAAGACCGAACTTAGAAAGTCTCTTGGTATGGTTCTGCAGGATACAAGTCTGTTTACCGGAACTATAATGGAGAATATCAGATACGGCAGGCTTGACGCTACGGATGAGGAAGTTATAGTGGCGGCCAAGCTGGCAAATGCGGACAGTTTCATAGAGAAGCTGCCGGAAGGCTATAATACCGTAATTTCGGGAACGGACTCACAACTGTCGCAGGGTCAGTGCCAGCTCTTAGCCATAGCAAGATGCGCCGTAGCGGATCCTCCGGTAATGATACTGGATGAAGCAACATCCTCTGTTGATACGCGAACAGAGCGTCTTATTCAGGATGGGATGGACAAGCTCATGGCTGGCAGGACGGTATTTGTGATAGCTCACAGGCTTTCAACTGTTCAGAATGCGGATTGCATAATGGTACTTGAGAACGGTCGTATTATTGAAAGAGGAAATCACGAGGATTTGCTGGAGCTTAAAGGCAGATACTATCAGCTTTATACGGGTCGAGCCGCATAATTGATTCCAAGAAAGATGCCCTTCCGAACAAGTTTCGGAAGGGCATCTTTAATTGCCGGGCAAGAATTTTATGCTTTTAGATTAACTTGTCGCTCACTTTATCTGATTAACAGTGTATAATATATAAGTAAGCAGTAAGTATATGCGGAGTTCATATTTATATAGTTGCTGAAAATAATTTTATACTGATATTTGAGGAGGACTTTTAAATGGCTAAAAAAATGAAGACTATGGATGGTAATACAGCTGCCGGTTATGTATCTTATGCTTTTACCGATGTTGCTGCCATATTCCCGATTACACCATCTTCGCCGATGGCTGAGACCGTAGATGAAATGTCAGCCCACGGTGCAAAGAACATCTTCGGCCAGCAGGTAAAGGTCGTTGAAATGCAGTCTGAAGGCGGTGCTGCGGGGGCGGTACACGGCTCACTTGCTGCCGGTGCTCTTACAACAACTTATACGGCATCACAGGGACTGCTTCTTATGATACCGAACATGTATAAAATTGCCGGTGAATTGCTTCCGGGAGTGTTTCATGTTTCCGCAAGAACTCTTGCTGCCCATGCGCTGTGTATTTTCGGAGATCATTCAGACGTTATGTCCTGTCGCCAGACAGGATTCGCCCTTCTTTGTTCATCCTCGGTTCAGGAAGTCATGGATTTAGGAGCTGTATCTCACTTGTCCGCAATTTCGGGCAAGGTTCCGTTCCTTCATTTCTTTGACGGCTTCAGAACCTCTCACGAAATTCAGAAGATTGAAGTAATCGAATACAGCGATCTCAAAAAATTAGTAGACATGAAGGCTCTGCAGGAATTCAGAGACAATGCTCTTAATCCCGAGCGTCCTGTGGTTCGCGGTACGGCTCAAAATGAAGATATCTTCTTCCAGGCAAGAGAGGCTGCGCAAGGCTATTATGACAGGCTTCCCGAAATTGTGGTCGACTATATGAACAAAATCGGTGAGCTGACTGGAAGAAGGTATAAGCCGTTTGACTATGTAGGTGCCAAGGACGCCGAAAGGGTAATAATAGCTATGGGCTCTGTTTGCGAGACTGCAGAAGAGCTTGTAAATCATCTTTTAAAGAAAGGTGAAAAGGTCGGTCTGGTAAAGGTCAGACTTTATAGACCTTGGGCGCCCAAGTATCTTAAGGCTGTTCTTCCTAAGACAGTTAAAAAGATTGCGGTTCTTGACAGAACAAAGGAACCCGGAGCAATCGGTGATCCTCTTTATATGGACGTTAAGACGATGTTCTACGATGAAAAGATTAAACCCGTTATCGTAGGCGGAAGATACGGACTCGGGTCCAAGGACACAACCCCCGGACAGATTTTGGCGGTTTTCGAAAATCTCAAGAAAGCCAATCCGAAAAACAACTTTACCATCGGTATTGAAGATGACGTTTACGGAACATCGCTTAAGGTCAAAGAAGTTTCAACCGAGCCTGAGGGCACCGTGCGTTGTAAATTCTGGGGCCTGGGTTCCGACGGCACGGTAGGTGCCAATAAGCAAGCAATCAAGATTATAGGGGACTGCACCGACATGTACGCTCAGGGTTACTTCCACTACGACTCCAAAAAGTCCGGCGGAATTACCGTGTCTCACCTCAGATTTGGGAAGAACAAGATTCAGTCAACATACCTTATCTCAGAGGCGGATTATGTTGCATGTCACAATCAGGCTTATGTTCATCAATATAATGTAATCGAAGGATTGAAGAAGGGCGGTGTTTTCCTCCTCAACTGCATTTGGGATGACAAGGAACTTGATGCTGAACTTCCCGCATATCTTAAGCGATATATCGCAAACAATGATATTCGGTTTTATACGGTTAACGGAACGAAGCTCGGAGCGGAAATCGGTCTCGGTAATAAAATCAACATGATTATGCAGTCCGCATTCTTCTCCTTGGCAAAGGTTATTCCGGCTAAGGACGCCGAAAAGCATCTGAAGAAATCCATAAGGGAGTCATACGGCAAGAAAGGCGACGAAATCGTTAAGATGAACGATGCGGCTGTTGACGCAGGCATGAATCCCGAAGCTGTTCATAGGGTAAATGTTCCCGATTCCTGGAAGACTGCCAAGGACAAGCCTTCAAAGTCAGCTAAACTTCCGAAGTTCGTTTCCGACATTATGATTCCTATGAATAGACAGGAAGGCAATAAACTCCCGGTATCGGCCTTCATCGGAAGAGAGGACGGTGAGTTCCCGACCGGAACGTCCAAATATGAAAAAAGAGGAGTTGCCGTTACTGTTCCGGAATGGGATTCGGCAAAGTGCATCCAGTGCAACCAGTGCTCGTTTGTTTGCCCGCACTCCGCAATAAGACCTGTTCTTATGGATGAAAAAGAAGCAGCGGCAGCTCCTGCTGCATTCAAGCAAACTCAGGCTAAGGGGCCCGGAATGGACAAGTATCAGTACGCCATAGTAATTTCCACGCTAGACTGTTTGGGCTGCGGAAACTGCGTAGATATCTGCCCGGCAAAAGAAAAAGCAATCGTAATGCAGCCGCTCGAAACACAGACGGCAGAGATAGAAAACTGGACATATTCCAGAACCGTTACAGAAAAGAAGCTGGACAATCCCGATAATGTAAAGAACTCTCAATTCAGAAATCCTTACTTTGAATTTTCCGGCGCTTGCGCAGGTTGTGGTGAAACACCTTACATTAAGGTGGTTACGCAACTATTCGGCGACAGAATGATGATTGCAAATGCGACGGGCTGCTCTTCCATTTGGGGTGCATCCGCACCGTCAATGCCCTATACTACAGACGCTAACGGAAGAGGACCGTCCTGGGCTAATTCCCTCTTTGAGGACAATGCGGAATACGGTCTTGGTATGGCAATAGGTGTTCGTCAGATGAGAGACAAGATTGCAGATGCTTGCGAGAGTTTGCTTGGAGTAGCAGACAATAAAGAAGTTCAAGCGGCTGCGCAGGCATGGCTTGACGGAAGAGTCGAAGGAGCCGGCACATTTGAGAGATCGCAGGCTCTGACAGACGCCCTGGATAAGGCAGCGCTCAAGGGCGAAGCCGGGAAGCTCGCTAAGGAAATAAACACAAGAAGGGATTTCCTTGCCAAGAAGAGTGTTTGGTGTCTTGGCGGCGACGGATGGGCATACGATATAGGCTACGGCGGACTTGATCATGTGCTTGCTTCCGGTGAAGATGTCAATGTACTTGTATTTGATACGGAGGTTTACTCCAACACGGGAGGTCAGGCTTCCAAGGCTACGCCTACGGCTGCTATAGCCAAATTCGCCGCAGCGGGCAAACAGATTAAGAAAAAGGATTTGGGCATGATGGCTGCTTCTTACGGCTATGTATACGTAGCGCAGTGCGCTATGGGTGCCGATAAGAATCAGTTCCTAAAGGCTGTTAAAGAAGCTGAAAGCTATCGTGGGCCTTCCCTTATTATTTGCTACGCTCCGTGTATAAACCATGGTATAAGAGGCGGTATGAGCAGGACTCAGACCGTTGAAAAACAGGCCGTTGAATGTGGCTACTGGCATCTCTACAGGTATAATCCGCTTCTCAAGTCGGAAGGTCAGAATCCGTTTGTTCTTGATTCAAAGGATCCGACAGGGGATTTCCAGCAGTTCATCATGAACGAGGTAAGATACAGCTCGTTAAAGAAGGAATTCCCGGATCAGGCTCAGGAGCTTTTCGACAAAACCGAGGCAGATGCCAGAGAAAGGCTTGAAGGCTACAAGAAGATGGCCGGAAGAGAATAGTAACAAATAAAAGATGTAAAATATCATAATAAAAATCCCGGTCTGTCGGCCGGGATTTTTGATATATCGTCTTGGTTTTTTGCGAATGCATGCAACTGCTCATTTATTGTAATAATAAACTCTGAGTTCATAAGGCCTGCTTGTAAAACCGTTGCCCGCAAGGGGGTTTTCGGGATAATTTTTCAGCAGCAGCTCTCCGTTCGACAGGTCGTAGCTTGCGGGCGCCTTGAAGCGGGCGGGCTTTTCGCTAAAGGAGCAAATGACAAGAAGTCTTTCGTTTTTCAACTCACGCGTGTAAACATAGAGCCTGGAGGAGAACTTATAATATTCTTTATATGTACCGTCTTTTACTACCGGAAGAGATTTTCTGAGAGGTATCAGCTTTTTATAGAAGTTCAGTATGGAGTTCGGGTCGGCGAGTTCCTTTTCGACATTTATGTCCTTATAGTTTTCGTTTACATAAAACCACGGCTTTACTGTAGAAAAACCGGCGTGTTTTTCCCCGCTCCATTGGACGGGAGTTCTGGCGCTGTCTCTTGAAGACCGGTGATAAATTTTAAGGCGTTTTTCTTTGGACTTGTGTTTTGCGTAGTTTAGAGTCTGAACATCTTCATACATGCTGATATCGCTTGGCCTCCAGTTGAGCATGCCTATTTCCTGGCCCTGATAAACAAAGGGTGTTCCCTGAAGCAGCATATACATCGCAGCCAGCATTTTCCCGCTCTCAACACGGTACTTTTCACTTCCGTATCTTGAAATGATGCGTGGGTGGTCATGATTTTCGAGATAAAGCATGTTCCAGGAAAGATCGCGCATCTTGTGCTGCCATTTTGAAAAGGCGCGTTTCATCTTTCTAAGTGAGAACGGCAAAGGCATATAATCCGACAGGAAGCAGTCGGCGCACATGCATTGAAACTGTATCATCATATCTATTTCAGCATCGGGAGCTTCCTTAGTGTATTGAAGTGCTATGCGCGGTGAGATAAGAGGCGCTTCGGCAAGAGTCACGCAGTCATAGTCATTTAAAACATCGTTTCGGAACTCTTTCAGGTAATCGTGAATGAAGGGCCCGTGATTATATAGCCTAAGACCTTTGTGGATAGGAAAGAGATAGTCATTCGGCAAGCCTACGGGTTTGGATATGTAGGTAATAACATCTTCCCTGAAGCCGTCGATTCCTTTATCAAGCCAAAAACGAAGAATCTTTTTAACTTCATTCCTGACCAACGGATTGTCCATGTTTAAATCGGGCTGCCTGATCGCAAAGGTGTGAAGATAATACTCCTTTCTTATCTCGTCCCACTGCCATGCTTTACCCTCAAATTCGCTGTCCCAATTATTGGGAAGTTTTCCGTTTGCGCGTACCGGTCTCCAGATATAATAATCAGTGTAGGGATCTTCGCGTCTTCTGGATTTTTTGAACCATTCGTGCTCATCGGAGGTGTGATTTACAACAAGGTCCATAATAACCTTCATTCCGCGCTCATGCGCCTCTTTAAGCAGGCGGTCAAAGGCCTCCATTCCGCCGAACATAGGGTCTATATCATAGTAATCCGATATGTCATAGCCGCAGTCAACGCCGGGAGATGGATAAAGGGGAGAGAACCATATTCCGTCGATTTCCAAATCCTGAAGGTAATCAAGCTTTTCTATAACGCCGTAGAGATCGCCCATCCCGTCGCCGTTGCCGTCTTTAAAACTTCTGGGCCATATCTGATAAAATACCTTGTCTTTGTACCAGCGAGTTCTTTTCATGATGTCCTTCTCCTTGATTTACTTGATTCTATTTTACCACGAATGTACAATGATAGAACATAACTATTGCTCGGGAAGATTCGCTCATATGATTAAGATTGAAAGCAACATAATATATATTGCAAACGAAGTCCTTTCAATGATTATAAAAATAAGAGAGGACGGAAAGCTCGAACTGCTGCATTTCGGTATGCCGCTGCCGTTTCGTGATGCAGAAGCTCTTGCCGTAAAGCCCGGAACGGGTTGGGGAGGCAGCGTACTATACAAAGAGGGTGACGCCGCATCCTGCCTTGAGCGCATACCTTTGTTTTACAGCGAGTCTGGAAGAAGTGATTACCGTGAAAGCCCAATAGAGATTTTTAAAGACGGAAAACCACTTGAGTGCGACTTTGTTTACAGCCGCACGGCTACCAGCGAAGATACGCTTGAGATAGTCTGTAAGTGTATAGGTCGCGAGCTTTACCTGCACCATTTTATTACACTTTATGAAACTGTACTTACAAGAAGTTGTGTGCTCGAGAATAAAAGCGAGGAAGTTTTCAGTATAAGGAAACTTGCCGGAGCCATGTTCGATATTAAGGGGAGTCTGGATATGACTTTCATAGGCGGAGGATGGATAGCCGAAGCTCACGCTGAAAGCGTTCCGGTAGGGCACGCCAGAATTGTAAATGAAAGTAGATATGGATTTTCTTCGGCTGTTCATAATCCTGCGGTAATGTTTGCGGAAAGCGGTGCGTCAGAGGATGCAGGCAGTGTATGGGGTATCAACCATGTTTACTCCGGAAATCATTACACCTCCGTTCAGCAAAGCTATCAGGGTTTAAACCGCATAGTATGCGGGATTTCTCCCGACAATTTTGAAAAAGAGCTTAATCCGGGAGAAAGCTTCAAGACCCCGGAAATACTTCTCACATATTCTGTGTACGGAAAAAACGGCATGTCCCAAAACATGCATGATTTTATAAATAACAGCCTTATCCCGGAGTATTGGCGAGGAAGAAAAAGACCTGTGCTGTTTAATTCCTGGGAGGGCTATATGTTCTCTTTTAGCGAAGCGAAGCTAATTTCAAGCGCCAAGACTGCGGCAGCATTGGGCTGCGAGCTTTTTGTGCTTGATGACGGTTGGTTCGGTGCAAGAAACAACGACAAGGCGGGTCTTGGGGACTATAATGTCAACACAAAGAAACTTCCTTCAGGTCTTAAGGGTCTGGCTGATAAAATAAGAACCCTCGGACTTGAATTCGGGATTTGGTTTGAACCCGAAGCTGTCAATCCCGATTCGGACCTTTACAGAACTCATCCCGAATGGGCGCTTCACAGCGAAGGTCTTCCGAATCTTTACGGAAGAAACGAGCTTCTGCTGGATTTAAGAAAATCCGAAGTCAGAGACTATATTGTCGACAATGTTTCACGTATTATTGATGAATGCGGTGCGAGTTATGTTAAGTGGGATATGAACAGACAATCCCCTCTTTCCGGCGCTGCTGCGCACGACTATATTATGGGACTTGAAGATGTTCTGCAAAGAATCTTTAAGCCCCGCCCCGAAGTACTTCTTGAAAGCTGTGCGTCCGGAGGAAACCGTTTTGATCTTCAGATGCTGCGCTTCAGCCCTCAGATTTGGGCTTCCGATAATACAGATCCGATTGAGCGTCTTGACATTCAGGGCGGTTACAGTTTGTTTTATCCGCAAAGTACCATGGGTGCGCATGTCAGTGCATCCCCCCATGCGCAGACCTTAAGAGCAACAGCTCTTTCAACAAGAGGAAACGTGGCCTTCTTCGGTTGCCTTGGCTATGAACTTGACCTTGCATTTTTAAACGAAGTTGAAAGAAAAGAAATCAAAGCGCAGATTGAATACTATAAAACTTACAGAGAACTTTTTCAATTCGGACGATTCAGGAGAAATAAGGCTGAAGAAGGTGCTGTAAGCTGGCAGGTAAGCAAAGGCAATAAAGCGGTAGTAGGAATATTTCACAGGTTGCTGCACGCAGCACCTGCGTATGAATATCTGTATGCGCAGCTTGATGATGAAAAAAATTACAACATTGAAGCAAAGCCGCAATCTCTGCGGATTAAGAGTTTCGGAGGACTGATTAAGCATGTGAGTCCTGTTGCGTTGAAACCGGAAGGTCTTATATTAAAGTTGGCTGACGACAGATACAGTATGGACGACGCTGCGGAAAGTTTTAATTGCAGCGGTGCGGCTCTTAAAAACGGAGTGCCTCTCGTAAACCGTTTTCTTGGGACGGGATATTCGGAATCCATGCGTATGCAATCGGATTTCGGTTCAAATATATATTTTATAACGGAAATCAAGGAGTAACAAAATGAAAACCCCTGAACAAAAACTTGTAACGAGGAATAAATACTTCTTCGGTCTGGGTACAGTAGGACGCGATATGTTCTATGCGCTCGAAGCAAACGCACTTATTTATTTTCTTTCGAATGTACTTTCGCTTCCGCTCAACATATTTGCGGCATGCACCATGGTGCTGTCGGTACTCAGAGTAATAGACGCAATCAACGACCCTATTACCGGACTTTTCGTTGATAATGTCAATACAAGATGGGGCAAGTATAAGCCGTGCATCCTGGGCGGAGGGGTAATTAGCGTACTGTGCTATCTGGTGCTTTTCGGGAACATCGGAACCGGTAAAACTTTCGTCGCAATCTTCGCAATAGCATATGTTATCTGGGATATCAGCTATGGTGTAAATGATATCGCGTACTGGACCTTGCTTCCGGCGCTTACTTCCGACCAAAAGCAGAGGGAAAGCTACGGCGCATTCGCACGTATCTGCGCAAACATAGGAATGTATATAGTGATGGTCGGTTGGCAGCCGGTGACCGCAGCTATGGGAAATAACCTGCAGGCATGGTTTAAGCTTGCGGTTGCGGTAAGCGTACTCTACATATTATTTCTGTTCTTCCCGCTGTTTGGGGTAAAGGAGCGCAAGAATTTTAGAGAAGCCGAAGACAAGACAACTCTGAAAGATATGTGGAGAGCACTTATAAAGAATGACCAGCTGATGTGGACGACTCTGTCAATGGTTTTGTTTAATGTGGGTTACATAACCACAACCAGCTTTGCGACATATTATATGCAGTATGTTTACGGTGACATCAATATGTATGCCGTTCTTGCCGGTATTTGCGGAATTGCGCAGCTGACTGCTCTTATGATTTTCCCCTTGGTTTCAAAGCGTATGAACAGGAAGCAGATTTATACGCTTGCAACAATAATGATTATAATCGGTTATATAGAATTTTTCTTTGCGGAAAATTCACTGATAATGATAGGAATAGGGGCTGTTATGATATTTATCGGGCAGGCCTTTGTTCAGTTATTGATGCTGATGTTTTTGGCGGACACGGTTGAGTACGGGCAGTGGAAGTTGGGAAGGCGTTCAGAGTCGATAACATTTTCGATTCAGCCGCTTATCAATAAATTGGGCGGCGCGATTTCCACGGCGATTGTTTCTATTAGCGTTATAATTGCGGGTATTAAGACTGCGGATTCGGATTTGGCGGCCGAAAGCATTGATGCTGCGGGGAAGACAACTCTTAAGTCCGCAATGCTCATAATCCCGCTGATTCTCATAATTGTCGGCTATATTATTTATCGTAAAAAATATATCATCAGTGAGGAGTACTACAGCCATATACTCAATGACCTCAAAGCGCGCGGGGATATGAATCAGGATGCGCTTTAATTAATAAAGGAGGATTTCAAATGCCCGTTATAAGTAGTGAAAGATTGAAACTGCAAATAAGCAAAACAGGGGCTCGAATAGACGAACTTGCGTTTGACGGAATTACAGTTGCGCTTGACGGAATGATAGCCGGCCGTTATGCGAACCGCATAAAAAAAGGCCGCTTTGAAATTAACGGCAAGTCGTATCAGCTGCCGCTTAATGACGGAAATAACACGCTTCACGGCGGGGATAAAGGCTTCGGCGTAATAGACTGGAAGATAAGAGAAGAACAGGGGAATCGAATTGTGCTCAGGATGGACTCTCCCGACGGAGATCAGGGTTTCCCCGGAAGACTGGTTTTGGATGTAGAGTACAGACTTGTAGGTGCGGCGCTTCGCATCCACTATACGGCGGTTTCGGACAGCGATACTGTTGTGAATTTTACAAATCATGCATACTTCAATCTTAACGGTGGCGGCCCTTACAGCGAGCATGTGCTCCGAATAGATGCGGATTACATAACCGAAACCGATTCCGAACTCATTCCGACGGGACGTTTTACTCCTGTCGAGGGAACGAAATACGATTACACAACAATCAGACAGGTAAAGCATAAGTATGATGATAATTTCTGTTTAAGAGGAAAAGGTTTCAGAAGCGTTGCAGAGCTTAGGGGCCTTAGGAGCGGAATCAGAATGTTTGTCGATACCGATCAGCCGGGTATGCAGATTTATAATACCGATACCCATATTTGTATGGAGACTCAGCATTTTGCCGATGCTCCGCATCATCCGCATTTTCCGTCCACATTGCTTAAGGCAGGAAAGACGTTTGAGAGTCTGACGGTTTATACTTTTTGTAAATAAAGATTAAAGACGTGTAGAAGACGCGGCAGTGATGATACAAAAAAACATAAGGAATTCAATCGCCAGCATAGCTTTTTATATTCTGTTCGGTATCGTATATTTCGGTGCCGTTCTTCTTGACGTACTCGGCTCTTGGGTTATCGAAACTTACGGTGTTTCAATAAATGAGATTTTGTATACTGTTCTTTCGCCGCTGGCGGGTACAAGCAATACGGTGCTTTTTGACGCCTGGTTTTACGGCCGCGCAAGCGTAATAAAATATGCAGTTCTATATGCAGTATATGTTACGGCGGATTATCTGTTGCGGAGCCGCGGTAAAACATTCGGAAAGGTTAGGGCTCACAGGCTGCTCAGATTCCTTATGGCAGTTTTTGTTATTTTGAACCTTATTTCAACCTGGCATAAAATAGATGAGCCGCTTAAGCTTACGGAATATATTGAGGCTTACAGACAAAAGTCGACTCTTTATGAGGACTACTATGTAGATCCTCGCAGCGTCGCAATAGAATCAAAGACAGAGAAGCCTCGGAATCTTGTGTATATAGTTCTTGAAAGTCTTGAGACTGCATATGCTTCTGAAGATGAAGGAGGGCATCAGGCGCAAAATTACATTCCTGAACTTACGCGGCTTGCGAAAGAAAACCTGACGTTTTCAAATTCCGACAAGCTTGGCGGATACAGAACCACACCGGGCGCGGGCTGGACCATGAGCGCGCTCTTTGCGCAGTCAACGGGCCTTCCGTTTTGTTTCCCCGTTGCGGAGAATACCATGGACCTGCGAAAGGAGTTTGCTTCCGGTGTTTGGGCGCTGGGAGACATTCTGCACGAAAAAGGCTACGCAAGCGAATTCATTTGCGGATCGGATGTGACGTTTGCGGGTCGCGGCAAGTTTTATTCGCAGCATGGAAAATATAAGTTGTTTGATTTGATATCCGCAAGAGAAAAGGGATATATAGCTTCCGACTACGCTGTATGGTGGGGCTTTGAGGATATGCATCTTTACAGAATAGCCAAGGATGAACTCAAGCTACTCTACGAAAGAGGCTTGCCGTTTTGTTTTACCATGCTTACTGTCGACACTCATCATATAGATGGATATGTATGTTCCTTATGTAATGATGAATATCCGGATCAGCTGGCAAATGTCATAAAATGTGCGGATACTCAGCTCGCCGAATTTATAGATTGGCTGAAACTGCAGCCTTTTTACGAAAACACGACGGTTGTAATTGCCGGAGATCATCCTCGCATGGATACTTCTCTTGTTTCGTACGTGGAGTATAAGGACAGGACCGTATATAACTGCATACTTAACTCCGCATTAAAGGCGGATGCATCTCTTACGAAAAATCGTGAATTTACCACTATGGATATGTTTCCCACTGTACTGGCTGCAATGGGCTATGATATAGAAGGAGAAAGGCTCGGTATAGGCGTCAATCTTTTTTCGGGAGAAAAAACCCTGGCCGAACTCATGGGATATGAAGCTTTATGTACGGAGATTCAAAAATACTCCCCTTATTATGTGAGGAAATTTTCATAGAAATTTAAAAGCCGCTGCTGTCAGCGGCTTATTGTTTGAAGTATTTTCGATTATCTCAAACCTATCATCTTCATTCCGTCGGCAAACTTGCTCGATTCTTTCGGTCCAAGCCTGAAACGTTCAGCCAGAGTTTTGCCTAATGTTTTGATGCCTGCGGGGTCTCCCGCAAAGAGCTCTATTTCAAGTTCGCAAATGGGACATTCACCTTTGTCGGAAGTTATGCTGCCCAAATCGATTGCCAGTTCGGCAACGGTTGTTCCCAATTTAAGACGAACTCTTCTTCTTAAGAATCTCATTTCAAAAAGGTTCATAAGAGGCCTGTCCCCGGTCAGCTCCATCATTTCACGGCCTTCTTCCGACATGCTGAAAATATCGGATGGAAGCATCATGAAGCAGCTCTCATCGTTTATGGGGATGTTGATTTCTTCCCTTGAGTGTATGCCGTCCGTGTAATTTCCACCCCATTTTAGCGTCGCAAAACAGGAGTCGCCTTCAGAACGCACTCTTACAGCGACATTGTTACGGGCAAGAATCCAATCCTCCGTATCAAAATAAATGGCTTTCATAACCAGGCTTTCTCTGCTGGACATATCGCACAGGGCGCTGATATGAGAATCAGACCATATATTGTCCGCGATTTCCCTTGAAGGAATCGCATATTTCATTTCAATTTCCATAAATTTTCCATAATGCCAAAGCGCACGTAATGTTAGCATATGGGACTTTCTATTGCAAGTATTTTCAAGGTATTTTGGTATAAAGAATACAATTGCATTAGATTTTTCTCTATGATATAATACGGAACGCCCACGCTGTGGGCTAAACATATTAAGGAGAAAATTAAATGAATTCAATACTTGTTAACAAGGAAAACAACGTCGTAACTTTCGCTATGGAGTTTACGGCAGATGAATTTGAAGCCGCCACAGATACAGTTTATAAGAGAAACCGCGGCAGGATCAAAGTTGACGGTTTCAGACAGGGCAAGGCGCCAAGAAGTATTATTGAGAAAAAATACGGTGCAGGCATTTTTTACGAGGAGGCTATAGATGACCTTCTTAACGGGGAATATCCGAATGCGCTTGACGCACTTAACATAGAACCGATCTCCCGTCCGGACATTGATTTCGGGAACGATAAAATTGAAAAGGGCAAGGGGTTTAAGGTTACTGTTAAGGTTGAGACAGTGCCTGAAATAGAAGTAAAAAACTATAAGGGCATGGAGGTTGAACGTACGGTTCATACTGTTAATGACGAAGATGTTAGGCGGCAGCTTGAAATGCTTCAAAAAAGAAATGCACGTCAAATTATTGCCGAAGACGAAGCAAAGATGGGTGACACGGTAATACTTGACTATGCAGGATTCTGCGGAGACGAACAGTTCGAAGGCGGCACCGCCGAAAATCAGAGCCTGAAGCTGGGTTCCGGCACATTCATACCGGGATTTGAAGAGCAGCTTGAAGGTGTTAAACCCGGCGAGGAAAAAGACGTGAATGTAACTTTCCCGGCGGAATATCACTCTGAAGCGCTTGCGGGAAAGGATGCTGTTTTCAAGTGCAAGGTTCATGAAATCAAGAGGGAAGAACTTCCTGTTCTTGACGATGAATTCGCAAAAGACGTTTCCGAATTCGACACACTTGAAGAACTCAAGGCGGATCAAAAAAGAAAACTCGAAGAATCCGCTGAAAAGGCAAAGGAATACTCCGGAAAGAACGCGGTGGTTGAAAAACTGCTTGAGCTTAATCCTTTTGATGCCCCTGAAGCCATGGTAGAAAACGAAGTGCTTAATATGATGGAGGAGTATGCGCAGCAGCTCAGATCTCAGGGGATTGATATAAATTTGTTCCTCAATTATATGGGTAAGACTGAGGACGATCTTAAAAACGATATGAGGGCCGACGCCGAAAAAAGAGTAAAAAGCAAGCTGGCGCTTAAGGCCGTTGAACGCATTGAAGGTATAGAGGCTACAGATGAAGAAATCGAAGCCGAATACAATAAGCTGGCGGAGCAGTACAAAATGGAAGTTGAAAAGCTCAAAGAGCTTTTCGGAAAAGATAATTCCAAGTTTTTAAGAGAAGACATTGTAAATAATAAGACCATTCAGATGCTTTACGACAGCGCCGTTTTCACGGACAAGGAAAGAGATGACAGCAAGCCTGAGGCTTAAATTATTTGTGACACATTGCGGCGGGGCTTTAGCTGGCCCCGCTTGTCATTTTAAGGAGGAAATATGGGCAGTTTAATACCTATGGTTGTGGAGCAAACTTCAAGGGGAGAGCGTTCATATGATATCTACTCCAGGCTCCTCAAAGACAGAATCATTATGCTTGACGGGGAAATTGATCACGACGCGGCAAGTCTTGTCGTATCGCAGCTTTTATTTCTCGAATCCGAGGATCCGGACAAAGATATAAGCCTTTACATCAATAGCCCCGGTGGGGTTATCACGGATGGTATGGCTATTTTTGACACTATGAATTATATTAAACCCGACGTGTCTACGATTTGCGTCGGTATGGCGGCCTCCATGGGGGCGTTCCTTTTGGCGGCGGGCACGCCCGGAAAAAGATTCGCCCTTCCCAACGCGGAGATTATGATTCATCAGCCCATGGGTGGAGCCAAGGGTCAGGCTACTGATATACAGATTGCTGCGGATCATATCATCAGGACAAGGGAGAGGATGAACAGGCTTCTTGCATCAATGACAGGCAAAAGTTACAAGAAAATCTGTGCCGATACCGAACGCGACAATTTCATGTATGCAGACGAGGCCCTCGAGTACGGTTTAATTGATAAGGTGTTGGAAAGAAGATAGGATAAAAATAAAAAGATGGCTAACTACGATAGTTCAAAAGAGCTTGTTTGCTCGTTCTGCGGCAAGCCGCAGAGAATGGTGAGGCGTCTCATCGCAGGTCCAGGGGTATATATCTGTGATGAATGCGTTGAGATGTGTCACAATATAATAAGCGACGAATTCGCAAAAGAAATCGCTATGGAAATCGCCCCCGACCAAGTGAAGGAATTGCTTAAGCCGCATGAAATCGCGCAGAAGCTTTCGGATTACGTGATAGGGCAAGACAAGGCAAAGAAGGTTCTGGCGGTTGCCGTTTACAATCACTACAAGAGAATCAGCTCTCAGCAGTCAAACACTGACGATGTGGAGCTTCAAAAGAGCAATATGCTTATGGTCGGACCTACAGGTTCGGGCAAAACTTATCTTGCGCAAACACTGGCAAAAATTCTGGATGTGCCGTTTGCCATTGCCGATGCAACCGCTCTTACGGAAGCGGGATATGTGGGAGAAGATGTTGAGAATATACTGCTTAAGCTAATACAAGCTGCGGATTACGATATAGACAGGGCCCAGAGAGGCATTGTATACATTGATGAGATTGATAAGATTGCCAAAAAATCCGACAACCCATCGATAACAAGGGACGTTTCCGGCGAAGGTGTGCAGCAGGCTCTTTTGAAGATTATAGAAGGAACCGTGGCAAACGTTCCGCCTCAAGGCGGAAGAAAACATCCTCAGCAGGAATTTATTCAGTTTGATACAAAAAATGTGCTGTTTATATGCGGCGGCGCGTTCGACGGAATAGAGAAGGTTATCCAAAGAAGACTCGGAGAAAAGGTTATAGGTTTTAACAAAACTCTTGCCACCTCAAGCGAGCCCGATTCGCGTATTCTTGACAAAATACAGCCTGAGGACTTGCTTCGCTACGGACTTATTCCCGAATTCATAGGCCGCGTACCAATAATTGCCACTCTTGACGAGCTTTCAGTCGATGCGCTGGTTAAAATAATTTTGGAACCAAAAAACGCACTTCTTAAACAATACAAAAAACTCTTCGAATATGACGGCGTGGAACTCGAGATGGAAGATGCTGCCGTAAGGCTCGTGGCCGAAAAGGCAAGAGCGAAGAAAACCGGCGCAAGAGGTCTTCGTTCAATTTTTGAAGAGATTATGACAGATGTTATGTACGATGTGCCTTCCGTTAAAAACGTAAAGAAAGTTGTTATAACAGCAGCAGCTGTCGAAGGTGGCAAGCCGCTGCTCGTAAAAGAAAATAAGCTTAAAAAGGATGCATGATTATGAGTGAAGTAATGCCTTTAATCCCTCTCAGAGGGATGACAGTATTTCCTAATATGGTGATCCATTTTGATCTGGGGCGCGAGAAAGCCATTATAGCGCTTGAGCGCGCAATGCTTATGGACCAGACGGTTTTTCTCGCGTCGCAAAAAGATGGGGACTTGGATCTTCCCGTTGCGAATGACATATACGATGTGGGAACCGTGGCAAAGATTAGGCAGATGCTTCGTATGCCCGGAAACAACATACGTGTTTTGGTTGATGGGCAGTATCGAGCAAAAACGCTTAGCTATCATCAGGAAGTTCCGTATTTTTTGGTTTCAGTAGAGCCTATTGAAGATCGCGCCGTAGAGATGACTCCGGAGTTGGAGGCTTTGATGCGGACGGCGGTTTCGGAATTTCGTGTGTATATTGCCAAGCATCCCAAGTCTTCTGCGGATGCTTTCGTAGGTTTGAGTGAAGTAAAAGAACCCGGAAGGCTGGCGGATTTGATAACCGCCAATATGGATCTTAAGGTTGAGGATGCGCAGGAAGTTTTATCTACGGATAATCAGACAGACAGGCTCCATCTGGTTATTTCCCTTTTGACAAGAGAAAACGAAATACTCAGTATAGAGGAAGACATTTCAAATAAGGTTAAGTCGTCAATGAGCAAGTCTCAAAGGGAATATTATCTCAGAGAGCAGATAAGAGCCATTCATGAGGAACTCGGCGAAGACGGGAATTCCGAGGAAGAGGCTGCGCAGTGGAACAAGCGCCTTAAAGAACTTGGACTTTCCGAAACAAGCGAAAAGAAAATCGCAAAGGAAATAAAGCGTTTCTCGAAGATGATGCCGAACTCTCAGGAGGCTTCGGTTTCGCGCAGCTACATTGAGTGGATACTTGATCTTCCCTGGAACAAGGCAAGCGAAGACGACATGGACCTTATAAAAGCAAAGGAGATTCTTGATGAGGACCATTACGGAATGGAAAAAATCAAGGACAGAATAATTGAGTATCTTGCAGTGCGAAAACTTTCAACAGAGCGTAAAGCCCCGATACTTTGTCTTGCAGGTCCTCCGGGAGTTGGCAAAACTTCAATTGCGAAATCAGTTGCAAGGTCAATGGGACGAAAGTTCGTTCACATGTCGCTGGGCGGTATCAGAGACGAAGCTGAAATAAGGGGACACAGGAGAACCTATGTCGGAGCCATTCCGGGCAGGGTCATCAGTGCTATAAGAGAATGCGAAAGAAATAATCCGGTGTTTTTGTTTGATGAAGTGGACAAGATTTGCGCGGATTTTCAGGGAGATCCGGCTGCAGCACTCCTTGAGGTCTTGGACCCCGAACAAAACAAGGAGTTCATGGATCGCTACCTTGAAGTTCCGTTTGATCTCTCAAACGTACTTTTTATCACAACGGCAAATACCACGGATACAATACCAAGACCTCTTCTTGACAGAATGGAAGTTCTTGAGCTTTCCGGATATACGCTTGATGAGAAATATAATATAGCAAAGAAATACCTCATCCCCAAGCAGCTTAAGGCTACGGGTCTTCAATCCGGAAACATAAGCTTCAGTAAGTCCGCTGTTTTGGGAATAATAAATTATTACACAAGGGAATCAGGCGTAAGAGGGCTTGAAAAAGAGATAGGCAAGGTTTGCAGAAAGGTCGCGAGAAAGGTTGTTGAAGGTGATACTTCGAAAAAGTCCGTAAAAGCAGCCAGCCTCGAAGACTATCTCGGAAAGAAAAAATATCTTCACGATAAGATTCTCGGCAGGAACGAGATAGGTGTTGCTACAGGCCTCGCCTGGACCGTTGTCGGCGGTGAAACTCTCTTTATTGAAACCGCCGTGCTTCCGGGAACAGGTCAGCTGCAGCTTACGGGTCAGCTCGGAGATGTGATGCAGGAATCCGCAAAGGCAGCGGTAAGTTATATAAGAGCGCATGCAAAAAGTCTGGGAATAGCGGAGGATTTCTATAAAAACAACGATATTCACATTCATATTCCCGAAGGCGCAACGCCTAAGGACGGACCGTCCGCAGGTATAACAATCTGCACATCGGTTATATCGGCTCTTTCGGGCCGCAGGATTCGCAAGGATGTGGCTATGACCGGTGAAATTACGCTCAGAGGTAAAGTTCTTCCTGTAGGCGGCATAAAAGAAAAAGTTCTGGCTGCTCACAGAATGGGCATTACGAAGGTGATTCTGCCGATTGACTGCAAATCCCATGTTGACGATCTTCCGCAGGTTACAAGAGATAATATAGAGTTCGTGTTCATATCGGAGATAGGAGACGCACTAAAAGAGGCTCTCGTATGAATATAAAATCTGCGGAATTTATTTGCAGTGCCGTTAAACCCGCGCAATACCCTATTTCCGACAAATTCGAAATAGCGTTTGCCGGAAGGTCCAATGTAGGAAAGTCCTCGCTCATAAATCTCCTTATGAATCGCAGGAAACTGGCTAAGGTTTCATCAAGTCCGGGAAAAACCCGAACCATCAATTTCTTCAATGTTAACGATGAGTTCAGAATAGTGGATTTGCCGGGCTATGGATTCGCAAGGGTTTCAAAGGCGGAAGCGGAAAGCTGGGGTCCTATGATAGAGGCCTATCTTTCCGGGCGTGCTGTCCTTTTAAAGGTAATGCTGCTTGTGGATTGCAGGCATAAGCCTACGGCGCAGGACATGCAGATGTACGAATATTTGAAGTATTATAAGCTTGACGGAGTGGTTGTTGCGACAAAAGCTGATAAGCTGAACCGCAGTGAACTTAATAAAAACCTGACAATGATACGAAAGACTCTGGAACTTAGTAAGGATGACATTGTCGTACCTGTCTCCTCGCTCAACAAAACCGGAACGGATGAGCTTCTTATGATTATGGAACGCCTGATAACAGGAGCAAAGGGTGATAAATATGAATGAAAAATCGGAAGTGCTTATAAGTAAAGAAGAAATTGCAGCCAAGGTTGAAGAACTCGGCGCAAAAATAACCGAGGATTACGCCGGAGAAAGCATTCTTCTTGTCGGCATACTTAAGGGTTCCGTTCCGTTTATGGCGGATCTTATGAGGGCCATAAAGCTTGAAGATGTGCAGATAGACTTCATGGTTGTTTCCTCATACGGCGACGCGACAGAGACTTCAGGCGTTGTTCAAATCAGAAAAGATCTGGATTCCTCTATCGCCGGCCGCAACGTTATAATAGTAGAAGATATTATAGATACCGGTTTGACGTTGAGTTATATTAAACAGCATTTACTTGCGAGAAATCCAAAGACGCTTAAGGTTTGCACCATACTGGATAAGCCTTCTCGCCGTAAAGTGGATTTTAAGGGAGACTATGTGGGCTTCGAAGTTGAGGACAAGTACATAGTAGGTTATGGACTTGATTCCGCTCAAAAGTACAGAAATCTTCCGTATGTAACATGGGTTAAGGATCACTGATTAGTGTTAGATTGAAAGGAGAATATACAAAATGGCTTATAAGGTGCCGGTTGGAATATCCAACAAACATCTTCATCTTTCAAAGAAAGACCTTGAGACTCTTTTTGGAGTCGGGGCACAGCTTACCAAAAAGAAAGATCTTAAGCAGCCGGGGCAATACGCGGCGGAAGAGTGTGTGGAAATCATAGGACCTAAGGATTCTTTTAAGTCCGTAAGAGTGCTCGGTCCCGAAAGAAAGGAAACACAGGTGGAGCTTTCCATGACGGACTGCAGGGCGCTTGGAATAAAGGCTCCGCTCAGGCAGTCGGGAAATCTTGAAGGAACTCCCGGCGTTAAACTCGTAGGACCTGCCGGAGAAGTTGCACTTGATCACGGCGCAATTGTTGCGCAAAGACATGTTCATCTAAATGCAGCACAGGCCAAAGAAGCAGGTGTTACGGATCAGCAGATGGTTTCCGTAAGAATCCCCGGCGAAAGGGATATCGTATTCGGAAATGTCGTATGCCGTTGCGGAAGCGCTCACGAAGCGGAATTTCACATCGATACGGACGAAGCTAATGCAGCAGGTGCGGTCAATGATTTGGCTGTCGAAATAATTATTTAAAAATAATTCAAAACAACTTTCGAAATCCGAAAAAAAGTTATTGACAATGAGTCATAT
>CAYFUZ010000003.1:3790-62257 GCA_964346675.1 uncultured Oscillospiraceae bacterium | reverse complement strand
TGAAACTTATTGTATCAGAGTCTTCCTCTTTTTTTGTTCATTTCTGTAACATATGGTTACCGTAGCTCCCAATGAGGTCCAAAAATATCTCGGTGTAAAACCCGGCATTGATATGGTAATCAAACACGATGGACAAATTGTGGGCGGAATAGGTATAACCGGCATGATTGAAGAATCCATCCCCCTAATAACAATGGCACGTCTTACGATAGAGGCTATGCTCAAATATGAGATCTACCGAGAAAAAACCAATCTAAAGAACACTCAGTTTGAGGAGTTCTGTGATCTTCTGCTGAGCGAGGAAAAAAAAGACGAGGAAAAACTTGTTCTGAAGGCCAAACAACTGGGTTATCTTACACATATTCCCCGCATCGCAATCCTCTTTGTAATTCCCGACGGATTCGGCAACCCCGAGGAGGTCTTCCATACCATCCAGGGATACGGAAAAATTGAAAAGCAGGACATTACTTTTATGGTAAAACAACGTGAGATTGTCCTTTTTAAAACACTTCCGTTTGTGAAGAGCGATCTTTTCGGAGGCTACAAGGAGTATCTCGATGAGTTTTTTACCCCGCTGCAGACTACCTTTCTTAAGCGCCAGCTGCCGGTCTACAGATATATAGGCAGTATGCAGACACATATGGAATACTATAAATATGCCTATAGGCATTGTCTGTGGATGAAGGATATGAGCTACAGCCATCGCCTCTTCTACGACTACATGACTGATTACCTCACTTATTTGATTACGCTTCCGGAGATAAACGGCATATATGATTCAATTTCCGGCCTACTCGATAGAGAAAAAAAACAGCAGTTTGTAGAAATTTTCTCCGCTCTCAAAAAAAACAACTATAACTTGGTCGTAGCAAGCAAAGAACTTCACGTCCATAAGAACACACTTATTTTTCATCTGGATAAGTACCGAGAACTTTACAATATGAATCCTCTTGCTAACAGCCGTGACCGCTCCTTTTGCGATTTTTTTGTTTCCTACCTCAAACGTATTCGCAAAGGCCGTGGCTTTGAAAGCTGAATATCTCCTCGTATTATTACATTCCAGTGCTGATGAGCTCATATATTTTAAATTATTATATTTTAAAGTCTTAATCTTCTTCTTTGATTATAATTTTTGTGATTAGAATAACAATAAAAAACAGTATGCCGGCGAACGGCCAAATAGTCCATGTTTTTCCCTATTGTCTTTATAAATAGCTCCCTTTTATGACACAGGCACGTACAAACATATTGACCGTATCTGTAACTGCTCATTAACACGACCGTGACAATTATAATATGTTCTTTCTCGGTCATTAAAGATGTAACCGTAAGCGGAATGTAGCTTAATTTGCAAAGCACTACTCCAGCTTTGAAATAGACTGTCTTGATACGGACAGTTTTTCGGCAAGCTCCTCCTTACTCAAGCCCTGTCTTTTTCTTTCTTCTATAATCTTATCGGCTAATATCATTCTTTGATTTGATTAAGCTGCTTTTTGTCTAAACAAATAATACAGAAACACTCGGTTATGCACTATAAAGTACAGCTTTCAATTGTAAATCAGCGGTTGCAATTACTTATTTTTCAAGCGAATTTGCGATTCGTACTCTTTCCCGCTGCCGAGTTTCATACGCCCCAGGCTTGTGTCCGTGTAAATGTTAATTATGAAACTCTCGTAACCGTCAATTTCAGATAACGGTATATCTATTCTGCTGCATCCGTCATCGCCCAAAAGCCTTGCGTTCATCCATATCGTGCTGCGCATGTCGTTCTCTATTATTTCAACGGTAAAAATGATATTTTCCAATTCATCTTTAAGTTCCTCAAGGCCACTAACTGAAACCCTCAAATTTTTACCCACGCCCTTGATTTCCAAATGGGTGTCAACGTTAGAAAGCTTTTGCTGCAATATATAAATTTCTCCGCTTAATCCTGACAGGGTCTCCATGAATTCTGAATGTTTTCTAAGCTCCGAACTGAACTTTTCCATTCCGTCGCGCTCAAGCAGGGTTTTCTTGTCAGAAAAAAGATTTGTGCCAAGAGCCAGACGGTCACCTTTTATTTCGGCACCCAAAGAAGCCAAAACCGTAGGGAACATATCCATGGTGGAATATTTCCTGTATCTGGAATCTTGCGGTTTTAGCGCGGAGTTAATGAAAGCCGTATAGACCTTGCGCTGATAATCCGAAGGCACATCATCGCAGTAACCCACATTCATCGTCAGGTGGTCTCCGATTATTACTATCGTAGTGTTCTCGTAAAAATCCTGTTGCTGAATCCAGCGTACGAAATCGCAGACCTTTCGGTCGGAGCAGGCCATTGTATTGGAATATTGGTCTTCTCCGAAATCGTCCGAACAATCCTGACAAACATAACCGTCGGGGAAATGCGTGTCCACCGTAAGAATCGAAAGATTGAAGGGTTCGGCACCGGCGGCAAGCTGCATTAAATGTTCTTTGGCAAATTCGAAAAGCCGGGCGTCCTCGTAGCCCCACCAGACCTTATAGTCCTCGGGTATTTCACCGGCTTCAATGCTGTATTTATAGTCCCATATCTCGTAGTTCCCATGCTGAGCAAAATAAAGATCTCTGCCGCCGAACACGGCGTCAGAGCCTATGAGCAGACCCTGCGTATAGCCGTTTTTATGCAATATATCTCCGAGGTTTTCCGCCCCGGGAAAGAAAGTGTTCTGCTGACTCATGGAGGAATCCGTCACCGGGATTTTCAGCGGCAGTCCGCTTGTGTGTGCAAACATTGCGCCCATAGTCCAGGTTGAGCCGTACATTGCGACTGCGCCGTTAAGAATCTCCGCAGAACCCGAAAAATCTTCGTTTTCCTTTGCCAGTTGAGTCAGTTCCGGAATGACATTTTTGTCGAAAGCACCGCCGCTCTCTTTGTCGGCATAGGTAGTTTCCACAGACTCGAGCCAGATATATATAAGGTTTCGTTTGCGTTCGGGAAAATTTATTTCAACTTCGGAAGGCGCTGCATAGTTTTTTTCAATGTAGTCGGACGGAGTTGTTATGCTAATGATAAAACCGGATAAATTGAAAACTATAAAAGCATATAGAACCAGACCAGCGAGAAGGAAAACACCCCCTTTAATCGCCCGCAAAATATTCTTCCTGATGTTTTTATTATCCCTGAAACGCCGGCACAGCAAAAACACTGACGCAGAGGTTATAAGCCCCGGAATACAGCATTTCAGATAGAAGCTTTTCATCAAACCTTCATTGGTACCCGTCAGCGGTGCTGCCAACTGGTTAATCAGTTCTTCTATCTGCAAATTATCCCAATGCGCTTTTTCCCAAATAGCCGTGCTGATAAGAAATACAAGCAGGCCCGCCAGAAATGAAAGAATTATTATCAGTGTTGTGATTTTTAATTGTTTTTTCTCTTTTTTATTTATACTCATGATTATTCAGCATGCACGAGCAGATATTATATCATTTTATAAAAAATAACGCACGGCAAAGTATATAGGACGATATGCGTTTAATTAAACATGGTATAATATTCTGTGTAATAATGTCAAAATGAGGGAAGTTATGGAGATTGATTTTATGATACAAAAATTCAAAAAGATTATTTTTATTGCCTTGCCTGCAATATGCATATTGTTATTGGCAGGCTGCGGCGCAAACGGTAAAAAAGAGGAACCGGATATGAACACAAACAGTTTTAATCAGATTACCCAGGAGCAGGCCAAAACCATGATGCTCGAAAAAGACGGACATATTATAGTCGACGTGCGTTCTCAGGAGGAGTACGATGAGGGGCATATTCCGGAAGCGGTGTGTATTCCAAATGAAAGTATAGAAAACACTCAACCGGAACTTCTTCCGGATTTACAACAAATAATACTCGTATACTGCCGCAGCGGAAGACGCAGCAAACAGGCCGCACAAAAACTCGCCGATATTGGTTATACAAATGTTTATGAATTTGGCGGAATCCTCGAGTGGACGGGTGATATTACAACTAGTTTGTAAAGTTATCGAAATAGCCCTGCACCCATATTATCGGCGTTCCTTTATCTCCTGAACCGGAAGTAAGGTCGCAAAGAGATCCTAAAAGATCCGTAAGCTGCCTCGGTGTGGTTCCTTCAGATGCCATATTTCCGACAAGATTGCTTTCTTTTGCCTTTATGGCTCCGGAAACAGCTTCCTTTAGAGCGTCTCCGGTAAGGTTTGCAAAATCATTGTCGGCAAGATATTTAAGTTTAACCTCGTTCGGCTGACCGATAAGGCCCTCGGTGTAAGCCGGACTTACCACAGGGTCCGCAAGCTCCCAAATTTTACCCACAGGGTCCTTAAAGGCACCGTCACCGTATATCATAACCTCTACGTTTTGCCCCGTTGCCTCTTTGAGCTTCGCAGCAATTCCGTCTACTACCGGCTGGCAATCTCGGGGGAAAAGCTTTACCGTATCTTCTGTAGCTTTATTGCTTCCGAGCAAGCCGTATTTTTCGTTATAGCCGCATCCGTTAATAGGCGCTGTCAGTATATCTTCCATTCCGAGCAGAATTTCCGCACCGGAGGCCTTAAGAAGTCTTTTGCTTCTCTCTCTGCTGTGAATGTCACAGGTTATCACATTTTTTGTGTAATTGAGAATTTCCCTGACGTCGTTTGCGAAAATAATTTCACATTCCGCACCTTCTTCCATAACTATCTTTTTATAATATTCGATATAATCTATCCCCGTAAATTTATGCTTTACATAACCGAAACAATCCCTCCACCGGGCTTCGGTCAGAACATCCCTGTAAGGATTAATCTCCGCTTCGTCCATCTGATTCTCCGAAACAAGATGGTTCCCCACTTCGTCGCTCGGGTAGCTGAGCATAAGGAAAATCTTTTTTGCTGCTTTTGCCATGCCTTTAAGGCAGACTGCAAAACGGTTTCTTGAAAGAATCGGAAATACAACACCGAATTCTCCGCCGGGGATTTTATTCTTTATATCTGCCGCGATATCATCCGTAGAAGCATAGTTTCCCTGCGCTCTTGCGACAACGGATTCGGTTATAGCCACAACATCTTTGCTTCCGAATTCGATTCCGTGTTCTTTACTTGCCTTAAGCACGCTGTCCACGACAACCTGCACTATATCATCCCCTTCACGAATGATGGGAGCCCTGACGCCTCTGGATACTGTGCCTATGCATCTTTCCATTTTTCTTTTTCCTCCTGAGAAAAATCTATCTTAACTTATCAGTCTGTTTTTAAACTATGGTAAATAATCGAGAGGATTCTGCGGTTCGCCGTTATAGCGAACTTCAAAGTGCAGATGTGCGCCCGAAGAAACACCGGTACTTCCCACAGCGGCTATGTGCTGATCCTTGTAAACGGCATCTCCTGCATATACCTCCAACGAACTGCAGTGGGCATACCTTGTTTCAAACAACCCGCCGTGGTCTATTATCACAACATAACCGTAGCCCGAACGCAAGCCGGAAAAGCTGACAGTTCCGCCGTCCGCCGCATATATTTTCGTACCGTGCGGGGCCGCCATATCAACGCCCTCGTGCATTCTCGAAGCGCCTATGATGCCGGTGTTTCTTGATCCGAAACGGGATGTAATCGTAAACGCTTTAAGCGGATACTGGAAGGTTCCGGTACCCTGCCTTTCAGGAAGAGGTTTTGTACCTATATAATAAACTGCATCAACCGGATTTGAAATCCTCTCCCGGCTTATTTCCCTGCTGAGCACAATTTCTCCGTTGAGAGTTGTAATTTCCGAAATAATCTTGGTTTTTCCGTGAATACCTTCCGTAATAAGTTCCGTCTCATCCTTGTAAAGACCGGAGTTTTCTATGTACCTTGCACCGAATTCAACGTCTTCCATTGTTGTAAGCGTTGCCAATGCCCTGAGCGATACTAAAGGCTTTGCCGTTTCATTTTCTTCTAATACTTCGGTGGTACCTGTCTTCAGATACCTGACTGCATTTAGAGGATTCCAGACCTCGCTGAGCTGAACGCCTACCTCCTCTATGCTCACATTCTGTTCAAACTCCACCTGAGTATATTCCACGCCCTCGGCAGGACCTGCATAGTCGTTCTTGATAGTATCCAGTACTAAATCCGCAGCGGATTGACTCTGAAGAACTGCCACCTGGTTTCCGTTGACCTTAATAGCGAAAGCCCGGACCTGAATATCCTTCATATAAGTAAGGGTATTAATAATATCATCGGCAGTATCTATTTTGAGGTTAAAGCCGTAAACTTTTTTAAACTGTATGTCTCTTTCAACATCAAGGCTTACGTTTGCTCCCGAAACCTCCGAAAGTTTATCGCCCAAAGCTTCTATAGTATTGTAGACTTCCTGCCTGCTTCTTGTTACACCCAGAGTCCTTCCATAGTAAGAATATTCAAAACCCGAAAGCGACGATATGCCTATCAGCGCTATGGCAACAACCGATACAACCGCTGAAAAATACTGGAATACCACCACCTTGTGCTCATCAAGCCAAATACGAATATCCCATATTATGTCCCAAATATATAGTAAAAACGAAACTAAATAATAGCAGCCCTTAATTATCAGATCAACAATGTAAAGGACTATATCCGCCAAATCGCGCCATACGGCAGTGAGAAAACTCCAAAGAGCATCGGAAGCGTCGGACAGGCCATCCGTTACAGGCTGCCATGCATCCTTAAACACCGCGTAATACTTGCCCCGGCGTTTTTCGTTTGAAAGGAACTGACATTGCTTTATCTCCCTGCGGGCAGCGAGCAAACCTTTTATAAGTCTGTAGGTTCTATGAATAAAACTCTCCTTGCGGACAGCTTTTTCCTTATGCGTCTTAAGAGCCGCTTTAGCCCTGTATATGGTAATCACTCCGGATTCGCCGTGACCGTGAGTCACCAAAATATCGGAACCGAGCCTTTCAGCCTTCTTATTGTAATGTTCCTTTCTCGCTTTTTCTCTTGCCTCGGTCCGCCTTCGCAGTTCCTCTTCCAGAGCACTATAATCCGCAAGGCGATTAAGTTTCTCCCTGCTTTTTTTTACTTTGGCTCTTATGTCCTGCTTGGCCCGACTCTCGACAAATTCATCTATTTTATTTTTTTCGTTGTGCGTATTATCAGCCATCAATTAAAAACCTGTAGTTTTTCAGCATAACAAGAACAAGTTGTTCCGTCATCCAAAACACCGGTATCTTTGCAAATGCCGCAGGCATATATGGAATCAAGGGCGTCCTGCGCATAGCCGTTTTCTGTAAGAAGCTCTTTTTTTTCATTAAGCAGAGCCTGCTGCTTTGCCCGCGCAGCTTTAACTGCCTCTCGTCTTCCGGAAAGCACAGCCTTCGCCACATCAAAGCCGCAACCCTTTAGCTCCTCCATTATATCGCGTAATCTTGGAATTTTTGTGTAGATTTCGGTTCTGATTTTCTCCGTTTTCTCGGAATTTTCACGGCGAATCGCCGAATACAGTTCTTCAATCCTGTTGTAGGTGTTGGATTCTCCTATAGCACTGGCATCCGAATGAGCCTTATTGTACCAATCAACAAGAATTGCGTTTACATAATTGACGCTCGGGTTGGGGATACCCGCAGTCTTTTTACAGGCTTCTTTAATTTCGTCCAGACTATAGCCCATATCATCGGTCCAGACACGCATAATGCGCTTCTCTTCCGCCGTAGGGTTTCTTCTGAATCCCAGTTCTTTAAATATTGCCTTATTAACAACTGTCTGACGGTCATTATCACCCAGATATTCCTCGACCTCACCAACGGTCTTGAACCCTTTTTCGCGCCAATCAAGCAATATTTTTTCAACGTATCTTGGCCTGTTGCTTTTGCCGCGCTCGGTGCTGTAACGATAGCAATATTCTATAAGCTCCGGCGGCATTCCGAAGTCCTTAACCCATGAGACTAAAAGTTCGGGTTCCCTTGCTTCCAGAAGCCTTCCGGTAATCTTTTCAATATTTGCATAAAACTCTGCAATGCGGGCGCCATCCAGATTTAGAGGCGTGGGATTTTTTAACGCATCCATTGTATCGCTGGCGCAGTGACCGAACATCAGTTCTCTTAAATTTAAAAGCTCCACCTGATAAGCTCCGCTGTACGGATCTTTTTCAAGCTTTCTTACTATATTGCGATCAGCCCAGTAGTCCCAGGCTTTATCTACAGTTTCCGCAGACAGGCTAAGCTGCTTGGAAATCTTCAGACTGTCCGCCTGAATTCCTGCGCGCGCAAACATAAGCGACAGCAGGTAGACCTTTACATAGTCTCCCGGCGCATCGAGCATAAATTCCCCCAGAAAGAGATTGTCCACCTCTGTTCCGTAAAGATAGTAATTTGTTATATCCTGAATTTTGTAATCCATTATTGCTGAGGCTTAGGCGCCTCCCTTAACATATTGACAAACTTAGTATACTGCGGCTGCCATAACAGTGTAATCCATCCGGTCTCGCCTCTTCTTTGCTTGGCGACTATGACCTCACAGGTATAAGGAGGCTCCTTATCTCTTTTATAGTAATCCTCCCTGTAAAGGAACATTACTATATCCGCATCCTGCTCTATTGCACCCGACTCACGCAGGTCTGAAAGTATAGGTCTATTGTCTCCTTTATCACGCCGCTCTACCGCACGGCTGAGCTGCGACAAAACTATAATAGGGCAGTCCATTTCTCTTGCGAGCTGTTTTAAAAGTCTTGAAATTTGTGTGACCTCCTGCTGCCGGTTTCCCTGCGAAGAACCGAGGCCTGCTCCACTCATCATCTGCAAGTAGTCTATTACTATCAAATCCAGAGGTTTTTCCTGGCTCATACGGCGGGCTTTGTTTCTGAGTTCCATAACGCTCAGCCCCGGGGTATCATCTATGACTATATCGGCTTCGGCAAAATGCGCCACAGAATCCATAACCCTTTCCCAGCCGTCCTCGTCGAGATTTCCAACACTGAGCTTTTTGGAGTCAACCCTGGCATCCATGGCCAAAAGGCGAAGACCCAGCTGCTCCTTGCTCATTTCCAAGGAGAAAATTCCTACCCTCTTGCCCTGTTTAAACGCAACGTTCTGCGCTATATTAAGGGCAAATGCGGTCTTACCCATGGATGGTCTGGCCGCTATTATAATCATGTCCGACCTTTCAAGACCGCTTATCATACGATCAAGGTCAGTATAACCGGTAGGTATTCCGGGAGGTTTATGACCGTTCGCTTCCGCTATCTTGATATCCTCAATATTCAGTCTTATTATATCCTGAATTTTTGAGTAATCGGTGCTTTGACGCTTCTGAGCTATTTCGTAAACCGATGTTTCCGCAAGATCCAAAAGCTTTGAGCTTTCCACGTTCTCTTTATAGCAGTTTTCCACTATACCGGAAGACGCTGTTATGAGGCGTCTTAATAGCGCCTTATCCGCAACTATCTTTGCATACTGAGCCGCGTTCGCAGAAGTGGGAACTTCTCCAGACAGCTGAGCTATATACGCTCTTCCGCCTGCCGCCGATAAAGAGTTTCTGGATTTTAAGGCTTCGGCCACGGTTACCACATCTATAGGTTTTCCCGACATGATCAAATCCATCATAGCCGCATATATTTCCTTGTGAGCACTCGAATAGAAATCATCGGCCTTAAGCAGCGATGAAACCTTAAAGTGAGGCTCACTGTCTATAAGCATAGCTCCCAAAACGCTTTTTTCCGCATCGTCATTGTGCGGAGGAATTCTTTCTATTTGTGCCATTACAATATCCTATATTTGTAGTTTAGATTCGGCTTACTCGGCGTCTTTTATTTCCAGTTTAAGCTGAGCGCTTACTCCCGGATACAGCTTAAGCGTTACCGTTGCAGGGCCCGTTTGCTTTATAGGCTGCGCAAGCTCGATCTTCTTTTTATCCAGTTCGATTTTGTGAACCTCAAAAAATGCATCCGCTATATTCTGCGAGGTGACCGCACCGAAAAGCCTTCCGCCCTCTCCCGCCTTTGTTTCGATTACTATAGGCGCTGCGGATTCAACCTTCTTTTTAACATCCTCGGCTACCGCCTGGTCCATTGCGCGCTGTACCTCTATCTCCGCGCGTTTTCTTTCGAGGGCCTTAAGATTTGATTCCGTCGCCTCCATGGCAAGCTTTCTCGGCAAAAGCATATTCCTCGCGTAGCCGTCAGCGGCTTTAACCACCTGTCCGGCCTTTCCCAAGCCCTTAACATCTTTAAGTAAAATGACCTGCATTTTTATATCCTCCTGTTTTTACAAGATTTCTTTTTCTCTCATTATCTGAACCACCCGGGCTATGGCCTCTTCGGGGCTTGTATCCATCTGAGCAGCAGCCACGTTCTGATGACCGCCGCCGCCCATAGCCTCCATGATTACCTGAACATTAAGCCTTCCGAGCGATCTTGCGGAAACCGTAGTAAAATCTTCCGCATAGCCCGCTACAAAAGCGGCCTCGACCCCTATCATATCCAAAAGTTCATCGGCAGCCTGCGCCACAAGAATCTGCATTGCCGGGTCGCTCTCCTTTGTGTAGGCAACCGCAACTCCGTTTGAGAGTATTTCCGCATTCGATATTATATTCGCTTTCTTCTGATAAAGCTCAAGTCTCATTTTGAAAAAGCTTCTTACTACCGTGTTTTCCGCGCCAAGCCCTTTGAGCCATGTCGCAGCATCAAAGGTCCTTACTCCCGTATTTACAGTAAAATTCTTTGTGTCCAAAACTATACCGGCAAGCAGCAGCTCCGCAGCGGTTTTTGACAGTCCCGCCTTGAGTTTTGCGTATTGCAGCATTTCGGTTACAAGCTCGGACGTAGAAGATGCATAAACTTCCATATAAACCATATCCGCGTCGGAAACAGCGTTCGGAGATTTTCTGTGATGGTCAATAACGGCCAGCCTTGAAGCCTTGGCAACAAGCTGAGGACATTCCGTAATTTCCGCAATGTGCGTGTCCACAACCACCAAAAGGACATTCTCATCGGCCCTGTCCAAAGCCGCATGCTTACTTATAAATCCAACACCTTTTGAAAGCGCCAACTCATAAGCAATCTCTATGGCCTCGCTGGGCTTATCAAGAACTATATGGCAAGGCCTGTTTAAATCCTTGGCAAGAGCACTTATGCCCACAGCTGCACCAAAAGAGTCCAAATCTGGAACAGCATGCCCCATAACAAAAACTTCGCCCGCATTTTGAATAAGCTTTGAAAGAGAATGCACCATTATACGGCTCCTTCCCTTGCTGCGCTTTTCAACGGCCGGAAGCGCGCCGCCGAAGTATTCGGTATGTCCGCTCATATGGCGCATTACAAGCTGGTCGCCGCCCCTCGCCTGAGCAAGCTCGCAGGCTTCAACCGCCCGGTCCAAAAGATCGGTAAGTTCACCGCCCCCTACCGCAAGCCCAATAGACAGCGACGTCGGAAAATCCGCCTTGGTTTTCAGCCCATGTATGGTATTTAAAATCTCAAACCGTTCATCCCTAAGGGATTTTATGTGCCTGTGTTCGAAGACCATACCATAACGATTATTTTTTATCTTTACAAGCGCACCGTCCACGGAAGCTGCCCAGTTCTGTATAATCTTATCAAGCGCCGCAGCCACGGATGACTGTTCATCCTGAGGCGTTGCAACCATAAGCTCATCGTAGTTGTCGATATCTATTACCCCTATGCAAGGTTGCGAATCTCTGTGTAGCTGCTCCGCCTCTTCTCTGTCGGTAACATCCTGCCAGAAAAGCAGACAGCACGGTCTGCCGTCAATCCTTGTCATAGCTCTTGCGTTTATTTCGTAAATTGTGTCCCTTATCGCTATTGTTTCAATGGCTTCCGAGTTGTTGAAGAATTTATGAACCAAACTCTCTCCCGCAAGCTCGTCAAAGCTTTCCTGCGTTTCGAATAACTGCGCAAACTTGTCGTTTGCCCAAAGAAGGCTCGCATTTTTATCCACCATGCAGCAAAGCAGCGGGGCGCTCTCGGAAAAACCTTTAAACAACTCGTTGTTCTCGTCTTCTATAAGCTCTTTATATTCTTTAAGCATCTTTTCTACACGGCTCATGCCCGCATAGTAGTGAAATGCTCTGATTCCTATGCTCAAAGCCATGCAAACCAGCCCCATCCAAGGTTTAAACCATAAAACGACAAGGCTTATGACCAGCATTACAGCAAGGTCTATATTAAGCATCGGGATTATCGCTCCGTTTTGAAGCTTTTTATCCATTATCTCTCCTTTCGGAATCAGTCAAAGGCTCTTGTGGGAATCGCACCGCCGGAAATTCCGAAATATTTTTCCGCAAACAGCTTGGCATCAGCTTCGTCTTCGATAAGGCGCTCTATTCGTTCTTCACCGTTTTTATACTTGAATGTTCTGCCCTCTATTAACACATAGCCATTGTCCATCCTAAGGTTCATTTTAAGCGTTCCGGCAAACACCGAGCCGGGCCTTTCGGAAGTATAAAAGCTCAGAGGAATCATCTCTACCGGGTCGCATGGGGTATCTTTAAAGATAAAACGAGGAAAAAAGCTTCCGTCCTCGTTCAACGAACTTATTACGGTATGCGCTCCGTCTGTGCTGTATATATGATTGTTTACGATTTCGCCCGTGAACGGAACCGTTCCGTCGGGAACAGGTCCGCCGTAACCTACATCGGCAAAATGTTTCATCCCGTCTATAACGGTCACAACTCCGCAGTGCGAGGGAGGAGACAAATCCGGCACCTCCGGCTTTTTAAGATGAATAATCACAGGGTAGCAATCAAATCCCAGTGTCCTTAATAAATTCCAAAACAACAGGTTCAGCTCAAAACAGTATCCGCCGCGCTTCTTTTCAATTATTTTTTCAAAAAGGTCGGCGACCGCAAGGCTGGGAGCTCGCCCGGACGCCCAAACATCCGCATCATCGAACGGTATGGTTCTTAGATGAGCCTTGATGATTCGGTTTAAGTAATCAAGGCTCGGAGCTTCTTTTTTAATATTAATCCTTTTCAGATACGCATTTAGTTGAGCTTCAGAAAGAGGTACTCGGTACTCTTCATACATAAAACAACTCCCCTATTTAATAATATAATACGGATTAGGCTTGCAGGCTATTTTTATGAGGTCCACAAACCATCCTATGCCGAAAAGACCGCCGGTGAATATGTAAACTATTCCCCATCCCCATCTTCCCTCATAGAATTTGTGTGCGCCCAAACCCCCAAGGAAAAAGCATAGTATAAACGCAATCCATTTGTCGATAGGCTTACCTGCCGGAACCGAAGAAGATACATTAGCCGTCCTTCCGGTTTGACGTGCTTCCCTGTATTCATAATGCGTTCCGTCTCCGTCACCCGTGGCACCGGAAGTATCAGGTCCGTCTTTTTTAAGCTGTTTGAAATCCCAGGCACCGCAAGCCGGACAGGTAAATACGTCGTCTGCAGAAATTCTGTCGCAATATTTACATTGTTTCATTTCAAAAATAATGCGCCGGAAACCAGGCCCCGGCGCATCCTTTCCTTAATAATTTTCAGACTTAATTTCAAAGTAGCTGCGCGGATGCTCGCATACCGGACAAACCTGCGGAGCCTCCGTGCCGTATTCAAGATGTCCGCAGTTGCGGCAATACCAAACTTTAATGCTCTGTCTTTTAAATACTTCGTCGTTGCGAATATTCTCAACAAGCTTCAGATAGCGCTCTTCGTGGCTTTTCTCAACCTTTCCGACACCGTCAAACTGATCCGCCAGCGCATGGAAGCCTTCCTCACGAGCAGTGGCAGACATTTCCTTATACATCTTGGTCCATTCTTCATGCTCGCCTTCTGCGGCCGCGATAAGGTTCTCCTCAGTTGTGCCTATACCGTTAAGAGCTTTAAACCAAAGCTCCGCATGCTCTTTTTCGTTGTTTGCCGTTTCCTCAAAAAACGCGGCAATCTGTTCATAGCCTTCCTTGCGGGCTTTGCTCGCAAAATACTTATATTTTGTATGTGCCTGGCTTTCACCCGCAAATGCAGTCCACAGATTAGCTTCAGTCTTAGTTCCTTTAAGATTCATAATTTTCTCCTTTCATATAACATATTCTTATTATGTGATGTTCATTATATCATTAGTTACTTGCCTGCGCCATTTATTATATCATGAACAGAGGGCTGAATGTGAAAAAATCAGCCCTCGTTAGATTGTTTATTTACTTTGTACAGCTGATTTATCTGCCTATTTAAAGTACTTCACCGCCGCCTCGAACATCTTTATGTCGTAATTGCCGGGGATATTTTTGTAGAGGTTGCTGCCGCAGCGTTCGGAGTGACCCATCTTGCCGAAGATTCGGCCGTCCGGTGAAGTTATTCCCTCGACCGCAAAGGCTGAACCGTTCGGGTTAAAGCGAATGTCGGCGCTGGCGTTGCCCTCGAAATCCACATATTGTGTGGCAATCTGCCCGTTTTCGGCAAGCTTTCTTATAAGTTCCTCGCTTGCGATAAAGCGGCCCTCGCCGTGTGAAATCGGAACACTGTATATCTCGCCGGGCTGTGTGAGCGAAAGCCACGGAGACTTGTTTGAAGCTATGCGGGTTCTTACTATGCGCGACTGATGTCTGCCGATTATGTTATAGGTCAGGGTCGGGGAATTTTCATCCGGCTCCGTGATGCGCCCGTATGGTACAAGGCCGAGTTTAATAAGAGCCTGGAATCCGTTGCATATACCGCACATGAGTCCGCCCCTGTTGTCAAGCAAATCCGTAACTTGCTCTTTAATCACTTCGTTTCGGAAAAAAGCGGTTATGAATTTTGCGGAACCGTCGGGCTCGTCGCCGCCGGAAAATCCGCCGGGGATGAATACCATCTGCGCGTTCTTAAGAGCATTTGCGAAATACTCCACACTTTCGGCAACCGCGTCCGAACTGAGGTTTCTTATAATTATTATCTCCGGCTCTGCGCCTGCGTCTGCCATAGCCTTTGCGGAATCGTACTCGCAATTGCTGCCCGGAAATACAGGTATAAGCACTTTGGGTTTTGCGGAAGGGATAATTGCCGAAACTCTATTTTCAGCAGTAAAATTAAAAGTCTCTAACGGACCTACGTTTTGCTTTATATTGCAGGAATATACGCTTTCCAGCTTGCCCTCGTAAAGCAAAAGCAAATGCTTCATGTCAAGGACTTCGCTGCCGAAACGCATTTCGGGCTCGGCAAGGACTGTTCCTATAAGCTGAAGCGGCTCTTCTGCACCTGCCTCATCGGTAAATTCAAGCAAAAATGCGCCGTAATCGTGGGCAAAAAGCGATGCCGGGTTAAGCTTTTTATCAAACTCAAAACCGAAGCCGTTCCCTATGGCCATTTTAAATACGGCCTCCGCAATTCCTCCGACTCCGGGAGTATAACAGGCTGCGGCTCTTCCGCTTCTGAGAAGCTGGGTAACCTTTGTGAAAACAGCCTTGAGGCTTTCCGCATTAGGGAGCCCGCCTGAATCCTTTTCAGGGGCTATGCGGTAAAGCCTGCTTCCCGCCTTTTTAAATTCGGGGCTTACTATATGCCCGGCTTTTTCGTTTGTAACAGCGAACGAAATCAGCGTGGGAGGTACATGAAGGTCTTCGAAGCTTCCGGACATGGAGTCTTTTCCGCCTATAGCGCCTACGCCGAGCTCTATCTGCGCCTTGAAAGCGCCGAGCAGCGCTGCCGCGGGGCGACCCCATTTTTTCGGGTCGCGTCCGAGCTTTTCGAAATATTCCTGGAAAGATAAATATACATCTTTGAATTCCGCTCCGCTTGCTATGAGCCTGCAGACGGACTCCACCACCGCAAGATAAGCACCGTGGAACGGACTTTTTTCCAAAATAAACGGATTGCCGCCCCATGACATAAGCGAACAGCTGTCCGTGTGCTTTTTCTCAACGGAAATCTTATGTGCCATGGCCTGAGCCGGAGTCAGCTGATTTGTTCCGCCAAAAGGCATCAGAACAGTTCCTGCGCCTATGGTGGAGTCAAAGCGTTCCGCAAGGCCTCGTCCCGAACAGCAGTTAAGATCCGTTGCAAGAGCTTCCATGCTCTGAGTAAAGCTCCCGGCAAAACGATTGCCGCTTATAAGCTCACCTTTTTCAACTCTTACGTCTATATGCTTTTCGGATCCGTTGGAGTTTAAAAACTCCCTGCTGATGTCTGCTATCGCTTTTCCGTTCCAGTTAAGGGTGAGTCTGGGCTCGGCTTTTATCTCCGCTATCTGGACCGCCTGAAGATTTTCCGCGGCGGCCATCGCAAGGAATTCTTCCTTGTCCTCGCGTCTTATTACCGTGGCCATTCTTTCCTGCGACTCGCTTATGGCCAGTTCCGTTCCGTCAAGCCCCTCGTACTTTTTGGGAACGGCGTTCAAATCAATTTCAAGACCGTCGGCAAGTTCGCCTACAGCAACCGAAACCCCGCCTGCGCCGAAGTCATTGCAGCGTTTTATCATGCGGGCCGCTTTTGGATTTCTGAAGAACCTTTGCAGTTTTCTTTCCTCTGGAGCGTTGCCTTTCTGGACCTCCGCGCCGCAGGTTTCAACCGAACGAGAGTCGTGAGCCTTGGATGAACCCGTGGCGCCGCCGATACCGTCTCTTCCGGTGCTGCCGCCGATAAGTACAACTATGTCGCCGGGAACCGGAACCTCTCTTATTACATTCTCTGCCGGTGTAGCGGCAACAACGGCTCCTATCTCCATGCGCTTTGCAACGTAGCCGGGATGATAAATCTCGTTGACCATTCCCGTGGCAAGACCTATCTGGTTTCCGTACGAGGAGTAGCCTGCCGCAGCAGCTGTAACTATTTTTCTTTGGGAAAGCTTGCCGGGTATCGTATCGCTTACGGGAGTCAGAGGATTTCCCGCGCCTGTAATACGCATTGCGGCATACACATAAGCTCTTCCAGAAAGAGGGTCTCTTATTGCGCCGCCTATACAGGTTGCCGCCCCGCCGAAAGGCTCTATTTCCGTGGGGTGATTGTGCGTTTCGTTCTTAAAAAGCATCAGCCACTTTTCGGGCTTGCCGTCCACTTCAACATCTATTTTAACCGTACATGCGTTTATTTCTTCGGACTCGTCGAGCTTATCCAGAAGACCTTTGCTTTTCAGATATTTTACGGCAAGCGTTGCCATGTCCATAAGGCAAACGGGCTTGGTCCTTCCAAGCTCCCCTCGCACGGCAACATATTTATCGTAAGCGTCCCTAACAAGCTCGTCATCAAAGCTTATCGAATCTATGACCGTGCCGAAGGTTGTGTGTCTGCAGTGATCCGACCAATAGGTGTCTATCATGCGTATTTCCGTAATGGTGGGGTCTCTTTGCTCGGTCCTGAAATAATCTCTGCAAAATTTAATGTCTCCGATGTCCATTGCAAGACCGTATTCCGCAATGAAATTTTCGAGTTCGTCATCGGAGAGCTTCGTAAAACCGTACAGCGTTGCCACACTTGTGGGAATTTCGTATTCGGTTTTAAGGGTTTTCGGAAGCTCAAGGCTTGCCTCTCTTGCCTCCACCGGGTTTATGACATAGTTTTTTATTTCGGCGATTTCTTCGTCCGAAAGCTTTCCGTAAAGCGCATAAAGCTTGGCTGACTTAACAAGCGGCCTGTCGCCCCTTGAAATCATCTGTATGCATTGAGCCGCAGAGTCGGCGCGCTGATCGAACTGACCGGGAAGATATTCAAGCGCAAACAGTGCCGCACCGGGAAGTTCTACGGCATCATAGACATCGTCTATCTGCGGTTCCGAGAAAACCGTGTTCTTTGCGGTTTCAAAAAGTTCCGGACTTATATTTTCCGCGTCATATCTGTTGAAGAGACGCACATCTTCGAGACTTGTAATTCCCAGAAAATTTCTTGCGTCGTCAAGAAGCGTTCTCGCCTCGTTGGCAAACTCTTTTTTCTTTTCAACAAAGATTCTGTATACCATTACTTTTCTCCCTCAAGAGCTTTAAGAGCCTTTGCCCCTATATCTTTTCTGCAGTATGCGTTCGCGAAATGCACATGCTCCGTAACTTCGTATGCGGCCTTTATGGCCTCAGGAAGACTGTCTGCTGCAGCTGTACAGCCGAGCACTCTTCCGCCGTTTGTAACAAGCTTGCCGTCTTTAAACGCGGCACCTGCGACATATACTTTATCCGCAACACAAGGCTCTATCTTAAGCGGCAGACCTTTCTCGTAGTCTGAAGGATAGCCGTTTGAAGCGACAACCACGCAGCAGGCATAGCCGTCTGAAAATTCAACTTCCGTATCAGCCAGCGTTTCGTTTGTAACCGCCTGCATGACCGTCAGCAAATCTGATTTTAAAAGAGGAAGCACCACCTGAGTTTCGGGGTCTCCGAAACGGCAGTTGTATTCTATAACCTTGGGGCCGTCTTTTGTAAGCATAAGCCCGAAGTACAGGCAGCCTTTAAAAGTCCTGCCCTCTTTATTCATAGCATTCATGGTGGGAAGGAATATTTCTTTCATGCAGTAGTCCGCAATTTCTTCAGTATAATAAGGATTCGGGGCAACGGCTCCCATGCCGCCCGTATTCAGTCCCTCGTCACCGTCAAGCGCACGCTTATGATCCATGGAAGAAACCATCGGAACCATGGATTTTCCGTCCGTAAAGGAAAGTACCGAAACCTCCGGCCCTTCCAGAAATTCTTCAACGACTATTCTGTTGCCGCTGTCGCCGAACTGCTTGTCTTGCATTATGCTTTTGACCGCATTTTTTGCTTCCTCGCGCGTCATAGCGATGATAACTCCCTTGCCCAGAGCCAGTCCGTCGGCTTTTACAACCGTGGGAATCGGGCAGCTTCCGACATATTCAAGCGCCTCTTTTGCGTCGTCAAAACTTTCGTAAGAAGCGGTCGGAATGCCGTATTTTTTCATGAGATTCTTGGAAAAAACCTTGCTTCCCTCTATTACGGCGGCTTTGGCCTCGGGACCGAAGCACGGAATCCCTGCAGCCTGCAGAGAATCAACGCAACCCAGCACCAGCGGATCATCCGGTGCGACCACCGCATAGTCGACAGCCTTATCCTTTGCGAATCTTGCAATTGCTTCTATATCTTTTGCGGCTATCTCCACGCAAATCGCGTCGTCCGCCATTCCCGCATTTCCCGGCAAAGCGTATATGCACTCAACATTCTTGTTTTCTTTGATTTTTTTAATAATGGCGTGCTCTCTTCCGCCACCACCGACTACAAGGACTTTCACGGCAACCTCCTTATCAATGATGGAATAAACGCATTCCGGTGAATACCATCACCATATTGTACTTATCTGCGGTTTCTATAACGTTATCATCTCTTATGGATCCTCCCGGCTGAGCTATCCAGGACACACCGGATTTTCTTGCGCGTTCAACATTATCTCCGAAAGGGAAAAACGCATCCGAGCCGACGCATACTCCGTATTGCGTTGTTAACCACTCTTTCTTTTCTTCGGCAGTGAACGCTTCCGGCCTGGACTTAAAGCGCTTCTGCCACTCGCCGTCGCAAAGAACATCATCCGATTCGTCGGAAATATAAACATCTATGGTATTATCTCTGTCCGGCCTGCCTATCCCGTCGACAAACGGCAATGTCAGCACCTTCGGGTGCTGTCTCAGATACCAATTGTCCGCCTTGTTCCCCGCAAGTCTGGTGCAATGAATACGGCTCTGCTGCCCTGCGCCCACGCCTATGGCCTGCCCGTTCTTTACATAGCAAACCGAATTGGACTGAGTGTATTTAAGGGTGATAAGAGCGACTATCATGTCAAGTGCCGCATCATGCGGAAGGTCCTTATTTTTCGTAACTATATTTCCGAGCAGTTCCTTATTTATCTTGAAATCATTGTGTCCCTGCTCAAAGCGGACGCCGAACACGTCTTTATATTCCTTTGCAGGAGCGTAATACGAGGCGTCGATCTTAATGACATTGTAGTTTCCTTTTTTCTTTGTTTTTAAAATTTCAAGAGCTTCATCCGTATAGCCCGGTGCTATAACACCGTCGGAAACTTCCGCCTTCAGGTATTCGGCGGTGGCAGCATCGCAGATATCCGAAAGCGCCGCCCAGTCCCCATACGAAGAAAGCCTGTCCGTGCCTCTGGCCCTTATATATGCGCAGGCTATCGGCGACAGCTCCGCATCTTCTTCAAGAAAATAAATTTTCTTTTCTATCTCCGTAAGTTCTTTGCCTATGGCGGCTCCAGCCGGAGAAACGTGCTTGAAGCTTGCCGCGGAAGGAAGGCCTGTAGCCTCTTTAAGTTCTTTTACAAGCTGCCATGAATTAAGAGCGTCCAGAAAGTTTATAAAACCCGGTCTTCCGTTAAGAACGGCAACGGGAAGCTCACTCCCGTCCGGCATAAAAATCCTTGCCGGTTTTTGATTCGGATTACAGCCGTATTTGAGTTCAATTTCTTTCATAATCAATCCCCCAGATGCTTATTGAAAAGCCTTATTTTGCCGCTCGCGTTTGCATATAGTGAAATTTTGTTGTCCGCATCCAGCGCCGCCCAGAGCTCTTCCGGCTTCGGCAGCTTTACCGCAATGGGTTCACCTTCAAAGGAAGGAAGAGGGTTTCCGTCGTGCATATAGGTGCTGATAAAATAACCGCTACCCTCCTCGCAGCCCTCATAGTCGAAATAAGCCCTCAGACAGCGGCCCTCGCTGCGTTTGAGTATAGATATTTCGAAGCTTCCGTCCGCTTCTATTACAGCGGAAATCCTCGGCGTATAATTCGGCTCGTCCGGTTCGTATTCACGGCTCCTCAACGCCTGCCGCGCATCGATACCGGCCCTAAGACCTTCCCGAATTGTATCGGTCTGGTCGCCGTTGCTGACTATCAAGGTTCCCTTGTATTCCCTGACCGGATGGTAGATGATAAGGCTCGGGTCCTGCATTTTGGAAGAATCGTAAGCCTCGGTCCTTATTCCGTCCGAAGTTTCGGTGAAAATGCGGTTCCGGCTGTTTTCCGAACGTCCCATTATGAAATAGTAAACACAGTTTTTTCCGACAACTATACCTCTGCCGGGGTAGGAATTCCCTCTTAAAAATTCAAGCAGGTCCGTCATGCATTCTCCTTTCCCTTTACAATCTGCGCCGATACAAGTTCTGTTGCCTGAGGAAGCAGCGTCCATTCCGCTTCCTCCATTATTCTCTTCTGGAGAATTTCAGGTGTGTCGCCGTCTTTAACTTCAACGGCCTTTTGGAGTATTATTTTCCCGCCGTCCGGTATTTCATTGACGAAATGCACCGTCGCACCGCTTACTTTAACACCGTAATCAAGAGCCGCTTTATGCACCTTAAGCCCGAAGAAACCCTCGCCGCAAAAACTCGGTATGAGCGACGGGTGTATGTTTATTATTCTGTTTTCGTATTTTCCGGTAAAATCCGCGGAAAGTATGCTCAAAAAACCGGCAAGCACTATAAGGTCTATTCTGCGCTCCGAAAGCACTCTAATAAGCTTCCGTTCAAAGCTCTCTTGCCCGCCTTCTTTTTTTGTTATAACAACGCTTTCTATGCCGGCTTTTGCCGCACGCTCAAGCGCATAGGCTCCCTCTTTATTCGAGACCACCAGAACTATTTCACCGCTGTTTATAACTCTGCCCCGGGCGTCTATAAGAGCCTGAAGATTGGTGCCGCCGCCGGATACCAGCACTGCTATCCTTGCTTTTTCTTTCGCCATCGCCTTACTCTATTATAATTTTCTCTTCGGATTTTATGATTTCGCCGATAACATATGCATCCTCGCCGCAGTCCTTAAGAATTTTAAGTGCTTTTTCCGCGTCCTGGCTTGCAACTATTATGCTCATGCCAACGCCCATGTTGAACGTATTGCACATATCACGTTCCGGTATGCCGCCTTTTTCCATCAGATACTTAAATATCGCAGGGATTTTGATAAGGGATTTGTCTATCCTTGCGGCCAAACCTTCGGGTATTGCCCGCGGAATGTTCTCATAAAAACCTCCGCCGGTTATATGTGAAATCCCCTTGACGGAAATCTTTTCGAGCAACACCAAAACGGGCTTTACATAAATTCTTGTAGGAACAAGCAGAGCTTCCCCTAAAGCCTTACCGCCAAGCTGAGGAGGCGCTGCGGAAAGATCTGCGTTCTCCACATCGAAAACCTTTCTAACGAGCGAATATCCGTTTGAGTGAATGCCCGAAGAAGGAAGAGCTATCACAATATCCCCTTCCCGCATGCTCTTATTATCTATAAGCTTTTTCTTGTCGACAAGACCTACGCAAAAACCCGCAAGATCGTAGTCATCTTCCGCCATGGTGCCGGGGTGTTCCGCGGTTTCGCCGCCTATAAGAGCGCATCCTGCCTGAACGCAGCCTTCCGCCACACCGGAAACAAGTTCTGCCACTTTTTCGGGAACGTTTTTTCCGATAGCTATATAATCGAGGAAGAAAAGAGGCTTCGCCCCGCAGCAGATGATATCGTTGACACACATGGCAACACAATCAATACCTATGCTGTCGTGCTTTCCGAGGAGCTGTGCTATGCGCTGTTTTGTCCCGACACCGTCCGTGCCCGAAACCAGCACGGGTTCTTCCATGCCTTTAATATCCGGAGTGAACAGCCCGCCGAAACCGCCTATATCGGAAACCACGCCGGGTATAAAAGTCCTCTCTACGTGTTTTTTCATAAGCTTTACGCCTTCGTAGCCCGCTTCGATATTAACGCCGGCGTCGGCATATGATTTGGAATGCGAGTTGTTCATAATTTACTCCTTTCCGGTCCAGCAATACGTACAGATCGATTCGGGGTCAAGCCCTATGGCCTCAATGAGGCCCTCTATTGACTGATAGCCGAGACTTTCAAATCCGAATTTTTTGCAGATGGCCTCAAGCATACAGCGTCCGCGCTGGGTTTTACCGTCCAAATATTCATCTAGATGCAGACTGCCCTCATCGCCTTCAAGTTCCTGCACTACGCGGCGGGCAAGAAGTTCCATGTCGGAATTGCTCCTGCCGAAGCTGAGATACTTACAAGAATACATGATAGGAGGACTGGCAGAACGCATATGCACTTCCTGCGCACCTGCGTCATAGAGAAAATCCACCGTTTCCGAAAGCTGCGTGCCGCGAACTATGGAATCGTCCACAAACAAAAGGTTTCTGCCCTCTATCAGCTCCGGAACCGGCAATTGCTTCATTTTAGCTATGCGATTTCTTTCCTCGCTGTTATCGGGCATAAAGCTTCGCGGCCAGGTGGGAGTATATTTCACGAAGGGTCTCGCGAAGGGCTTGCCGCTTCGATTGGCAAAGCCTATGGCATGGGGTATTCCGGAATCGGGAACACCGGCAACGTAGTCCACCTTGGGAAGTCTTCCCTGGGCAATTTCGTCTCTTGCCATGATTTCGCCGTTGCGGTACCTCATAAGCTCTACATTTACGCCTTCGTAATTTGAATTCGGATAGCCGTAGTAGGTCCAAAGGAAGGCGCAGATTTTCATTTTTCCGCTTCCTTTTTCCAAGACCTCGACCCCGTCCGGCGTAATTCTTACAATTTCTCCGGGTTCCAGCTCTATATAATCCTCATAGTCGAGCTTGTGGTAAGCGAAGGACTCAAAAGAAACGCAGTAACCGTCATCTCTCTTGCCTATGTGAACCGGGGTTCTTCCGAGCGAATCCCTTGCGGCAATAAGCTCTCCTTTATCAGTCATGATAAGAAGACTTAAAGACCCTTTAATAAGTTGCTGCGCGCTCTTTATACCCTCTGCAAAACTCGGCTGATCGTTTATGAGCGAAGCGGTGAGCTCTACACTGTTGACCTTTCCGGAGCTCATCGCCATAAATTGATGATTATGACTTGAAAAATAGTTGTTTATAAGGCCTTCCGCGTTATTTACGATTCCTATTGTCTCTATTGCGTAAACTCCCAGATGAGACCTCACCAAAAGAGGCTGAGGGTCCGTATCGCTTATGCAGCCTATGCCGCTCCTGCCCGAAAAATCGCAAAGCTCGTTTCCGAACTTGGTCCTGAAAGGAGTGTTTGAAATATCATGAATTTCTCTGGAAAAGCCTTTTTCCGCGTCCCAAAACGCAAGCCCTGCGCTCTCAGTACCCAGATGGCTGTGATAATCGACTCCGAAGTAAACGTCTAATACTACACTGCGGTCTTTTGAAACCGCTCCGAAAAAGCCGCCCATTACACGAAAAACAACTTGGAAAGTGTCATCGGGTCAATGTACTTTCCGTCCTTATAAACGCGCATGTTGCCGGAAGATATCTCATCTATCAGCATTACTCTGCCGTCCGAGTCATATCCGTATTCAAACTTTATATCATAGAGCACCAGGTCTTTGGACTTAAGGTCATCAGCGACAATCTGAGTGATCTTCCGGGTCATGTCTTTTATTTCATCGTACTGCTCAGCGCTCATGACACCGAGCACCACCAACCCATCCTTTGTTACCAGCGGATCGCCCTTTTCATCATTTTTGAAAGTCATCTCCACATATGCGGGAAGCTCCGCTCCCTCTTCGACATAATCGGAGTATCTGCGGAAGAAACTGCCCACCGCTCTGTGACGGCATATAACTTCCAATCCTTTGCCGAAAACCCGCACGGGAAGAACTTCCATGGACGTCTCCTCAAGGTCTGCGGACACATAGTGAGTGCGTATCCCGGCCGCATTTACTTTATCAAAGAAGTACACGGACATTCTGAGATTGAGATTGCCTACGCCTTCTATGGCAAGACCTACGGTATTTTCACCCGGGTCGAAAACCCCGTCCTTTCCCGTGCAATCATCTTTAAACTTTAAAAGATAGTTGCCGCTTTCAAGAGCGTACACGTCCTTGGTTTTTCCTGTGTAAACGAGTTTTGTTCGCATTATAAAAATCTCCTTATATAAATACATTTAAATTTATATTTAAACGTTTTTTAATATGTTTTTAATCAAAGCTTCAGACCGGCGTCTTTTTCAAGCACTGCCTCTGTATCCGCCCGGCGCCTGCTGTCCAGCTTTTCCGCAAGAGACGGTTCGCTGACCGCAAGAATCTGCACCGCTAAGATTGCCGCATTCTTGGCTCCGTCTATCGCGACGGTGGCGACGGGTATGCCGGAAGGCATCTGAACGGTGGAAAGAAGCGCGTCCATTCCGTCCAGTGCGGAAGACCTGCAGGGTATCCCTATTACAGGAAGCGTGGTAGAAGCGGCAAGGGCTCCGGCAAGATGCGCAGCCATACCTGCCGCAGCAATAATTACACCGAAATCGTTTTCCCTTGCTTTCTCGGCAAATTCCCTTGCCTGAAGAGGAGTTCTGTGAGCCGAATATATATGAACCTCGTAAGGCACATCGAAAGATTTAAGGGCGTCAACCGCCTTGGAAACAACCGGCAGATCGCTGTCGCTGCCCATTATAATAGCTACTTTTTTCATTTTAAGGCCACCTCCTGCATGGCAATATCATTATAGCCTGTAATCGGAGCGAACCGAGGGAAAAGTTCGATATTACTTTATTATTTTACGCTAAAACTAAGCCATCGTTCACCATATTACGAACGATGGCTTTAGTTGTATTTTTTATTGTTGTGTTTGATCCTGTCTCTCTTACTCGGCCGTAAGCCGTCCGTCTTTTACATCGACCGTTATGGTTGAACCCATTTCCAGATTGCCGGCCAATATATCCTTTGCGACAAGAGTCTCAAGACTGCTTTGTATAAAGCGCTTTATCGGCCTTGCTCCGAATAGAGGATCATAGCTGCTTTCTATGATGAAATCCTTTGCCTCGTCCGTTACAACAAGCCCGAGGGACTTGTCCGCAAGACGGGCTCGCAGGCTCTCAAGCTGAAGATCTACAATTGCCTTCATGTTGTCTTTCGTGAGAGGTTTATAATATACAATCTCATCAAGACGGTTCAAAAATTCAGGTCTGAAACTTTGCTTTAAGAGCGCCTCGACCTTGTCGTGAGCGTCCTGGGAGATTTCTCCGTCCGCGTCTATTCCTTCAAGCAGGTAAGACGAACCCAGGTTCGAGGTCAGTATTATTATTGTATTCTTAAAGTCTACGGTTCTTCCCTGAGAGTCGGTAATTCTTCCGTCGTCAAGAACCTGAAGCAAAACATTGAATACGTCCGGGTGCGCCTTTTCCACCTCGTCGAAAAGCACCACGCTGTACGGTTTTCTTCTTACGGCTTCCGTAAGCTGGCCGCCTTCGTCGTAACCCACATAACCCGGAGGAGCGCCTATGAGTCTGGAAACCGAATATTTCTCCATGTATTCGCTCATATCTATACGCACCATGTTGCGCTCGTCATCAAACAGGGTTTCAGCCAAGGCTTTCGCAAGCTCCGTTTTGCCGACCCCCGTGGGACCCAGGAACAGAAAGGATCCTATCGGACGGTTCGGGTCTGAAATACCCGCGCGGGAACGGAGTATCGCCTCGCTGACTTTTCTCACCGCCTCCTCCTGGCCTATAACCCTTTTATGTAATATATTTTCCAGATTAAGCAGTTTATCCCGCTCACCCTCCACGAGCCTTGCCACCGGAATACCGGTCCACCTTGAAACAATTTCGGATATTTCGTCTTCGGTCACGGTGTCGCGAACCATCATGCCTTTATCCTTGTGCTGCTGCGCTGCCTTTTGGGCTTCATCCAGCTTTGCTTCAAGCTGCGGCAAATCCGAATATCTGAGCCTGGAAGCCGTCTCATAATCGTAATTTCTTTGAGCCGCTTCTATACGGCCGTTTACATTGTCTATTTCCGCTTTTATTTTCTTAATATCTGAAATTACGCTCTTTTCGACTTCCCATTCGGCCTTTTGCTCGTTGAATTTGTCTCTGAGCTGAGCCAGCTCTTCGCTTAGTTTTTGACAGCGTTCTACGGACAACTTATCCGTCTCTTTTTTCAGAGCCATCTCTTCGATTTCCATCTGCATTATCCTTCGCCTCATGTCGTCCAGAGCTTCGGGCATGGAGTCGATTTCGGTTCTTATGGAAGCGCAGGCCTCGTCGACAAGGTCTATCGCCTTATCCGGCAGGAATCTGTCGCTTATGTATCTGTTTGACAAAGTTGCGGCGGCGACAAGCGCATTGTCGTGAATGGTGACGCCATGGAAGATTTCGTAGCGCTCTTTAAGCCCCCGCAAAATGGAAATCGTTTCCTCAACGCTCGGTTCATCCACCATTACCGGCTGGAACCTTCTTTCAAGCGCAGCGTCGCTTTCAATATATTTCCTGTATTCATCCAGCGTTGTGGCTCCTATGCAGTGGAGTTCGCCTCTTGCAAGCATCGGCTTTAAGAGGTTGCTTGCGTCCATGGAGCCTTCGGTTTTGCCCGCTCCTACCACGGTATGCAGTTCATCTATGAAGAGTATAATACGGCCCTCGGACCTTTTTATCTCCGAAAGCACCGCTTTAAGCCTTTCTTCAAACTCACCTCTGAATTTGGCTCCGGCTATCAGAGCGCCCATATCCAGCGAAAATACCGTCTTGTTTTTCAAACCTTCTGGTACGTCTTCTCTTAAAATTCTTTGAGCGAGACCTTCCGCTATCGCGGTCTTGCCAACACCGGGCTCACCGATGAGCACCGGGTTGTTTTTCGTTTTGCGCGATAATATCCTGATGACATTTCGGATTTCGTCGTCGCGGCCTATAACAGGGTCCATCTGCTGTTTTCTGGCTCTTTCCACAAGGTCGGTGCCGTACTTCTTCAAGGCTTCGTAAGTATCCTCCGGATTGTCCGAAGATATCCTTGAAGTCTTGACTTCGGCAAGTGCTTTAAGAAAACGCTCCTCGTTTATTCCGAATTGGGCAAACAAACCCTTCAGGCTCTGCGCCCTGCCTTCCAGCATAGCCTGGAATATATGCTCCACGGATACGTACTCGTCGCCGTATTGCTGCGCATATTTTTCGGCTTGAACCAATATACGGTCAAGCTCCGGCGTCACGTAAACTTTGCCCCCTTCACGGCCGGGTCCGGTCACTTTCGGCAACGCCTCAAGGCTGTTCATTGCCGCCGCCTTGAAAGTTCTGTTATCCACTCCCATCTTTTCAAGAAGGTTCGGAATAAGTCCCCCGTCCTGATTTACAAGTGCGGCCAGCAAGTGCTCCGCAGCTATCTGCTGGTTGCCGTATTCGACGGCAAGAACCTGCGCGGCGTTGATTGCCTCTATTGTTTTCTGAGTAAATTTATTTACGTTCATTGTTGTTTATCCCTTTTCCCTTTCTTTGTATCTTTGATACCTTTAGTGTATCTATCTTTAAGTGTATTATAGCACGATAATTAGCACTCATCAATATAGAGTGCTAACAAAACACCAAAATCACACATTTTCCCGCAATAAAAAAACGACAGAGAAGACCAATCTTTCTGCCGTCGTTTTTTAATTCAGCATAAGCTGGCTGACAAGCCTTGCAAGCACTTCGGGCTCTTCGCGATCCTCTTTATTCAACCATACACACATCACGCGAAAGGCTCCGTAAGTCAGAAAGCTGTATATGTATTCAAGCTCCGCATCGTTGCTGCTGCCGGAAAACCTTTTAAGTGTGTTGGTCTTAACGCTTTCCATAGCAAACAGCTTTTGAGCAAACGCGGGGTCTACATTGTTGTTTATAATCAGCCGCGCAAACTCTATATTTTCTTCAATGTATTTACAAACGGCGATAACAATCTTCTCCGGTTCCGCCTCGTTGCTCTTGATTGTTTTGGCTATGAAATCAAGCATATTGTTTTCCATATCGGCAAGAAGGTCAAACTGGCTGCCGTAGTGCTTATAAAAAGTGCTGCGATTTACATCGGCCCTTTCGCAAAGCTCCCGAATGGAAATATTGTATATATCCTTTTCTTTCAGCATCTCGATTAAAGCGTCCTTCAACAGACGTTTTGTCATTGCAACGCGGCGATCCTCTTTTTTTACCATTATGCCCTCCGGCTAAGAACTTCAAAAGAATATCAACACTGACCGTCTGAATGTTGATTAACATTCCGTTTTTAAAAATCTGAAGGTTGTATTGTCAACACTTGTTTATTATAATTCTATTAGCTTATACTGTCAAGAAAGGGCGTACCGACTATGAAAAAATTTGCAAACTTCCTAATCAATCACCGCTACGCAACACTGGCAATTATGCTCGTGTTTGCTATTGTTTGCGGTTTTCTCGCTATGTCCGTACCGATTAACAAGGATCGGACGAAATATTTAAAGGATGAATCAAATCTCAAGCAGGGACTTGAGATTATGGAAGAAAACTTTCCCGAAGCGGATGAAAAGTCCTCTATTCGGGTAATGTTTGACGATCTGAATGCCCAGCAGATAGCTGATGTTAAAGCCAGGCTTAAGGCTATACCCAATGTAAACAGCGTAAACTACGAAAGTGATAGTGACGAATATAATAAAGACAATCATACTCTTTTCGTGGTAAACAGCAAGTTTGATTACAACAGCGACGAAGAGGCTGCGATTGAGGAAGCCATCGAAAACGGTTTTCCCGAATACACCATGGCATATAGAAATAACGACATTCAATCCACAAAAGTGTCTTTCGAACTCCTTGCCGGCGCCATGGCACTTGTGCTTGTCATTCTTTTAATTATGTGTGCCTCCTGGCTGGAGCCGTTCCTGCTCCTTGCAAACATAGGCATTGCCATCATAATCAATATGGGAACAAATTTCTTTCTCCCGTACATCGATGAAATGACCGCGTCCGTGGGACCGATTCTTCAGCTTGCGCTTTCCATGGACTATGCCATCATACTGATAAATCGCTATCGCCAGGAAAAGAGCAAGCATGAAAATAATTTCGAGGCTATGAAAACGGCTCTTGCGGCATCCATTTCGGCAATCGCCTCCAGCTCGCTTACCACAGTAGTAGGACTGCTTGCGCTCGTATTTCTCAGCTTTAAGCTCGGGCCGGAGCTCGGTATAGTTTTAGCAAAAGGCGTGTTCATAAGTATGCTCTGTGCGTTTACCATATTACCGGTACTGATTTTGATATTCGACAAATGGCTTGAAAAGACCAGAAAAAAAACGCCCCATGTCCATATGGGATTAATGGCAAAAATCAGTCACAAATTAAGATTCATTATGCCGATAATTTTTATCGCGCTGTTTGCCGGAATTTATATTTTACAAGGTTCCACCGCAATTACCTTTATGGAAAAAAGTGAAGATCCCCTTGCCGATGTTTTCCCGAAAGACAACACCGTTGTCCTTGTCTACAACAACAAAGATGAAAATAAGATAGACAATATTATTTCCGCAGTGGAAAAAGACGAAAAGGTTACAGACGTTATCGGCTTTTCCAACACAATAGGAAAAGCCCTTGACGCAAAAGAAATGAATGACGCCATCAAGGAGATGGATGATAAAAGAGAAATTGACGAAGATATAATCCGCATGCTCTATTTCATCGCCGAGGACAAAGAACTCCCCACCATGACAGCTGCCGAGTTTATGAATTTTATCACGGATTCGGTTCTTCCGAACGAAACTTTGAGCAAGCATCTGGGTGACAATATTCGCGACAATGTAGAGTATTTTGAAAAGTTCTCGGACGCGGAAAAACTGACTTCAAAAATGTCCGCAGCCGATATGGCGGATTTCTTCGGTATTGACAAAAAAGACGTCGAAGAACTGTATCTATACTATATGATTGAGAACGGCGTAGCGAACAGCGGCACTATGACTTTACCCGCCTTTGTGGATTTTGTGCTGAATACGGTAGCACAAGACAAGACCTACGGTTCAATGTTTGATTCCGCCACATTAGCTTCCTTAAAGAAATTACAGACCTACACCAATTCAAATACCGTCCAGGCTAAGAAAACAGTGCCGGAGTTGGCGGCATTGCTCGGCATAGACGAGAACACCGTACGAACCGTATTTGTTCTACATAATGCGGAAGATGTCAGCGGCAAAACGATGACAGTATCGGAATTTTCTTCTTTCCTGTGCGATCGTTTGATGAAAGATCCTACATTTGCCGGCTCCTTTGATGAAACCACCAAAACAAGAATTCAAACGCTGAATAGCCTCATTCAGCTTTCAATATCAAAGCAGGGACTTGCACCTGAACAAATGGCGCAAATTTTAGGAATGGATGCAGAGAGTGTTACCGGCCTTTATTTCATGTACTTCTCCGCAACGCCCGCATTCCAACAGGAAGCAGCAGCCATGAAAATGCCGCTGAACAACTTTTTGGCGCTGCTTAAAGCAAACTCTTCCGATGAGCAGTTGGCACAGCTTGCGCAGACGGAACGCCTAATCAATCTTGCCGCTTCGGGGCAAATGCTGGATAAAGCCGCAATGGCGAACATTACTGGCATGACGGAAAATGAAATATCCGCCATCTACGCGATGAATGCGGCTGAGGCCATGACTTTAGCGGATTTTCTTTCTGCGGCAATGCAGCTTGCACCCGGCAACAGGCAGCTCCAGCAGCTTAATCAGATTGTACAGCTTGCCGTATCGGGAACGGCTCTGAACGCTCCAGCGCTTGCTTCCGTATTCGGTATTGAAACCGCACAGGTTCAGCAGCTGTTCGGACTCGCCCTGGCCTCGCAGAAAACACTTTCTGTTCCGGAATTTACAGCATTTCTTGCAAACTCCGTGCTTGCAAACAGTGCGTACGCCGGAAGCTTTAGCACAGAGCAGGCTGCTCAGCTTCAGCAGATGAATCAGATTGTACAGCTTGCAGTATCAAACGCACCGCTCGACGCGGCAACTCTTGCGCAGGTGTTCGGCATGGACGTGAATATGATCAATACCGTATTCCGTCTTTATTACGCCGGCGACGTCGGCAGCAAAACAATGTCTCTTAAGGAGTTCGTTGACTTCATCATATCCGACCCCTTAATGAGTAAGATGATGGATAAGACATCGCTTGAGCAGCTCGGTTCCGTACAGAAAATTATCAACACCTCCGTAAGCGGCACGTCGTTATCCTCGTCAAAACTCGCTTCACTTTTAGGCATGAAGCCGGCTCAAACGGAACAACTATACATACTGAATATGTATAAAAAGGGTGCGGGAAACTCATGGAAGGTTTCACCGCAGGAGTTCGTCTCCTTCGCGGTAACCGATGTGCTCGGCAACAAGGACCTTGAAAAATATGTCGATGAACAAGACGCGGAAGATCTAAAGGCGGGAAATACCTTGATTGAAGCTGTTGTGTCCGGAAAATCTTATACCGTTTCCGAAATGTCCAAACTGCTTATGTCTCTGACGGATGATGTCTCGGAAAACGAAGTTGAGGTTATGTACCTTTATTACGGCGGTGTAAGCGACAAGGACATGAATACCAAAATGACCATATCGCAGCTGATGACTTTTATCCGCGATGAAATGCTGGATGACGAACGGTTTGCAAGTTATTTCGATGAAGAAACAAGGCAGGAAGTTCTGGACAGCAACGCCGATTTGAATGACGCAATCGACCAGATGACCGGTAGTACTTATTCAAGAGTTGTAATTACTTCCAACTACAAAGAAGAATCGGCCGAAACCCTTGATTTTATTTCAAGGCTTAACGACTTGCGTAATTCAAATCTGGAAGAATCGTATCTGGTGGGAAACTCCGTAATGGTGAGTGAACTGGACGAAACCTTTAAGGATGAGAATTTTATAATAAGTCTGATAACGGCGGTTTCCATATTCATCGTTGTGCTGATTGCCTTTAAGAATCCGACTCTTCCGCTTATACTGACTCTGATAGTTCAGTGCGGAGTGTATATCACGGTCACGGTAATCGGCGCATACAGCGGCTCAATATACTACCTTGCCTTGCTGATTGTACAAAGCATTCTGATGGGTGCAACCATAGACTACGGTATTGTGTTCTGCGATTTCTACATGGAAAACAGGCCTCACACGGACTTGCTCGGAGCGCTGAAAGCAGCTTACGAAGGCTCAATCCATACCATAATGACCTCGGGCTCGATTCTCGTGTTCGTGCTTGCCGTTCTCGGCATCTTTACCACATCTGCAATGATTTCTGAAGTTAGCATAACGCTGTCTATCGGTGCGCTTGTCGCCATACTGCTGATTCTCTTTGTCCTGCCCGGCTTAGTCGCCTGTTTTGACAAACTTGCATATAGAAAAAAAAGATAACCCCTTAAAGTTAAAGCCCCGTTGGAAAAGGTCCAACGGGGCTTTTTACATTTTTATGCCGGTTAATTCGCCTGCTTGTTGCCGGGACGGAAACGAACTACTTTATTTGAGGTGTTCTTTTCCAGCGGCTCATGACGAAGCAGTATATGACGTATCATCTTGTAGCCCGGATTAACTTCGTTTACTTTATCAACCAAAGTCTGAATGTGGGCCAGAACCTTTTCGTCGTCCTCCGCATCCGAACCGAGCTTTTCTTTTATAACTTCCCAGTCAGGGTAAATGGAAACGACTATTACCGTGTCATCCTTCTCCTGCGCCTGGTCCTCGAATACCATGGATTCACTGATCTCATCAAAGAGAGAAAGTTGATACTCCAGTTCTTCAGGGAATACGTTCTTGCCGTTCTTGGTCGTGATTACGTTCTTTTTGCGACCGGTGATTATTATATAGCCTTCACTGTCAATATATCCTATGTCGCCGGTATGCAGCCAGCCTTCCTTGATAACCTCCGCCGTGAGGTCCGGGCGCTTATAATAGCCGAGCATCACGTTATCGCCCTGAAGGCAAATTTCTCCTATGCCGTCTTCATCGGGCTCGTCAATTTTAGCGCCGAAGCCCGGAAAAGCGACGCCGCAGGAATTGGACTTTGGAGCGGTATCCGGGTTAAGGGCACCCATGGGCGCACATTCGGACAGTCCGTAGCCCTGAAGCGCTACAATGCCGAAAGCCTGAAAATCCTCCAGTATCTGCGGATTGATTGCCGCGCCTCCCGAAATGAAAATTCTCATCCTGCCGCCCAGGGTCTGCTTAATTTCCTTGAAGAACAAATCCGAGACATCAATACCCAGCTTCTTGCAGAAGCGGGAAATCTTCATACCCTTTTGGGCTATGGCTTCTTTGCCTTTCTTTCTTATGCCCTTCCAAATCTGCTTATGAAGCGCTTCGAAAATGGCGGGAACACCCAAAAACATTGTCGGGCGAGCCTCCTGAAGGTTCTTAACGATGTATTTCAATCCCTCGCAATGCGCTATGCACGCTCCCTTATAAATCGGCATGAGGAAGTCGCAGGTGTACTCATAAGTATGGTGGATGGGCAGCACGCTGAAGAATATGTCCCAGGGATTTACCTTAAGAACAGTCGGCGAAACCATAAGGTCCGCGCAAATATTTCTGTTGGAAAGCATAATTCCCTTCGCCATGCCGGTTGTTCCGGAAGTAAAGAGTATTATTGCGGGGGCCTTTGAATCAATTTGCGCGTCGAGAAAGCTTCTGTCTCCGTTTTCGACACGCTTTTTACCGGACTCTATAAGCTCCCACTGACTTTCCACCGGTATGCTGCTGCCATTCTCCTCAAGAATTCTTGCGGATGGCTCGTTTTGTGAAACCAAAAGCTTAAGCTCCGTATCGCCTTCCGCCACCATCCTTGTAAAGAAAGGTTCGTGCCTCGGACCGAAGAAAACCGCTGTGGGCGCCGTTTCCTTGATGATGTTTTTAATATCATCGTACGGCAGCTCCTTATCGATGGGAACTACGACACCCGAACCGCAAACGGTAGCAAGGTTGGCAACGCTCCACGTGTAGTTGGTATCACCTATGACCGCTATGTTATTGTCCTTAAAGCCGCGGGCGATCAATTCGGTGCCCAGCCCGTTTATATCGGCAAAAAACTGCTTGTATGTGATTTTCTGATATTCTTCGCCCTTGACAAACTTTGTGAGAAACGCGGTGTTGTCCCCGAAAAGCTCTATCGAGCTTTCAATCATCTGCTTAATGGACGTGATAGGCCTTGATTCCTTGTACTTTACGAACTTCCGAGGGTCATCATTTATAGCCTTAACCAGCTTTTCGGCCCAAGCTCTGTCTTCCGCAAGCATTCTCTGATATTCTTCATTGCTTACTTGTGTCATTGTTTTTCTCCTTATCATTTCCTTTTTCCAATACGTCCGCGCACCCTTCAAGAAGTTCGTTGAGCCGCGAAAAAGCGCCGGCTATTATATCTTGATTTTCTTCGGAAAACTCCATCAGTACGCTGTCGATTATTTCGTTTCTGTGTATGCACTGAACCGCCGTTACCAACCTGCCTTTGCGGGTAAGGAATATCTTTACCTCACGGCTGTCGGTCTTTCCCCGAACCCGCTGTACATATCCCAGCTGCTCGAGCTTGTTTATCAGCGTTGTGCATGACGGTCTGCTTATTTTCAGATAGTCCGCAATTTCGTTTTGAGCCCGGCTCCCCTTGCCGTCCTCTTTGGCTTCATAAATGAACTCCATGGCATTGCGCCCTCTAAAAGAGGTTGTTGTTCTGGAATACTTGCGTTTGGTTTCCTCAAGACGCAATACATTATGATAAGCCCTCGACAGCAGCTTGTTGTATCTGTTTCCCGTGTTGAGCATGAAATCCTTCCCGAAGTTTTACTTTAAAAAATATTACAAACTGTTCCTTGCATAATATAGTTAGATTGTCTAACTATATTGCATATATTAAACCCGCCTGCAGGGTTTGTCAATAGGCGGGTTTTTTTAATAATATGATATTATAGAATCCTGATGGTAATTCTACTTTGCCAGTTCTTCTACCAGATCGCCGAAAAGATTCAGTGCGGATTGAATGGGTTCAGGAGAGCTCATGTCAACACCGGCAATCTTTAAAAGCGAAATCGGGTCTTCGGAACCACCGGAGGACAGGAACTTCTTGTAGCCGTCTACCGCAGGCTTGCCTTCTGCAAGTATACGGTTTGCTATCGCCACAGCGGCAGAAAAGCCCGTAGCATACTGGAACACATAGTAATTATAGTAGAAATGCGGAATCCTGGCCCACTCCAAGGCTATCTGCGGGTCGGATATCATGCCGGGTCCGAAATAAAGCCTGTTAAGTTCCAGATACTTCTCCGAAAGAACGTCCGCCGTCAGCGTCTGCCCCTCTTCCGCGAGCCTTCCCATAATAAGCTCAAACTCCGCAAACATGGTTTGTCTGTAGAGTGTGCCCTTGAACGAATCAAGGAAGTGATTTATCAGGTAAGCTCGTTCGGATTTGTCCTTTGTTTTTGCCAGAAGATGCTTCATAAGAAGAATCTCGTTGCATGTAGACGCCACTTCCGCTACGAATATTACATAATCGCTCGTATTGATCGGCTGATTCTTAATCGAATAATAGCTGTGAAGCGCATGACCCATCTCATGGGCCAGAGTGAACATGCTGTCTAAATTATCATGATAATTTAAAAGAACATATGGATGCATGCCGGCGCTGCCGGTGCAATATGCGCCGCCGCGCTTTCCTTCATTTTCGTATACGTCAATCCAGCGTTCATCAAAACCCTCCTGCAGAATATCCGTATAATCGCTTCCGAGAACAGAAAGGGATTCCTTGACGGTTTTCTTTGCCGTTTCAAAGTCAATTTTCTTGGCGACATCTTTAACGATGGGAGCGTAAACATCGTACATGTGAAGCTGCTTTACTCCGAGCATCTTCTTTCTGAGCCGCACATACTTGTACATAGGCTCAAAGTTCTTATGCACGGTATCTATAAGATTCATATAAACGGAAGCGGGAACCTCCGTAGAGAAAAGCGATGCTTCAAGAGTGGAATTAAAGCGCCTTGCATTCGCAAAATATTTAAGCTGCTTGAACTGTCCGTCTAAAGCTGCGGCCAGAGTATTTTTGTTTTCGCCAAGACGGCTGTAGTAAGCTTCAAACACCTTCTTTCTGAATTTCTGATCGGGGTTTTCGAGCAAAACGGGAAAATTGCTTCCGGTAAGTACATGTTTCTTTCCCTTTTCGTCTACAACATCAGCCCACTTAAGGTCGGCATCTCTTAGCATTGAGGAGATGTTCTCCGGTGTATTTGCCATTTCCCCTGCGGCGGCAAGCAGCGCTTCTTCTTTCGGCGACAAAATATGCTTTGCCGCTTTTCTTATCTTGTCGATATTTCTTTTATAGGTTTTAAGCTTGGGTGCTTCCATATAGAATTCATCCAGTTTTTTGTCGGGAATAGCCATGATTTCGGGATCCGCGAACGCAGCGGCAGCGGAAACGGCAACCAGAACCGCAACGGCCCTGCCTCTGAAATCCTGATACTTGCCCACCGCCGTATCCTCGTCTCCCTTTTGCGATGCGTAGCTAAGCAATTTTCCCACCCTGACTGAAAGCTCATCGGAAAGCTTATAATACTTCAGAAGATTCTTTGCGGATTCTCCCAGACTCCCCTCCAATTTTTTAAGCTTAGCCGGGAAGCCCTGAAGTTCCTCGCACTCCTTAAGCCATGATTCGTCACTCTCAAAAATCTCCGTAAGGTTCCATGTAAACTGTTCGGGAACCTCACTGCGCTTCATAATCTTATTCTTATCCATAATAAAACCTTTCTATGCTGTTCTTTTTTATAATTTATACTTTTTCATATTAGCTTAACGGATACTTTTGCGCAAGCCCCGCAGAAACGTTTATAGCTCAAACTGAAACAAGTCTCTTGTTGCTATCCGAAATGCGGGTTATACTTATATAATACGAATGGAGGTTCATATGCCTAATGATATTACTATATATATAATTCTCGGACTTTTGACAGCAGCGGTCATATTGCTGATTATTTTGCTTGCAAGAAAAAATGTGCGGCCAAAAGATCTGGACACCTTCAGTAAGCTCATAGAAGAACGCCAGAACCACGCAGCCATGGTGCAGGAACAGGCTTTCAGGTATTTTAATGAACGCCAGGAAAGCGGCAGCGCTCATGAAATCAACATGATCAAGGAAATGCAGGACGGCGTTGCGAACCAACTCGAACTGATTTACCGGCGCATGGAAAGCCTTGAAAGCGGAAACAACGAATCCCTTGAAAGAATCCGAACATCCCTGACCGAAAGCACCAAGGAACTGCGAGAAGAAAATTCCAGAAAACTCGATGAAATGCGAGGGGTTGTGGACGAAAAGCTTCAGACCACGCTTGAAAAACGCATAAGTGAATCTTTTAAGCAGGTCAATGACCAGCTGGCCCGCGTATACAAGGGTCTCGGCGAAATGCAGACTCTGGCCAGCGATGTCGGCGGCCTGAAAAAAGTTCTTTCGGGGGTGAAAACCAGAGGCATACTCGGAGAAATCCAGCTCGGTGCCATTCTGGAAGAAATACTGTCGCCTGAACAGTACGAAACGAACGTGATGACTATCCCCGGTTCCAACGAAAGAGTGGAGTATGCGGTCAGGCTTCCCGGAGCAGACGGCGAGACGGTATATCTGCCCATAGACTCAAAGTTCCCGGCTGAGCGTTATTCACAGCTGTTGGAGGCTCAAGAGACCGGTGACAAAGAGCTCGCAGACAAAGCCTTTAAGGCGCTGGAAACTGAAATCAAAAAAAGCGCCGGAGATATTCGCAGCAAATATGTTCAGGTTCCCTACACGACGAACTTCGGCATAATGTTCCTTCCTTTTGAGGGCCTTTATTCAGAGGTGGTAAACCGCGGACTGATTGAGCCGCTTCAAAGAGAATTTAACATAAACGTAGCAGGTCCAAGCACCATGGCCGCCCTTCTCAACAGCCTTCAAATGGGCTTTAGAACCCTTGCCATACAGAAAAAATCCGCCGAGGTCTGGAAGACCCTTGCGGAGGTCAAAAGCGAATTTGATACTTTCGAGGATGTCATGAGAAGAATGCAGAACTCACTCAACCAAACCAGCAGGCATTTGGACACCCTAATGGGCACACGAACCCGCGCTATACAAAGAAAGCTCCGCAATGTGCAAAACATTGACGAGGACCAGGAATATGAGCAGCAGGAACTACTTGACGTGACGGAAGAAACAGAAGAAGATTAAGGCGCAGGCAAAGTTAGAAAAAATTACGAGAGAGGCCGGATGCCTCTCTCGTTTTAGTTTCTTTATCCGCATTTTTTATCTATGATAGTTGAAATATTCTCCCCGAATCATTGTCCAGGCAGCGTCGCACTGCTGAACGATTTCCGGAGAAAGTGAATCGGGAGTGCTGTAAGTCACGTTTTCTTCAAGTTGAGAAAGCTTACTTACTCCACCGATTACGCTGGTAACCCAGCTTTGGCTCAGCAGCCATTTATATGACAGCTCCACCAGGGTCATGCCGTTCTCTTCGGCCACTGACTTTAGCGTATCCACGGCGTCGAAATTACGGTCGTTCCAGTAACGCATGGCGTATCCTTTTTCCAGAGCAAATCTGGTACCTTCGGTATAGCGCTCCCTGCTGTGCTTTCCTGTCAGAAGACCGCCGGCCAGAGGATTGAACACCGCAAGACCCATCTTGTATTCCTGAAGGAACGGCGCCAGCTCATCTTCAAGGCCCCGGTTAATAAGGCTGTAAACATTCTGTGTGACACACGGAGCAATGGCGCCCATTTCTTTTGCCAGGTGCATAATACGGCAGCACTGCCACGTGGAGAAATTGCTGACGCCCCAATAGCGAAGCTTACCGCTTCGGATCAGTGTGGTTACGGCATCAATATATTCCTCGGCGGGAGTCAGCTTATCGGGAAAGTGAAGATACAAAATATCAATGTAATCGGTTTTAAGTCGTTTCAGACTGTCTTCCACGGAAGATACTATCTGGCGGCGGCTTAAACCGGAACCGTTGATATTTCGTGAGGCAGGACCGCCTGTCTTAGTGGCAAGAACAACCTCTCCGCGGCGCGCACCCAATGCTTCGCCGAGAATTCGTTCACTTTCACCCTGGGTGTATATGTTGGCGGTATCGATGAAATTGATTCCGGCATCCAGAGCATAGGCTATAATGCTCTTGCTGTCTTCGGCATTGGTCTGGCCGCCGAAGGTCATAGTGCCGAGACAAATTTCAGATACCTTCAGTCCGGTTGACGGTAAATGTCTGTATTGCATAATGGAACCTCCTTATTCTTCTTCATTTAGGAAAAATTAATCGTCCTCTCCCGATTCTTCCCGGTACTTGATGATAAGCCCGCAGAACTGCCCTGTACCCACCATTGAAAAAATGGCTCCCGTTATATATGCGATATTGTACCTTCCGGTATTGGCATCAGGGCCTTCAAGTTTGTATACAAGCAGGTAAGAAGTTTAGCAAGTATCTAAAAAAAAGTCAATCTACTCCCCGTTTTCTACCAAATCCCCACTATACTTGCCGCATGATATCTGATACACTAAATCATAATTTATTTACTGGAAGAGAATTGTCTTTGATATGTGGGAAATGACAACTGCTACTCGGAACTTTTTCAGAGATGAACGGCTACTAATAAACTCCTTGCGGATTATTGTAAAGGACTTCTCGCATTGGCAGAACAAACTCAAGATTATGGCCAATCTTCGGCTTTCTGCGTGCATATGTTTAATAGTAAAACCCTTGAATATTTTTTTTCAAGGGTTTTTTGCATAGACCAAGGATGTAATAATTTATCATAATTTAAGCAAATATTTTAACAAACACCCGGCTATTATACGCTGACGAGGCTAACACAGAATAAACAAAAACAGACAGGAGGTTAACACTATGATAACAAAAAACAAGTACAAAAATCTTTTTCCAGAAGAATCTAGGCCGCTCAGCCAGAACAGAAAGCAGTGGTATCAAAGTCGATGCAGCTGCGAATCCTGTAGATACAACCTTTGCGGTTCAGATGACCTCGACAAATGGCTTCTGGTTTGAACGTTTAATTTCTCTCATGGACTTTATGAACGCCGCCATGGCACTGGTGGACGAGGACCAGACTGATTCGCTACATGAGCTGTTTGAAGCTACCACCCAATTGGCTTGTGACATGGTCGACAAGATATGTGAATACTGGCCCTGTGTCGACGGCTTTGTCATACATGATGACTGGGGTAGGCAAAGGGGACCCTTCTTTTCCGATGAGATTGCAAGAAATTTGTTCCTGCCTCACATGCAAAAATTGGTTGGGCACATTCATAATAAAGGCCGATACTGTTCTATGCACTCCTGCGGCCATATTGAAGCCCGTTTGCCTGTCTTAATCGATGCCGGCCTAGACACTTGGGAAATGCAAGCAAACGCCAACGATATCTTCAAGCTGTACGAAGATTACGGCGACAAGATTATCTTGCAGGTTACTATTCCGGACTTTGATCCCAACGATGAAAAAGCAGCCGTTCAGGCAGCAAGGGATTACGTGAATCATTTCTGTGAGCCCGGCAAACCAACAATTCTCTCAGGCAGAAACTGTATGACCAATAAAGTCTTTGCCGAAGAAGTTTATGAATGTTCCAGAAAACATTATCTTAGTTTGTAATTTTCCAAATTTAGAACAGCAATTCAAAAGGACTGCTCTTTTCATAAGTGAATCGAACAGTCCTTTTTCTTCTCTTCAAAAAACTATTCCAAATTATTTCTTTACCTATTTAAAGTAAATATCATGCGGTTATTTTTTCGTTGGCGCAATTGAAATCGCATCGCCTTTGTTTATTACAAGTTCCCCCTCCTGATTTCTAAGTTCCTCCCAATAGCCGTCGCATGGTTTATCAAGCTCAACACCTTCTTTTATCAAGAGTTCTCTGATTTCGGACCCGTCGAGCTCTCTAGGGCTGAGTTTTCTGTCAATTGCTACACTCGCAGCAAGACCGGCAGCCTGTCCTGTACCCATAGCCGGCCCGATAATTCTCATGGAACCCTGGGCGTGGAATTCAGCCGAACAGCAACGACCTGCACACAGCATATTATCAACCTGCTCCGGAATCAGCGTGCGATACGGGATATCACAATAATCCCTTGGATTGGAGCGTGCTGGGAATCCCGCAGGCACTCCGAACGGATGCATTCGAGCGTCACAGAACTGTCCTATATGTTCTTCTTCCATTACAGCAGAACCGGCAGGTACAGGTATATGAACGTGCCGCATAAAGAACCAATAATCGCTGGTCGGATGATGCGTGTCAAACATCTCCGGGAACCTTGCAATGCCGTCATTAAACTTCGTGCCACAAGCAACATCAGTGGCCTTAAGCATATATTCGCCAAATATCCTTCTGCTGTCGCGAACACCCGGTACGTTGCCGATTCCCACAAGTCTAAGCTTTTCAAAACCCGGAACATATTTTTTCAGGAAAGCATGGAATTGCTTCATTAGCTGATGCTGTTCAAGTATCTGCCTTGTAATATCCTCGACATCCGTGTTGTGGCAGTAATAACTATGGAAACTGAATGTTACAAAACTTGCATTGTCCATGGGTGTGTTCGGTATGATTACACGGAAAAAACCTCTTGCGGGATTGCAGACATGCCTCGTCATCTCTCCGCGCTTTATAGCCTCCTCCTCGAGAAAATAGACCATAGGGAGTGGATCTTCTTCGCCTTCCGCAAGCTTCTTTTCTCTCCATTCGTCTTCAGCTTTCTGATAACGAATAAGATCGGCCCCGGCCCAACGAGAGCCCTGCGTAGAAGCTATATTCAGACCCGCAAAATCCTGTCCGCCAACTTCAAAAGGAACACCTGCAAGGGCGGCAAGATCTGCATCTCCTGTTGCATCAATATATACTTTTGCGATTACCCTCATATAGCCACCCTTGGTGTAGAAAATAAGGGCTTTTACATTTCTCTCATCCTTCATATCAACAGCTATCAGCGTTGAATCATAGATAACCCTTACTCCGGATTCAAGACACATGTCCTCAAGGGTAATCTTACCGTACTCGGGTTCAAATGACGGATTCCTATAATAATCCTTTGACGGATCAATTTTCTTAAGCTGACCTATGGCATCCAGCTTTTTGGCGAATTCAAGACAAATGCCCTCTACTCCTCCTGCTATCGAAGGAACATAGCCGTTTGTGGCAAGCCCCCCAAGAGAAGTTCCTTTGTCAAACAGCATCGTATGCTTCCCTTTACGCGCAGCCTGTATAGCGGCGGCAACACCGGCGACTCCGCCTCCGGCCACTGCCACGTCACAATAGAGTGTTTTGCAATAATTGTTAATCTCCATATAAAGACTCCTTTCCTTCTCGCTTACGGTTAAACAAAAGCAACACTAATAATATCTTCTTTAAAAACATTTTATTCGTCAGAATAATAAATATCAAACCTTATGGATTAATTTATTTTTCCATGTTAGAATAATAATGCGGAGGCGAAACCATGAATATTGACGTCCGGAAACTGCGTTCTGCCATTATGGCAGCAAAATTTCTAAATCTCTCTGAGGCCGCATATAACTTGAATTATACTCCTTCGGCCATGTCCAAGCATATAAAAAGCCTTGAAGATGAGTTGAATATAGTTCTTTTCGAGCGCCACGGCCGAAGCGGTATAAGTCTTACAAACGAAGGACGGACTGTTCTTCCCATACTCCAAAAAGTGGTGACGGACCTTGATGAGTTGGAAGGCACTATAAGATCCATGTCCGACAGTCCCGTTTTCTGGCTTGGGACTGCCCCAATATTTCCTATAAGAATCACATCTGCTTTTGTCACAAAACTTGTTAAGCTTATGCCGGAAGTTCAGCCTCGGATACTGCATCACGATAACAAAACTTTAATAGAACTTGTACGTCTGGGAAGACTTGACGCAGGAATATCGAGTATTTTGGGGAAGCCAAAAGACAATCCGGAATTTATGTCTATTAAAGACAAACGTCTGATAGTTAAACCGATTGTAAATGAAGAAGAGATTATCTTACTAAACGAAAATCATCCTCTGGTACAAAAGCCCGAGCTGAGAATGGATGATCTTCTGTTTGACCCTAATAATATCTTTGTATTTATAAACCCCACACCAGATGTATTATCACCCAGGCAAATAATATTTAACAATGAATGCAAGCGCCGCGGGATAAAAGTCAGAACGAAAATAATTAATCTTGAAGTGAGCCTTGCCGCAGAAACCTTAAAAAGACGTATAGGCTCCGATGTGCATTATGTGGCTTTTTATCCTCCGATGAATAAAGCTCCATGCAATGTCGTATGCAAACACTGCGTGGATAATGTTTTTGAAAGCCGTATTGTTATTTACTATATGAAAAATAACCGCTCCCGTAGGCTGAAAGCCTTCATTGAGGGAGCGGAATCTATAATACGAGAAGGCCAGATTGATTAGAGCCGGATGCTATCTATTCTTGCCGTGGTCTATGACCTCTCCAGTTTTAGTGCTTTTATAGCCATAAGACGGATTCATGGAAATCGAAAAATGTAAAACGGGTCTTTTCAGACTTATTATCGACAGCGGCAAATGCTTCATACCGGCCGGCACGAAAATTATTGAACTCTTTGTCAGCCTATGAAGCTCCCCATTGATACCAATTTCTATTTCCGCGCTGAGCTCATAGGGGTTTTCAGGGTCGGATCCGAGAAAACCTATCATTTCGTCGAACTCATGAACATGTTCGTCATGTTTAAGCAAAGGCCTACAGTCGGATGCTTGCATGTACCAAGCGGTGTTCATCTGAAACGCTCCGGGAACCACTTTGCCATCCATCCAAAGAAGGCGCTGCGCATAGGTCCTATAAAACTCTGCAAAGCCGGGACTAAATTGCGGGGCCTGAAGCGTCTGAACTATATACTTTCCAAACTCACCATCCGTATTCATTAAATAATCTGACATAAGCAACCTCCTTTATTCCTTTTCATCAGCACAAATCGTTTTTTCACCGTCGCGCTCCCAAGTATAAACATTATTCATAACTACCGAAAAATGTAGTATGGGTTTATCACCTTGACTTATCGTCATAAGCGGGCAATGCGGAAGATTCGGCGGAAGAAACACCATTGTTGACTTTGTGATTCTGTGACATTCTCCATCTATCCAAAACTCCACTTCCCCACCAAGCTCAAAAGGATTTTCCGGATTCGTTCCTACAAAACCAAGTATCTCGGGGTACGGATGTGAATGCGGTCTTCCTACTTGCGAATTCGGATTGTTTCTTATACTCTCCTCGTTCGGCCTAAGCCAAAAACACGTATTCATCTGAAAAGCACCCGGCACCATGTTTGAATCTATCCAAAGCTGTCTTTTTCCGAATTTTTCATAACGCTCAACAGCTTCCGGCGTTGAATGGGTAGGTGGAAGGCCAGAAAGATCCTGACAAAACAAGTATCCGTACTTTCCTTCATTATTCATAACATAATCAGCCATCTCTCCTCCTTAACAATCAATTGTCTCAAACCGCGTACCTACGGTGGCATGGTACACGGTTTCATTATTTAACTAATGTATTAGAATAAAGCATTTAAAGCAAGTGTGTAAACATAATTCAATAGAAAAATTATTACGCCTACTGCAATACCCTTAGAATAAAGCCATTTAAGGTCTTCCGCTATACACTTATTTCCAAAGAGTAGCGGCGCGGCACCACAGGACGCCTGAGTGGCGAAGGCATACATTACAGACACCATAAATCCTGCAACGAAAATTGTCGGATTGGCTCCGTTCTGCACATGCACCGCCAGGAATGGACCTGCGATACTTCCCATAATTACGCCGACAGCCGTGTTGGAGAGGAAGTTGGTAAGTATCCATGAGAAAAGGAATACCAGTAGCACGAATATTGCATAGCCGGACTCTACAAACACTCCGGAAAGCAAATCCTGTAGCCAGGTCTTTATTCCTGCATCATCCATAGTAAGTACAGCACCAGCCTGGGTAAAACCTATCATGGCGTAAATAACGTTCCAGTCAACGCCTTCTTTAAGTACTGTGCGTGGGTTCGCCAGCAATTTGCCATCTACCTTAATCAGGCACATGATGGCAAGAATTGCCGCAAACCAGCCTGCCTGAGTAATACCGTTAAACAGTTTCCCAAAAAGTCCCATGTCCGGCTTTATGAATATAATCAGTACGGAATAAATCAACGATATGAGGAACAAAATGGACACCCACTTCTGATGTCTATCCATCTTAACGTTACCCATGCCCTCCATTTTTGTAATATCTAGATTTTCAAGGAGACTACAATCAACCTTAAATAGTCTCATTATCGGGTAATAAATCAACGCTACTATAAAACCAAAGCCCGCAACGAGCACAATAAACGAGACATCGTTTGTCTTAATATTTACAGTGCCCAGAGCTTGTTTAAGTGGTCCAAAAATTATTGCAGGAAGCCCCTTAAACGGAAGAACAGACATACCTATCATGGCGTTTGAATAAACACCGAACACGTTAAACTTCATCCAAGCGGAGTGTTCTTCGTAGCCGAGTTCCTTACGAACGGATTCAAGAACGCTGTAATAGAATAAAAGACCTCCAAGACCGATAAATGCACCGGCAAATATCGAAGCAATCATCAACATAACCGTGAATGCATACGGTTTTCCCTGTGCGAATTTTCTTGTGATCAGCCACCTTGCTATCACATCTCCAGCACCACATTCAATTAAAGCACGGCAAAGACCGTAAACGATAATCAGCTGATAAATTGTTGCACCACCTATACTCGCTGCCAACATCTGGTTAAAAGTGAAGGCGCCGGACAGCTGAATGGCAAGAAGTGCCAGCGAGGATATTGCCAGATAATGATATCCGGCAGCGGCTAGGATAACGAGACCTACAAATATACATATACCGCAGACCCCTACCCTGGTAACAGATCCCCAAGTAGGTAATATCCATCCCAGGACAAACATCAGAAGCACTCCTATAACAAAGGTTACAGAAATCTTCTTTTTCTGTGCTTGTGCCATAAAAAACCACCTAAAACAATCACACTTGCAACGTTTTACAATAAAACGTTACAAGAACCCTAAAATATAATTGTTACTTTTATATTAGCACCTAAAAATACTTTAGACGCAGAATTAAGAAGTTATATTTTTCTTACTTGGAAATATAAGTATGAGAGAATTGTTCTTATCCAGAAAGCTTTTATTATATAATCATGGTAGAATATTGTATTTGCTATACTTTTCTACAAAAGGAGGACCATACTATGACAGCAGAAAACCAAAAAAAATATGATGCCAAACTGAAACGTTTAAATGATGCTCTGGCTCTTAAGACACCGGACAAGGTCCCCATTGATATTTCCGGTGGGGAATTTATGATACAGCGCCTTGGCTATACTATAGCGGAGAGCAACTATGATGAAACTCTGCAGATAGCAAAAGAGGCCGCTCAAAAATTCATGCTTGATTTTGAGCCGGATGTATGTACAAGCTTAGGTTTAAGCTATGCGGGTGAGGGGCGCGGACACGAAATGCAAGGCAGCAAGACTTTCTTTATTGCAGGCATGAAGAACTCCCCCATAGGTCCCGATTCCATGCCGCAGTTTGTAGAGTTTCCAACCCTCTTGGACGACGAATTTGATGAATTCCGATATGACTACACAAAATGGTCCATAAACAAATTTCTGCCAAGGGTGTCTAGTGTCATGGAGCCATTTGCAGACTTTACGCTTGAACTCAATCACAGAGGAATCGGGAGTATTGTTGATGCCTTCGGTAAAACCGAAATCCGAGAGGCTATAAAAAAGCTTTGGGAAATAGATGATTTTTATAAAGAATATCGCCCGAAGACGGCAAAGGTCAACAAAGAGCTTTCGGAGCTTGGTTTCCCATCGATAGCCGGAGGCCGCGCCGTGGTTCCGTTTGATAAGTACGGCGATACTTTTCGTGGAATGATTAACTCTTTTATCGACATTTTCGAAGAAGAAGAGTTTGTACTTGAATTTTGCGAAAAATTCCAAAAAGAGCAGCTCGAAGGCTTGAGAAAGCTTAATAAAGATGGAAGCAGAAACGGCAAACAGGTCGTTATGGCCTTGCACAAAGGAAGCGACGATATGATGGGCAACAATTTATACCGTAAATTCTACTGGAATCACTTAAAACAAATTATCGACACTTGTGCCGAATGCGGCATGATAACAAATGCTTTCTGTGAGGGTGAATACAACGATAAACTTGAAATACTCTGTGAAGTAAAAAAGTGTGCGGCTTATTTCACCTTCGATAAGGTTGACATAAAAAAGGCCAAAGAAACCATTGGCAAAAAATGCTGCATCGGAGGAGGTTTCCCGTCACCGCTTTTAATTTATGCATCACCGGACAAAATTGAAGAAGAGCTTAAGCGCTTCTTGGATATTGCAATGAAAGACGGCGGTTATATATTCAGGCTGTCTGCCGGCATAAACGGAGCAAAGGAAGAAAACGTTGAACGCATGTTCAAAGTGCTTCATGAATATGGCAAGTACTGATATATTTCCGTAGCCTAGTAATCTAAACGATGAAAGCATCTCATCGGCCCTGTTCATTGCGTTTTTCCTGCGATCTTAATGACGCACCAGAATTTTACGTATTGAGCAGGGCTGTGTCGGGCAGTTGATCTTCGCCTTCGGAGTCCTTTCCCGCTACTTCTTCGAACTTTCGAAGCAAGGCCTCCACCGTCAGAGCTTTCTTTTCTTCTCCTTTTATGTCCAGAATAACGCTGCCTTTATGCATCATTACAAGGCGGTTGCCGTATTCTATGGCGTTCTTCATATTGTGAGTCACCATAAGCGTCGTAATGTTGTTTTCTTCGACGATTTTTTTGGATAATTCAAGCACTGTTGCCGCAGTCTTGGGGTCAAGCGCCGCGGTATGCTCATCCAAAAGCAACAGTTCCGGTTTTTGAATAGTTGCCATCAGCAAAGTAACCGCCTGTCGCTGTCCTCCGGACAAGAGACCCACTTTTGTTTCCAATCTGTCTTCAAGTCCAAGACCGAGCCTTGCAAGCTGGGTTTTATAAAGTTCCAGTTCCGCTCCCTTGCCTATTCCCCATTTGAGTGTTTTTCTCTTTCCCCTTCTGTAAGCAAGCGCAAGGTTCTCCGAAATCCACATATCAGGTGCAGTGCCCTTCATGGGATCCTGAAAAACCTGACCTATGAACTGCGTGCGCTTTACATCGGACATATATGTTATCTCTTTTCCGTTCAGCACTATACTGCCGTCATCCGGAATAACCGAGCCGGCAATTGCATTGAGCATAGTGGATTTTCCGGCGCCGTTTGATCCGATTATCGTTATAAAATCGCCGTCTTCCACGTTCAGGTTAAGGTCGGAGAAAAGCACCTTTTCATTTACCGTTCCCGCATTGAACGTTTTCTTCAGATGTTCAATTTTAAGCATTTGTCTTCTCCTCACCTTCTTTCCGATCTGCTGCCGATGAGTCCTTAATTATTACTTTCGTTCCGCAGGCCATTGTACCTGCCGAAATGGCACCGGCATTTGCCGCGCTGCGGCCGGTAGCTTCTGCCGCCGAAAAACTTCTCCTTGCCGCCGCTGTTGATTTTTTCATAAAAGCGGCCCTGTCTTTAAGCACCGGTATGGCAAGCGCAACAGCTACTATTGCGGCTGTTATAAGCTTAAGGTCGGTGGCTTTCATCCACGGCAGAGTCAATGCGCACGCAATGACTGTTCGGTAAATAATAGCTCCGCAAACAATAGCGCTCATCTTAAGCGCGAAATTCAGTTCCTTTTTTCTGAGAAAGAGCACCTCTCCTATGATTATGGAAGCAAGACCTATAACGATAGTACCCTGGCCCATGTTCACAAGAGCCGAGCCGTAATCAAACTGAGCTATAAGGCTTCCGGCGAGCGCTACCAGAGCATTTGATATCATAAGACAAAGCACCGTGGTTTTGTCCGTATCTATGCCGAGCGCTCTTGCCATATGCGGGTTGCTGCCTGTCGCACGGATGGCGCAGCCTATCTCTGTTCCGAAGTATCTATACAGTATGAATATGACTACAGCGCAAACCGCCACGCCCGAAATAATAGAAAGCATATTGGATTTAAGCGACGGAAGCAAGGCCTGAAGAAATTTTTTTATGGAGGATTTGGCAATCGCCACCGTCGCTTTGTCCCCCATGATTCTTATGTTTACGGAATACAACGCTATCTGTGTGAGTATGCCGGCAAGTATCGGAGGAATCCTAAAGCCTGTAATCAAAAATCCCGTCGCCGCTCCTGCCAAAGCTCCTGCCAGGCAAGCTACCAGCACCGCGATAAAGGGATTGACGCCTGCATTCATAAGAACAACGCAGACTGCGGCGCCCAGAGGGAAACTTCCCTCCACCGTAAGATCCGCTATATCCAAAACCCTGAATGTAAGCATTATCCCAAGCGTCAGAATGGCCCAGAGAAGCCCCTGGGCAATTCCGCTTTGAATTGTAGTCAAAGTTATCATTATTAAATTACCTTTCAAATATCGAGCGAACTCTGCCGCTGATTAGTATACCAGAGCATCTTTCATAATGTCTTCAGGGATTGTGATTCCGAGCGCCTCTGCGGCCGCCTTGTTAACGGCAATCTTGCATTCCTTTGTCTGGTATCCTACCGCAATCGTGCCGACCGTCTTAATGGGGTCATCCGAATTAAGAACTTTTGCCGCCATCGCCGCAGTCTGCTTTCCGAGTTCAGTGTAATCTATTCCGAAAGTAGCAAACGCACCGTTTTCCACCATGCCCGGTTCACCTACGATAGTCGGGATTTTGTTCTCGTTTGCCACTGCGGATACTCCCGCCATACCGTCCGAAAGAATATTATCTGTCGGAATGTAAATTGCGTCTGCCTGGCCCTTAAGAGATTCAATTGCGGACTTCGCCTCGTCTATGGCGGAGATGGTTTTCTGCAGGCATGTCAGCCCCTTTGCTTCAAGAGCTTCCTTTGCAAGAGCATACTGAGCGGCGGAGTTGGATTCGCTGGAAATGTAAAGAACCGCCACGGTCTTTGCGGAAGGAAGCAGTTTTACGAGAAGATCTATCTGCTCCTTAACCGGGTTCATGTCGGATGTTCCGGTAATGTTGCCGCCCGGATTAGAAGCGCTCGCCACGATGCCGGAACCTACGGGGTCCGTAACAGCCGTAAACAGCAGAGGAATCTCCGAGGTCTTTTCCTTGGCGCACATTATGGACGGGGTCGCTATTGCGAAAATCAGGTCGCTTCCGTCGTTGATGAGGGTGTCAGCTATTGTCGGGCAGTTGGAAGTATCGGCCGCAGCGGACAACGTATTGAATACAACGTTGTCGCCCTCTTTAAAGCCGAGCTCCGCCAGGCCTTCCACAAAGCCTTTTCTTGCGTTTTCAAGCGCCGTGAACTCGCCGAACTGCATAACGCCGATCTTGAAAACTTTTTTGTCGGGCTCTTTCTGACCGTTCTCTTCCTTCTTTGTGCAGGCCGCAAAAGAAAGCACCATTACCAATGCAAGGGCAAGAGCTGCCGCACGTCTGATAAAACTTTTTGATGTAAGTTTCTTCAAAATTGTCATTTTGTTTTCCTCCGTGATAAATATCGTATTTTTGTTTTTCTGGGTTTAATTGATTCAGCGGAACGCATACGCAAACTAAAAATCCACCGCCTTAGTTAAAACGGTGGATTGTTGTTAACGTTCGCGTAAACTTAAAACGCGCTGTTTTCAGAAAACTGCATAACAACGATCCACCGAGCCGTAATAATAGTATCCGTTTACTGCAAAGCGCTTCATCGTTTATGCGGTTCTCCTTTCCTTGAAATTTATAAAGCTATGTTAACCCTACCTGAAATTATTGTCAAGCACTTTTTGAATTGTTTTAATCATGCTCTATATAAACTTCCTGACTGCCTTCTGGAATTCTTCGACCGCTTTGGTATCGCCGTTCTCTATCGCATGCGTTATACAGTGCGTCATGTGCTCGTTTATTATTTCCTTACCGAGATTTCTGAGCGCAGCATTGACTGCGGACAGCTGCACCAGAATATCCGCGCAATCCTCGTCATTCTCCACCATAGTCTTAACATGCTGAAGATGTCCCATCGCCCGGGACAAACGATTCAGTGCTTTTTTCTTTTCTTCCGGTGAATGATAGTGCCCGTGAGAGTGTCCTTCGCAAGTCTTATGCGTATGGGTCACGCTGTTGCCGAACTCGTCAATATGAGTATGGGTGTGCCGCGACATAAAAATTCTCCTTAATCTTTGTTTACTTTGCTGATCAGGGATTTGTGCCGGCAGGTTTATTCGCGTTAATGTATTCAGCAATTACCTTTGCGAAATCCGCAACGAAATCCTTACAATCTCGTCCATCTTCACGGGGAATCGGAGCCATGCCCTTTTCCGAAAGTTCTGTAAGACCGCAGCAAAGACAAGAACCGTTTTTCGCTTCGAATTCTTTTGCAAGAAGCTGAACTCGCTTGGTGAGCTGGGCTTTCTTTTCTTTGTCAACATCGCTGAATCCGTAAAGACCTCCCAATATCAGAGCCATTCCGGAAACCGCACCGCAAATATCTCTCAGTCCTCCTACTCCGCCGCCCATGGAGGAGGTTAAACATTTCAGTTGTTCTTCGCTCTCCGGCAAAAGATCCGCAAAGGCCAGTACCGTGGACTGGCAGCAATTATACCCCTCGACCATCAGATTATAGGCTTTCTGTTTTCTTTCTTCGCTGGTCATTATAAATTTCCTCCTGATTCTGTAAAGTACATTTTCGTCTTAATTGAAATTATACGCTGTCACAATCGGATCTCTTCCGCCGATGACATCATTAAAGTATTCATAGAGCGAAAGACCCAGGAATGAACCGCTGATATTTACCGCATTGTCATAACCCTTGCCCTGAAGCTGACATATTGCGTAATAGCTGCGCTGGCTTGTTCGGCAGTGCAAATAAACGGGTTTATCTTTGGGAACTTCGTTTATGCGTTCAGAGAACTCTGAAAGAGGAATGTTCACCGCGCCCTTGATATGGCCCTGTTTAAACTCACCCGCCTCTCTTACGTCTATAATGTAAACTCCCGATTCCACCAAGTCTCTTACGTCTTTTACATAAACCTGTTTCAGGCGGCCCGAAAGAACATTAAGTCCCACGAGTGCTGCGATATTTACAATATCTTTTGCCGTGCTGAAAGGCGGAGCGTAGCAAAGCTCAAGTTCCTTAAGATCTTCCAAGCCTGCTCCCATCGTTATCATAGCTGCTATAACATCGACACGCTTGGTTACGTCCCCTTTTCCTACGGCCTGCGCGCCCAGGATTTTTCCCGAACCAACTTCGAAAATGAGTTTGAACCCCATATAGTTGCAATCCGGCATTATGCTGACCTTATCAAACGGCAGTACATAAACATAATCGTAGTTAATCCCTGCAGCCTTGCATTTCTTTTCGTTAAGTCCGGTGCTGGCAACATTTTGGCCAAAGAGCTTAAGGCATGACGAACCTATAAAGCCCCAGCAGCTCGGCTTAAGTCCGCAGATATGATCCGCCGCAGAGCGAGCCTGTCTTTGAGCGGGACCCGCTAAAGCAAGCATTCCCGGAGCCTGCATAAGAAGATCAAAGCTTTCTATAACGTCGCCGACTGCATATATGTTCGGGTCCGAAGTCTGATAATTTTTGTTTACTACTATTCCTCTTCCGCACTCAAGACCGGCGTCCAAAGCCAGCTTTTTTTCCGGCGCAACGCCTATGGCAAGAACAACCGCATCCGCCTTGATAAAAGTGTCCTTATTTGCAGAAGAAACGGTAATTCCCTCGGGTCCCACGCTCTTAAGAGTGGTGTTGAGTTTAAGATCTACGCCGTTATCCAGAAGTTCCTTGTGCAAGGTCTGAACCATGTCGTAATCAAGCGGCTGCATCACTTGGTCGGAACCTTCTATAAGCACCACCTTTTTGCCCGCTTCTATCATATTCTCCGCAATTTCAAGACCTATGAAACCGCCTCCCACAACCGCGACTTTTTCCGCAGAATCGGTCTTGAGCTTCAGAGCCGCTATATCCGCGACATTGCGCACGGTAAATACGTTATCCCCGTTGATTCCCTCAATTGACTGAGGCTTTATCGGGGAGGCTCCCGTTGCGATTATTAAAATGTCGTAGGGCTCCTCATATTCGCTGTCATCCTTAAGATTTCTTACCGTAACGCTTTTTTGCTCGCGGTTGATTTTTACGGCCTCGCTCAAAACCCGCGCGTCTATATTGAAGCGCTGTTTAAAAGAACGGGGCGTCATCATGAGCAGGTCGCCTTCGCTCTCAATCACCCCTCCTATATAATACGGCAAAGCGCAGTTTGAAAATGAAACGTGAGGGCCTCGCTCAAGCACCACAATCTCCGCATCCGCATTTAGCCTTCTGATTCTTGCCGCAGCCGACGCACCGCCGGCAACTCCGCCTATAATTAGTACTTTCATGTATCCTCCTTTCTTTCAGTCAGGTTATTATTAATAGAATAAAATCCAAGTTTAAAGACCTTTAAGCCCGCTGCGTATCGCCTGTTCGGCAGAAGCAGACACAATCCCTTTGCACATCTGCACGCGCGCGCTGCGCTGCGCCGCATCGGCCATATCGTATTTTGCCGTAAGTTCGCGGCAATCTACCGAACCGAACTTCTCTTGCAGCTTTTCAATATATTCCTTGGCATAAACATACAAACCATGCTCTTTATCATGAAGTTCGTCCTTGCAGGCCTTCGGATCTCCTGCGGCTGTAGGATTTTTTCTGCCGCGGAAAGCTCCCATACCCATGGCGCCTCCGTTTATGGCTCCGCAGAGACTTCCGAAACCGCCCACACCGCCGCCCAAGGCGGAGCCCAAAGACACCGTTTCAAAAGGAAGGTCGGAAAGGCCTGTCTGAAGAATCGCGGAAAGCGATGCCTCGCAGCAATTCATTCCCGCCATAAAGTTTTCTCCGGCAATTTCTCCCGCCTTTTTTGCAAGAGCGTCAATTTGTTCCTGTGTATAGTTCATTGTAATTCTCCCGATTTTATTATGATTAATTAAGCCGAAAACAGTATCAAAGCGCTTACGATAATTGTATATAACATAATTATTATATCACATTATTTTTGTTATGAATTATGTATACTACAGGAAGATTTTTAGTGTTTTTCTTAACTATGTTCGGCATTATGATTTGTAAGATTAAAATGCGCAATACAAAGCCCGTTTTGTTGTGTATAGCTTGTTCTTTCTCAAGGTGTTCAAGGCTCCCGTGTTGCAAATACAGAAGATATTGACCGCTTTGCTTGTAAATTAAAAAGTTGTGATATATACTTATGATACTTGTGACGTACTGGAATTTAAACTCCCCGTTTTTTCATAGGGGGGGGGTAGAAACCATGAAATATAGCACAATAGTATCACTTGTCTTTTACCTTTGCGGGTGTTTTTATATGCTTTTTGGTCTATACGCAGTACTTGCTAAGGCTAAAAGCAATATAAATCGACAGTTCCTGATTATGACAAGCTCGATGGCAATTTGGGCGTTTTCATATTCAGTTTCGAACTCGGCGCCTACGGCCGAAGACAGTGCTTTTTGGAGAAGTTTCGCCGTTTTCGGTTGGGTTGTTTTTTACAGTCTTTTACTCCACTTTGTTCTGCTTCTCACGGAAAACAAAAACAGATATAATACAAAACTTTTAGTTGCTATTTATTTGCCGGCCGTTATCAACTTGTTCTTATTTTCACCTTTCGGATTTTATACAAAAAAGATGTACAACATGGTACTGACCGATTCCGGCTGAAGAAATATGCCGAGTTTGAGCATTGCAGGGGTTTGGCTCAACTTGTATTGGCATATTTTTATGCTTATAAGTATTATAATACTTTTTCGCTGGTGGAAAAAATTAAACCCCCGCACCCCCTTAAAACGACAGGCAACCATTTTTGGAATCTCCATATTGTTTCCGGTTTTGCTGGGAACCGTAACAGACATCTTACCCGAAATTTTAGGCGGGGTTTTGTTTCCGAAGTTAAGAATTGTATTTTCTATAATACCCACCACAGCTCTGTTTTTTGCGCTGAAAAATTTCGGCTTGCTCCTTGAAAAAAGCCCTGTTCCGCTGTTCCACGAAAACGATAATTCAAGCGTTAGCCGCTTGCGGCTGTTTCAAACAGCATCGGCAATATATATCATAGGTTCTGCAGCATCTTTCGCGATAGCTTTTTTCGGAATGAAAAGGGATCTTAAATATGAGCTTTTACTTTCCGCAGTAATATTAATTTGCGGGATATTTACACGATATATACCGACTATAACAAAAAATCTTCAAACGCAAAATATTCTCTTCCTGATAATTTGCATTATCGGCCTGTCATTTTTTGTGTTTATAAACGCTGAGACCGGAGCGGTAACTGTCTGGGCGGTATTTGTAGTATTTATGTTGTTTACAATTGTCCTCGACAGCAAACACCACACCCTTATCTTTGTTATTATAGCTATCGCAACCCAAATCATTCTTGGGATAATTCAACCGGAAGTTGCTGTCACAATAAATATAAATGAATATCTGAGAAGAATTGTTATTATAGGTCTTTCTTATTTCACTGTGCGATATCTTTAGCGAGTATAATTTAAAATTATACGGATATAAACAATTTGCGGAAGAACAAAGGGTTCTTGAAAACATTTCCTCGAATTTTATTTCGGTTAACAGTGAAAACGCAAGAAAAAAGGTCGATGAAATGTTTGACCTGGCTCTGGAAATGCTTGATTTTGACCATGCGTATTTAATAGAACTCAGTGCAAATTGCGAAGACGCAAAAATCGTCAATGCGTATCCTAAAAATACTTACAAACATATTGGGAGACACAAGGAAAAAGACCCTTTACGAAGCAAAGCTTTATCAATCCGCCTATTTTGATGAAGCCACAAAGTTGCCGAATAGATTTTTATTTAAAAGCAGGTTGGAAAAACTCATATCTGACTTGGAAAATTCGGAAAAGCTGGCTCTTTTAAATATCGAGATAGATAATCTGAGGGTCATAAATGATACCTTCGGCCATGAGACAGGCGAGCAGATAATGGTAAAAGCTGCTGATATTCTTAACAATCTCTTAAATGAGTACTGTGAACTGTCAAGATTCGGCGAGGAGAAATTCACAATTGCCATACCGTTCCGCGAAAATATCAAACAGATAGAGGAATACGCAAGGAATATCATTGACTCTTTTTCCGATCCCATATTTACCGAAGCCGGAGTGGAAGCACTCTTCGCCGTTCCCAACATAGGGATTGCCGTATACCCGGAAGACGGAAAAGACGCCGATACTCTTATGAAAAATGCCGACTTGGCGGTATATGAAGCAAAAGATGATCTTGACCGGGGGATTGTTTTCTGCACGGAGCAATTGAAAAACCGCGTTGAAGAAAACACCTTGCTTACGAACAGGATTTTCCGGGCTCTTGAAAACAACGAGTTTTCACTGGAACTTCAGCCTCAGATAAGCTGCATCACGGGAAAAACCGTCGGCGTTGAAGCCCTGCTCAGATGGACTATTGACGGCAGCAGGAGAATTCCTCCTGATAAGTTCATACCTATACTCGAACAAACCGGATTGATTCATGACGTAGGATTTTGGGTTCTGGATCAAGCGCTGCAGGAGCATAAAACGCTTGTCGCGAAGGGCTTTCCCCCGCTTCGTGTTTCCGTAAACCTGTCCGTTGTGTAGCTCCAAAGAAAAAACTTTGCCTCCATCGTTTCAACAATTATAGATAGACACAAAGTAAATCCGGACTACATTGAGCTGGAAATTACAGAGAGCATGTTGTCTCAAAGCTTCTCGGCTTCGATTGAAACGCTTGACAAATTGAAGGAACTGCAGGTACATATTGCCATAGATGATTTCGGCAAGGGCTACTCATCGCTGCACAGATTGGAACTGGTTCCCTTTGATAGATTGAAAATAGACAAAAGCATTATAGATAATATCACTGAGAAAAGCAAAAAGGCCGCCATATCGGAAGCAATTGTTTCATTAGGTAAAATCCTCAAGGTAAGCATTACGGCCGAAGGCGTAGAAACAAAAGAGCAGGCGGACTACCTAAAAGAAATGGCCTGCGATGAAATACAAGGGTACTATTATTCAAAACCCCTCCCCAGAGAGGCACTGGAAGCGTATCTTCTTGAACAGCAAACTATTAAATAGCACGGACAATTTGTATATTGTACCGGAATCTGACCTTGATATCTTACACTATGCTGTTATGCTGCTTAAATGTCAGCTATCAGCCAGTTTTTTAAGGGTGTCCCCTGCCACGCGGTAAACGGTCCATTCATCCATGGCTTCCGCACCGAGGGAAAGATAGAAATCGATGCTGGGCTGATTCCAGTCAAGGCATGACCATTCCAGCCTTCCGCACCCACGCTCAAGCGCTATGCGGGCCAGGGCGGCCAAAAGTCCTTTGCCGTATCCTTTGCCACGATATTCCGGCAGGACAAAAAGATCCTCCAGATAAATACCTGCCCTGCCTAAAAAAGTGGAAAAACTGTGGAAAAACAATGCAAATCCGACCTCTTTGCCTTCTTCCAAAGCAAAAATTACTTCAGCCTTTTGCTTGTCAAATATTCCTTCCTTCAGCAAGGTCTCATTTGCGACAACCCGGTCAAGCATGTTCTCGTATATTGCGAGCTCTTTTATGAATTTTAAAATCAGAGCGGTATCAGCTTCTGTAGCAAATCTGTATTCCATCATTTCTTATTGGAATAAACGCCGCTTATACTTGCTTCCGCAAGTATGTGCCCCTCGATTGCCGCATCGAACGCTTTTTTTGTAAATCCGTCCTTCAAGTCGAGTGTTGTGTCCAGCGCGTAAACGGTAATAACGTAATTATGCGGTTTGTCCGGCGGGGTCGGGCCGCCGTAGCCTACGGTTCCAAAATCGTTGGTTCCCTGAATCATTT
>CAYFUZ010000003.1:0-3690 GCA_964346675.1 uncultured Oscillospiraceae bacterium | reverse complement strand
AACGCTGTTATTTTATTTTTCATTTTAACACCTCGTATGTTGAACCTGCGGTAAAATTCTCAACATTTTCATTTCTCCGAACTTCTATCAACATTATCAAATATTATAGCACATTAAAAAAACTATATGTTTCCCAATACGACCCTGTTTAAGTATTGAGCGGCGATTTGTTTTAGTTCTTTCATTTTCGTTTTATCCGTAGCCGCTTCTGTATATTTATGGCATGGAAAATACCTGTTCAGGTGCAGAGGAATATCCGGATTGAGAGACGCCAGATATTCAGCCTCTTCCCTCGTCTCGTCTTCGCTGTCCGAAATACCGGGAACCACCAGAGTTGTAATTTCAACGTGCGCCTCGGCCTGCGCCAATTCAATTGTTCTTAGCACCGTATCAAGGTACCCGCCCAGCCTGCGATATGTTTCCCCGGAGAAACTTTTCAAATCAATGTTCCAGGCGGAAACAAACGGCAATAACTGCCTCAAATACGGCTCGTTAATCTGCCCGTTTGTGACAAGCACCATCTTCAAATCTTCGGTTTTCGCAAGCTTAGCCGTTTCCAAAACAAATTCAAACGAAATCAGCGGTTCATTGTAAGTAAAAGCGATACCTATATTGCCTCTTCGTTTCTCGGATTTCGCAAGAGCTATCAGTTGTTCAGATGTGATATCCCGCACTTTAGGCTGCTCTTCCCGACTCGAAATATGATAATTTTGACAGAACGGACAGGTCATATTACAGCCAAAGCTTCCGACCGACAAAATCATGCTGCCCGGATAATAGTACGCCAACGGCTTTTTCTCAATCGGGTCCAAAGCAACAGACGTGATCTTGCCATAGCTTAAGGACTGTACTTCTCCGGACTTTGCCTGCCTTGCGCCGCAAAAACCGATTTGCCCTTCCTTTAATTTGCAATAATGCGGGCAGAGCTGACAATTATATGTTTCATTCATGCCTGATTACCTGAAAACGCTCTATCTGATATTTTTCATCCGCCGCAATGCCGGCCTTTCTTCGGGCTATAGAAACCTGCTCTTCAGCGCTATCAATACCTGCCAGATTGGGCAGCAGAACACCTCGCCTGTATCCCGCGCTGACAATTACCCCGTATTTTTTAGGATCCAGCCCATTAATATCTCCGATTTTTTCCGCAGGAGAAAGCACATCGACGCTGATCTCAAGATCTTCTAATTCATATTGCTTAAGCGCAAGAAAGCGCGGGTCTTCCGTTGCGGCGGCTATGGCATTGTGCTGTATCTCCGAAGCTATAGACTCCCGGCAAGGCTCCAGAGTTCCGATACAGCCCCTGAGCTGTCCGTTTCTATGCAGGGAAACAAACGTCGCGGCGCGTTTTTGCGTCATTTCAGCCGGCAGATTTTGAGGTAAATCGGGACGAACACCTTTGTTTATATATTCCCGAATAGTATGACGCGCCAGCGAAATATAAGGGTCTTCATCTTCTGCCGCCTTTTGCAAATCAAGGAACTTGCGCTGCGTATTTTCTTCCAGCGGCTCAAAACGGCAAACCGCGTACCCTACACCGAAGGTTCCTTCGTAGGATAAAAGTTCGGCCTCGACGTTTTTCCCGTCAAATGCTCCCGCCATAATCCGAAAAGAGTCCAGCCCGCATTGGGCGGCAGCTTCCGTCAGGCTTTCAGGTATAGCCAGCAGTTCGTCAAAAGCGGCTCTTCCGAGTATGCCGGTCAGAATTCGGTCAAATTCGGGACCTTCAGCCTTGAATCCGTATGGGCCGTCTTCTTTCAAAACGTGGGACAGGTCGCCCGAAGCGATAAATACCGCCCGAAGTTCCGATTCCTCGGCCGCTTCGGCAATGATTTTGCCGAGAAGATAGTGCGTTTCGGCGGAAAGAGCAGACAATCCTATGCGTAAAAATTTAAAATCCTTGTACTCGTTACAGATAAAACGCAGTGGTACCAAGCTGCCGTGATCCAGCTTATTTGCCCTGGTATCGGCAAAAATCGGAATATCCTCCCGTTCCGCTTTTCGCAGAACAGCTTTCGCCAGTTCCAAATCGTTGTGAAGGCTTTCTCTGACGAACGGCACGCCGAATTTTCCCATGTCTCCTTGATCAGTCTCCGAAAAGGACAGGAAAAAAGCATCGCGGTATAGCGGTGCATGCGGGGAGGCAAGTATAATTGTATCCGGAGCCAGTTCGGCTATTTCGCCGGCGACTTTTTTTAAGGCCGCACTTGTGGCTTCGATTTTACTTTCTTCCCCCCTTCCGATTTCGGGCAATGCAATCGGCGGATGAGGCACGGCATAGGCTTTTAATATACCAACTTTCTTTTTTTCAGTCATAATACATCACCTCGCAGCGAAACTTTAACCCTGTTTTATGTACCTTTGTACTTTACCATTATTATACCTTATATATTTTATTATGTATCTTACGGGTCATTATACCTCACAAAACCCATATTCCATATATAAACATCTTTTCAAACTCGTTAACCCGCATATGGGTTTTATTGTATAATGTGGGGGAAGACATTTTTATCAGGAGGCAAAAATATGATTTTTATCAGCTCGAAAGAATTCAAAGTCAAGATTCACTATGCGATAGAAGGCTCAGACCTTCCTTTTTTGGATGAAGAAATTAGGGCCTACGCAAAGCAAGTCGGCTTTGAAGGTAAAGCAGGTACTTCCTTCAGCCGTCTGGGCCCAAATACGGACAATGTGATTGTAATCGGGCTTGGAGAGAAGGATAAAATATCAACTCAATCCATAAGGAAAGCCGCTTTCAGCGCCGGTAAAATCCTCGACGCAAGCAGAGTCAAGGAAGCCAGCCTGATTGCCGCAGCGCAAGGCAAGGTTTCCGAAAAAGAAGTGGGGCAATGCTCTGTAGAGGGACTTCTCCACAGCGCATATTCTTTTGACCGCTACAAAAAAGAAGCCAAAGAAAAATATGTAGAAAGCATCGGGATTCTGTCAAAAGAATGCGACCAAAGCGCAATAAACGAAGCCGTGGATGTAACCACGGGCAACCACATAGCAAGAAATCTGGCAAACATTCCGTCCATAGACCTTTATCCCGAGACCCTGGCTGACTCTGCCAAAGAGATTTTAGAGGGTTTGGGTATTGAGGTTACCGTATACGACAAGAAACACATTCAGGAGCTTGGAATGAATGCTTTTCTTGCGGTAGCAGAAGGTTCCGAAAAAGAGCCGCGCTTCATCGTTATGAAATACCTGCCCGAAGGAAAAGATAAGAAGGCTATTGCCTTGGTCGGCAAGGGTCTGACTTACGATTCGGGCGGCTATGCACTCAAGCCTGCCCCGGATATGCAGAACATGAAAACCGATATGTCCGGCGCGGCGTCCGTAATAGGAGCTCTTTACGCCATAGCCAAGCAGAGCCTGAATAAAAATGTTATCGGAATAGTAGCAGCCTGCGAAAACATGGTTTCCGGAAAATCCTACAAGAACGGAGATATTGTGAAGTCTATGAAGGGAACTACCATAGAAGTTCTCAATACGGATGCGGAAGGCAGGCTGACATTGGCAGACGCAATCTATTATGCGGCCACCAAAATTAATTCCGAGTCCATAATAGATATCGCGACCTTAACCGGAGCCTGCAGGATTGCCCTGGGAAGCAAGATTATAGGCGCAACAACCAGTAAGCAGCAGTTCTTGGAAGAACTCCAAGACGTGGCCGAGTTTACGGGTGAA
>CAYFUZ010000002.1:29695-110798 GCA_964346675.1 uncultured Oscillospiraceae bacterium | reverse complement strand
ATTATACTGTCTCATCGGAGGATGGACTCTCGTAGCTTTCACAATTCCGTAACCGCCGTGATTATTATCCTGCCGTCCTCACACTTGACCTCAATCGGTGTGCCTGGGACAAAGCCTATCTCTTCGAGCCATTTGCCCTGCAAGCGAATCTGGGCAACAGGCTTATAGTTCTGATCGTTTCCGGCATAGACCTTCATGCTGCGTTTTTCTTTGAATCTCATAATTCCTCCTTTTGTTAAATGGTAATAATTTACAATTCCATTTTACCACGAAGGAGGGCAACTTCCAACGGGTTTACTTTATGGGTACAAAGTAAACCCATACCCCACAAAGTAAACCCTACCATATAGGCAGTACAATAAAACGCCCCAGAAACGAAAAAATCCCGCCGTGGAAATGCTCCTACAGCGGGATAAAGTAAACCTCTATGCCTTGAAAGCCTTGATTTTCAAGGCTTTTTGCAAAGAAAAAAGGTAGTAGACTTTCTATCAAAATCTACTACCTTATTTGGCGGAGGACAAGGGACTCGAACCCTCGAGGCCGTTAAGCCCTACTCGCTTTCCAGGCGAGCTCCTTAGCCACTCGGTCAATCCTCCAAGCGCCAATCCGTGTGTTCATATGATTCAACTCGACTTTGAAAGTCTACATCAAATCAGACATAAAAGCAAGCTCGAAATAAGCAATCCATTATATACGAATTATACTTTTTAAGTTTTTCCAGTCCACAGGCTCAAATCGGCGTCTTAATTCTTTAACAAGCAAATCCCGATCCGCATCATGAATATAAACATCATACTTTCCGGGAATACCGCCCAAAGTGATTGTGTTTTCCGTACCCATCAAAATTTCCAACTCCCGAAGCATATTATCGCGGGTTGCATGAACATCATAAATTTTCAGCAGCGCATAACCTTCGATATCACACTCGTGCTTAACTACTCGATAATCACCGACCCAAGGCCGATTGCGCATATTTAACATTGCCGCATCTATATCAGTTTCCGGAGCCATAACCTGCACATATAAAATATTTCTACATACATCTTCATCAATTTGCAGAAAATTCCGATAAGGAGACAGTCGCCTTTCTTCATATAAACTTTGCATAGCATCATTTGCCAGTTTTTTATAGTGAATAATCAACAAGTTTTGCGTCACACTACAGGCAAAGAAAGGAAGTTTTTCGCCGTTGAGCCAATTCATAAGGCATCGGGTATTTTCCTCCGGTATTGGGACAGTCCGAAGATATTCCATTGTCTTCATGCTGTAGAGTGCTGCACCGTCCATTACAATAACAGGGTAACGAAGATTTACACCCGGCAGCAGCTCCCGGACTCTGGCAGGAGTTTCCGTTGTGGAAACGGTAAACTTGGCTCCATTTTCAATCATTCTATTGAGCCCTACACGGGAATGGGCGGAAATCTGATTATTTGCACCCAAAATACTGAGTCCTATCGCGGAGACAAATAATGTGTTTAACTTTCTTGAGCGCGGAAGCTGCAAACGATTTACAAATTCAGCTACTGCTGCTCCTATAAGAGTATCCAGCATTCGATGGAAAGAATAGATATATGGATTTGTGTCCTGTAAATACACTATCGTGACGCTCATAAAGGTCACGACTGAAAGAAATGCCAACTCTTCAACATTGAATAATACCGTAGAATAGATAAGCACCCCGGCCCCGAGACCTATTAAAAAATAATGTAATATTTCATTGGGGATTCCGTCGGGCATCAATTTTCGCTCAATCAAAATCAAGAAGAGACCCCAGGCTGCACCGATTAAAGTTCCAACCAGACGTTTTAAAATTGCAGGCCTCATATCCTTGGTATAAGGTTGTACGCCATGCATGGCTGCGATTACCGAAAATATCACATAACCCTTTCCTCCTCTGAAAAGGTATATAGCAAAACATATCCACACGGCAACCACCGAGCGGATTATACGCTGCCCCGGCAATGGATTAATTCTTTTTTTATCCCCCATGTAAAATCCAATCTACCATAACCGCAACATCTATCATCATTATCTTCACATGATTACACTGTAGCACCAGATTTCCGCCACCTTGTTATTTACCATTTTAAACACCAACGTCGCACCGAAATGATTTTCCTCATCCTTGTTCAACCAGTAGAAGTCGCCGGGTTCATCCTCATACCATGGAACCGGACCGTGCTGCATTTCCGGGTAAAGCTGTTCGACACGCTCAGCGCTGTCGCCTACTCTCAAGCCGCGCGGCGTATAGGCGTCTTCCCTTGTAACGTTAACCGACTGAGACTGCATTGTACCCTGCTGGGAAACGAAATAGCTTAAGCTATGGATTCCCGGATACAGCACGTTATACCAGGCGTCATATTCGGCATAACCGCCGTCGGCCAGCTCTTGAGACCTGAGCTGGGGAACATAGTCCGGGATATCGTCAAAACTGTCCTTAAGCCCCGGACCGTGCGGTATCTGCGAACCGTCGAAGAACAGTACGCATTCTTTGTCATATGGCTTATACGGGTCGAACATATCAGGAGAATATTCATCTATCTTTGCAAACTCTTCATCTCCCTGCTCTATGCCCATATATGCGGTTGAATAATATTTGTCCGGCATGCCGGCATATGCGTACTGCTCATGAATCGCGTCGCAATCGGCCTCGGAATAATAACCTGTCAATATTGTGCGGCTTCTTTGGGCCATAGCACCGCCCGAAGATACCGATTCATCTTTTTGATAAACGGCGAAATACTTTTTTGCCTCATCTTCGCCCCATATCGGGATTATGCCGCCGTCCGGCTGTTTTTCGTATTTACATTTCACCTTGGTCAAATCCGGAGGATAATAAACCGCAGTCACCTCGTAGAGTTCTATCCACCGTGACACGCTACCCTCATCTCCGGCATACCCTAAATCCAGACTTCTGATGTCTACTACGCTAAACTCCGTCGAAGACTCGAAGTTGTAGTAGCCATTCATCTCGGCGATATAGTTTGCCCAGTTATTGAGCTTTTGCTCTCTTGTTTCATCTCGCGGATAAGAGTCCATTACGGTGGTGTAAAGTCCGTCCACACCGCCTCCTGTTATTATCGCATCCGGAGTGCTTATTGCCGGCTGCGTCGGAGTATTAATTCCGGAAGACGTCGGAGACGGCGGTTGGGAAGGATTGTTATTCCCGCCATTATTCTTATCCTTGCAAGCCGCCATACCAAAAAGCATGGCCGCAACAATTAACATGGCTATAAGTTTTTTCATACTCATCACCTCTTTATCAACTTTTTATCAACTCTTTATATTTTACCTCAATTAAATCTGTTGAGCAAATGCAATGCCGCTGCCGTGACCTGCGCCTGGCCGTAGTCTAACGTGATTCTCGGTTTGATCGATCCTAAAACCGTAATAGCGCTGCCGTAAGTATCCATGATTCCGGCAAAAATTTCCGGAGTCAAAGCGTTATTCTCCTCGAAGAAAAAAACTATCTTAGTTTGTTGTTTTACTATCCTTTGAATTCCGAGCCTTGAAGCCTTATTTCTGATCATTGCGACATCCAGAAGGTTTAACGCTTCCTGCGGAGGGTCACCGAAACGATCCGAAAGTTCGTCATAGACTTCGGCCCTATCTTCATCGCCCGCAATACCCGCAATGCGCTTATACATATCAAGGCGCACAAGCTCATCCGAAACATATCGATCAGGCAGAAATGCGGAAACTCCCAGTTCAACATCCGTATCGGCTTCAGGTACAATCTCTTCCGAAACATCGCCTTTAAGCTCGGACACGGCTTCTTCCACCAACTTGCAATATAGCTCGTAGCCTATTGACAGTATATGTCCGGACTGCTCTTTCCCGAGAATGTTCCCCGCCCCTCTGAGTTCCAAGTCTCTCATTGCTATCCTGAAACCCGATCCGAACTCCGTAAACTCCTTTATAGCACGCATTCTTTTTTCCGCAGCCTCCGTAAGGACCTTATCTTTTTTATACATAAGGTAAGCGTAGGCCATACGGTTTGAACGCCCAACGCGCCCTCTGAGCTGATAAAGCTGCGACAGGCCGAAACGATCGGCATCCAGCACTATCAACGTGTTGACATTCGGAATATCAAGACCGGATTCGATAATCGTGGTGGTAATAAGCACATCCGCACCGCCGGCCTGAAAATCCAGCATCGTATCCTCCAGCTGCCTCTCACCCATTTGCCCATGTGCCACCTGAAAACGAATTTCAGGCATAATATTTTTGAATCGCCTCGCTTGCGCCGCTATGCTTTTGACACGATTGTAAACCAGATAAACCTGTCCCCCGCGACCCACTTCTCTTCTTATGACATCCGCTATGAGTCTGTCGTCCTGCTCTGTCACATAGGTCTGAACAGGATAACGACCCTCCGGCGGTTCTTCGATTACGGACATATCCTTCACGCCTATGAGGCTCATGTGAAGCGTTCTCGGTATAGGCGTTGCGGACAGCGTCAGAACATCCACATTGGATTTAAGCCTTTTTATTTTTTCTTTATGTTCAACTCCGAAACGCTGCTCTTCATCTATCACCAGAAGCCCCAAATCCTTGAACTTTATATCCTGTGAAAGCAGTCTGTGCGTGCCGACAACAAGGTCCACATCGCCCTTTGACATGGCCTTTGCCGTCTTCTCCTGCTCCGCATCGCTTCTGAAACGGCACATCATATCTATTGAAAACGGATACGCTGCAAAACGCTCGGTGAACGTACGATAGTGCTGGCTGCACAAAACCGTAGTCGGAACCAAAACCGCCACCTGTTTTCCGGCTTCAAGGGCTTTAAAAATAGCGCGGGCCGCGACTTCTGTTTTACCGTAACCCACGTCTCCGCAAAGCAGTCTGTCCATGGCCTTACTTTTCTGCATATCCTGCTTGATTTCCTCTGAACAGCGCAGCTGATCGTCAGTTTCCTCATATTGGAAAGCTTCTTCAAATTCTTTTTGCCAGCTTGAATCAGGGCCGTACTGATAGCCCGGGTTGATTTCTCTTTGTGCGGAGGCCTTGAGGAGCTGCTCCGCCATATCCATTATGGCGACCCTTGCCTTAGCTTTTGTAAGCTGCCAATCGGAGCCTGAAAGCTTGGAAACTTTCGGAACATGGCCCTCGGATCCAACATATTTTTGTATGGATTCCATTTTGTCCACGGGAACATAAAGAGCGTCCGTACCGGCATAACGAATTTTAAGATAATCCCGGCTTGATCCGTCCACCGTAAGACGCTCAACACCTATGAACTGCCCTACGCCGTGGGCCTCATGGACTATATAATCACCTTTTTGTATATCGGTAAATGCCCTTATAGGTTTGCCCTGACCGCGGCGCTTTTTACCCTTCTTGGAAGTTCTGAATATATCGGACTCCGAAAGAAAAAGTATCTTATCGTCCGGGAATTCCGTGCCGGCAGTAAGCATCCCCTGCCTCAATTCAACCCTGCTTTCAATCCCAGCTCTCGATATGAAATCCTTGAGATTTTCGTACCTTTCTGTTGTAGAGCAAGCTATGACTATCTTATAGCCTTTACCTGCATAGTCCTTAAGATCAGCTTCCAAAAGATTCATATGACCTGAATAAATCGGAGCCTGGCGGCAGCTGATACTCTCAAGCCGATCAAGTTTATCTATGTACCTTATCTGCTGCGCGAACGGTGTGAAATAGAAAGTGCCTTTAGTGCTCGGAAGCGTGTTGACCATTGGCAAATCGTCCGGATCGGGGCAACTGATACTCTCGTCGCTGTCAAGTTCCCGTAAATAGAAATCCAAAACTTCGGCTATTCTTGAAGGATCGTCGACAGCCACAAAAGAACGCTCTCTCATGTAATCCCAGATATAATCGCATTCCTGGTAAAACAAATCTACGCAGTATTCAAGATATTGGGGATTGCTTCCGTCTTCTATGGCCTTAGCTATCTCGGGACGTGCGTCATCCAAGGTTATCAGCTGCGCAGGAAACACCGAAAAGCTTTTTAGCTTCTCTATAGACCTTTGTGTCAAAGCATCGAAGCTCCTGAGTGAATCGACCTCGGTATCAAAAAGCTCAACTCTGACAGGACTGCTGCTTCCCGGCGAAAAGATGTCTATTATATCTCCTCTTACCGAGAACTGGCCGGGAGCTTCCACCATCGGAACTCTTTCGTAGCCCATGTAAACAAGGCGCATTATAGCGTCATCTCTTATCAGCTCGCCCCCTGCCGTTATTTCAAAAGCATTGCTCAGAAAAATTTCTTTAGGCTGCAGCTTTTGCAGAGCCGCAAGAACAGGCGCAATAACTATACATTTCTTAGCGGAACTTAAGACAAAGAGAGCCTTCAGCTTGTCATCGAGAGCTTCCCTTGAGCGCGCTTCAAATTTAATACTTGCGGGGTCAAAGTCCGGCAGAACCAGAATCTCCGCAGAAGAAAAGAAGGCAAGGTCTGTAGCAATACGATGCGCCCGCTGCGCATTTGTTGTAATCACCAGACCTTGTCCGTTTTCAAGCATTGGCGCCAAATACGGCGCTATTCGGTTTTCGCTTAATCCCTGTACATTAGTTATCATCAATCTTTGTATTATATTTCTGCTGAGCCTGTGCTATGCCTTCGAGCACTATGGTCTCTGCCGCTTCAGCTGCGCGCTCGACGGCCTCCTGCATTTTTTTTGCGTCTTCGCCGACCGGAGCCCCCAGAACGAAGCTGTCCAACGCGGCAGGACCTTTATCGCCCAGTCCTACTCTTATTCTCGGAAAATTATCGAAGCGAAGCTGATATATAACGGACTTCATGCCGTTATGAGAGCCTGCGCTTCCACCGGCTCTTATCCTCAGCTGTCCGAGCGGCAAATCGACATCGTCGTAAATCACTATTATACGGTCCGGATCAATTTTGTAAAAGGCAACCGCATCTCTTATCGATTCGCCTGAAAGATTCATGTAGGTCTGAGGTTTAAGTAAAATCACCTTCCGAGTACCTATTCTGCCTTCGCCTATAAGAGCCTTAAATTTAAGGCTCTTTATAGGCGCATTTATACGCGCGGAAAGCACATCCAGCACCATGAAGCCCATGTTGTGTCTTGATTTTTCATATTGTTTTCCCGGGTTGCCCAGGCCGCAGATTAAGTACATTGGGTATTATCACTCAAAAATACTTGACAATGGCTCATTGCTGAATACCCTGTGCATTGCTTCAGCAAAAATAGGCGCAACCGAAAGTACGGTAAACTTATCGAGCATCTTTTCAGCCGGAACTCTGATGGTATTCAAAAAGACCATCTCTTTGATAGCGGAGGCCTCAATACGTTCAAGAGCCGGACCCGAAAGCACTGCGTGAGTGGCGGCAGCCCTTACGGATTTTGCTCCGCGCTCCTTAAGAGCATTTGCAGCGTTGCATATCGTACCTGCCGTATCTACCATATCATCGATGAGTATACAGTTCTTACCTTCAATGTCACCGATAATATTCATGATTTCCGATACATTGGGGCGGGGTCTTCTCTTATCGACTATCGCTATCGGAGCGCCCAATGGCTGGGCAAAGTTTCTTGCTCTTGTTAACGAGCCGTGATCCGGAGAAACAATCACTACATCTTCGAGCTTTTGATCCGCAAAATACTGCTGCAGTATTGGCCCGCCTTGCAGGTGATCTACCGGAATTGTAAAAAAGCCCTGAATTTGCGGGGCATGAAGGTCCATAGTAATTACCCTGTCAGCACCCGCTGTGGAAATGATGTCCGCTACAAGCCTCGCAGTAATAGGATCGCGTGCCTTTGCGGTTCTGTCCTGACGTCCGTAGCCGTAGTAAGGAATCACGGCATTAATTCTGCCCGCAGAAGCTCTTCTCATTGCGTCGATAATTATGCAAAGTTCCATGAGGTTATCATTTACGGGATCCGAAGTGGATTGAACAATGTAGCAATCTTTCCCTCTTACGGATTCCTGAATATTTACGGCAACCTCACCGTCCGAGAACTGCCTTACATCCGCGGCGCCCAGCTTTTCACCCATACACTTTGCGATTTCTTCCGCAAGAGGTCTGTTACCGTTGCCGGAAAAAACCTTGAATTCCGTATACACTCCGTTTTTCATTTTCTGCTCCTAACACGCTATCTCATATATTAATTCTATACAATTTCAGGATTTATGCTTACCCTATACACACCCTGAACATCGTCCAGCAACATAATCGGGAAAAACTCACCGACCTTCTTGTCTGTCATACCTCCGGAGACCATTACGACGCCTATACCCGAAGCGCTTGAGTCGAACTCTTTCAGCATATCTTCAATGCCTTTTATTGAACCGCCGTTGCGCATGAAGTCATCTATGATTATCGCCTTCTGCCCCGGTTTTATGGCACGCTTTGACACGCTCATCTTCTGGATTCTTTCCGTTGAACCCGAAAAGTAGTTTATCGATACGGTTGAACCGTCGGACACTCTGGTTTCTCGGCCAAGAACAACCAACGGCAGATGCAGCAAATCCGCAGTCATCATGGCCACCCCTATACCTCTTGTTTCAACCGTGATTACAAAGTCCGCTTCCGTAGCGGCAAACTTCCTGGCAAACTGCCTTGCCGCAGCGCTCATATATTCGGGATCGAACATCAAGTCCGATGTATAAATAAAACCTCCGCCTACCAGCCTTGAAGGGTCTTCCAAAGCGAACTTAAGCTTTTCAAGCCCAGGAATCCCAACTTTTTTTTCAACGTACGGAACAAATCTTACTCCGCCTTTTGAACCCGCAGTAGTCTCTATGTAGCCCAGGCCGGCAGCCTCGACCGCGCTGCGCACTATGTGCAAATCCTCCGATACGGAAGACTTGGCACAGCCGAACATCCCCGCAAAGGTTCCAAGCGTATAATCCTTGTTGGGGTTTTCGGTCAGTACCTGTGTGATTATACATGCCCGTTCCGCCCTTTTCACTTTTTATCCTTCTCCATAATCATTTCGCCTACACGATAAATATCTCCGGCTCCCATGGTAATAACAATATCACCCTGAACTGCATTGTTGTAAACAAAATCAGCTATGGATTGAAAATCCGGCAAATAGTATACATCTTTTCCGGGATACTTCGACTTAATAATCTCAAGCAGCTTTCTTGAAGAAAGCTTGTATATATTCTTCTCCCTTGCCGCATAAATTTCAGCCAAAACAACATGGTCCGCATCGACAAAAGCATCCGCGAACTCATCCATTAAAGCTATTGTTCTCGTATATGTGTGCGGCTGAAACAGGCACCAAACACTGTTGTGGCGAAGTTTTTGAGCAGCAGCCAAAGTTGCCTTGACTTCGGTGGGATGATGAGCATAATCATCTATCAATTTAAATCCGGTGCTTGTTTGCCCTATGACATCAAACCTTCGCTTGGTACCGCGGAAATATTCCAGTGTACTGCGCACCACTTCGAATTCTACTCCCAATTTAAGGCAGGTAGCGGCAGCAGCCAGTGAATCCGTAACATTGTGTTCTCCCGGAACTGACAGTTTTATTCTTCCCAATGCTTGACCCTTGGAATAAAGATCATATGACGCACAGCCGATCTCATCAAATGAGATGTTTTTTGCATAAAAATCGGATGTTTCGTTGAGGCCGAAGGTTACAACCCTTTTGTCCAAGCCCTCCGTAGCCGCCTTTACAAACGGATTGGAATCATAGGCTACAACGAAGCCGTCATCGGGTACCTTGTCAGCGAAAGCTTTAAAGCTTTGCTCTATATGATAAATGTCTTTGAAATAATCCAGGTGGTCGGAATCTATGTTGAGTATAATTTCAATTTTCGGATTCATGTGCAAAAAGCTATCCATATACTCGCAGGCTTCCGTTACAAAATATTCGCTGCTGCCCACATATACATTGCTGGCGAGTTCGTTCAGTATGCCTCCTACAAGTATGGTCGGATCCAGTTTTGCATTCTGAAGTATAAGAGACACCATGGAAGTAGTTGTCGTTTTGCCGTGAGTTCCCGAAACAGCTATGGAAATATCATAGTTATTCATAACGGCGCCAAGAGCTTCAGCTCTTGTGATAATAGGGATACCCATGGCTCTTGCTTTGACAAGTTCGGGGTTTTCCGTATTTACCGCGGTTGAATAGACCAGAATGTCCGCACCCTCCACATTTTTTGCATCGTGACCTATATGAACCTTAATGCCGTTCTTTTCGAGAAGCTCCGTCACCTCTGACGCCTTCATGTCGGAGCCTGTCACCATATGCCCCTGACTCTTTGTTATTTCCGCAATGGCGGAAACGCCTATCCCGCCTATGCCGACAAAGTGTATGTGCTTATATTGCTTAAGATCTGTCATTCCATCGCCTTCTTTATTCTTGCTTCGACCATTTCTTTACCCATAATCTGCTGAATTGTCCAAAGGTCAGGTGAGTTGGCTCTGCCTGTCACTGCAATTCTTATCACACTTGAAATATGCCCTACATGACCCTTATAAAGTTCCGGATTCTTCTTGAAATCTTTAGGTTTTTCCGCATAGCCGAGATCTCCTGCTATTTTCCTTATCTTAGAGAACCATGCCGGATTGTCGTCTGAAGGGTCATAGCTTGCTATGTACTTTTCAAGTACAGTTCTTCTGTCCTCCGGGCTCAATTCTTCGGGCCAATCGGACTCATATTCAAAATAATCGTCAAAGAAATATTGAATAAAGGAAAAAATCTGCTGTGCGTACACAAGGTCTTTACGCGGCTTATCACCCCCGCGATCTATATCAAAGACCTGAAGAAGCATATCCTTATTATCCCTGAAAAGTACCGCCTTTTCCTGATCGTACTCATCTGCCCAGTTGAGCATAAAACCGTAAATTTCTTCCGAGGACTTCTTCGCTAAAACGTCCTTTGAAACATCATTTAATTTATCTATGTCGAAAAGCGTTCCCGAATCCGACATCTTATCCGCCCTGAAGTCAAAATCTCTTGAATCCGTCGACGGATTTGCTATTCTCCATTCTTCATAGTCCGAATTGAGTATGGTCATAAGATATTCTCTTACGGATTCGGGTGAATAACCAAGTTCCTTGTAGAAAGAAAGACCGAGTTCCGGATCCTTTCTTTTTGAAAGCTTTCTTCTTTGCCCTGTAGTCTCATCAATCTTCATCAATACAGTGTTGTGGCAATACAGCGGAAGTTCCCAACCCATAGCCTTAAAAAGCTCCACATGAATCGGCAGCGACGGCATCCACTCTTCGCCTCTTACAACTATAGTCGTACGCATAAAATGGTCGTCTACAACATGAGCAAAATGATATGTCGGGAGATCGTTCTTCTTCAAGATTACCGCATCCAAAACGTTTTCCGGCATAGAAATAGTTCCGCGTATTGCGTCTTTTGCGGAAAAATACCTTTCCGGATTACCCTCGGATTTCAGACGTATTACAGGTTTTTCACCGGCATCAATGTATGCTTTAACCCCTTCATAAGTAAGATCTCTATGCTTTGCGTACACACCCCAGACTCCGGGGTTAATCTTGTTCGCCTCCTGATATTTCCTGAGTTCTTCAATTTCCTCTTCGCACATGAAGCAAGGGTATGCCTTGCCCTGCTCTACCAGATATTTAACACAAGCCTTGTAGATATCGCCTCGTTCGGATTGCCAGTAAGGACCGTAGTCTCCACGCTGAGCCGCGGCCGGATCGCTTACACTCGGAATACTGCCTTTGGTTCCAAGCTTACAAGCACCCTCATCAAAGTTGATTCCGAAATACGAAAGAGTGTCAAGGAGTACGGGAATCGCTCCCTCAACCTCTCTTTTTTTGTCCGTATCTTCTATTCTCAGATAGCAGACTCCGTTATTCCTGTGAGCAAGACGTTCATCGGCAAGCGCACCGTAAAGATTGCCCAAATGAATGAAGCCCGTGGGACTTGGCGCAAGACGCGTCACTTCAGCCCCATCCGGAATTTTCCTTTCAGGGTAAATTACTTCATAATCTGCCGGAGTTTTATCAATATCCGGAAACAGGAGATCTGCCAGTCTTTTATAATCCATAATACTACCTTTTCTGTATGGTTAAAACATTCAGCCCATACCGAATATTATTATATCAAAAAAAGAAGCAAGTTGCGAAAATAATATTAGACAATTTCCGTTTTTATGGTATAATCCATAAGTCAAACGTATACGGTGCCTTGGTCAAGTGGTCAAGACGTTAGCCTCTCACGCTGAAATCAGGGGTTCGATCCCCCTAGGCACCACCAGACGGAAAAAGAGAGTCAAAGAGAAAACCTTGACTCTCTTTTTTATCGTTCTAAACGTCTTTGGTGCTGTGCTTAGGCTATTGTGGCATTCCATCAAATGTCTAAGCACAAATCACGAAATGTGCTCAATCAGAGCTTCCATATTTCACCCGTCTCGAGTCCCCACATTTCGAACAGTGTTTTGTAGAAAGGCGGATGCGGAAAGTCCAGATTGAATTCAAAGCGGCGATCATTGAAGCCCATGTCTTTATTCTTCTCAATAAGAGGCATCATAAACTCCTCCATTCTTGAAGCCGGCACTGTCAAAATAACTTCATCGTCCCGAGCCCTTGCTCTTTCTCTGTCACCGGGATCCGGGAAGGTGATGCGGTACTCGTTTTTTGTAAACGACGGAACCGTGCAGTAGATGCAGGAATCTATACCGTCAAATTCACTAGTGAACGTATCACCGATAGCATTCTTGATAGAACGAATCATGTGGTTTATTTTTGCCGCTTCAGCGTATATGATTACCACATCGGGAATAAACGTTGCCGTTGTAAGCGGGGCCGTAACAGTAGCAATATATTTCTGGAACGGAAGACGCGGAAATTTTTTGAAGAACGCTTCAGCCTTTTCCTTGTCCGGAATACCTATGTACTTGCAAACCACGTCAAACTGCGGCTGACCGGGTTCACATTCCACCGCACCGAAACCGATTAGAGGATTCCAACACCAGTGGTCCTCTTTGGTCATTGCAACAGTCTTGCCGTTCATGCGCGAATAAGAAAAGGCCTGACAAAGCGCCATGTGTTTTCCGAGATCCCTCTTCGGGAACATGGCATCTTCGGGTACATCCTCAAGCTTTTCATACCATTGCTATGCTCCTTTCAATTCAATCTTCCAAAAGAAATTCCGCGCACAAACGGGTCGCTTTTTCAACAACCTCTGCGCACTTTTCATTGTGGTCCGTAATCGTAAAATAAACCTCACAATCTTCCTGATTCGTGAAGATATAGCTGCGTCCGAAAATCTGTTTTTGCAATTCCGGGCATAGAGCTGATCCCATTTCCTTAAGATATTTATCCCGGAATGCCATGAATTTTTCAGAAGCTATATCCGCCTTTGACGGATCCTCCAATTCCTCGCTGATTGAAGCATTGTACTTAAGGCCGACCGCCAACAATCCGCAGGTGTAGGTGCCGCAACTACCACTGGATGCGCCTGCGCCGCCGCAAAGATTCAGAATTTCTTCTTTTGTCATATGCGAATTCCTCCTTTACCTTCAGATCGTTAAACTTATATCGTATTGATGATAACATTTAGTTTTTGGCAACTCAACCGTATTTCAGAAAAAGAAAACTCATCTTAATCTTAAATATAAATAAACTATTCCGTATTACATCACCTAATATTATAATCATGATAACTGCTTATTCCACTTCCCTTTATAATAGCGCACGGATAAAGGAATGGCGGCCAGCAGCCACGAAAGCGGATAGCAGAGGCAAAGGACGCCGATCTTGTGAATTACACCGAATACCGTAACAACCCACAGTATTCTGAACGCGGCTATGCAAAGTCCGAGAATTACAACCGGAACTACCGCATCGCTGACACCTCTTAATATACCGCTGTAAATCCCTATGGGTGGCCACAGGAAATAATATGGAACAAATTGCCAAAGCATGTACTCCGTAAGCTCGACTATCTCCGTGTTCTTGTCAAAAAACGGAATAAACTTCGTCCCTTCAAACAGTATGAGTGCCGACATACAAATTGTAACGCCGATAGCCATTATCATTCCTGACTTGGCGCATTCCTTTACGCGGTCTATGCGGCCGGCTCCGTAATTTTGCCCGGCAAAGCTCATAACCGCTATACCCATTGCGGATACCATCGCCCAATAAATGCCGTCAATTTTTCCGGCAAGGGTCCATGCTGCCACGGTGGCTGTGCCAAGGGTATTAACACCTATTTGTATAACTGAATTTGAAACCGCATACATAGCCTGCTCAAGCCCGGATGGGACTCCTATATAGAGCATTCTTTTGAGAATTATCTTATCAAGGCATACATTTATCATGCAGCAAACAAGAAGATAGAAAAACGGACGTCTCGAATCCCCGACTGCCCTTAATATGCCTGCGCACATATTGTACAGTATCATAAAGATTGTTCCTGAGAAAAGAACCCTCAAATAGATTACTGCATCTTCCATTGTATCCGGCGGAGTTCGCATGAATTCAAGCAGCTGCGGCGCAAAAACCATGCCAAGTGCCGTAATGACGGCGCCCGTAGCAACACTGCCCAAAAGAGCGGTATTTGCGGCACGATTTACCCCGTCATAATCCTTTTCGCCGAAAAGTTGAGCCACCACTACGCTGGCGCCGCTGCTTAAAGCCACAAAAAAACCAATTGTCAAATTTACTATCTGAGTTGTGCTCCCGCCGACTGCGGCAAGAGCCTGGGTTCCCACATAGCGACCGACAATCAGCGCATCAGCCGTATTATATAGTTGTTGAACAATTGTCCCTAAAGCAACGGGCAGGAAGAAGCTTAGCAGCCTCTTCCATACCACGCCTTGAGTAAGGTCATTTTTTAACTTATTATCTTTTAACTAAAAATCTATACCCTTTTCTTTTAACTTATCTTTAAGGTTTTCCGTATCAATAAAAACAATACCATCCATGCCGCAGAGCATTCCGCCAGCGATATTTATAGGTCTGTCATCTATGAATATGCACTCTTCGGGCTTTAGGTTAAAACGCTTGAAAAGTACATTATATATTTCCGGAAGGGGTTTACAGGTCTTTTCATAAGCCGATACCACAATGCCGTCGAAATGTTCGGAACCTTCGATACTGCTCCAATATTTTTCGTGATTAACAGCGGCATTCGAGAGGAGATATATGCCGTAGCCTTTTTCTTTGAGCGCCTTCACCAACTCGGCCATCCCCGGAACGGGTTTTCTTTCAAATTCGTACCAGCGTGTGACAAGCTTATGTGCGTATATTCTGAGATGTTCGGGAATACGCAACTTCAGCTTTTCATAAGCTTCGTCCGGGCTAAGCATACCCCAGTCCATAAGCTGCCATTCGGGACTCATAATTATCTCCTCTTCCATTAGCATCTTATCTTCATCTATCAAATTGCCGTATGAAAGCATGTGCTCCGCATCCCAATAAATAAGAACATCCCCCATGTCGAAAACAATATTTTTAATCAATTATATACCCCTTTCTTTTACTGAACATAGTTTCTCATTATACTCATAAAAATAAGCGGATTACAACAAAGGAATCCGCTTCCTGATAAAGACAACTAAAAAGTTTGTTTGTATTTTTAACTCGGAAAATACTTAGCAACCAAGAAGGGTACAGGCTCCGGGAATAAGTACTGCAACCAGCAGCGCTACTACTATCGATATAGGGATACCGGCCCTCATCATATCACCGAAACCATAGTATCCGAACTTGTATGTGAACATCGGAACCGCATCCGTTGGCAACACAAAGGTTACTGCGGACCAGAAAGATACAAGCAATGCAGCGCCTACAGGGTTAATGCCTGCGAGCAGAGCAAGCTCAACTATAGGAACAACCGCAAGACCTGCAACGGCCGGTCCTGAAGGGATAAGTATGTGAATTATGCATACCAGGAATGAAATAAGTATGAATATAGCCATAGGATTCCATTCGGCAGCACTACCCAACGTTGTTATGATAAGCCACTTTGCAGCGCCGGTATTAAGAGCCGCATCTGCAATAGCTCCCACAGAGCCTACCATAAAGGGGGCATCCCAGCCGCCTTTCTGTGAATACTCATCCCAGGTCATAACATCGATGCCGGGGAACATAAATAAGCATGTACCCATGAGCGCTACGCAAGTCGTATTAAGAAATGAAACGGGCCTACCGATTTGCGTCAGTGTGGCCACCGCCATTATATTTGTCGGACTACCTGCAGGAGTCATATAGCCTCCGACAACGGAGCCCGCAGGAATGGCTATCATTAAACACTTTCCAAGATTGGACGTACCGGGCTTAGGGTCTCCGTTTGCCTTAAGTACCGCAAGACCAAGGGATGCAAACAAAGCACATGTGGGGATATTGGACATTATAGAAGACAGAAGAGCCGTTCCTACCGCAAAACCTACAACAAGCTTTCTGGGAGACTTCTTTGCCCATGTCATAATGGTACCCGCAATTCTTGTGGGAATTGTTGTTGATGCCATAGCTGTTGTTATAGACATGGTACCTACCATAAAGAAAAATACTGAACCTCCAAATCCTTTAAACATCTCCCCGGGACTGAGCACTTTCATAAATACAAGCAATGTGCTCATGAAAATACCTGTTACCGCCATATTGAGGGCTTCACTAACCCAAAGCACGATGGCGGCAAGAATTACACCAAACGACTGCATCCCGGCGTGCGTAAGACCCTCCGGTAAAGGAAGCACGCAAGATGCAATAATAAAAACTGCCGCTATGACAAGAATTAATGACTTGTTTTTCTTTGTTTCCATTAATGTCCTCCGAGTAAAAAACAATGTTTTTAGGTTGAATAACACAAACAATGTTGTAAATTATATATTGAAGATCCACAATTTGCAAAAGCTTGCAAGTCAAAAATTTAGATTTTAAATGTTAAGATTCTGACAAAATGAGAAGCATTACACAAAATGGATTGTTTTGGAGAATATATAATCAACATACGCTTATTTGACTTACCTCAAATTTTCTTCATGTGTAAAAGCGGTACACAAAAAGAGCCCGAAAACTTCTGTTTTCGGGCTCTTTGTTCACAAATCTGTGTTTAACGCTTGCTGAACTGAGATGCTCTGCGAGCCTTTTTCAAACCGTACTTCTTTCTTTCCTTCATTCTCGGGTCACGAGTCATAAATCCGGCTGCTTTGAGCGCAGACCTGTTTTCGGGGTCTGCCTGGCAAAGAGCGCGGGATACTCCGTGACGAAGAGCTCCGGATTGTCCTGTAGTTCCGCCGCCTTTAACTGTTGCGATGACATCGAACTTTCCTTCCGCTCCTATGAGCTGAAGCGGTCTTCTTACTTCGTTCTTAAGAAGCTCGAGTCCGCCGAAATACTCATCAAGGGACTTGCTGTTGACTGTGATATTGCCCTTACCCGGTACAAGACGAACTCTTGCTACGGAGGACTTTCTTCTGCCTGTTCCGGCATATTGCATTTTTGCCATATAAGTTACCTCCTAACTAAAAGTTCCATACTTCGGGCTTCTGTGCCTCATGTTTGTGGTTGGCATCGGCGTAGACCTTAAGTTTCTTGAACATCTGTCTTCCCAAAGGTCCTTTAGGCATCATGTTCTTAACGGCGTGACGGATAACCTTTGTAGAATCCTTGGCCATCATCTGGTTGAAAGTAACTTCCTTAAGCCCGCCCGGATAACCGGAATAGCTTTTGTAAACTTTCTCGTCGACCTTCTTGCCTGTTACCTTAATCTTGTCGGAGTTAATTACAATTACATAATCTCCGGTATCAAGGAACGGCGTGTAGATAGGCTTTTTCTTCCCTCTGAGAATCGAAGCGGCTTCCGTGCAAAGACGCCCGAGCGTCTTTCCTTCGGCATCAAGAATATACCACTTTCTTTCGATTTCAGAAGGTTTTGCAATGTAAGACATTTTTAAACCTCCTTGTCTACTCGGATGGCCTCGCCATCGTTTTCGACGCCTACTCAGATGTCTGTCCGCACATCAGTTTCGGCACTGCTACTGTAACGGTAACTGCGTAGTTTCGGAACACTAAAAAACGCGCCGAAACCTAAACGCACCGTTGATTATATGGTGCGCCGGATATTGTGTCAAGTGTTTTTTGTTCGTAATTTATGTGATTTTCTATTACTAAACCTTTATCAGGCTGTATCCGGAAGCCTTAAGCGCCCTATTCATCACGGAGAAGCTTATAGAGTCGTCCGTATCAAGAGAGCGCGCCAGTATCAGGTCTGCACCTTGCTCATCCGCTTCTCTGAGCTTTGCGAAAAAGGTCTTAGGTTCGATTTTATCTATTACATAAATCTTCCTGCGTCTGAGCCTGGCCGTAAATCTCGCAGTTTTGATTGTCCTTGCAACACTTTTTTCGGAACCCCATAGTATATGCATCTCGGCCTTCGGTGCGTAGTGTTTGTACTTCATTCCCGGAGACTTGGGTTTAAAATCCTCATCTTCAACTGGCACTCCGTAAAGAGCATTATCATAACTTACCTCTTCACCGAGAACAGCGGAAATCATCTCCGGGCTTATAAGACCCGGCCTGTATATGGTAAGGCTTGCAACATCCAGCACCGTGGACTCAATGCCCCCCTCGCAGGGTTCTCCGCAGATAATTCCCTCTATTTTTTCAAAAAGATCCGCCGCCACGTGCTGCCACGTTGTTGAACTCGGTCTCCCCGACAAATTGGCAGAAGGTCCGGCAATGCAGCTGCCGCTCATTCTTATAAATTTGAGTGCTGCTTCCGAAGCGGGCATCCTTACAGCCACAGTATCAAGTCCGCCCGTAGTTTCCTTCGGCAGTTCATCAAGTTTTGGCAAAACCATTGTAAGCGGCCCCGGCCAAAAGGCCTCTGCGAGCCTCTTAACTCTTTCATCCACCGCATCCCGCGGAACCAATCGGTATAAATCATCAAACTGAGCCACATGGACTATGAGGGGATTATCCGAGGGCCTGCCTTTTGCGGCATAAGCTTTGTTTGCAGCCTGAGGGTCAAACGCATCGGCGCCAAGACCGTAAACCGTTTCCGTAGGAAATGCCACAAGACCACCGGATTTTATCATCCCGGCAGCTTCCTGCAAATCTTCATCTTCGGTTGTTAAAAAACGTGTCTTCAATTATATTTCCACCTTCAGGAATGTCTTCTTACCCTTTTTAAGTACGATGTAGCCGTCTTTGAAGTCTGCGGCCGTAAGCACCAACTTCGCATCACTGAGTTTTTCGTCGTTAAGCATCAGTCCGCCCTGCTCTATAGTTCTAAAGGCTTCGCTATTGGAAGAAACTAGACCGGTCTCCTTCATTATAGCGACAATGCCCTTGCCTTCGTCCGGCAGCTCTATTTTCTTGCTCGGCATATTCTCTGCGCTTCCGCCGCCACCGAATATAGCCCTTGCCGCATCCTGCGCCTTCCGTGCCTCCTCATCTCCGTGAACCAGTCTGGTAACTTCAAAAGCTAAAATCTCCTTGGCATGGTTGATTTCTTCGCCGGGCAAAGACGCAAGACGACAAACCTCTTCCATGGGCAGAAAAGTAAGCATGCTTAGACACTTCTTCACGTCTGCGTCCTCCACGTTTCTCCAGTACTGGTAAAAATCAAACGGGCTGCACTTGTCGGCCCTAAGCCACAAAGCCCCCTTTTGCGTCTTTCCCATCTTTTTTCCGCCGGAATCGGTCAGAAGAGCAAATGTCATGCCGTAATAACTGTCCTTACCGAGCAACCTTCTTGAAAGGTCGGCACCGGCCAGAATATTGGACCACTGGTCATTCCCTCCGAACTGTATTTTGCAGTCTATGTCCCTTGCCAGGCAGTAAAAATCGTAAGCCTGCATGAGCATATAGTTGAATTCAAGAAAAGTAAGTCCCTTCTCCATCCTCTGCTTATAGCATTCGGCCCTGAGCATGTTATTCACGGAAAATCGAGAGCCGATATCTCTTATGAATTCTATATAATTAAGATCCAGCAGCCAGTCGGCATTATTGACATAAATTGCCTTGCCTGCTTCGGGCGTCTTGTTTTCGCCGCCCTTGCCCAAAACGCTGTCCGACGGTATGTGTTTCCATTCCTCATCAAATACCATGAACTGATCAAATAGCGTCTTAAACTGAATGCAGTTCTCCGCGATTGTTTCCCTTGTCATCATGGTGCGAAGATCGCTTCTTCCCGAAGGATCGCCTATCATGGTGGTTCCTCCGCCTATAAGCACCACAGGCGTGTGACCGTACTTTTGCATATACATCATTACGATAATCTGCATAAAATGTCCTACATGAAGGCAATCCGCAGTCGCATCAAATCCGATGTAGAATTTTATCTTTTCTTTACCCAAAAGCTCTCTTATTGCGTCATCGCCCGTCGTCTGCTCTATAAAGCCGCGCTCTTTGAGCACATCATACACATTGTCGTGTTTTGAAACATTGTCCGGAATCTGAAACATCTTATTATCTCCTGATTTTATCTCCCGAATTATTATTTTGTACCGAAAAGCCTGTCTCCGGCATCGCCGAGACCCGGGACTATATATGCATTCTCATTGAGTTTTTCGTCTTTGGCTGCTATGAAAATATCCACATCCGGGTGAGCTTTCTGAAGAACGGCAATTCCTTCCGGCGCCGCAATGAGGCATAAAAACTTGATATTCTGAGCTCCGCGCTGTTTTATAAAATTAATCGCGGCAACCGCGGAACCCCCAGTTGCGAGCATAGGATCAACCACGAATACATAACGCTTTTCAATATCGGCAGGCAGCTTGCAGTAATATTCCACCGGTTCATGTGTGTCAGGGTCGCGGTAAAGCCCTATATGGCCCACTTTTGCGTTCGGAACCAGAGACAGCATTCCGTCTACAAAGCCAAGCCCCGCTCTTAAAATAGGAACTATTGCTATATCTTCACCCGCAAGCATTTTCATGGTCGCCTTGCAGATAGGAGTTTCTATCTCGACATCCTTTAGCGGCAAATTACGCGTTGCTTCATAAGTCATAAGCGTTACAACTTCTTTAGCGAGATCGCGGAACTCCTTTGATGAAGTTTCTTTCGCTCTCATCATCGTAACCTTATGCTGAATGAGCGGATGATCAAAAACAAATACTCTTCCTTCGCTTGTCATATCAGTTACCCTTTCTCTAATTACATTTCATCTACCAATGCAACTCTTTTGTCATGCCTGCCGTGTTCCTCTTCGGTATCCAGCCAAATATCAACCAGCTTTGCGGCCTCCTCGGGTTCGAGGACTCTTCCGCCCAAAGCAATCATATTTGCATGGTTATGCTTCTTTGCCATCTCGGCCATATACGGCGTAACCAGCACGGCGCAACGTATACCGCTAACCTTATTGGCCGCCATGCTGATTCCTATTCCGGTTCCGCAGCACACAATGCCGCATGGAGCATTGCCCCGCGCAACATACTGCGCGCACTTTTTGCCGTAGACCGGATAGTCTACGGATTCTTCCGAATGTGTTCCGAGATCCTTCACTTCAAAGCCTCTCTTTTGAAGGTGCTCCGCTATTTTCTGCTTTAAAGCAAAGCCTCCGTGGTCCGAGGCTATCGCAATTTTCATAATTACTCCTTACTGCCGTCTGCCGTTTTCATTTTCTCCGCCCGGTCATGCGTTATAAGGGCATCAATTATCTCGTCCATATCACCGTCCAGGAAACTGTCCAGTCTATATATTGTATAACCGATACGATGATCGCTTACTCTTCCCTGCGGAAAATTATAAGTTCGTATACGCTCCGAGCGATCCCCCGATCCTACCTGAGACTTTCTTGCTTCTGCCTGTTCATCGTGGGCCTGCTGCTCATAAAGAGCATACAGCCTGGATTTCATTTCAAGAAAGGCTTTTTCTTTATTTTTAAGCTGAGACTTTTCGTCCTGGCAGCTTACCACAAGTCCGGTAGGAAGATGGGTTAATCTGACTGCGGAATCTGTCATATTTATGTACTGACCGCCATGACCGGAAGCCCTGAAAGTATCAACCCTTATGTCCTGCCACGTCAGATTCACCTCAACATCTTCAACCTCGGGCATTATTGCAATCGTTGCCGCGGAAGTATGAATCCGCCCCTGGCTTTCGGTTTCCGGCACTCTTTGTACTCTGTGAACACCCGACTCGTATTTCAGTCTGCTGTAGGCGCCTTTTCCGACTATGCGAAGCACAGCCTCTTTTACGCCGCCTATACCAGTATCGGTAATTGAAGTTATTTCCGGAATCCAGCCGTGCCGTTCCGCATAGCGAGTATACATTCTCAGAAGATCTGCGCCGAACAACGCTGCTTCATCTCCTCCCGTACCCGCTCTCACCTCAAGATAAACGTTCTTTTCGTCATTTGGGTCTTTGGGAAGAAGTGCTATTTTAAGATTGTCTGAAAGAAGTTCAAGTTTCGCATTGAGCTCCGCAAGTTCCTCCTTGGCAATTTCTTTTAATTCATCATCACCGGATGAGTCCGCCAAAAGTTCCAACGTCGACTCTTTATCCTGCTCTGCTTTCTTATATTCCCTGTAGCTGTTGACTATAGGTTCTATCTCGCTCATCTCCCGCATGAGTTTCTGCCACTTGCTCTGCTCCGCGATTATAGTCGGGTCCGCTACCATCATGGAAAGCTCATCGTATTTTTGAAGTATAAAATCCAGTTTTTTGAACATTTCAACACACCTGTTTCAGTTTAAATCGTAAGATTATACCATATCGCTGTTCATTCTTCAATCTGCGCACATCCGCATGTCAAGGAAAAAAAATTTCGTTCGTCTTCCGCGGACATCAGAACACAAATTTTGTTCCTCGAACGAACAGTTTTACACAGGCTTTAAAACATTGATTTTTCGCCCATAGGGGTATTATTGTCAATATATAGCTGCGTTCCTTTGCGAGTTTTGCACATACGGCTGTGGAAAACCTTCCTCACCTAAAACACCAGTATTCATGGGATAATCACAAGATAAATGTTTTGTCAATACACAAGTTTTCCACAGATTTCATTACCTTATCCACAACAACTTTTGTTTGTGCCCCGAAGACAAAACCGAACAGATTGTTTTGTCGTTTTCGAAAGTACGCCGAAATTTTATGAACTCTTGAAGCTATCGTAATTTTTATTAACACCGTGCGCTTCTTTGTGGTATAATGCTGAATTAATTACTAATTGTGGAACAACGATATGCGGATTAACAAGTACATCGCTGCCGCGGGAATCGCTTCGAGGCGAAAAGCGGATGAGCTTATAAAAAACGGCAAGGTGAAGGTGAACGGTGCGGTTCTTAAAGAACCCGGCTACGACGTAACGGATTTCGACACGGTTGAGGTTTTGGGACAGCTGCTCTCGGGTACACCCAAAAGCGTATATTATGCCCTTAATAAACCCGTGGGTTATGTAAGCACTCTAGCCGATGAAAAAGGAAGACCTACAGTTGTTGACCTTCTAACCGATGTCACGGCCAGGGTTTTTCCCGTCGGACGGCTCGACTGCGACACGAGCGGACTGCTTATACTCACCAATGACGGCAAGCTGGCGAATCGCGTAGCCCACCCGAAAAACAAAATTTGGAAAACATATCGGGTAAGAATTAACGGTGTTCTCACAAAAAATCAAATCCTTGAACTCCAAAACGGAGTGGAAATTGATGTAAACAATAAACCGTACAAGACCAAACCCGCTCAGATATCGCAGATTTCATGCTCCGCACAGGAATCGCTGCTGGAAATAAAGATAAGCGAGGGCAAAAATCGGCAGATAAGAAAGATGGTAGAAGCCGTAGGCTTTAGAGTATTGGAGCTGGAACGCACAGCCATAGGAGACATACCGCTCGGCAGGACAAAGCCGGGTTCGTACAGAAAACTCAGCGCCGCTGAAATTGATTATTTGAAAAATTGTTGAGGTAAATCATGAATGCAAAAGAACTTGAAAAATACGGAATCAAGTCCGTAAAAGAAATCGTCCACAACCCTTCGCACGAGCAGCTCTTTGAAGCCGAAATGCAGCCCGGGCTTGAAGGCTATGAAAAGGCCACCCTGACCGAGCTTGGTGCCGTTAATGTAATGACCGGCGTTTATACAGGCCGCTCCCCCGAGGACAAGTACATTGTCATGGACGAAAACTCTAAGGATACAATATGGTGGACAACAAAAGAATATCCGAACGACAATCATCCCCTGTCCGAAGAGAACTGGGCTGAACTTAAAAAACTCGCGCTGGAAGCGCTATCCGGCAAAAAATTATATGTAGTCGATGCCTTCTGCGGCGCTAACAAAGATACGCGCATGTCCATAAGATTCATAGTTGAAGTGGCATGGCAGGCTCATTTCGTAACCAACATGTTCATACGTCCGACCGAAGAAGAACTCGAAAATTTTGCGCCGGATTTTGTTGTGTACACAGCCTCTAAGGCCAAGGTTGAAAAATACAAGGAAATGGGACTTAATTCTGAAACGGCAATCGCCTTTAATATTACAAGCCGAGAGCAGATTATCCTTAACTCCTGGTACGGCGGAGAAATGAAAAAAGGCATGTTTTCCATGATGAATTACTATCTGCCGCTTAAAGGAATCGCCTCTATGCACTGCTCCGCAAACACCGACATGAACGGTGAAAACACCGCTATATTTTTCGGACTTTCAGGAACAGGCAAGACTACCCTCTCAACGGATCCGAAGCGCCTTCTGATAGGCGACGATGAACACGGTTGGGATGATAGCGGTATTTTTAATTTCGAGGGAGGCTGCTACGCCAAAGTTATAAATCTTGATAAAGAATCCGAACCCGATATCTACAACGCAATCAGACGTGATGCTCTGCTTGAAAACGTAACCGTGGACGCCGAGGGCAAAATCGACTTCTCCGACAAAAGCGTTACCGAAAATACCCGTGCTTCTTACCCGCTCACCCATATAGAAAAAATAGTTCTGAATGTTAATCCGATATCATCGGGGCCTGCGGCAAAGCATGTCATCTTCCTTTCCGCAGACGCATTCGGTGTACTTCCTCCTGTATCCATTCTTACACCGGAACAAACCCAATATTACTTCCTTTCGGGTTTTACCGCAAAGCTCGCGGGAACTGAAAGAGGTATAACCGCACCCGTGCCGACATTTTCCGCCTGTTTCGGGCAAGCCTTTTTGGAGCTTCCGCCCGCAAAATACGGCGCAGAACTGGTTAAAAGGATGAACGAAAGCGGGGCAAAGGCTTATCTTGTAAACACAGGCTGGAACGGAACCGGAAAAAGAATCTCCATAAAAGATACGCGCGGAATAATCGATGCTATTTTGGACGGCTCAATACTCAAGGCAAACACAAAGAAAATCCCCTATTTCGGGTTTGAGGTGCCGACAGAACTTCCCGGTGTTGATTCCGCCGTACTGGATCCACGTGATACCTATAAAGACGCTGCTGAATGGGACGCAAAGGCCAAAGACCTTGCAGGAAGATTTATTAAAAATTTTGAAAAGTATACAGTTGACGAAGCCGCAAAGGCGCTGCTGCCTTCAGGCCCACAGCTGTAATTAAAGCATTTTAATCGTCGTACCACTGACGACCGCCTCTGACATCCTTGGGATCGAAGCCTTGTTCTATCAAGGCTTCTTTTGTTTCTTCGATAATTTCAGGGTATTTCTGCCTGATATATCTGATTGCAGCATGCCCACGATGAGATCTTTGAATCTTTTCCGCGGCGTACTCCGTAACATGGCCCATCAGTATAAGGGTTATACCCAGAACTATCTCGAAAATTTCCATTGTGATGATTTCATTCAACGCAGAGATATTGAAGAAATAAAACAGCCTTACGAAGTTGGCAAGAAGCGGAAGCAGGATTGTTTCCCATCCTAATATGCGTAATTCTCTTCCGCCTTCTTTGCTAAACGGAAAGCCGTTTTCCAGAGAATGCACAAGAAATTTTGCAACAAGAAAATAATGTACCAGTAAGGTTATGCCTTCAACAAGCTCCGCCACAGCATAGCCGTAATCTATTTGAGCAGCTGATTCGGATCTAAGATGTGTTATCTCCATTCCGCTGCGTATAATCATAGTTACCCCGTAGCAAGCAACAACAAACGCTGCCGCAAGCAACAGCGCACTTATTCTTAAAATCTTTCTTAAGGCCTTACTGGTTTTCAGGACTTTTTCCACCGGACGTTGTTCCTGCAGCATCTTCTTTCTCCGTCAAGCCTTCATTATCTATGGGCAAAGTCAGCTGGTTCGGGTCACTCAGGTTGAGAATTGCATCCTCGTCCAAATCATCTGCAGCAAGAATGTCCAAATCCTCAATCTCGGGGAGATCAGAAAGACTCTCGAAACCGAACAGCCTGAGAAACTCTCTGCTTGTTCCGTAGAGATACGGGCGGCCTATAGCGCTGCTTCTTCCGAGTTCCTCAACCAAACCCCTGTTCATGAGCGTTTCAAGAACTCTGTCGCAGCGTATCCCCCTGATATTATCTATCTGAGCTTTTGTTACCGGCTGTTTATATGCGATTATCGCGAGAACTTCCAATGAGGACTGCGATAATCTTTTGGATTTCACCGGGGTGCAAAGGCGCTGAATATAGTCATCATACTCCGGATTCGTGCAAATCTGAAAGGTCTTATCCATTTCCCTTATCGCAAGTCCGCTTCCGCGCTCATGGTAATCTTCCGCAAGCTCTCTTAAGCATCTGACTATATCAGCGGATGTTGCATCGAAAAGCGGAGCGACAATCTTGGGATCTACAGGATCTCCCCAAACAAAGAGTATTGCTTCAAGGGCGGATTTGATTCTTTCCTTATTCATTATCCTGAACCTTCCTTACGGTAATATCGCCGAAATGCTTTTTTTGTTCCGCCGTTATGCTGCGCTGGCGCATCAGTTCCAACAGTGTTGTGAATGTCATAACCTTGTTGAACGGACTATTGTCATCTTTAAGCATTTCGGAAAATTTCATTTCATTTCTGTTTTTAAAAAATCCCGCAATCTGAACAATCTTGTTTTCCATGGACATTTTAGCGCGCTCTATACGCTCATATGTTCTGTGTATTGCCTCAAGGCGCTGCTTTCTGGTTATGAAATTCATGAAGGCTCTGGCAAAGCTGTTCATATCGCCCTTAAGGAGCTCCTCGGGTTCTCCCGTATAGCGCGAGAGATCCTCCTGCGGCTTTGAGTGAATGTGGCTTGTAATCTCGGCCTGATCCTCAAGAAATGCCGCCATCTCCTTAAACTGTTTGTACTCCAAAATGCGGGCGACAAGCTGCCTGCGCGGGTCTTCCGTTTCAATTTCAGCTACGCCTTCCTTTTGAACTGGCAGCAACATGGCTGATTTGATCTCTATCAGTTCCGCGGCCAACACCATAAACTCCTGGGCTACATTCACGTCATGAGCCTGGGCGTCCCTGATATAATCAAGATATTGAGATGTTATTTCCGACACCTTTATGTCATAAATGCTCATTTTATTCTGCTCTATCAGATAAACGAGCAAATCGAACGGGCCTTCGAAGGCGTCAAGTTTTACTTTGTATATCATTGCACCTGTGTTTCAGCGTTATCGCTGATATCTATAGTTTCCTGAAATTCTGTGGGATATCCGTTATTTTTTAACCAGCCTACAAGTCCGTCCCTGGCTGCCAACACGCTGCTTGCGTAAGCTGTATCGTAACCCTCATCCGAAAACAGTGCCGCCGCGCCCTTATTATACGCCGTAAGCGCCTTCAGCTCATTTCCGCGGAAATCATTCAGATTGTTTGCAAGGTAACTGCAGCCGTAATGTATGTTTATATGAGGATCCTCAAGATCCTCTCTGGTATATCCCTTCTTGGCCGCATATTTATATAGCACCTGCATCATTCCGACGGCATTGGTACCTATATCATGATTGAAATTGCTTTCAAGCCTGATAATAGCGAGCACCAGATTTTCCGTGCATGGCGGATTCTCTTCGCAGCAATGCCGTATAAGGTACTCATAGTATCGAGCGGTTTTTTCGCTCAGATTCGGATTACAGCGTATCATATAGGCGACAATGCCTTTTATATAATTTTTATTTGTATCCCTTTCAAAATATGTTTTGGCACTGACATTTTTATCGGTACTTATATACAATCCGCCTATACTGTCGTACTCAACCTCCAGACGTCCTATTTCCTGAAGGAACTTAAGCGCTATATACTCCTGTCCTATTTCATTCAAAAATGTAGCGTTTAAGCCGGCGGAGACACCGTCGACTTTTCTGTGTACGCCGGTTTTGACTGTCATTCCGGTAAGGTCGAAAATCATTACATCGGCCGTTTTTAAATCTAAATCATAATTTCCGTCAACCGGTGCGTAAATTCTGTTGCCGTATATCAAAAACGGTCTTTCCAGGTCCCAGTTATTATAATGTCGTCCATCCACGTATATATCAAGCTCCAGAAAATCCGCGCTGACATCTTTCGGTATGTCCGGGTCTTCCGTATAAGTCATGTTATAATGCATATGTCCGAAAACCAGCGCGGCCGACATCAGCAGCGTGAGAATCGCGCGAGCCGAGATTTTAATTATTGCTGTTATTGTCTTTTTCAAATTCCTTAAGTGCCGCAGCTATGCGCAAAGATGCCTTTCCGTCCCCATAGGGATTTACAGCCTCTGCCATTCTGCTGTAGCTCTCTTTGTTTTCGAGTAATTCTTTAATCATACCGTAGATGGTTTCCCTATCTACGCCTGCAAGTTTCACCGTGCCGGCTTCTACGGCCTCCGGTCTTTCGGTTTCTTTTCTTACTACCAGAACGGGCTTGCCCAGGGCCGGGGCCTCTTCCTGAATGCCTCCGGAATCGGTAACCACAAGATATGAAGCCTGCAGCAGCTTCGTAAACGGCTGATATGTCAACGGCTCTATCAAACGGACATTTGAAAGTCCTCCAAGATACCGCTCCGCTTCCTGCCTTACTGCAGGATTGAGATGAACGGGATAAACTATCTCCACATCTTTATATTCCCTTGCTATATCTGCCAAAGCCGAGAATATGTTCGCCATATATTCACCCAGATTTTCTCTTCTGTGGCATGTCACAGTTATTATCCTTTTGTTGAAATCCACGTCTAGGTCGAGTGCATAGGGCCTTTTCGCGACATCAATCAAAGCGTCTATAACGGTATTGCCGGTTATGTACACATTTTTCGTAATACCCTCACGCTTCAGATTTTCCACATTGCGTTTAGTAGGAGCAAAATGTATGTCCGCAAGTCGTCCGGTCATCTGACGATTCATTTCTTCCGGGTAGGGAGAATATCTGTCATGGGTTCTCAGCCCGGCTTCAACGTGACCCACGGGAATCCTGTGATAAAACGCGGCCAATGCGGCCACAAAACTTGTGCTTGTATCCCCGTGAACAAGAACGATGTCGGGTCGCTCTATCTCAAGAACCTTATCCATTCCGGAAAGAACTCCCGATGTTATCATCGAAAGGCTTTGTCCGGGCTTCATAATGTTCAAATCATAATCCGGCTTAATATCAAAAAGCTCCAGTACCTGGTCAAGCATCTCTCTGTGCTGAGCGCTTACACAAACCCTCACGTCAAAGCAGGGATCCTCCATAAGAGTCTTTACAAGCGGGGCCATCTTTATTGCCTCGGGTCTTGTGCCGAATACAAGCATAACTTTTATTATCCGGCCGGGGTCTACCGATGTTATCTCGTCTGCAGCACCGACCGTTTCCTCGCTGTTATGCGTCTCTCTTATTTTTCCTATACCTAAAAACACTACGATAAGTGTCATGGCAATGAAAGCAAGAATTATTGCCTCTATTAGCATTGACATTGTCCACAGTATACCTGCGACGCTCATAATGCCACTGATGCAGTATAGCGTAAGAACCGTTCTTCTCTGTCCGAAGCCCATAGACATTATCCTGTGATGCAGATGCCCTCTGTCCGCCTGCATTATGGGCTTGTGGTTGATTGCTCTTCTTAAAATGGCAAAACTAGTGTCAAATATCGGAAGAGCCAGAATGGATACGGGAACTATGGTCGCAAAAAGCATGGATGACTTTGACGGAGCTATGCCTATAAGGGACACCGAAGACATGAGGAATCCTAAAAGCAGAGCACCTGCATCACCCATGAAAATCTTTGCCGGGTATGAATTGTAAATCAAAAACGCCAGACACGCACCCGCAATAGCAAGCACCAATACAAGCGTGTCCCACATAGACTTGCTGTAAGCCGTATAAGCAACGGCAACAGAAGCGATAAAGGTTATGCCTGCCGCAAGTCCGTCCAATCCGTCTATAAGGTTGATGGTATTTGTAATACCCACTATCCAAAACAATGTTACTATAAGGCTCAGCCAATCGGGAAAACTCACATACTGTCCCGAGAACGGGTTTGAAAAGCCTGTCAGGCGTATGTTACAGTACCAAAGAATGAATGCGGCTATCAGCTGAAAAATCAACTTTATCTTCGCAGGCATATCCTTGAGATCATCATAAACACCCACCAGCAGTATCAAAGTAGACCCTATCAGAAGACCTTTGGTCTGCAATCCGAGCGGCCTTAAAAAAAAGAATGCTACCAATATTCCGCAGTAAATTGCAATTCCGCCGAAACGAGGAACAGGACGCTTATGCGCCCTCCTTGAATCTTTCGGTATATCCATAGCGCCTATCTTCGGTGCTATCAGTATTGCCAACGGAGTTATTATCGCCGTTACAATAAAAGACAATATAAATATTTTACTGAGATAAAAAGGCATTTGACTTCCGATTTCTCCGTTATAATTCCTCCGGTTTAATTATATCAACCTGCACATTGGCCTCCCTGAGAAGGCCTTCCGCGAATTCGTCAGGATAACTTTCAGAGGTAACTATACGCCTGATTCCTGCGTTTACTATCATTTTTGTGCAGATGGCGCAAGGCTGTGTAGTAACGTACAGCGTGGCGCCTTCTATTGAATTCCCCAAGCTGGCTGCCTGTATAATGGCATTCTGTTCAGCGTGAACCGCCCTGCAGAGCTCGTGCCTTTGTCCGGATGGAATCCCAAGCTGCTGACGCAAACAACCCACTTCATCGCAATGTCTCAGCCCTTTGGGTGCCCCATTATAACCTGTCGCTATAACGCAATGGTCCTTAACAAGCACAGCTCCGACACCCCTCCTTATGCAGGTGGAGCGCTCGCGAACCAAATTAGCCATTTGCATGAAATAATTGTCCCAAGAAGGTCTCTTATTTTCCATAATGCCTCTCATCAAAAAATACTTCATCAAGATACAAACCGCCGGGCGGCGCCGTATGACCTGCCTTTCCGCGGTCTTTGGATTCTATGGTTTCCTCAACACTTTCGGGTGTGCGCTTTCCGAGGCCCACCTCCACTAAAGTGCCCGTTATTATGCGAACCATGTTATACAGAAAGGCATTGCCCTCTATTTTCACGGTAATATCAAATCCGTCTCTGTCTATATCAAGACTGTAAATCTCCCTGACCGTTGAGTCCACTTGATTTGCGCCTGCCGTCTGAAAACAGGCAAAGTCTTTTTCTCCGACTATGAACTCTGCCGCCCTTCGCATATCCTCAATATTCAAAGGCTCTCTTACTTGAAAGCAATAGTGCTTTTTAAAAATATCAACTTCGGGCCTGTTTGAAATTTTATAGATATATCGTTTACCCTTGGAATCAAAACGCGCATGGAAGCCTTCCGGCATATCCTTTGCGTCTAAGATTTCAATGTCCGAAATGTTCTCGAGTCTGTCATCCGCAAGCGCCGTGTTTATAACCTGCGGCAACTTCTCTATCGGAACTCCGAGATCGGCTCTGAGAGTTGCACACTGTCCCAGCGCATGCACACCCGCATCGGTTCTGCTTGCTCCGTCCAGTCTTATTTCAGTTTTAAAGTAAGAACTTAAAAGTTCCTCAAGCCTGCCGCAAACCGTGCGTTTTCCGGGCTGTCTTTGCCAACCCGAATAATTCGTACCGTCATATTTGATTTTAAGCAGGATGTTTCTCATCGTTGAATAGTCCGATATCGGCAAATTTTCCGCCTGCAAGACATATATTGCCTTCGATATCCATAAGTCCGCAAGAACCTGAAGACTTTCCGTCGGTGTATGTTTCGAAAACCACAAGTCCTGCGCTTACTGTTCTATATGGGCTTTCCTCGACCTGCGGCGCATATGTGCAGTCGATAATATTTCCCTCGGAATCTATGAGAGCCCAGTAGTCGCCTTTTCTTGCTGCCGCAACACCCTCTTCGGAGAATGCCGCATTACCTGCCGCATAGTCCTGATGAGCGCAGTACAGCGTTGCAAAATTATCCCACTCGGGCTCAATTACATAATTGCCGCGTTCGTCAATAACCCCCCATAACTTATCTTCACAAACCGCTGCCAGCCCGAAGGAAAACGGTTGAGCCTGATGAAACTTGAAATCAATAACAGTTCGTCCGTTTTTATCTATGTAACCCCAAAAACCTTCGCTGTTGCACGCAAGATAAAGATTACCTTCCGAGTGTATGATTCTTGTGAATCTGCATTCTGCGGTGATGTTTCCCTGCGTGTCGCAAAGACCGAAAGGCTGACTTTCAACGGTCATATTATTGACTATAATTATACCGTTTTTATCCAAACTGTAATCCGTCACGTCGTAACCGGCAGGAAGAGTTGCTGTTACATTACCCATAGCGTCTATGACGCACGGACTCTGGTAGTAGCCTTTGTTTGCGATGTTGGCCCTGTTGTTGTCGTGTGCCGTTATAACCGAAGCGTTTGTGCGCCTCATTGTTACCGCACAGTCGTTCACAAAAGGAGTGGCTACCGCAAAGTATTCCCTGCTTTGATACTTGATTCCGTTCGTCAGAGGAAGCTTCGACGCATATATCAGACTCAATCCGTCGGCGGCAAGATAGAGTTTAGACTGTTCGTAGCCTATGCCAAGATTAATTGCGACAAAACCGTCGGAAAAATGATGTGCGCTGTCAATAGCGTTACGGCCTATTTTACTTATAAACACGCTGCCGTCTCGCTTGATTATATGATAACTCCTGTTCGAATCGAATACCGGTGCCATGTTGCCTTTAAACTGATACGCATATTCATACTCGGGCTTGATTACCCACTCACCCAAGCTGTTTATATAACCCCAAAGACCGCCTGAAGCATCCTTTGCGGGAGCCAGCATACCGTTGTCTGAAGGCGTAATTGAGGTTTTGATTTGTCCGGCCTTATACTCCAGCTTTTCGCTGAGATTCATTTCACTGTATTTTTTTTCAAACTGAACAGACACGGCCGCCTGGCTGGCCTTTTCGGCCTCGACCTCCTCCGCTTTTTTTACCTGTATGGAGCACGCTGTAAAGCTGAAAAACATCAGCGCTGCCGTCAATACTGCAAATATCTTCTTCATCATGGCCTATACCCACTCTTAAGACTTACAATCTGATTAAATACCGGAGCTCCCTCTTTTGAGAGCTTGCTGTCCGCAATATAATATCCGTTTCTGAAAAACTGCAGGCGTTCGCCGGGCTTTGTATCTACAATACAAGGTTCCCCTTTTGCGCTGACATCAATGCGGGAGTCCGGATTGAACTCCTCCACGCCCGTTTCGGGATTCGGCAGAGCCAAATATTCATACTGACGAACCGGAATGTCAACAGCGCTGTCAGCATGAAGCCAGTGAATTGTACCCTTCACCTTCCTTGCGTCCGCACCCGGTGTACCGGACTTTGTGTCCGGATCGTATGTGCACAAAAGCTCTGTTATATTCCCTTTATCATCCTTTATTACCTCGTTGCAGGTAATAAAGTACGCACCTTTAAGCCTTACCTCGTTGCCGGGGAACAGGCGGAAATATTTTTTAGGAGGAACTTCCATGAAGTCGTCCCTTTCAATGAAAAGATTCCTTCCGAAAGGCAGGGTATGAGTTCCCATTTCAGGAACATTTTGATTGTTCTCTATCGCACACTCCTCGGACTGATCCTCGGGGTAATTTGTGATTGTAAGCTTTAAAGGATCCATTATGACAAAGCGCGTTTCAACCTTATCCTTAAGATCATCCCGTATAAAATATTCCAGCTGATCCATTCCCACAGTAGAATTCGCCTTCGACACGCCTATAGCATTGCAGAAATTGCGCAGTGCTTCAGGCGTATAACCGCGGCGTCTCATGCCGGCTATGGTGCAGATTCTCGGATCGTCAAATCCCTCCACCAAACCGTTCTCAACGAGCCTTCTGATGTTGCGTTTGCTCATTATGGTATTGGAAAGAGTCAGCTTGGCAAATTCAATCTGCTGCGGCGGTTCGGGCCAATCCAGAGATTCCAGCACCCAATCGTAGAACGGACGATGGTCCTCAAACTCAAGAGTGCAAAGGGAATGAGTAATATTCTCAATAGCATCTTCTAAAGGATGAGCGAAATCGTACATGGGATAAATACACCACTTATCACCCGTATTGTGATGACTCTCATGAAGAACCCTGTAAATTACGGGATCTCGCATGTTGATATTGGGAGACGACATGTCAATCTTGGCACGTATGCACATTTCACCGTCCGCATACAAGCCGTTTTTCATATCTTCGAAAATTTTAAGCGACTCCTCTATGTTCCTGTCCCGATCAGGAGCGTTTTGCCCGGGTTCGGTAAGGGTACCTCTTGTATCACGAATCTGTTCGGCACTCATTTCGCAGGCATACGCAAGTCCCCGCTTTATAAGTTCCTGCGCGCATTCATACATTTTGTCGAAATAGTCCGAGGCATAATGAAGACTATCCCATTCAAATCCCAGCCATCTGACATCCTCTTTTATAGATTCGACGAACTCTTCTTCTTCCGTTACGGGGTTGGTATCGTCAAATCTCAGGTTGCAGGTGCCGCCGTATTTTTTCGCCGTGCCGAAATTAAGGCAAATGGATTTCACGTGTCCTATATGCAGATAGCCGTTGGGTTCAGGAGGAAACCTGGTTATTATATTTCTTGAATATTTTCCTTCCTCGATATCTTTATCGATGATGCTGTGTATGAAATTCCCTTCCATATATTCCTCGCCTTTTGTTTATATCTTTATAGATGTGCTTTAAACACTTGATTATACCCTGCATGCCTCAGACTTGCAAGGCGGTTAAATTTATCGGGATAATATCTATTTTACTTGAATTTTTTCGTTGCTTTTGGTATTTTAAAAAGGAACTATGTATAAAGGAGATGAGCCATGGCATTCGACATAATAGACGCCAAAATACTTGAGGCACTGCAGGAAAACGCAAGAATATCGATTTCAGGACTTTCAAAAAAAATCAATCTGTCGCTTTCAGCTATTTCGGAAAGACTGAAAAAACTCGAGAACAGCGGAATTATCGATCAATATACAGCTATACTGAACGCCAAAGCCATGCGCAGATCGCTGCAGGCAATAATGATGATAGGTGTAGACGGCAGCGGGGATATGAAAGAACTGGTTAAGCTGGTCGAAAGCTCTGATGAGATTCTTGAGTGTCATTTAATAGCCGGCACCTGCGACTACATGCTGAAGATTTCTACGGAAAATACCGATACTCTCGCCGCATTAGTCGTTAAAATCAAAAGTATAAAGGGCGTCAAGTCCACCGAAACAAATGTCTTTCTTAACACTATTAAAAATAATTACAGCGTACCGCCCACTTCACTTAAGTGACAAGCAATTTATAAGCAAAAATGCCCTGCCTTGCTGCAGGGCATTTTTATTACATTTTACGATGTTTCCCTTTTCGGCGACCTAAGCTCTGAATAGCTTACTTTTTAGACTTCCTGCCTCTCGAATTGGCTTCTCTGGCATCAGCCTCCGCCTTAAGGCGTGCCGCCTTTGCCTGCGCACTCTTCTTTTTAGCCTTAATAACAGCCTTGGGAACTTCGCGGCCCGTAAGCGTAATAGACTTCGGCCCTTTTACCCGGTAGAGGTATTCACTGCGCTGAGCCGCAAGCCTATCCTCTATTTTCTTTTCCATGGCTTCTATCTCAGCCTGACGGGCTGCTTCCCTTTTGGCTCGTTCTGCCTCCAATCGCTCCTGCTCTTTTTGAAGCTTTGCCTTCTCTTTTGCAACATACTCCTGAGCTTCTTCCACGGAAATATTCTTTTCCTTCGCTATTTTATACGGATTCAAAGATTCCGCACGCTGCTTTTCGACAAGCTTCGGGTCCGCCTGAGCTTGTACGTTCTTCTTTGCCGCCTTGGATGTCGCGAAAAACATAAACACCATCATTCCAATCATCATAGCTATTGAAACATAGCTGTCGGTTTTAGTGTTTCTTGTCTTGAAAGTGGATGTATAATCTGAAGTCAGCTTGGCTCCGGAAGTTGCCGTCACCCCGCTTTTTATTGTTACTTTGTACTCCGTGTCGGAATCCATAACGCCCGTCATTATAAACCAAAGCTCGTTCGGATATTTGTCGGAATGGGCCACCTGGAAAGAATATTCCAGATCTGTGTCAGTTTCGCTCGTTATCTTAACAAGTTCTGCGTTGGCTTCATCGTTGGCAGTGCTTGTCATATCTTCGCTGAATTTAACCTTGATGGCCAGATTGTTCGTCTGAAGGCCGGTCTTGCCGTCGCTTGGGGTAATTCCCGTAATCTCAAGTCCTGACGCAAACGCGGCAGGCGCAAAGGCCATAGCAAGCACCAATACAAAAATGAGTACGGCAGCAAATCTTTTCATCTTATTCCTCCGAAAGTTGTTTATCACGTAAACGCAGCTCTTTGAAAAAGCTTTTTATAATAGAGCTGCATTCGGTGGCGAATATTCCGTCGCGGGTGCCCACATAAACATTATCAAGTCTTGCAAGCTCAAGTGCTCCGCTGCACATTGGACAAGGATCCGTGGTGACATACATATCACAACCGAAAAGGCGCCATCTGCCAAGAGCTTTTGCCGCCTCTCTTATAGCGATTATCTCCGCGTGGGCGGTGGGATCGTTATCCATTTCCATGGAATCGAAACCGCGTCCAACTATCTCGCCGTCGCACACTATAACCGCGCCTATCGGAACCTCACCCGCATCATATGCCTTTTGAGCCTCATTAAGAGCCTCGCGCATGAATCTTTCGTCCATAACTTTTAATATATTAGCACAATTTCGGGTTGACGAAAAGCCTTATTTGATGTGATAATAATAAGGTCGGTATGCCCTCATAGTTAAATGGATATAACGGAGGTTTCCTAAACCTTTGTTCGTGGTTCGATTCCGCGTGGGGGTGCCATCATAACCTTGCTCTGCTAGGGAGCAAGGTTATTTATTTGAGATTTTCTAAAAACGCCGCTATTGTTGCAACGGCTCCGTCAACGTCCGCGCGGCTTGTATTTATACAAAGATCGTAGTTTTCCACATCGCCCCAGCGTCCGCTGGAATAATGCTCATAATATCTTTTGCGTCCTCTGTTGATCTTCGCAATCCATTTTTCCATTTCCTCATCGGTGTAATCGGCTTTCTCTGGCGCCATGGCTCTTTTTCTCAAAATCTTCGACTCCATATCGGAGTATATGAAGACATTAACCGTATTGTAATCCCTGAGTACATAATCCGCGCAGCGACCCACTATAACGCAAGGCCCCTTTTCAGCTATCTCCTTAAGAACTTCGCACTGCTTGAAATATATGGTGTCGGAATAGCTTGGTTGATACATAAAAGAAGAAAAATCCTGCCGACCGAAGCCCGGAGTAAGCAAGGTCGGAGCCTGCTCCTCATGAGCCTCAACAAAGCCCTTATCCAGACCGCCGTGCTTGGCAGCCAGAGATATAAGCTCCTTGTCATAGAAAGGAACATCCAGTCTTTGCGACAATCTGATTCCAATCTCTCTTCCTCCGCTTCCAAACTCCCTGCCTATAGTAATGATTCTGTCCATGATTTATCTCCTAATAAATTGCCTTCATACCCATAGTGATGATGTTCTTCATGATTGATTGATTTTGTATGATATTGTATTATATCACAAAGGAACAAAAAACATGAACATAAGCATAATATGTATAGGAAAATTAAAAGAACGCTTTTGGCAAGACGCCGCGGCAGAATATATAAAAAGGTTGGGCAGGTTCTGCAAAACGGATATTTTGGAACTCCCAGAAAGCAAGTCCGATGACGCGGCAGAAGAAAGTTCCGCGCTTTTGGCCCATATTCCAAAAGGAGCATTTGTCGTAGCTCTTGACATAAACGGAAAATCGTTCAGTTCGGAAGCTCTGGCGGAGTGGATTTCTCAAAGAACAGTCACGGGAATAAGCCACATATGTTTTATAATAGGCGGCTCAAACGGTTTTGATGACCGCATACGCCGGGCATCACAGCTTTGCCTCAGCTTTTCCTCATTCACATTTCCCCACCAGCTGATGAGGATAATGCTTCTGGAACAAATCTACAGAGCATTTAAAATAAACTCCGGAGAAAAATACCACAAATAACAAAGATGGTATGGGCTTAATTCTGCACAAAACAATAGCCGTGTTGACTCTTAAAACGCAAAAATATACAATGAGTGCGATGCTGAGGTCTGAGGTTGCAAATCCAGGCCGGCTATGGGCAAAAGGATCCACGTAAGCAGAGCGTAAAGACGCCTGCGATCATGGCATAGCTTAGATGTAAGTCCTCGGGAAAATCCCGGAAAAGGCAAGTGTGGGGTCAAAAACCTGGTCAGCTCAGCATCATTATCTCGATTTTCATCAGAGGTTTTCTACAACCTCTTTCATTACTTCACCTATCGGATCGTGTATAAGCAGGTCCGCCGCCGAATCCATGCCGGTGGCGGATTTATTTATTAAAACCAAATTCTCGCCGCGGAAACTGTGCACAAAACCCGCGGCAGGATAAACCACAAGAGAGGTTCCCCCTATTATCAGAGTGTCCGCTTTGGCTATTGCGCGTTGAGCTCCAAGCATACAGGTCTCGTCGAGCATTTCGCCGTAAAGAACCACATCCGGCTTTATTGTTCCACCGCAGCTGCATTTAGGAACACCGCGTTCACAATTGGCCTCATCCAGTATGTAATCGAGACTGTAAGCCTTACGGCAGCGTATACAGTAATTTCTGTGAACCGAGCCGTGCAGTTCATATACGCAGCGACTTCCCGCCGCCTGATGCAAGCCGTCGACATTTTGAGTTATTACTGCGGACAGTTTACCGACAGCCTCAAGCTTCGCCAAAGCAATATGAGCGTTGTTAGGCTTGGCCCACGGGGCAACCAGACTTTTTTTATAATAGTCAAAAAACGTTATCGGATCGCTCTCGAAAAAATCTATCGAAATCATTTCTTCGGGGCTTCTTCCGTAGTTGGTTTTGGCACTGTAAAGACCGGTCTCGGAACGGAAATCCGGTATGCCGCTTTCCGTTGAAACACCGGCGCCTCCGAAAAATACTATATTTTTGGAATCGTCAATTATCTTTTTCAGTTCTTCATACATTTGTTTCACCTCTTTCCCTAAATATCAAGTATTCCCAATATGACGATACCTATAACAACAGTCAATATTGCGCCGTAATGCTTTGACGACAACTTTTCTTTGAGGACCAATCTGCTCCAAAGAACGGATACAACGCAGTACGAAGATATGATAGGTGCGGAGAAAGCCACATGTTCTTCATCCGCCAGCGCATATATATAAAAGAACTGCCCCACGGTTTCACATATTGCTCCCAAATATTTGGGAACCTCAAACTTGGGAATAAAGCTGCTCCTTTTTATAACTTTAACATAAAAAAAACATATCAACCCCACAATCAAAAAGGTCAGTTCATAGGCGCAGTTTGCGCTGTCCTCATTAAGGGCTTCAAGAACCTTGGCATCCGCAAACGTTCCCGCGGCATCGATTATACAGTAGGCCACCGGGATAAGTATGGCCAGCGGACTTTTTGCGTAATGATAGTTTGAGGTATCCTGACGCTTGCGCCTTAAGCCTTCATCCTCTTTTGCCTCAACCACGCCCAAAGCCACAACACCTATGCATACAAGCGCCACAGCCAAAAGGGCTGCGGGCGGAAGATCATCGGAAATTCCCGCTGTTGCAAATATAAGCACGGCGACTACGGCGCCGGAACTGTTGCATATCGGTGTTGAAATAGAAAGCTCTATGTACCTTAGTCCCAGATAGCCTATAGTCATAGATAATATATACAAAAAAGATACGGGAAGATATGTGATGAACACCTGACGGTTCATCTCCACGCCATTTATTAAAATTTCGTAGCAGGCATGAATACCCATTACTGTTCCGACCGCGGTTACCATCTTAAGATGGCTAAGCTTATCATCAGCTTCTCTGCAGCCTATCTTAGAGAATAAATCCGAACCGCTCCAGCAAAGAAGCGCAATAATCGAAAACCAAAACCACACTGAAGTTTAAGCGCCTTTCACTTATTGTATAAATCTTATAATTTTTGATTGTTATCTGCATAATAGACGGTTGTATTCGGCGGAACGGACTTAACGAGCCACGTATTTCCTCCTATTACCGCCCCTTCTCCTATGGTCGTCTGACCGCCGAGAATCGTCGCATTCGAATATATAATCACATTGTCTTCTATGTTGGGATGACGCTTAAGGTCTTTTATGGGATTGCCGTTTTCATCCAGCTCAAACGACTTGGCGCCGAGCGTTACGCCCTGATACAGCTTCACATGATCACCGATGACCGTCGTTTCGCCAACTACTATACCGGTACCGTGGTCAATGAAAAAATATTCACCTATCTTGGCACCGGCATGTATATCTATACCGGTTTTCTGATGAGCAAATTCCGTCATCATTCGGGGGATCAAAGGTATATCCATGTTGTAAAGCACATGGGCCATTCTATAAACAGCTATGGCAAAAAAACCGGGATAGCAGATGATTACTTCATCGCGGTACTTTGCGGCGGGGTCGCCCTCATATAGTGCCTCTATGTCCTTTAATAGCAACTCTGTAATATGCGGCAATTTTTTAATAAATCTGCGGGACGCTTCTTCGCAACTTACGGAAAGTTCTTTCTCCGAGAATAGACAAGCCATGGAGATTTCGTTTTTCAGCCTGCTGTGTATGCCGCAAAGCACCGCTTCGGCATCAACGTCTACGGTCGCTGCAAAATACGCCGGAAACAGCAACGCCTGCACATCCTTTATTATATTTATGACTGCGTCACGGCTTGGCATGGGGTCGTTCTTGCTTCTTGCCTTAAGCTTTGAATTGAGATTTATGTCCTCGAGCTGCTTAATAGTATCTTTTATAAAATTCATTTCAAACTCCTAATAATAAGTACCGACAAAATTCCGTTTATTATTCCGGTGAGCATACCGGCTATCAAAAGAACCGGAAGATACAAAAGAACTGCTCCGGTCTGCATCAGCATCGCCGCCACCAGAAGCTGCCCCACATTGTGAAATACTCCGCCTGCCATTGAAACTCCGACAATGGAAAAAAGTCCGCATCTTTTCAATATTATCATGCATATAAGGCTGAAAATCGCCCCGCTCAGCGCATAAAGCGCTGAGAACATGCTCCCGAAGAGCAATGCGGCAAGAGCTATCCTTGCCAAGTTTACCATGCAGGCATAGCGTATGCCGAGTTTATAAAGGCATATAACTATAACTATATTCGCAAGACCCAGCTTTATTCCCGGAATGCCGATGGGCAGCGGAATCAAAAATTCTATGTAGGAGAATATAAGAGCAAGCGCGCAAAGAGCAGCTCCGGTCGCAACCCGCCTCGTCTTAATATACGACTGCGTCAACGTCCCCACCCCCCTTTATCGTAATAAGCAGCCTGTGTGGAAGACACATTATGACCTGCCCCTGGCTGCTGATTTTTCCGAATTTCACGCAGTCTCTTCCGTGACAGTCGGAATCACGAACCTCAACACCGGAATCTTCTATTACAATGAGGTTTCTGCCGTAATCTGTTTTTACCTCGTACTCAGCGTCTTTTCCGAGCGGGAGTTCCGCAAGCAGTTTGCCGTCGACCGTGATGCTTACAAGTGCGTTTTCAGGGGCTTCCTTTTGTAATATAAATAAGCTTCCAAAACCCGCTACAAGCAAAAATACTGCCAACACGATATCCGCTTTTTTGATTAATCCTTCCTTCATGGCAGTGTATTATATCACATACAAGCCATTCTTTCATAGTGCGGCAAGGTCTGCCGGGCAGAAGTATCCGAACAAGAACTTTGTTCTTTGATTATAGTAAAGGCCCCACCCTTTTGCGGTGAGGCCTTATTAACAAAGCCCGGAAATCCGGGCTTTGACCTACTGTATTTTATGCTCTTTTTGCGTAAACGCCTTCTATGAAACTTCTGATTTCAGATACGCCTACGTATTTTTCATAGTCACCTGTGCCTTCAAGAATAATAGCGGTCGGTGCCAGCATTATACCGAATTTGCGCGCAAGCTCCCTGTTTTCTTCCGCAAGCACTGCTTCGTATTCGATACCTTGTCCGTCCATCCAGTCTTTAATTATCCTGCAGTTCGGGCAGATTTTGGTTGTGAAAAGAATAAAGCGCCTGCCATCCGGAATATACACCGCACCCGGCTCATTCGTGCTGCGTGAGGCTTCGGCCACCTCCGCTGCGAGCTGCGGCGTCACGGCCTTTACCTCCTCGGGCGCAGGCTGAGGCTTTGGTATGAACTGCTCAATCTCTACCTTTTCACCAGTTCTTTCTTCCGCCGCTATTTTTGCGATATCCGGATGCTTCCTGAAGGAATCATCGAGGTCATAAGTCTTGCGCTGTTTGAATTCCTGAGCCTTTCCGTCATTCCAGTTTTGTACGGGTCTATAATAACCTGTGATTCTGGAATAAACCTCCGTCTTTTCGCCGCAGTCCGGACAGCTGTAAATCTCTCCCGATATGTAACCATGGTTCTGACAGATAGAATATGTCGGGGACATGGTATAGTACGGAAGTTTGTAGTTTTCCGCAATAGTCCTTACCATCGTTGCCGCCGCCTTCCAATCCGGCATCTTCTCACCGAGGAAGGCATGGAATACTGTTCCCGATGTGTAGAGGGTCTGAAGTTCATCCTGAATATCCAGAGCGCTGAAAACGTCGTCGGAATAACCTACCGGCAGATGTGAACTGTTTGTGTAGAACGGTGTTCCGTTGCATTCCGAGGCCGTTATAATATCGCCGAAACGTGCCACGTCGTGCTTTGCAAGCCTGTAAGATGTGGATTCCGCAGGAGTTGCTTCAAGATTGAAAAGGTCGCCGTACTGTTCCTGATAATCGGAAAGACGTTCTCTCATGTGGTTCAAAACCTTTTTTGCAAATTCCTGAGTTTCCCTATGAGTCAGGTCCGCCTTGAGCCACTTCGCGTTCAGGCCCACTTCGTTCATGCCGACAAGGCCTATTGTGGAGAAGTGGTTCGCAAAGGATCCAAGGTATCTCTTCGTATACGGATACAGTCCGGCATTGAGAAGCTTGGTTATTACCTTTCTCTTGATATCCAAAGATCTTGCCGCAATATCCATCTTGTGGTTAAGCCTTCTCTTAAAATCTTCTTCATTCTTTGAAAGATACGCGATTCTGGGAAGGTTGATGGTAACCACACCGACAGAACCGGTGGATTCCCCGCTGCCGAAGAAACCCCCGCTCTTTTTCCTGAGTTCTCTTAAGTCGAGACGAAGCCTGCAGCACATGGAACGTACATCGGAGGGCTCCATGTCGGAATTTATATAATTGGAGAAATAAGGCGTACCGTATTTGGCCGTCATTTCAAACAACAGCTTATTGTTTTCGGTTTCGCTCCAATCGAAATCCTTTGTTATAGAATACGTAGGAATAGGATACTGGAAGCCGCGGCCGTTGCAGTCGCCCTCTATCATGATTTCGATAAAGGCCTTGTTGACCATGTCCATTTCCACCTTGCAATCACCGTATGTGAAGTCGCGTTCTCTGCCGCCCACTATGGCCTTTTTATCCTTCATGTCCGGCGGGCAAACCCAATCGAGCGTGATGTTTGTAAACGGAGACTGCGTACCCCAACGCGACGGTGTATTTACGCCGTAAACAAAGGACTGTATGCACTGCTTAACCTCTTTGTAATTGAGTTGGTCCACTCTTACAAACGGCGCAAGGTAAGTGTCGAAAGAGCTGAACGCCTGAGCGCCTGCCCATTCATTTTGCATTATACCCAAAAAGTTTACCATTTGGTTGCAGAGCGTGGAAAGATGGCTTGCGGGAGAAGAGGAAATTTTTCCGGGAACTCCCCCCAAACCTTCTTCTATCAGCTGACGCAGTGACCAGCCTGCACAGTACCCTGTAAGCATCGACAGGTCGTGAATGTGAATATCGGCATTTCTATGAGCATTGGAGATTTCATCGTCGTAAATTTCGGAGAGCCAGTAGTTGGCCGTAATGGCGCCGGAGTTGGACAGAATAAGACCTCCGACCGAATATGTAACGGTAGAGTTTTCCTTTACGCGCCAGTCCTCGACCTTAACGTAGCTGTCTACAATTTTCTTGTAGTCAAGCACGGTCTCGCTGACATTTCTTACTTTCTCGTGCTGGCGCCTATAAAGAATATATGCCTTTGCGACATCATCATAGCCGGCCTTGATCAGAACGGATTCCACGCAGTCCTGAATATCTTCAACCGCGATAAGATTATCCTTAATCTTGTCCTCAAATTCGGCCGTCACCTTGAGTGCAAGAAAATCAATTACAGACGGGTGAAACTGCTTCTCCTGAGCCTCAAAAGCAAGAGTTATAGCGTCTGAAATCTTGGAAAGGTTGAACGGTACAATCTTTCCGTCTCTTTTTACTACCTGGTACATGAAAATCTCCTATATATGTAAATTTCAGCAATATGTTTATACGTCGTTAAGGGGCAATAAAAGAGCGACGAGGGTAAGTAAACTATACGAATATCGTGCCCGATGATTCGCACAATTATAATAATATTATTGCGGCCGCCGGTCAAGAGCAAATACACAATATATTGTGTATTTATTGCATTAGCAACTCAATATATGCAATAATATGGAAATCTATCCACGTAAAAAGAGTTTCAGATATACAGCACAATAACGTTTGCGGCATTAAAAAAACCGGCAAGATACAAGCGACTTGCAGGTTTAAATTCATTTTATCAAGGACAAGGCCATACCGCCGTCTCTGCTAGGCCTATTCCCTGGGTTTGAAGGAGGATTATAATTGAATACCCAGACATAGTTTTTGTCCGCAAGATTAATCTGATTCGGAGATTTCGCAAATCCTATCTCATCGGTTGAAGCTCCTTGAGTTAAGATTAGATCACTCCCCGAAAACTCGGCGGACTGAACCTGCCCGGAATTTCCCGGCGGGATGGTAAACATTCCGGATATTGTTGTCGAAGTTCCGGATGACGGATAGTATACAGTTTCTCTGTTATCCATCTCCGTTGATGCTGCGTAAACATTTGCGGGAAATACCGGAAAAGAAAGAATAACCATAAGCAAGCTTAAAGTTATTGCTATTGATTTCCTGATGTCTTTTTTCATAAAATTTTCTCCAATTAAGTATTTTTAATCTTTCTAATTATTATTTTCAGTTTCCATGCCAAGATAAGTGCGGAAAATTCAAACCTATGGCAAATCAAAAGGCCGACCCTTGGAGTTTCTCCCGGGATTCGGCGTTCCTCTTTAAAAAGCCAATCCTCGGATACTGCTCCGGGATTGGTTCTCAATATAAAAAGCCAATCCGCAGATATTGCTCCAAGATTGACCCAAAATGTAAAAAAGCCAGATCTTGGAAAACTCCTCGATTTGGCAACTGGCTGACTGCTTTTGCAATCCCTGTAGCTTTGCGTCATCGCCTCGCGACGATTTTGCCTTTTTCAATATTTATAATTTGTCATGCTTAATTTAGCACATATATGCAATAACATCAAGATGTTTTTGTATAATTTTCAGCACGGGTTTCAGCAGCCTGTTTCAGTAGCCGAGTTCCTCACCAACAAGAACAACCTTGATTCTTCCGGGAGTCATCGACGCCCTGGTTACAAGTTCCTCGCAGCATATTGTGTGCTCAAAGCAGTTTCCGCACTTTCCGGTTGCGGCGCAAGGGGTTTTGCGATTTAATCTGACAGTGTTTGCCGCAGACGCAGTGTTACGGGCTCTGCTGAAACCTTCCGCCACATTTGCAACGACCTTGTTCATTCCCGCAACTACAATTACCTGCTCCGGCCCGTAAATCAGATAGGCCAGCCTGTTACCGCGTCCGTCGATATTTACAAGCTCCCCGTCCAAAGTAATAGCGTTGGTACTCATGAGAAAAGTATCGGCATTCGAAATTTTTGCCTTAAGCTCTTTTACTTCCTCTTCCGTCTTATAATTTTCCCTTACTATAAGATTATGACCCGCATCAACAACCTTTTCCTTAAGACCCAGACCGTCAATAGTTACCGAGCCGCCGTAGGCAACGCTTTTGGGCATATCTCCTATAAGTTCCATAACCTTTCTGCAGGCATCTTCTCCGGTAGGCGCATAAAAGCCTTCCATTTTTCTTGCCTGTAATTTTTTTATAATAGTTTCTGCCTGGTTTTTATAAAATATCTTTTTGTTTTCATCCATGATTTTTCCACCTGGGCTTTTATTTTTGTTTTGATATTTTGATTATAACATATTTAACATATCGGCGCAGGAAAGCTCTTCGCTAAAAGTTCACTTTTCTTTGTTCCGTATCTTATTGCTTTTAACAGGGCGCTATGATATCATTGCCCTGACAATTCTTTAAGACGATACAGAGAGATCGGCAAGGCATAATATTCATGGATGCGTTTTGAGTGTCCGTTTTTCGCGTAATTTTGCTTGCCGGCGAGGCAGGCATTTTTTTACGGGAAAATACAAGCTGAAACATATGAGAGATATGCAAAATTTATCAATAAACGCTGCGGCGGCAACACCCGCCCTTACAAGGTTTCCCGGCTTTTGTGATGTGCATGTGCACTTCAGAGAGCCGGGCTTTGAATATAAAGAAACTATTTTTACGGGATCCGTTGCCGCGGCGGCAGGTGGCTACACGGCTGTTTGCGCCATGCCGAATTTAAATCCCGTTCCGGACTGCGCCGAAAATCTGAAGCTGCAAACTGACATTATAAAAAAGACGGCGGCAATAAACGTTTATCCCTACGGCTCCATCTCAAAGGACGAAAAAGGTATTGAACTCTCCGATATGGAAGGGATGTGCCGTGCGGCAGAATCCGTGTCCGGACTTAACGGAGGCATGCAGGCGGCGGGTTTTTCAGACGACGGCCGCGGCGTGCAGTCGGAGGAACTTATGCGCCGAGCCATGATAAAGGCAAGGTCTCTTGGCAAAATCATAGCGGCGCACTGCGAGGATGCATTCACACCTGCTCCGGACAGCGAATGGATAGAACTTGAACGCAATCTCAGACTTTCAAAAGAGACGGGTTGCCCCCTGCACATATGTCATGTATCAACAAGGCAGAGCGTGCAGCTTATACGGACTGCAAAGGCGGCGGGCGTGAACGTGACGGCGGAAACCGCGCCTCATTACCTGCTTTTGGACAGCGCCATGATAACGGACGAAATAAAATCCGGTCGTTTCAGAATGAATCCTCCCATAGGAAGCTCCGCGGACAAAGAGGCGCTGATAGAGGCTCTGGTAGACGGAACCATAGACATGATAGCAACAGACCATGCGCCGCACAGCGCGGAGGAAAAGTCGCGCGGTTTTGAAAAGTCTCTGCCCGGAATAGTGGGATTGGAAACCGCCTTTCCTTTGCTTTACACCTATCTTGTCAAGCCGGGTGTAATTAGCATGGACAGGCTCATTGAACTGCTTTCGGAAGCGCCCGCAAAGCGCTTTTCCATAAAAATCGCAAACGACGACTACAGTCTTTGGGATTTGAAAAAAGAATATTTTATAAACCCGGAAAATTTTCTTTCAAAGGGCAAAGCTTCGCCCTTCGAAGGATGGAAGGTTTTCGGGGAATGCATAAAAACTGTTTGCGGAGGAAAAACGGTATGGCAAAGAGAAAAGATATAAAAAAAGTTTTGATTATAGGTTCAGGTCCTATCGTAATAGGACAAGCCGCCGAATTCGACTACGCAGGAACACAGGCCTGTCTGGCTCTGAAAGAAGAAGGCTGCGAAGTTATACTCTGCAACTCAAACCCCGCAACCATAATGACCGATACGCAGATAGCCGACCGTATTTACATGGAGCCGCTTACGCTTGAATATGTGGCGAAAATACTGCGCTACGAAAGACCGGACGCAATAGTTCCGGGCATAGGCGGACAGACCGGTCTCAACCTGGTTATGCAGCTTGAAAATAAAGGCGTACTGAAAGAGTGCGGAGTAAAGCTGCTCGGAACCTCGTCGGAAAGCATAGAGCGCGCGGAAGACAGAGAACTTTTCAAGGAAATGTGCCAGTCCATAGGCGAACCCGTAATCCCTTCCGAAATCACATACAACTTGGAGGAAGCAAAGCTTGCAGCGGAAAAAATCGGTTACCCCGTAGTGCTCAGGCCGGCCTTTACTTTAGGCGGCACGGGCGGAGGCTTTGCGGGGAACGAAACGGAGCTGCTTGAAATAGGGACCAAGGCCTTTAAGCTCTCTCCGGTACATCAGGTTCTGGTGGAAAAAAGCGTCCGCGGCTACAAGGAAATCGAATTTGAGGTTATGCGCGACTCCTCCGACCGGGCAATAACCATATGCGGCATGGAAAACATAGACCCTGTAGGCGTGCATACCGGGGATTCCATGGTTGTGGCGCCCATACTTTCCTTAAACGAGCGCGAACTTAAAATGCTGAATGACAGCGCAATTAAAATCATACGCGAACTTAAGATAGAAGGCGGCTGCAATGTGCAGTTTGCGCTTAAGCCCTCGGGCGATGAATATTTTCTTATAGAGGTGAACCCGAGAGTTTCGAGATCGTCAGCTTTGGCCTCTAAGGCCAGCGGCTACCCCATAGCCAGAGTCACGGCCAAGATAGCCTTGGGAATGCTTCTGGACGAGATTCCGGTGGCGGGTGCCACGGCAGCGGTAGAACCGCAACTCGATTACATAGTTGCGAAATTCCCGCGTTTTCCGTTCGACAAATTCACAAACGCACCCAATATCCTCGGAACACAGATGAAGGCTACCGGCGAAGTAATGAGCATAGGGTCCACGCTTGAAGAATGCCTGCTGAAATCCGTAAGGTCGCTTGAAACCGGCGTATGCCACTTCCACAGCCCCGCATTTGATTCACTCAGCACGGAAAAGCTTTACGAATACATATCGGTATTTAGGGCAGACGGCATATACGCTGTATTCGAACTTTTAAGACGTGGCGAAAACCTGAAAAAACTTTGTGAAACAACAATGATTACGGAGATGTTTTTGCAAAGCTTTAAAAACATTGTCGACATGGAAAAGAAGCTTTCCGCAAATCCCGGCTTTGCGGATATTCTTAAAAAGGCCAAGATTATGGGATTTTCCGATAAATACATAGGAAAGCTTTGGAAACAAACGGAGATTGAAATTTACGAAAATCGCAAAGCGAATAATATAACTCCCGTATTCAAGGCGGTGGACACTCTCCGCAGCGGAAAGTATATACCTTATCTCTACTCTACATATACAGGTCAAAACCAAAGCCGCTTATCCGATAAAAAGAAAATCGTGGTTTTAGGTTCCGGCCCGATAAGAATAGGCCAGGGTATAGAATTTGACTATTCCACGGTTCACGCCGTGCAAACTATAAAACAAAACGATTTCGAGTCAATAATCATAAACAACAATCCCGAGACGGTCTCAACCGACTACACGACTTCGGACAAACTCTATTTCGAACCGCTGACACCGGAGGATGTAATGGCCATAGTCGACTTTGAAAAGCCGGAGGGAATAATTGCAAGCCTGGGCGGGCAAACCGCAATAAATCTGGCCGAACCGCTTGCGGCGCGAGGAGTAAAAATCATAGGAACGGACTGCGAAGCCATAGATAAGGCCGAAAACCGTGAAAGCTTTGAGCGTATGCTCGAAGAACTGAATATTCCGCAGCCCAAGGGAAGAGCCGTCACAAACATTGAGGACGGCGTAAAAACCGCTGCAGAAACAGGCTACCCCGTTCTTGTTCGCCCGAGTTTCGTTCTGGGCGGCCGCGCCATGCAGATAGTGGGAAACGAACAGGAACTTCGCCACTATCTTAAGACGGCTGTGGAAATAGATTCGGACAAGCCGGTGCTTGTTGACAAATACATTCTCGGCAGAGAAGTGGAAGTTGACGCCGTCTGCGACGGAAGAGACGTTTTCGTGCCGGGAATCATGGAGCTGGTTGAAAGAACCGGTGTTCATTCCGGCGATTCCATATCCGTGTATCCGTCCTTCAGCATTTCGGACAAGGTAAAGGGCTTAATACTGCAATACGCCAAAAAGTTGGGTCTCGGCATAGGAATAAAGGGACTTTACAATATACAGTTCATAGTTGACGGCGATGATAATGTTTTCGTAATCGAAGTGAATCCGAGGTCCTCCAGAACTGTACCGTTTTTATCCAAGGCCACGGGATACAGTCTGGCCGACATTGCGACCGAAGTCATGCTCGGAAAAAGCCTCAAGGAACAGGGAATCTTTGACCTTTACCCGCCCGAGAAAAAGCGCTTCTATGTCAAGGTCCCCGTTTTCTCGTTTAATAAAATCAAAGGCTTGGATGCTTATCTGTCGCCGGAGATGAAGTCCACAGGTGAAGCCATAGGCTACGACAACAACTTGCCAAGAGCCATGTATAAGGCCCTGCAGGCTTCCGGAATGACTTTGCACAACTACGGAACCGTCTTTGTGACAATTGCGGATGAAGACAAGGACGAGGCCCTTCCGCTCATAAGAAGATTCTACAACATGGGCTTCAATATTCAGGCCACGGAAGGCACTGCGGAATTTCTTAAGGCGAACGGCATAAGAACCAAGGTATTAGGCAAACTGTCCGAAGGAAGCAGCGATATACTCGACGCCATACGCTCGGGCTATGTGAGCTACGTTGTTAACACAAGATCCGTGTTGTCGGGAGTACATCTGAACGACGGCGAACAGATAAGGCGCTGCGCGACCGAAAACAATGTAACGCTGTTTACCTCTCTGGATACGGTAAGAGTTCTTTTGGACGTGCTTGAGGAAACAACTCTGACCATTTCAACCATTGACGCTTAAAGGAATATAATTATGAAACAAACACTTCTTGAAATAAAAGAAAACCGGCCGATTGCAAAAGACCTTATGAAAATGACATTGTCGGGTGAAAGTTTCAGCACCCTGCTCCCCGGACAGTTCATAAACATCCGGCTTGACGGTCTGTATTTAAGAAGGCCTATTTCAATAAACGACGCGGACGAAACCGGACTTACGATTATTTATAAAATTGCAGGTGAAGGAACAAAAAGTCTCAGCGAAAAAACGTCCGGCGAAACTCTGGACGTGCTGCTGCCGCTCGGAAACGGGTTCAGTCTCGGCGAGTCAGGTAATGCACCGCTTCTTATAGGCGGCGGGGTTGGCGCGGCTCCCCTTTACTACTTGGCAAGAAAGCTTTCCGAAAAAGGCTGTAAGGGTTCTGCGCTGCTCGGCTTTAACAGCGAAGATGAAATTTTCTGCAAGGAAGAGTTCGAGGCGCTCGGCTTTAAGACTGCGGTAACCACGGCGGACGGAAGCTTCGGCGTCAAAGGTTTTGTTACGGATGCCTTGGACAATATCGATTACAGCTACGCCTATGTTTGCGGTCCGGAGCCTATGCTCAAAGCCGTTTACAAAAAACTCAAGGGCTCCGCACAGTTCAGCTTTGAAGAACGCATGGGCTGCGGATTTGGTGCCTGTATGGGCTGCAGCTGCAAAACCGTCAGCGGCTACAAACGCATATGTAAAGAAGGCCCCGTGCTCAGAAAGGAAGAAATACTGTGGGAAGATTAAGCGTAAATCTTTTGGGGACAGAACTGGACAACCCTATAATCCCCGCCTCCGGAACCTTCGGATACGGCTATGAGTTTGCTGAACTCTACGACATAAACAGGCTCGGAACTTTCTCGTTTAAGGGAACTACAAAAGAAGCCCGCTACGGAAATCCCCTGCCGCGTATAGCGGAAGCCCCGGACGGCATGCTGAACTCGGTCGGACTTCAAAACCCCGGAGTTCACAAGGTAATATCCGAGGAACTTCCGAAGCTTAAACGGTGTTTTCATAAACCCGTCATGGCCAATATAAGCGGTTTTTCGATAGACGAATATGTGTACAGCAGCAGCTTGCTGGACAGAGAAAATCAAGTGGGCTGGCTCGAGATAAACATAAGCTGTCCCAACGTTCACGGCGGCGGTATGGCTTTCGGCACCACCCCCGAAGGCGCAGCGGCGGTGACAGGAGCGGTAAAGGCGGCGGTAAAAAAGCCCGTAATAATGAAACTCTCCCCCAATGTAAGAGACATTGTCGAAATAGCAAAAGCCTGTGAAGCCGCGGGAGCGGACGGACTTAGCTTGATAAACACCCTGTCCGCCATGCGTATCGACCTTAAGACAAAGAAGCCGCTGCTTAAAAATGTTACAGGCGGCCTGTCCGGACCTGCGATATTTCCTGTGGCGCTGCGTATGGTATATCAGGTTTCGGCAGCAGTAAACATACCTGTAATAGGAATCGGCGGTATAAGCAAAGCCGAGGACGTAGTAGAAATGATGCTGGCCGGAGCCACAGCCGTTCAGGTAGGGGCCGCAAATCTTGTGGAGCCTTACGCCTGCATCAAAATCATAGACAGTCTTCCGGCAGTCATGGACAAGTACGGAATAGACAATCTCAAGGATATAATAGGAGGAGCAAGACAAAATGGCTAAGGATGTTATAGTCGCATGCGATTTCGCAAATTCGGAAACGTGCTTTAAGTTCCTTGATAATTTCAAAGATAAAAAGCCTTTCGTAAAAATCGGAATGGAACTTTACTATGCGGAAGGTCCTTCGATAGTAAAAGAAATCAAAAAACGCGGCCACCGGATATTCCTCGACCTTAAACTTCACGATATCCCCAATACCGTTGAAAAGGCCATGGCGGCGCTGTCCCGTCTGGACGTTGACATATGCAATCTACACGCCGCCGGAACAACTGAAATGATGAAGGCGGCTCTTAAGGGACTCACAAGAGATGACGGCAGCCGTCCGCTTTTAATCGCCGTAACACAGCTGACCTCCACCAACCAGGAAAGTATGGAAAAAGATATACTCATACACGAACCCATCGAGAAGGTTGTCATGCACTACGCAAAGACTGCGGCAAATGCAGGACTGGACGGTGTTGTCTGTTCACCGCTTGAAGCCTCAGGAGTTCACAAAACTTGCGGAAACGGCTTTCTTACGGTAACTCCGGGCATAAGATTTGCGGGCGCGGAAAAAGACGATCAGAAGAGGATCATGACTCCGGCAGCCGCAAGAAAGGCGGGCTCCGACTACATAGTTGTAGGAAGGCCTATTACGGCGGCAAGTGACCCGGCAGCAGCCTATCTGCGCTGCCTTGAAGAGTTTTTGGGATAGAATAGACCGAGTATAAGGAGGACACTATTATATGGAACTTTCAAAAGCAATAGCTAAAGATTTATTAAGCATTGAAGCGGTATTTTTCAGACCGGACGAGCCCTTTGTATGGGCAAGCGGAATCAAAAGCCCTGTTTACTGCGACAACAGGCTGACGCTTACAGCACCGAAGGTAAGAAGCAATATTGAAAACGGTCTTGTTTCCCTTATAAAAGAACACTATCCGGACGCAGAGGTTCTTATGGGCACTTCCACCGCAGGCATTGCTCACGCCGCGATATGCGGGCATATAATGAACCTTCCCATGGGATATGTAAGAAGCGGCAGCAAGGACCACGGCAGAAAAAATCAGATAGAAGGAAGACTTGAAAAAGGGCAGAAAGTCGTGGTTGTGGAAGACCTTATATCGACAGGCGGCAGCGTTTTGGAAGTAGTATCGGTTTTAAGGGAAGCCGGAGCGGAGGTTCTCGGTATAGTTTCTATAATAACCTACGGAATGAAGAAAGGCATAGAAAAACTCGCCGAAGCAAAAGTTAGGAATGTGTCCCTTTGCAGCTTTGAGGATGTGGCGAGGCAGGCGGTTGAACAAAATTATATAAAGCCGGAGGATTATGACAGACTGATTGCTTTCAGAAATAATCCGTCGGACGAATCATGGATAAAGAGGGATTAAAAGATGAGAAGCCTTATAGATATTACTGATTTAAGCGCAAACGAGCTGGGCGAACTTATAAAAACGGCCATGGACATAATCGAAAGGCCGGAAGATTACTCTCAGGTCTGCAGAGGAAAGAAACTGGCAACCCTCTTTTATGAGCCTTCCACCCGTACCAGATGCAGTTTCGAAGTAGCTATGATGGATCTCGGAGGATACGTGCTTTCCACTACCGATGCCGGAAAATCCTCTGCGGCCAAAGGGGAAAGCATTGCGGACACGGCTAAGATTATAAGCTTATATACGGATATAATGGCCCTGCGGCACCCGATGGCAGGATCGGTTCTTGTTGCGGCAAGAAACGCCTCCGTGCCCGTCATCAACGCGGGTGACGGCTCGCACTTCCATCCTACCCAAACGCTTGCCGATATTCTGACCATATACCGCGAAAAAGGAAGACTGGAAAATCTCAACATAGGGCTTTGCGGCGACTTAAAATACGGTCGAACCGTTCACTCGCTTATAAATGCCATGTCCAAATACAAAGGTGTCAGCTATACCCTGATATCGCCTGAGGAACTGGCGCTGCCGGATTACGGAAAGAAGGTTATTACATGCGCCGGGCAAAAATACATTGAGGCCGGAAGTATAGAATCCGTTCTTCCCTCCCTTGATTTGATTTATATGACAAGAATCCAGCAGGAACGCTTTGACGACCCAGGAGAATACGAACGCCTTAAGAATTTATACATACTCACTCCTGACATATTCAAGAGCGCAAAAAAAGACTGTATTATAATGCATCCTCTGCCAAGACTTCACGAAATCAGCACCGCCTTGGACGAAGATCCGAGAGCCGCGTATTTCAGGCAAGCTCTCAACGGAAAATACATGAGAATGGCACTGATACTCAAACTGCTGAAGAGCGCAGAAAAAAGCCCCGTCAGGGAGGGTCTGCCCTCCGGAACGAGGCTTGCTGCCGAAGATAAAAGGCATTGCCGCAATCCGAAGTGCATAACAAAACTTGAGCAGAATCTGCCCGAGGAAATACACGGAGACGGTCTTTGCATCTACTGCGATTCGACGGTTGTTTGATTGCTACTGATTCCTTCTTGTATACCAGTTTACATCCCTGTATGTATATTCGGGCGCATCTGTACCGGCGGCGTTAATCGGGTCGTCGCCGCGTATAGTATCGACTATGTCTTTGATGTACTTCTGAAGCAGAGAGCTTTCCTCTCCCTGAGTAGAGGTGAATTTCATAGTAAACTCAACACTGCCGCCTACAATCCTATCAACGCATTCGGGGTTTTCACCTTCCATCCAGATAACTACAGTGTATCTGTCTACGTGACCGATAAGGAAATCCTCTTCGGTATATGTCGCCACAACGTTTTCACTCTCAAACGGAACGGTGCCCGGTTCGGGATTTCCGTCCGCGGCAAGAGCGGCATAGACTGTTTTTACTCCGTTCTTCCAAACGGCGACTCTAACCGCTTCCTGTGCGCCCTTGGATGAGGACACTAGCAGCAGACTTGCGTTATAACCCACATCCTCTTTGCCGGCGTTTCGCAAATAATAGCTGTACGCCATATAGTTGGTGCCGTTATGCGAACCGTCATAGCCGTCGACGTCTGCCGGAATATCGGTAATCGTGATATTGGTGGCATCCTGCACAGGGGCTGCGGAAAGGCGGGCCGTCGGATTTATAAAGTACGGCTCATCCGCAATAGCAATTCCTTTTCTGTAAAGCTCGAGCCTATCAAGATTGATAGTAAAATTTCCCATCTTTTCCTGAAGAAACGATAAAAGAAACAGCACAATCACTATCAATATCGCAATTATGAGAAACAGCTTGACTCTGTCAAGCCGCATAAGCGCCTTGCCGAGCAGCCTGATTCTTCGCATAGGAAGATATGCACTTATTACGGCATCTGTGTCATCTGCGTCTTGAGCATTCAGAGGTCTGTTGCGCAGATCGTCAACCCTGCGCAATGCCTTGTTCTCCTTGTTTTTTTAAAAAAAAGTCCCATTAAACTACCTGCTGATCCACAATGTTGCGTTCATAGTCGCCTTCCTCTTCTATATAAAGAGCATGCATGCGGTCTTTGCAGATTCTGAAGCTCTCAAGAAGGCGAGGATTGAATGTTCCGCTTTCGCCGTTAAGTATCATTTCAACCGCCTGATCATGAGTCATCCCCTCTTTATAGCAGCGGACACTTACTATTGCGTCATAAACGTCTGCCAGACCTACGCACTGAACTCCTATAGGAGTCTCATCTCCCACAAGACCATCAGGATAACCTCTGCCGTCATAGCGTTCGTGGTGATGAAGCGCTATGCTGTGACAGTATTCCATAAGTTCTTCCTGGCCTTTAATATCCAATTTCTCGATAATTCTTGCGCCGTCTGTTGTATGGCGCTTCATGATTTCAAATTCTTCCTTTGTCAACTTGCCCGGCTTATTCAGAATATAGTCGGGCACCACTATCTTTCCTATATCGTGCATGATGGACGCTTCCGCATAAACATCTATCTGATGGGATGTTATATTGTAATGCGGACTGCGGTTAGCCATATCCTCCAAGAGTATTCTCGTAAGCTTCTTTACATGCGTAATATGAGTGCCGCTTTCTACGTTTCGGAACTCAACCAAAGATGCCATTGTCTCCAGCATTCTCTCGTTGTAATCTATGAAGCGCAATTGTTCTTTCAGCGCAAATTCCTTTGCGCGAGCGGCCTGGACATCCGTAACGTCCCTGATCATCACTATGAAACGCCTGGTCTGACCTATTCTCGCAAATGTATAGGAATACCAGCGATAGGTATCGCTGCCGACGGGCCTTATTCTGGCTTCAAACATATAGTTGCCGGAAAGAGTCTTTTTCTCAAGGAAGGAAGGCTGCATAATATTCTTGAACAGCTGGGCATCTTCCTTGGCTATGGTGCCTTCGTTTATGCGCTTGTTTTCATATTCGGAAAAGCGAACGCCCGAAGACGCACGCTCGTAGCCGTCTTCTCCGCGTACAAGCTTATACAGAATATCGCGTTCAATATCAATTTCAATCATGCTGCTGCCCTCTGCAGCATACAAATCTTGAATATGCTCCATCAGAGTTCTTCTGCTGTCTCTTGCCTGAGCTTCATCGTCTATATCGGTCATGGCGCCTATAATCCAGGCGGGCGGCACCACATCCTCCGCCGGTGCGCAGATGACGCTGTGAACTCTGAAGGGGAGATTTTTGGCTCCGCTGGTTCTATAGCGGATTTCGCCCATGGCGCGTCTTCCCTTCCGCGCGATTTCAAACAGCTCAACTACAATCTTAAGATCCTTATGGAAAATACTCCAGTCGCTTCTAAGCTCTATGTTTCTTATAAAGTTGTTTATGACGGATCTGGTGTATTTATAGTCGCTGTTGTTAAAATGCAGCGTCAGGGTATCCGTCTCAACTTCGTACTCAAAAAATATGGGCGCGCTGTTGCTGCCGATAAGCTTGTGCATACGCAGCTCGTTCCAATCCCTGTCATCACCGTTCTCCGGAGCAAGAGAAGGATCTACGATTATTTTTTTCCTGGGTTCTCTTACCGGTTTAACGGCATTGTTCTGTGTTTCATCATCTGAAAGACAATATATATCCGAAACGCTTCCCCTATCCGCCATAAGTTCGTTGGAAAGATTCTGGCGCGAAAACTGCGCCTTGAAACGCTCTACATCCTCTTTAATCAGATGCTCCGCAATTTTATCGATTAAGGTTTCGTAATAGTCCCTCACATTAAGAGCGTCGGTGCCTATACGAGCCTCGCCGGATTCAATCTGATAAACGTTGCTCTAAAGATCTGCAGATAATATCATCCTGTACATTCTTCCGAAGACACCGCCCATGCGCGTCGAAAAAAGTTCAGCTTCGCTTTTCTTATTTTGTTCTTCCGCCGGTTTTTCAACGGTCTTATTTTTCCTTCTGAAAAATTTCATATAACCCTCAAAGTAAAAATTCAATTGCAAGCTATCACATAATAACACAAAAAAAGCGACGCCAATACGCCGCTTTAACTTCTTTAATTTAAGTATATGCCGAACCGTTTAAAACTTATTGATGAAGCTTATTCTTTTACAAGTTCTCCCTGAGAGTTTCTCCTTACGCTTGCTATGCCGTTCATACATGAAGCATGAGCCTTATAGCTTTCTCCCACGAGAATAATTTCGCCGTTGCCGGCCTTCAGCCTGAACCTGTATTCACCGGCCTTATCCAAATAAACTTCAAACTTCGGGTTCTTTTCAGTCGCAAAACCTGCCTTTGTCTGATCTTCGAGAGCGGCAATCGGAGCATTCTTGGCAACGCTTTGAGCACCTTTTCTGCACGCGTCTTCCGTTTTATAAATTTCGGATGTCGCCACAACTGCGCCGTTACCGGCCTTTACATTAAACCTGAATCCTGTCTTACCTTCTTTAATAACGATTTTACCCATTTCCATCCTCCTGCAAACCGGCGAACAAAACACAATACAATAGCATTATACAAAATTTGTTTATTATTGACAACGACCTTTGTTGCTTTTAGTCAATTTTCTATCTCAAAAATCCGTTTATGATTGCCGCTTCGGCTTCCTGTTCGCTAAGACCGAGAGTCGTCAGTTTGAGTATCTGCTCTCCTGCGATTTTACCTATGGCCGCCTCGTGAATCAATTCCGCATCAGCGCTTTCCGCCACAAGCTTAGGCGAAGCGTCCACCGTTCCCTGCTCCGCTATAATGGCATCGCATTCGGAATGACCGTAGCATTTCGCGTTCCCTATAATGTTCGAAAAATACTCCTGATGGGAGCGTCCTCTGGCAACGGACCTTGACATCAGGTTTACACCTGAATTTTCTCCGTTAAGAAACACTTCAAAATGAGTTTTGGCAAGTTCATCATTATCGGTAAGAAGTCTTTCCCGTACAACAAGAGTGGCGCCTGCGGCAAGCTCGGCTTTTGTTTTCCTGTCCGTGGAACTTACACCGCCCAGCTGGCTTGTATCCATCTCCAGGTAAGAATTTTCCTCCATGAAAATTTCCGTTACCGGATCTATTATCTTGCGGGCTTCTTCAGCACCTTTTCCTATGTGTTTTTCCTCATAAAGCGCACGGGAATTCTTTGCGAGAAAGAACCTGTGTATTCCGCTGTGACGGGCCGGCTCACCGTTTTCCGTATGAATGCCGCAACCCGCAACAATGGTTACATCCGCTCCTTCACCGACATAGAAATCATTGTAAACCAGGTCGTCTACGCCGGATACGGTAACGCAGGCAGGGATAAATACCTTCTCATCCTTTGTCCCCGGAGCTATGCGAATTTCAAGACCCGGCTTGCCGTCCCGTTTATTATCAATCTTAATGTTGTCCGAACTCTGTCTTCCGAGGCAGCCCATATTTGAACGGATATTAAAGGCTCCTTTCATGAACTCTTCCGCAGAACCCGCGACAGCATTAAGCAGTTCCCGGGTATCTTTATCAATTTGCACAGCAGGCCGCCTCCTTATTAAGCTGATCGTGGCATTCGCCGCAATCCTTCTTGCAAAGCAACATCGGGAATATACTTCTGTCTCCCTTAAGACCCACTCTGCCGTCTTGTATCATTACAATTTCATCCGCTATTGAAAGTATGCGCTCCTGATGAGAAATAATTATCATGGAACATTTGCGCTCATCACGGATTATCTCGAATACTCTTATCAGATTATTAAAGGACCAAAGATCTATTCCGGCCTCCGGCTCGTCGAATATGGCAAGTTTTGAATTTCTGAGCAATACCGACGCGATTTCTATTCTCTTGATTTCTCCGCCGGAAAGATAATTGTCAACATCGCGATCTATATAAGCTCCGTATTCCATTCCTACACGCCGGAGCACATCACCGAGTTCCTCGTCCGTAAGCTCTCTTCCCGCGGCAATATTAAGAAGGCTTCTTACATTGATGCCCTTGAATCTTACCGGCTGCTGGAAAGCATAGCTTACGCCTATCTTCGCCCGCTGCGTCGGATCCATCGGAACAAGATCCACTCCGTCCAAAAGCAGTTTTCCTTCGTTCGGTTTATTTATGCCAGCGATAGTTTTGGCGAGAGTGGTCTTGCCTCCGCCGTTGGGGCCCGTCAGCACCACAAGTTTACCGTCCGGAATTTCAAGATTTATTCCGTCGAGAATATTTCTCTTGCCGTCCGGATTAAATACGATATTCTGAATTTCAAGCATTATAACTTACTCCTTACACCAGTCCGTCACGCTTAAGCGCTATCTGCATGGCTTCAATCTCCACGGACATGTCAAGAAGTTCGTTATCAAAGCTTGCCTTATATTGTTTTTCAAGAGCTTCCGCAATCTGATTGAGATACGGTATAACAACGTCCTTGGACTCAGCCTTTTCGACCACCTCGCTTTTTTCAAGCGTCAGGTATTTGCTGAGTATGGTGTTAATCGTAGGCAGGTAGTAATTAAAGAACTGTGAATTCCTGCGAATTTCATCCGGCTGTTCTCTGAAGGTCTTTATAAGCTTTTCCGCCTTATCATATGCGTTGTTTGCGGCCGCACGTATATCCGCATCCCCTATTCTTCCGACAAGCGTTCTGCCCGCAACTATGTTTTGGTTAGCGGCGACAATCTTGTCATGCTGCTCTGCCTGAAGCTTGGGTCCCTGAGAGTTTATGCCGCGAGTTGTTACATCTACAGGCGTTTTTTTGTTTGCATCACCTGCTGTCCGCCCGCCTTTAAAGCCCTGAACTATTATCGCTATCATAAAGAAGATAAAGCACAGAGCTGCCAGATAGGCCAGTATTGGTATTACCTTAATCGCGAAAACAAAGACCAGTATGCAGATTACAATGCCGATCAGCCCGCCGCCTTTTCCCCTGTTGTTCATAAATTTATTTTCCCCCTTCAATAATTGTGAGTATTATCTTTGCCGGATCAAAGCCGGATATATTCATTTTATTTAACAACTTCAACCTCTTCAAGCTCCTTGTTTTCGGGTTCTTGTTTCGGACCGGCCGCATATTCTTTTTTCTGCTGCTCGGCTATAGCAATGAGTTTTTCCCTGAGTTCGTTCTCAATGCGGCCAAGTTCGCTTTCCGCTTCGGCTCTCTTCTGGCGACCTTCGCTTTGAATCTTGAGTATTTCATCGAAAGATTCAATGAGCTGCTTATTGGTATAATCCAGAGTTTCAATATCCACTATGGCGCGTTCGTTTGCCTGCGCAACCTTCACGGTTCCCTGCTTCAGTGTTTCGGCGTTCTTCTTTAAAAGCTCATTGGTTACATCCGTTACGGCCTGCTGGGCCTCTACAGCCTGGTTTACATGAGCCATGCCCAGAGCCAGCACCATCTGATTTTTCCAAAGAGGAATAGTGTTTGAAATTGTAGACTGTATTCTGTCTGACAGCAAAACATCGCTGTTTTGAATCAGGCGTATCTGCGGAGCCATCTGAGTGCTGATTGTCCGTGTAAGTTCGAGATCGAAAAGTTTCTTTTCGAAACGCTCGCAGAGGTTTGCAAAATCATTTGCGGCCTGCGCATCCTCCGTAAGACCCGTCTCCGAAGCTTTTTTCTGCAAATCCGACAGCGTAGTTTCTCTTTCCTTTTTAAGTTTTTCTTTACCAGCCAGTATGTAGAACGTGAGTTCTCTGTAATGCTCCAAATTGGAATCGTACATCTTGTCCAGCATTACGACGTCCTTGGACAACTGATTCTGGTGAGTCTGAAGCATCTCTACTATGTGGTCTACATTCTTCTCCGCACTTGTATATCTGCTCTTAAGCTTATCCAATGATGCCTGCGTTTTTTTAACAAAACCCAGAAAACCTTTCTTTTCTTCGATGGAAAAACCCTTAAGTTCGGAACTCAGGCCGGTAATCATATTGCTGATTTCCCCCAGGTCCTTGGTCTTAACTCCTTCGAGAGCATTATCGGAAAAATCCGCTATCTTCTTCTGAGACGCCGCTCCGTATTCCATAATGCTGCTGTTTGTAAACTGAATGCTGTTTTCGATTTCCTTAATCTGCTGTTTTTCCGCCTCATCAAGCTTAATGTTATCAATATTGAGTAATTCGCCAGCCATATTATGCCTCCTATATATACTATAACTAAGTTCCCTAAGCTGCTATACGAGCAGCCTGCGAACACAATCAACAATATTTTTAGCGGTCAGACCGTAAGCCTCTGAAAGGTCATCATCGGATCCGGACTGCCCGAACTCATCTTCTATCGCCACATGCTCCATCTTAAGAGCCGTGTCTTTAAGCGCGTAGGCAATTGCTTCTCCCACGCCTCCGTATACGTTGCAGTCTTCAACAACCACAAGCCTGCCGCCGCACTCTTTTACACCTTTTCGTATGCCTTCCGTGTCAAGAGGCTTTATTGTATGAAGATTCAGAAGCTGAAGTTCTATACCTTCTTCCTTGAGAATTTCCGCGGCCTCCAGAGCAAGCGCGTTCATTATACCTATCGCGACTACGCAAATATCCCGACCGTCTCTCAATTTTTGAACTTTGCCGATTTCTATCGCATCTTCTTCAGCGGTAAAAACCGGGGTAGCTATGCGGGCCGTTCTGATATAAACCGGACCTTTGATATCGTATGCCGCCTTTGTCAGGAGTTTTGCCTGATTGTAATCACAAGGATCGAGTATGGTCATATTTGGAAGAGCGCGCATAATTGCCACGTCTTCTATAGCCTGATGCGTACCCCCGTCCGCAGCGGACGTGATTCCGGCGTGGCTTCCCGCAAATTTCACATTAAGGTTATTATAGCATATAGCATTGCGTATTATCTCAAATGCTCTGCCGGGGCAAAAAGTTGCAAATGAAGCCGCAAAAGGCGTGTATCCAACTCTCGCAAGCCCCGCAGCCATACCTAGCATATTCTGCTCCGCTATGCCCACGTTGAAATGACGTTCGGGAAATTCCTTAGCGAAGTCTTTTGTTCCCACGCTTCCGCAAAGGTCCGCATCCAGAGCCACCACATCCTTATATTCACGGGCCAGTTCTGTCAGACCGGCTCCGTAACCCTGACGGGTTGCTTTTTTGTCTGCCATTTTACCTGCCCTCCAGTTCTTTTACAGCAGCTTCGGATTCTTCGGGTTTGGGTGCATTGCCGTGCCAGGATACCTGATTTTCCATGAAGGAAACTCCTTTTCCCTTTATGGTATTCGCTATTATGCAGTGCGGCTTTCCTTCTGTACGCTTCTTAAGCGCGGAAAGCAGTTCAGCGAAATCATGTCCGTTTCCCACATCGGTGGCATAGCCGAAACCCTCAAATTTGCTTCTTAAATCTTCAACATTCATGATATCCGTAACTTGTCCGTCTATCTGAAGATTATTTCGGTCAACTATAACCGTTACATTATCGAGCTTATAGTGAGCGCCGGCCATAAAGGCTTCCCAGCAGATACCTTCCTGAAGCTCGCCGTCACCGGTTATAATATAAACCCGTGCCGGGCTGCCGGAAGATTTAAGGCCCAGAGCCATACCCATACCGACAGACGCTCCCTGCCCCAATGAACCGGTGCTGCAGTCGATACCGGCGCATTTATTGCTGTCCGGATGTCCCTGAAGACGGCTGCCGAAACGCCTCAAACTGTTAAGGTCTTCCTTGGACAAAAAACCTTTGTCCGCCAGCACCGCATAAAGAGCCGGGGCGGCGTGTCCCTTCGAAAGCACCACCCTGTCGCGGTCCGGGTCGTCCGCGCCTAAACCGGGATTGAGCTTATTGTAGTATAGAGAAACCAATATGTCCGTTACAGATAGTGAACCGCCCGGGTGGCCGGAACCTGCCTTTGCAATCATTTTAATGATATCGATTCTTATCTGCCGGGCTTTTTCTTGAAGTTCCAAAGTATTCAAGACAACCTCCTGCATATTTTCACTTATGTGCTATAATATTTTATCACATATTGAAAGGACTTGCATTATGCTAATTGCAGGATTTCAAAAGTTAACTCTGCTCGATTTTCCTGGACGCTGCGCGGCCACGGTTTTTACCCCCGGCTGTAATTTTAAATGTCCCTTCTGCCACAACGCTTCACTTGTAAAAGACGCATCAGCTGACAACTATGCGCCGGAGCGGATTCTGGAATTCCTTAATGAACGAAAAGGCAAACTCACGGGCCTTGCAATAAGCGGCGGAGAACCGCTTATGCAGTCCGATATAGCGGCATTTATGACCGAAGTAAAAAGTATAGGCTATGCGCTAAAGCTGGATACAAACGGAAGTTACCCGGAACGCCTTAAAGAAATTATCGACCGGAGGCTGGTGGATTATATAGCGCTGGATTTAAAGAATTCCCGGAGTTCCTATCCGAAAACCATAGGCCTCAATGACGAAGCGGCAGCCCGCGTCCTTGCAAAAATCAATACTTCCTTGGAGCTTATTAAAAACTCGGGCGTGGAATTTGAGCTGAGATCTACCATAGTCAGGGAACTTCATACGGCGGAAGACATAGAAGAGATGGCCAAAACGGCAGGACCGGTGGAACACTACTTCCTGCAGGGTTTCAAGGACTCGGGCGACATACTGTGCGAAGGCTACAGCGCCTGGGACAATAATAGCATGCACGCCTTCCTTGATATAGCAAAAAAATACTCTCCGAACGCTCAGCTTCGGGGCATAGATTAGAAAATCAACAACGAGTCGCTTGTTTATTCGGACTTACCTTGGAGGCAATTTTGAAAACGGACAACAAAACATTGGAAACCGAAAGGCTCATATTAAGACCCTGGAACGTCAAGGACGCAGAAAAGTGCTATGAATACTGCCGCGACCCCGAAATAGGTCCCGTAGCAGGTTTTCCGATGCACACAAGCATCGCGAACAGCACTGCGGTAATACTTACCGTTCTGATCAGAGAAGACAATTTTGCGATTGTTCTGAAAGAAAGCGGGGAGCTTGTTGGAAGCATAGGCCTGACTAAAGAATCAAAGCAGTTTGAAATCAAAGAAGATGAAGCCGAAATCGGCTACTGGCTGGGAAAGCCTTTCTGGGGGCGCGGGCTTATGCCTGAAGCCGTAAGAGAAATCATGCGCTACGCCAAAGAAGAACTCGGTCTGACTCTCCTTTACTGCTGTTATTACAATGACAATGAAAAATCTCATCGAGTAATGCAAAAGTGCGGATTTAAGGATGTCCGCACTTTGGAAAACGTATATGTTGAAGCGATGAACGAGTACAGAACCCTGCACATTACGAGCGCAGAGCTCGCATAGAATTGAGTATGCACAAAAGACATACCCCCACATCCGCAAACTGAGCAAGCCACATATTGGTCAGTCCGAATACCGCAAGTACGAGGACTGCCATTTTTGTTCCCAGAGAAAACCAGATATTTTCCCTTACTATCCGCATGGTCTTTCTCGCAATCTTTACAGCCTTTGCCGTATCCGTAGGCCTGTCATTCATAAGAACTATGTCCGCGGCCTCCACTGCGGCGGCAGAACCCATTCCGCCCATAGCTATGCCTATATCAGCTGCGATAAGGGCGGGAGCGTCATTAATGCCGTCGCCCACGAAAGCGAGTTTCGCGCCGTCTTTTTTGTTTGCGAGAAAATCTCTTGTGAGTTTAACTTTATCTTCCGGCAGCAATTCGGAATGATATTCGTCCAGTTCTTTCAGCTCTGCCGCAACGCTTGCGGCAATATTTTCCTTGTCGCCCGTAAGCATTACAAGCTTTTTAATTCCCAGTGCCTTAAGTTCCGACAAAGCCTGCGCCGCATCGTGTTTTATGCGGTCTGAAATCGTTATGTGACCGGCGTATTCGCCGTTTATAGCTACATGAACCGTTGTTCCCGGGACTTCGCATTCATGAAATTCAACTCCAAGCATTTCCATCATTTTGTCGTTGCCGCAGGAAACTATTAATTCATCCACATCCGCGCTAATGCCCTTGCCGGCGTATTCACGAGCGTTTCTTACCCTTGATTTATCCAACGGCCTGCCGTATTCATCAGCCAGCGATCTTGCGATGGGGTGGTTTGAAAAGCTTTCGGCATGAGCGGCAAGCTCCATAAGTTTCTCCTCTGAAAAGTCGTTCGGATGAATCGCAACAACTTCGAACACACCTTTCGTAAGCGTCCCGGTTTTATCGAAAACAAAAGTATCGACCTTGGAGAGGGTCTCGAGATAGTTGCCTCCCTTTATAAGTATGCCTTTGGCAGAGGCTCCGCCTATACCGCCGAAGAAACCGAGGGGAATTGAAATTACAAGCGCACAGGGGCAGGAAGTCACAAGAAAGATCAGCGCCCTGTGTACCCAGGTGTTCCAGTCGCCGCTTATAACGGACGGAACTACAGCCAGTATGAGCGCCATCGCACAGACCACAGGGGTATAGTACTGCGCAAATCTGGTGATGAAATTCTCTGCCTTGGCGCGGCTTGCGGCAGCATCCTCGATCAGCTCAAGTATCCTGGAAGCCGTGGATTGCTCGGAGTCTTTTGTAACCCTGATTTTAAGCAGTCCGTCAAGATTGACCGTGCCGCTGTAAACCTCCGAACCTTCCTGTACATCCGACGGCAAAGATTCACCGGTCAGAGCCGCAGTATCGAGCCTCGAACTTCCGGCAATGACCTCTCCGTCAAGGGGAATTCGCTCTCCGGGTGCCACGGCTATTATGCTTCCTACCGAAACGTCCGACGGATCGTGCTTCGTAAGCTGCCCGTTTTCATCTTCCACGTTGGCAAAGTCCGGACGTATATTCATCAGGTCGGATATGGCCCTTCTGGATTTGTCGACCGCTTTGTGCTGCAAAAATTCCCCGATGCTGTAAAGAAACATTACAGCTATGGCTTCGTGCCACTCTCCAACGCATATAGCTCCTATTGAGGCGACTGCCATAAGAAAGTTTTCATCAAAAATCTTGCCGCGAAGAATATTTCTTGCAGCCTTTATTATTACCTTGTGTCCGAAGAGCAGATATAAAATTATATGGAGTGCAAGCTCAATTCCCGGATCTAAATTCATTTTTCAATTTCCACGTCAGGCTCGAGTTTGTTTGCCAGAGCGCATACATCTTCAAAAGCCTCTTCGAACTTTTCATCGGCCGCGTGAAGAATCAACTTTCCTGTGGCGAAGCTTATAACAGCCTTTTCAACCTCCGGCAACTCGTTGAGACTCTTTTCAAGCTTGGCTGCGCAGCTTGCGCAATCAAGACCCTTTACTTTAAATGATTTTCTCATGCTAATACTCCTGATTTTTATTTATTTTGCGTAAATTTCTACCAGATAAACGATGCCGTCCAAACCGTACAGAGTCATTTCCTCCGCATAAGCGAAGGCTTCCGCGCGGCCGTCCATCCACTTCTCGCTGTCCGTATTGTAATAGGCTGCCTTTTCGTCAACCGCATAGGTGAAGCCACCGCAGTTCACGGCAGACGACCCTATCCAAGAACTCTCCGTGACCGTTCCGAGTTTCTGCATTTCTCTTACAAAACGGTAGCCTCCCTTGTAAAGTTCGGCAGTCACATATACTCCGTTTTTAACGTCATAGCTGCAGGCACCGGGCTGTGTAGCCAAACCCTTGCCATATTCCAAGCTGAGACGCTGAACCTCGTACGGATCCCCGCTTAATGTAAAGGCGGTATCGGTGCTTATATGCGTTTTTCCGAAACAAAAGCTTCCGTCAATAGCGTTGTTTACTGAAACCAGATCCGCCATCCCGCGGCTGTCGATTCTATAGTAAGCTACATTGTTTGACGCTATCTGCTTCTTTGAAAAATCACCTGCGTTCACGAGTACTCCGTCACTGAAAATCAGCGCACCGTCCGCAAGCTTTTTCCCGTCAACGGTTTTCGCATCGAGATCGAGACCGAAGCTTGCCGCCGTATTGCTTATATAAAGGTTCGGCAATCCCCTTTTAAGCGAACTTATCGAAACCACCTTTCCGAGATATTTATCGATGAAGCCGGCTTCAAGCTCCGGCGCTATGGGAAACAGCCTGTTGCCGCATATGAGACTTATATTGCCTGACGGATCCACCAAAGCCAGCATATTGGCGTCCGGACCGCTTTGTACGGCGCCTGCCACCTTTCCATCCGCGCTGAGAAGGAAAGTCAGCACCATGCCCGGCTTAAACGCGGCCAGCATATCCTGTGCAGTGGACAGCACTTCCAGCTTTACATTACCGAAAACAGTCACAAAAGACGCTCTGTCCGTGCTCGGCGAGCAGTCCTCGTAAAAGGCCCTGACACGAGAATCGCAAACCACTATGGTATTTGTCTTTTCGTTGTATGTAGCAACATCATAGCGCTTTAAATCCTTGCTTTCAATACGCGAACCGTTCTTATATATACTGTAATTCTTTGAATTTCCGCTCAATGTGTCAAATCCGGTCGTTGAACCGTCGGCGGAAACTATAACTGCTGCCGAGGGTGCCAGAGTCGGAATCTCTCCGTCAGGAAGGAATAAAATCAGTCTTCCTTCGGCATCTATTACCGGAGTTCCGGTTTTGCCTATAATTCCGTAAACCGGGATCGGATGCGCAAGAAGCAGCTCCCTTCCGTTCCCGAGCTTTGCCGCTCCGTTTCCGCTGTCCACCGATACCAAAGAGGTTTTGGCGTCTGCCACGCCGAGTTTTTCATAGTATCTGCTTCCGTCAGCTTTTGCCGCGCCGAGCATAGCCACAAAAAGTTTGGCCGCCTGCGCTCTCGTAATCTCGGCTGCGCCCTGGAGCCCGCTTATGTCTATGCCTTTTTCATTTGCCAAAGATATATATCCTTGAGGCCAGACCGCGCCGCAGTCCTTATCCGTATAACCAAGAAGCCTCATTACAACCGTTACGGCCTCACCGTAATTGATGGGGATATCCGGCCCGAAACTTCCGTCGGGATAACCACCGACAAAACGCCCTTCCGCTTTTACCGCGACTCCCACATAACCGGAAGCCCAATGGCTTGCCCTTACGTCGGGAAATATCGATGTATTTTTATACTGAGATACCAGTCCCTCGTTGCCCATGGCAATTACGGCCATCTTGCAGAATTCGGCTCTGGTAAGGGATTCCTGCGGATACCACAGTCCGCTGCCGCTTGCGGCTATCACGCCGAGCATACCTAATATGTCAAGGTTTTTTATAAGCTCCGGATCCGTTACGTCATTAAATCTTGAATTGCCTGCCGCAAATACCGTAACAGGGAAGGCTCCCAGCATCAGCACCAGAGCAAGTATTAAAGCAACTGTCTTTTTCTTCATAGCGTTCTCCTATTCCGCACGCAGGGCTACCACAGGCTGCAACTTCGATGCTTTTATTGCCGGATACATACCGAAAATAAGACCTATCGCAACCGAGAACGCAAAAGCGCTCAAAGTTATACTGAAGGTCGGAAGCAGCGACATCCCGTCGAATATCAGCCTTCCGGCAACATTGGTAAGGCTGTAGCCCAGTGCGATTCCTATTATTCCGCCAAATCCGCAAAGCATGGCGGCTTCCATCAGAAACTGTATTATTATTACGCGGCGCTTTGCGCCTATGGCACGGCGTATACCTATTTCCTTGGTGCGCTCCGTGACGGTAACAAGCATTATATTCATTATGCCTATGCCGCCTACGAGCAAGGATATGCCGGCTATTCCGCCGAGCACAAGGCTTATTATATTCAGCTCCGCATTGGCCTGATTCTGCCATGCGCTTTCGCTGTAGCAGTATCCGCTCCCTATGGTGTTATTCTTGGTTATAGCGGTCATATAGCCGCTTATGAGTGTTACTACGCTGTTTATTTTATCCGCGTCCTTAACCTTAACCGAAAATTCACCTATTTCGTTCTGCACTCCGAAATGCCTTGAACAGCTGTACGGAAGAACCATAATATTGTCCAAAGACCATCGGCTTTCCGGATCCTTCTCCGCATAGATTCCTACAACCTGATACGGAATGCCGTTAATGCTGATAGTCTGCCCCAAGGGATCCGAATAGTCGAAGAAATTCTTCGCTGTGCGGGCACCGAGGACTGTGACCTGCTTGCATTCCTCTATATCCATCCTGCAGATATCACGGCCGCGCTCTATTTCGAACTTGTTGCAGATAGAATACTGATCGCTGCCGAGAAGAATCTGCGGCGGGAACTCCATATTGTTGGAATTTTTTGTTCCGTATTTCACGGTGCCGCCGACGCCGCTTATAGGAGTAACACCCTCCACTTCCTCCAAAGTCTGACAGTAGGAATATATTTTATCAAACATGGATTCACCATTGTACATGTAACCGTAAACCGTAACCTTATTGGTTCCCATGCTGTTGAAGCGCTCCATCATCTTGGCATTATATCCGGAAACAACCGAAACAATGGTCATTACCGCGGCTATGCCGATGATAATGCCGAGCATGGTAAGAAAAGATCTTCCCTTTTTTGTGGTGATGGACTTAACAGCCATCTTGATTGTCATATTCAAAGCCGGTCCACCTCCTGTATTTTATCCTCAATAATCTTACCATCCTGCAGGCGCACAATACGATGAGCCGTCGCGGCTATGCTGTTGTCGTGCGTTATAAGCAGTATGGTGTTTCCTTCCCTGTTGAGCTGCTGAAGGAAGCCCAACACTTCAAGTCCGGTGTTATAGTCCAAAGCACCGGTGGGCTCATCGGCCATAATTATAGGAGGACGGGTAGATATGGCTCTTGCTATCGCCACTCTTTGCTGCTGACCTCCGGACATTTCTGGCGGTATGTGCTTGGCCCTGTCCATAAGGCCGACCTTTTCAAGGGCGGCTTCCGCCATTTTCTTTCTTTCCGCTGCAGAAAGACCCTGATAAATCAAAGGAAGTTCTACATTTTCTATTGCAGTTAGGCTCGGTATCAGGTTATAGCCCTGAAATATAAAGCCTATTTCTTTGTTTCTGATGCTTGAAAGCTCCGCATCGTCCATTTCCCCTACGTCTTGTCCATCCAAAAAATATTTGCCGCGTGTAGGAACATCGAGACAGCCGAGCATATTCATCAATGTGGATTTCCCTGAACCCGACTGCCCTGTAATGGCTACAAACTCGCCGCGATCAATCTCGAGGCTTATTCCGTCAAGAGCTCTGACTTCGCTTTCAAGGCCTTCAGAATATATTTTATACAAATCCTGAACCGTTATAAGCATTTACTCGCCTCGCTTAATACATGAAACTATCGCTGATTACTTTATTTATAAATATTTCCGTGCCCTCTTCAACTCCGCTCAAAATCTCGGCGTTGGAATTGTCGGATATGCCGACCTCGACCTCAACCGGATAGTAACCCTCGGGAATATCACTCATTTCCATTACGGGATGCACTGCGTTTTCGGGCTCGCTGTCGCTGCGGATAAAGAGAACGGTCTTGGTTCCGTTTTCCGTCTCCACATATTTTACAGCCTGAAGCGGAACGAGAAGGCAGTCGTCACTTTGGCTTGCAGTAAAGCCGTAGTCCACATAGCTTCCGCTCATAAGTGTTCCTTCGGGATTGTCCACCGAAATCTCAATCGCAAAGGTCGAAACACCGTTCTCATAGTTGCCTGAAAGGCTTACGTTGGTGACCGTTCCAAAGACCTGATTGCCCCACTGGTTTACGTCAACCATCATGCCCACCTTGACCTTGGAAATATTCATTTCGTCAACCTTGGCTTTTATAACCATAGTTGTCGTATCCGCTATATTGACGGCAACTATACCGACCTCCGCCATTTCCCCAGGAAAAACTCCTACGGAAAGAACCGTGCCGTCGATTTCCGCCTTTGCGTTAACGGAATTCAGAGCTTTTTTAGCATCTTCCAAACCTTTTTCCGCTGCCTTCATAGAGCTTTCCGCAGCAGCCAAATCATCGGCCGCGCCTTCGCCCTGAAGCGCCACAAGTATCTGCCCCTTACTTACCTCCGCATAGTTCCAGAGCTTTGTTGAGGAAACCTCTCCGCTGCAGCCTGCAACAATGGCGGCGCTTCTGCTGTACTCAAGCTTACCCGCCTCGTACGGATAAGCGATTTCATTACCCAAATCGACTGAAGCGCTCGCGTCCATGCCCTCTGTCAGAGCACCGGGATTGGCAACTTCGAAAATGACCTCGAACAGCATCGTCCCCTCCGGTACTATCCTTTTAACCATTCTGATTTCGCTCACGCTGCCCTTTAGAGTAGCCATACTCGCCGGCACGGAAATCGAAGCGGTCTGACCGACCTTGATGTCCTTTTCGTATGCGTAGCTGAAATACTGGTGCAGTTTCAAGGTCTTGTTATCCACCAGCGTTCCCATTAACTGGCCTCTTGAAATCTTGTCACCTACTTTGACCTCATGAGGATCCAAAACCATGCCGGCAAATTCCGCTCTTATGTTTGTATCATAAACGGACTTCCTGATTTCATCCAGGTTTTTGGAAGCCGAATTGTAGGCTCTCTGCGCTCTTTCATAGCTGCTTTGAGCATCTCCCGCATCCATGGAGTACAAAGCGTCTCCTATGGCGACACGGTCGCCCTCCTTTACATAAACTTCCTTGACCATTCCGCCCGACAGGATGGTAATAGTCTGACTGCTCTTTGCAAGAGCCACCCCGCTGCCGTTTACGACGCTGGTTATAGAGCCTCGCCCCACCATGCCCGTCATAATTTCCGGAGGTCCCCCGCTGCCTCCGCCTTTCTTCTTGACGAACCAGATGATTCCGCCCACAACAGCCAGTGCCAGAATTCCGGCGACGACGCGCTTTACCGTTTTTTTCTTTTTGGAATTCATTGTAAATTACCCCTTTATATAATTAAAATTTTCTGTATAAAATAATATCGCAACACGATAGGAGACGGAATTTTTCTCCCTTGGTTACATATGTTTTTCTTCTATCAGTCTGAGCATTTCCTCCGCGCCGAGAATTCCGACATCAAAACGGCCTAACAGGCGCAGCGACTGAGGCAGTCCCCGCACAATAGTGTTAATGCGGTTTTCGGAACAAAAGCTGATGCTTATGCCGTGCTCTGAAAAGATCAATTCGGATAGCTCACTGTAAAAACCTTCCGGATAAGAAAGAGCATAAACGGGTTTAACTTTTTCGGAAAACTCGATTGCGTCCTCTGCAAGCTTGCCTATATATTCTCTTTCGCTCTCCGAATCCAAGCTCAAAACTCCCGGGCGTACGGGTTCAGGATCTCTTCCCTGCGCCTGATGCATATTGTAAGTATGGCTCTGAATTTCCGCAAAACCCGATGCTTCCATTTCCAGGGCCTGATTAAGCCCGAAATGCGGGGTCATGGGCTTTCCGTCATCATAAATGCTTTTGCCTAAGCTTTTGCCTATTACAAAGAAAACTGCTTTTGCTTTGTACTTTTTAAGCAGCGGCAGAGCATGGCTGTAATTGTTTTCGTAGCCGTCATCAAAACTTATTAGCACAGGCTTTTCGGGAAGACTGCCCTCTCCGTTAACAAAAGCCTTAAGTTCGGAAAGGCTTATGCTTGTATAGCCTTCGCTCTGCAAAGCCTTTAAATGATTCTCAAACTCTTCGGGAGTAGTTGAATACCCTCCGCCATCCCGGTCCAGTGAATGATACATAAGAACCGGTAAACACTTTTCTTCTCCGACATTTATTTCACTTCCGTCAAAAAGATTTGTCAGGCAGGCCTTCCCGAGCGCGTTTCTGAAATGAGTGGCATCGTAGAAAAAGCGAGGGTCATCCGTGCCGGGACACTGCGTATAGCTATGGTACAGTTCTCCTGCAGCTTTGGAAATGACTTCTTCGAAGTACGCCACATCTTTCGGGTCAAACTGCAACAGATTCCCCGAATACACAGGCACGCTTGCAACGATTAGCCTTATTCTGCGCTCCTCGCAGAGACTTTTTATATTAACAACCGCCTCCGCTATATTGTCGATGTAAGGAAGTTCTATTTTATGCTCCGGGTAAGCGCCGAATACAGCGTAAGCGTCTTTGGCGACATATTCTTCAATATCTGAAATCCTTTCAACATCTCTGAAGCGTTTATCATAGGCACCCGTTTCGGAATTGAAACAATCATGCGCTGCGGGTATATAGCCGTCTTTTTTGAGCATATCGAGCTTTTTGAACGCATTCGACGGATCCGCGAAAAGATACTTTAGATAAAAACTCAAGGCCGAAGATCCGTTAACCTTGTAGTGATTCGAGTAACTTAAGGTTTGCTCGTATTCACCCTTGGTGTCGGCGCTGCCTATGTAAAGGCTTAAAAAAAGATTTTTTACCGTATAATTTTCAATTACATATTCCGCAAGCTCCTGCATTTCATTCGGATCCATGCCGTAGTTTATCAGGTTGTAGAAACTTGCACCGAGACGCTCGTTGAGAATATCTACCGGCCAGGAGCTGCAGGAACTTGAACCCAGTATATATGAATCGTATTTATCGTAATGTTTTTCAAGATAAGAAATCTTGGCAACCCTCGGATTTAGGGTTGCTTCGTAGCTCCACCATGTCTTGTCGTTCTGCGTGCCGAAAGCTCCGAAAGGATCAACGTAAATGTTAAGAGCCGCCCACAGCGCGGCTATGAGCAGACAAAACGCTATAAAGCTGAGTAACCAGCCCTTTGAAGAAAGTCTTTTTTTCATCAGAATTGTCCGTATATAAACGAAGCGTCAATCGCGCTGCCCGTTAAAAAACCGAGGAATATCACAGCGCTCAAAGGCAGCAGTATAAAAACCCACTGTACGATCAACGCCTGCTTTTCCAGCGCAGCTCTTATGCGAACTTTCCTTTCCTGAATGCTTTCCAGGATAACTATCGCAAAAAGCCCTGCGCAGACTATAATAAAGTCAACATTACTTACACCAAGAGCGTTAAGCGTTGAAAGCGACAGTTCATGCGCCTGAAAATTTGTAAACACATTTGAAAGCATCCTCATACCTATACGAAGGGTCTTAGGTCTTATCATGAATTCCGATGCAACAATAAGCGCCCAGGTCCGCGGCATGCTTATCCACTTCGGAGTCTTAAGCAGCAGCGGGAACATATTTGAAAGTGTAATCATCGCGGCGTTGAATACAGCGAAAGCAAAGTAGCCGGAACCTGCGCCGTGCCAAATCCCTATTGCAAAGTAAACGACAAACGAAGCCATTGTAGTAGGAATCGCCTTTCCGGCTTTGCCTTCAAAATGTTTTCTGCTCCATTCCCCGAGTTTAATAAAAGGCGCTGAAAAAGCGACCGGATAGAACAGATAATCCCTTAGCCAGGCGTACAGCGTGATATGCCATCTTTGCCAGTAATCCGCAAGGCTCAGCGAAAACAGGGGTCTCTTGAAATTCAGAGGAAGCCTTATGCCCATGCATTCCGAAGCGCCGCTGACTATATCTATGCCGCCCGAAAAATCGCAATACAGCTGAACTACCGAACACACAGTCGCTGCAAGATACAGCGCGCCGCCATGACCCTCGTAATTATCGAAAACCGCGTTTACAAAAACACTTATTCGATTTGCAACTATCAGTTTTTTCACATAGCCCCACATCATGAGCTGTATGCCGTATTTGAGATTATCGGCGCTGAAGCGGTGAGGCTCAAGCAGCTGCTTTCCAAGATCATCGTATCTGCTGATGGGACCCTGAATAAGCTGTGGAAAATAGCTTATAAACAGTGCAAACTTAAAAAAGTTTTTCTGAGGTTCGTACTTTTTTCTGTAGCAATCCACCACATAGCCTGCCGCCTGAAACATATAAAACGAAAGCCCCATCGGCAAAATCAAGCCGCTTCGGGGCACATATTTTATAACAAAAAGCAGGCCGAAGTTGAGCAGCAGCACTGCAAATACTATACCCTTGCGATGGGCTCGCTTGCTTTTCTTGTCCAAAACACCAAGGAGCAGACCCGCCGCATAAGTGCTGACTATAGTAAACAGCAAATACAGCAGCGGCGTTATTCCACCCTGCAAATAAAAGGCGACACTTACAAACAGAAGCAAAACCCACTGAAAGCGCTGCGGCACAGTGTAGTACAACACAAGAAACGCGGCCAGTGCCAATATGAAATTAGCGTTGGTAATTGTTATCATTTTGTTTTTTGCTTCTATGGCGTTGAGAAAATCTGCGATTTAGGAGGCTTTATCGTAGGCGGCACTGTCAGTCACGGCGAAGAACGCGCCCGCGAGGCATCCGCATTCCGGTGCCTCGCAGCGGGCTGAGCCGATGACTGGACAGCCGCCGGAGACCACTAGCCGACTAAACGCAAATTTCTCAACGTCTATTTCTTGCTTTCCACAAGCCGGACTATGGCGTCTGCGCTGTTGAAATTTTCCGGCAGCAGATCGTCCACGGAAAGCTCTACGCCGAACTCCGAAATAAGCTGGGTTACTATCGCAACCATATCCAAAGAGCCCAAAATCTCATCATCTACGAGATTCTGTTCGGCTGCAAAATCAACATCCGGCAGCGTCGATTCCAGGATTTCGATTATTTTATCTTTCATTTCGCAGCGCCTTTCTATCTATCTTGTCATTAAAGGTCTTCGGCAAGTTTTCAAGCCTGTGATACTTACCGGGCAACATATACGTGGGAAGTTCCTTACGCATTGCAGCTGCCAGGGCAGATTCGTCTGAGTCCCCGCTGTAAAAGCATGCTATTCGATTTTCTTCCGCGATATATATACAGGCCGCCTCCGTCACTCCGTTCTGCTTTAAAACGGCGGCCTCTACATCACCGAGTTCTATGCGATAGCCTGCATGCTTTATCTGATTGTCCCTGCGGCCTATAAATACCAGATCACCGTCCGCATTGAACCTTGCGATATCCCCGCTTTTGTACCAGCGTCTGCCGTTTCGCATTATAAACGCCGCGGCTGTCTTTTCGGGATCCATGAAGTAAGCACGGGCAAGTCCCGGTCCGGATATGAGTATTTCCCCTTCCGTCGCTTCGTTTCCGTCTTCATCTATCAGAATTATCTCGGTTCCCTTGCAGGGTTTTCCTATGGGAACGCTTTCTCCCTCCGGCAGAGGTTTCTTAGCAAAGTAATAACTGCTTTCCACCGTAGCCTCTGTGGGGCCGTAAGCGTTTACAAATCGAGTATTCGGACAGGCCTCAAGCCACTCGTTCAAATGCTTTGCATATAGAGTTTCATTGCCTGCGGTAACAAGTCTCAAATATTTCGGAGGATAGGCCCTAAGAACTCCGCTTTCCGCTATAATGGCAAAAGCCGTGGCCGAAAGATTCAATGTATTAATTTTATTATCGTTTATATATTCGGCAAAAAGTTTGGGAAAACTGAAAAACTTCTTCGGCATAAGATGTGTGGTGCACCCGCACATTATTGTCGCGTACAATTCTTCCATGGATGCGTCAAAACAAAGCGGCGACTGATTTCCGAATATTGAGGTTTCGTCTATCCCCATGGTTTCAGTAAAGACGCGGGCAAAGTTTATGACGCTTTTTTCCTCTATTTCCACGCCCTTTGGAAGTCCGCTCGACCCCGATGTAAAAAGAATGTAGGCTAAGCCCTCCGACGGTTTCGCAAGAAGAAGCTGCTCTCTTATGGAGTCTTTCCGCGCCCGAGGGGCCTTGCTGTCCACAGGTACATAGTAATTTCCGCTGAAAAGCACGCCCATCATACGGACCACCGAGCCCACCGTTCTGTCCGTCTCTATATAAACGGGCATGTTCCTGTACGTCAAAACGGAGGCATAGTCCTTAGCCTCCTTTACAAGCTCAGAGAAGCTCATACTGCGCTTCTCATCTATAAACGCTGCCTTATCCGGAAAGCGGCGTGCCGTTTGTTCTAAAACTTCCGTTATGCGCATAATGCAATAAGTTAAATTACGCGCTTTTCCTTAAGCTCCGCCAATTCATCTTCCGAAAGCCCGAGCCAATCTCCGAGGATTTCCTTGTTGCAGCTGTCGAAACGTCCGGGATATGTCGGCTCTATATCTCCGGCATCCATACGAAGAGGAAGGGTCGGCATATAACAACCGTCCAAAACCTTGCCTTCCTTATTTCTGCAGTATTCATCGCCCAGCGGGAGCCATCGCAAAATACCGCGGCTGTTTCCCTTTTCCTTGCCCCTGAGCATATCTCCGGGGCCAAGAACCACTCCTGCCGGAATGCGATTTTCTATGGCAATCTTGGTCACGAGTTCTCTTTTGGCATGCCTTATAGTCCATCGGGATATTTCGTAATCAAGATTATGGCGATTTTCATATCTGAGCTGCGGTGTTGAATAATCCGGATTTTCAAGAAGGTCTTCTCTTTCCATGAGTCTGCAAAGCTTCTCAAAATCATCGCTTTCCGGATCCGGGGAACAGGTTATGCAGATGTAATTGCCTGTCACATCGTTACCCTGACAGGGATATATATTCCAAGGGGCGGTAGGCCTTACTCCCCTGTATGAGTTGCCCGGTCTTCTTACATTGCCGTTGCTTGCATAGTATTCCGCAAAGGATTCCCTGCATTCCGAAACCACGGCGTTTTGCATGGGCGATTCCAAAAAACAGCCTTTCCCGGTTACCTTTTGTCTTAGAATGGCCGCAGCCATAAGCGTGCTCGTCATAATGGCAGCACCCGAATCCCCGACATTTATTCCGCAAAGCATGGGATATCCATCCTCAAGACCTGTAAGGTAGGTTCCGCCGCCCGAACAGCAGGCTACCGGATCGTAAGTTATGCAGTTCTCAAAGCGGGTATTCTTGGCAAAACCTTTAACGGAAACATATACTATCCTGGGGTTTCTCGCCTTTACGGCTTCGTATGTAAAGCCCATTCTGTCCCAAGCTCGCGGCGCAAAGTTTTCGAGAAATACGTCCGCTTTTTCAAGCAGCTTCCACATTACGGCTTTGCCCTCTTCCGACTTGGTATCGAGCGTTATGGACTTTTTATTATTCTGTCTTACGCAGTGCCCTACAAACCTGTGGTCAGGATGGTCAGCCGGTCTCTCGATATGAATTACCGTTGCTCCCAGCATCGCAAACGTCTGCCCTGCAACAGGACCGGCTTCCGCGATGGTTGCTTCTACAATGGTAAGCCCTTTGTACAAATCATTTATCTTCATATCAGCTCGGCTCCTTTCATTTCTTCTCCGAAGAACTCCCTGAAAACCTCTTCGTTGGCGTCTCCGGGTCTTCCGGGACTTACGACGGGTACGGGTTTTACGCCGTGGAAAATTCCTGCGCAGCCTGGCAGATTCATGTCCCCAAGCTCCTCGTCACGAATAGTGTGAACAAAGCCGGTCTTTTTTAAATCCTCGGAGTGTATTACATCCCGGGTGGTGAACACGGCGGAACAAACGAGTCTCTTTTCTCCGAGGAGAAACTCCATCAAATCGTTTTTCTCGTGCTTAAGCGCAAACTCTTTGATGATATCAAGCAGCTCCTCTTTATGCTCAAGTCTGCTTGCAAAACTGTTAAAGCGCGGATCCTGCGCAAGCTCCGGTCTGCCCATGGCCTCGTAGAGATCATTTACCATTTTGTCGCCCATGCAGCCTATCATGGCCCAATCTTCAGGACCTTCTCCCTTTGTTCGGAAAATATCCATAGGAACCATTTCGGGAAGCGTGGGGAAGTTGTTTCCGACTCTTGTAACTATGCCGTTCATGGCATATTTTTCGTAGGCGGATCTTGCGTGCGCAATTACAGCGTCCTGCATGGACACTTCCATATACTGTCCCTTGCCGCTTGTTTCCCTTTGCCACAATGCCCCCAATATGCCGGTAGTGGCGTAACCGCAAGCGGATAAATTTGAAAGCTGAGGACCCGGTTCGGTGGGAATTCCGCCAACATAACCCGTAAGATAAGTGGCTCCACCCATAGCGTCTACCGTTGTCGGAGTCCATGCGGCATCGGCCCACGGGGAATCCTTAGTGTAGGGCTTTATCGCACAATAGACTATTCCGGGATTTACGGCCTTTACATCCTCGTAGCCGCAGCCAAGCTCCTCCATGAAACCGAAAGGTTTGCTCTCCACTAGAACATCTGCCTTTTCGAGCATACGAAACAGCAGTTTTCTGCCTTCTTTGCTTTCGTAATCGAGGGTAATGCATCTTTTATTGAGATTGTTTGCGACAAAGTAGTACTTTTCATCCTTGCGCATTTCTTCGGCTGACGGATGATCTACCCTGATGACATTCATGCCGAAAAAACCCAAATACTCCGCACAGATAGGACCCGCAGCCGCATCGGTAAAATCAATTACGGTGTATTTACCAAGACCCATTTCACTCATAAGCAGTTTCTCCTTCCTTGCGTATGCAGTGCAGCATTTCAGTTATTCTATAAAACTTTTAATTTTCTGTCTTATTCTCTGAATGGCATTATCAACGGATTTGGGGGTTTTCTGAAGTTCCGAGGCTATGGTTTTATAGTCCTTTCCTTCCATGAGTTTTAAAAGCACCTTGTGTTCAAAGGCGCTTAAAATATTACCCTTATTTTCTCTTAATGCCTTTATATAATCATTATAAATAAGTGCGTCCTCCGGATTTGAAGACGGCCCCGCCATGCGGGTTTCAGGAATTTCGACCGCAGCGTTTAAGGGAGCATGCTTCTTTCTTCCCGCGCCGGATATGGCATTGATAATTTGGCGGTCTATGCATAGATTGGCGTAAGTTTTAAAGCTTGCGCCCTTGCTCTCGTCAAAGCTGTTATAAGCTTTAACAAGACCTATCATACCCTCCTGGATTATATCATCTTTATCGCCGCCAAGCATAAAGTACACGCCGGCCTTGGCGCGTATTACATCCTTATATTCTTCCAGAACGGTTTCAAGCGGCTTCACCTATTTCTTTTCCCTTCTTGATGCTGCCTCGTAAAGAACCACAGCCGCAGCGTTTGAAGCATTGAGAGAATTCACGTGTCCCCTCATAGGGATGGAAAGAATAAAATCCGATTTTTGCTTTATAAGATTTGAAACACCGCCGCCCTCTCCGCCTATGACTACGGCAAGAGGTCCTTGCAATTTATCAGATCTGTAATCTTCTCCGTCCATATCGACTGCCGCTATCCAAAGACCCTTCTTTTTAAGAAGTTCTATGGTCATAGAAAGGTTGCCTGTCCTTGCAACGGGAACCCACTCTATAGCTCCTGCCGAAGCCTTGGCCACAGTCTGCGTTAAGGATACCGAACGCCTTGAGGGAATTATAACCCCGTGAGCCCCCGCTCCGTCGCAGGACCTGAGCACCGCGCCGAGATTGTGCGGGTCCTCCAAGCCGTCAAGTATCACAATCAGAGGATCTTCGCCCTTTTTCTTTGCGGCGTCCAGTATATCTTCAAC
>CAYFUZ010000002.1:23045-29671 GCA_964346675.1 uncultured Oscillospiraceae bacterium | reverse complement strand
TCCCACATAACTGTGAGCTGCAACATAGGCCGCTACACCTTGGTGTGATCTTCCCGGAGCAAGTTTGTCCAGTACTATCTTATCGACGTACTGAAGCTGGATTCCATTATCCCTTGCCATGCCGCCTATCGTCTTGGCTGAACCCGTAATATCTTTTTGCATAAGAATCTTGTCAATGGTTCTGCCCGCCTTAATTGCTTCCGTTACAGGGTTTCTTCCGATAAGGAGGTTGGGGTTTTCTTCCTGAACTCTTCTTCCAGAATCTCTGCGGCTCTTGCCATCAGCTCTTTCAGTCTTTTCGTATCCTTTTCCAGATACAGTTTTCCTATTAGTGTTTCTAATGCCGTTGCCCATTTATATGTCACCGCGTCTACATTCTTGGCTTTAGTCGCCGTTTTATGATTTCTTGCCCTTTTGACAAGAGCAGTTTCATTTTCGTTTAAAAAATCTTCCTTTATGAGCGCCTTCAGCGCCTTTGACTGCGCACAGGCATTCACGTATTTTACTCCCAGCTTATGGAGATAATCCGCGTGGTTGGCATTGGGAAGGATTTCTATGACCCTTTCTCGTATAAACAGCTCCCACACACTGTCTCCTATATAGGCTAGGGAAAGAACGTTAAGCTTTTCAGGATCTGATAATCTGGACTCCCTGAGGGGTGTCTTTAAGAGTGATTCCCTTTGCCGCAAGTTCATCTCTGATTCTGTCAGCTTCGGCCCAGTCCTTTGCCGCTCTCGCTGCGGCTCTTCTGTCGATAAGGCTTTGGAGCTCATCGTTTATAGTCTCCTCTTCTTGATGTCTTAAAAGTCCAAGCACAGCCGTCAGCTCATCCAAAAGCTCCAAAGCGGCTTTCGCCTCCTGTGCCGTCATTCCTGCCGCGTCTTTGTTGATATCGGTAACAAGCTCGAACACCGCGGAAATCGCATCCGCTGTGTTAAGGTCGTCGTCCATGCTCTCCATAAATTTCTCCTTATGGCCGAGATACTTATCTGCGTTGGCCTCAGGTCCCTCTTTTGCATTGGCAATAAGATGCTTTAGAGTCTGCTTGCAGGTACGCATCCGTTCAAGTCCGGCCCTTGCGGCCTCCATTAATTCCCGGGAGAAATTTATGGGGCTTCTGTACTGTCCCGATAGCAGAAAATACCTGAGTTCCTCGCCGTCGTACTCTTTTAAAATATCGCGCACCAAAAAGAAGTTGTTTGCGGATTTGCTCATCTTCTCTCCGCCGATATTGACAAAGCCGTTGTGCATCCAATAGTTGGAGAATTTCTTGCCGGTAAGACCTTCCGATTGAGCTATTTCGTTTTCATGGTGAGGGAACTGAAGGTCCTCTCCGCCGCAATGAAGGTCTATGGTTTCTCCGAGGTATTTAAGGTTCATGGCGGAGCATTCTATGTGCCAGCCCGGTCTTCCCATTCCCCACGGGGATTCCCATGCTATCTCGTCCGGATCCTTTCTTGCTTTCCAAAGCGCAAAATCCAGAGGATCCTCCTTGATATCGCCGACTTCGATCCTGGCGCCGGCTTCAAGGTCGTCAACGCTCTGACCCGAAAGTTTTCCGTAATTTTCAAACTTTCTTGTTCTGTAGTAAACGTCGCCGTTTTTCTCGTAAGCCGCTCCGTTGTCGACCAGTTCTTTAATAAAGCCGATAATTTCGGGCATGGTCTCGGTAACTCTCGGATGCACGTCTGCCGGTTCAATGTTGAGAGCCTTTACGTCCTCAAAATATGCGGCTATATACTTTTCGCTTACTTCAAGTGCGGATATTCCCTCCTGTCTGGCGCGCTTTATAATCTTATCGTCAACATCCGTAAAATTTTGAACGAACTTTACATTCTGCCCTCTGTACTTAAGATACTTTCTCATGGTATCGAACACAACAAAGGGCCTCGCGTTTCCTATGTGAATGTAGTTGTAAACGGTCGGGCCGCACACATACATCTTGAACTCTGCCGGGTCCTGCGGCACGAGCTCTTCTTTTTTTCTTGTAAGCGTATTATATATCTTCATCTTATCCTCTGCGTTCCGCATTTACCAATGCGATTGCTTCACTGACTGCTTCCCCGGCCGCAAGTTCTCTGGTATCCCCTCCGCGGCGCAGCTTGTATTCTACAATACCCTCTGCGGCTTTCTTTCCTACATTTATTCTTATGGGGAAACCCAAAAGGTCGGCGTCCTTGAACTTAACTCCGGGGCGTTCGTCTCTGTCGTCTAAAACAACTTCTACCCCTGCAGCCTCCAGGCTCTTTTGAATATCTTCAGCCAGTCCGGCCTGAACTTCATCGTCGGGTTTTATTAAATCTATAACCACATGATACGGTGCCACGCTCATGGGCCATATTATACCGTTTTCATCGTGATTCTGTTCTACTATTGCGGCCAACGTTCTTGTTACGCCTATTCCGTAGCAACCCATTACCACAGGCCGTTTCTGCTGGTTCTCGTCAAGATATGTCAGACCCATCGGTTCGGAGTACTTTGTTCCGAGCTTAAATATCTGGCCCACTTCTATGCCCCTTGCGGATTTCACGGGATTTCCGCAGCAAGGGCATGGATCTCCTTCCTGAATTAACTTGATATCAGCAGTAATGTCCGCCTTATAATCTCTGCCGTAGTTTACGTTCACATAGTGGTGATCCTTTTCGCACGCACCGGCGCACATATTCTTTGCTCCTATAAGCTCCGTATCGACAACCATCGTACAGTTCCGAAGTCCTATGGGACCCGTAAATCCTCCTACGCTGCCCGTTTTGCCGCCCATGGCGGCCTCATCCGCAAAGCCCACCGCATATTCGGGAACATTGAGCGCATTAACCAGTTTAACCTTGTTAAGCTGCCTGTCACCGCGAAGAAACGCGGCCACGTAAGATGGCTTTTCGTTTGCATCCGGCTGAACTTCCAAAAGCAGGGCCTTTATGGATTTTTCCTTTGGAAGACCAAGGTATTCGCAGACAGCTTCAATGGTCTTTGTTCCGGGTGTCTCTTTTTTTTCAAGCGGAAGCTGCGATTCGTCAGACGCAGGAGCATCCCTGAAGTCGGCTCTTTCCGCCGTGGCGGCCATGGAGCAGTTTTCGCAGTATATTATTTCTTCTTCCCCGACTTCCGTCAGAGCGCAAAATTCATGGGAATTGCTTCCGCCTATGGCTCCCGAATCCGCTTCAACAGCCCTGTAGTTCAGTCCGCAGCGGTCGAAAACCCTGGAATACGCATCGTACATTTCGTCATACGCTATATCGAGACCCGCCTGGTCGCGGTCGAAGGAATAGTTGTCCTTCATTATGAATTCCCTTGAACGTATAAGCCCGAAACGTGGACGCGCCTCATCTCTGTACTTGGTTTGAATCTGATATAGCTGCACCGGAAGCTGCCTGTAGGAAGACACATTCTGACGAACCACATCAGTGAACACTTCTTCGTGCGTGGGTCCAAGGCAGAAATCTCTTCCGTTCCTGTCTTTAAGCCTCCACATCTCCGGTCCGTAGGCTCCCCAACGTCCCGACTCCTGCCAAAGCTCTGCAGGCTGCAGAGCGCTCATGTCTATTTCCTGAGCGCCTTTGGCGTCCATTTCTTCTCTTATAATATCCTCGAGTTTTCTTAAGGATCTTTTTCCAAGGGGCATAAATCCGTATATTCCCGAAACGAGTTTTCTTATATATCCGCCTCTTAAAAGCAGAATATGAGACGCTATCTCAGCTTCGCTGGGATTATCCCTTAAAGTGTACCAATACATTTTTGATGCGCGCATAATTTTATTTCCTCTATTCTATTGAAGCTACGGCATATGCCGCCATGGCTTCACCGTTTCCTGTAATTCCGAGGCCCTCCTCGGTTGTTGCTTTAATTCCTATTTGTTTGACATCCAGCTCAAGTGCATTTGCCACCGCGGATTTCATGTCTTCTATAAACGGTGACAGCTTGGGGCTTTGCGCAACTATCGTGGAATCTATGTTGACTATGGAATAGCCTTCGCTTCTTACAAGATCAAGAATCCTCACAAGAAGTTCTTTTCCGGACATGCCCTCGGTTTCCTCTAAGTTGTCCGGCAGATAAAAGCCTATGTCTCTTAAGGCCGCAGCTCCCAAAAGGGCATCCGCTATGGCGTGGCTCAAAACATCCGCATCCGAATGGCCGAGAAGCCCTCTTTCGCAGGGAAGCTTAGTGCATCCGAGCCAAAGCTCTCTTCCTTCAACCATCCTGTGAACATCGTATCCGTGTCCGACCCTTATGTTTTTAGGCATATCCTCTTCCGTCGTTATTTTTATATTCGCGTAACTGCCTTCCACTATCAAAGGACTTAATCCCATGCGTTCGACAAGGCTGATATCATCGGTTCCGCTAAAACCGTCCGCAAGGGCTTTGGCATGAGCCTTTTTAAGCAGTTCGGTTTTAAAGCCCTGCGGTGTTTGAACTTCGTACAGTTCAGCACGGTCGAGTGTCTTTTCCGCGGTTCTTATCGTGCTTTTAGGCCTGACGCAGGGCACTACGGCGTCTGCGGTCTTAAGCCCACCAAGAACTCTTTCAATTACTCCTCCGTCCACAAAGCATCTTGCGGCGTCATGTACCAGAACGCACTCTCCCAAAACTTCCTTAAGTCCGTTTGCTACGGAATGCTGCCGGCTTTTCCCGCCCGCAATCACAGTACAGCGAAATCCTCTCAGCATTTCTTTTACATACTCTTCGTCCCCGGGAGGACAGACTATTATTACCTGAAAGTTTTCATCGAACAAACAAAAAGCCTTAACGGTTTTAGCTAAAACCGGAAGGTTCTCTACGTTTCTGTATTGTTTTTTGATGCTGCCGCCCATCCGAAGCCCCGAACCTGCGGCAGCGATTATAACAGATGTCATGGTTTTGCGAAAATCATTCTTCCGGCAGAGGTCTGAAGAACACTTGTCACCGTGGTGTTTATGGTTTTGCCTATGAGCTTTTTGGCATCCTCAACAACTATCATGGTGCCGTCATCAAGATAAGCCACAGCCTGACCGTTTTCCTTTCCTTCCTTGATAAGAAAAACTTTCAGGGTTTCACCCGGAAGAACAACCGGCTTAAGCGCGTTGGCAAGGTCGTTTATGTTTAAAACCCCCACACCCTGAACTCCCGCAACCTTGTTCAAATTAAAGTCGTTTGTAACAACTAGTCCGTTAATCGTTTGAGCAAGCTTCAGAAGCTTTACATCCACTTCCGGAATTTCTTCCAGGACCTTGTCTCCGGCGGTATCGTAAATGTCCACACCGTAATCTGTACGGATTGTATTAAGGACATCGAGCCCCCTTCTTCCTCTGGCTCTTTTAAGACTGTCCGAGCTGTCGGCTATGTGTCTTAGCTCTACCAAAACAAAATCGGGAATAACAATACTGCCTTCCAGAAATCCTGTCTTTAAAATATCAACGACACGTCCGTCTATAATGACGCTCGTGTCCAAAATTTTGGGACTAAGCCCTGTTTGTCTGCTTTTACCTTTTTTCCTTGCTGTTTCGCGTGAGAATGAAATACCGCTTATGAGCGGCTTTAGCTCGCTTGCGGCTTTTCTGCCGAGTATAAGACCCGTATAGCCCAAAGCTATGTACAAAAGCACGGACATAATGACGTTTATGTACGCTGTCTGCAACACCCTGATTCCATTGATAATCTGAGAAATCAGAAAGGCAGCGAACAGTCCGGCCACCAAGCCTACTCCACCTGTTACAGCTTATAAAATCGAAAACTTCTCAACATCGGACACGACTCCCTTGATAACAGTTTCCCCACGTTTATGGACCATCGGGTATAAATTGAAAAATATAAATCCGAATAAAAGCACCGATGCGGGTATAAGTACTAAATTTCCGTATTCTCCAAAGAACTCCCCGGCTACTGCTACCTCATCGAGTACAAGTGTTGATGCTCCATAGCCGAACAGCATTCCGAGTACGGTAAATACGACACGGAATACCTTTTTAAGCATTTTTTCTCCTTATTGAATTTTGTGAGATCTATTTAAAATTTATATAAAATGATTAAAGCTATTTTGGAATTAAATAGCTTTATCAATCATATCTATTACGACATCTTCGCTCTTTTTTAATACCATGGAGATTTCAGAGGCCAAAATCGTCTTTGCGTTGGAAAGTATCTTCTTTTCTCCGGTGGAAAGCTTCTTTACCCTGTCTACTCTGGCGAGGTCTCTTATTACTCCCGCAACCTCATTCAAATCTCCGGTTTTAAGCCTTGCGATATTGTCGCGATTTCTTCTGTTCCAGTTGTCGTCCATCTCTGATGACTCTCCGCCGAGAACATCTATAACCTGATCTATATCGGATTTTTTTACAATGGGGCGAAGACCGACTTTCTCACAATCCAAAACCGGAACCATTACCTTCATGTTCCCATGCTCAATGTTTACTATATAATACAATCTGGTCTCTCCCAGTATTTGTCTTTCTTCAATTGCCTGAATCAGTCCCGCCCCATGCATAGGATACGAGACCTTATCACCTATTGAGTACATCAACTTACACCTCTCCGACGCTATTATAACTCAAATAGGTTGAAAAATCAAGCCTCACAGAGCTCAAACCAAAATTCGCTGCCTTCACCTTTGACGGAATGCACACCGTAACGCGCATTATGGCGCTCCAATATTTCGG
>CAYFUZ010000002.1:628-23035 GCA_964346675.1 uncultured Oscillospiraceae bacterium | reverse complement strand
ATCGAAAGCCCTAAGCCGCTGCCTTTCTGCGTTCTTTGTCCTCTCTGCGAAGCCTTCTCATATCTGTGCCAGATTTTTTCAAGGTCTTCTTCGGCAATACCTACACCCCGGTCCTTAACCGAACATCTTATGCGACCCCCGTTCGTTCTGCTTATGGAAAGTGTTACGATTTTTTCATCCTCGCTGTAGCGCACCGCGTTGGACATAAGATTTGCTATAACACGCTGTATCCTGCGCTCATCACCTCTCACCAGAACATCACCTTCAAGTTTTTCGAAGCTCAGGATAAAACCTTCCTGCTCCATTACGAGGTATGTGGAAAAAACACTTTCCGCAGCCTTTTGTATGTCGAAAACAAGATTTTCCATAACAGTAACGCCGGCCTGCATCTTCGAAAGTATCAGCACATCATTTACAAGATCGGACAGGCGATCACTTTCCTCTATGATTACTCCCAAATGCTTGTTTCTCTTATCGGGGTTGTCGCCGGAGAGATCCCTTATCATTTCAGCATAGGATTTAATCATGGTCAGCGGGGTCCGAAGATCGTGGCTCACATTGGCCATAAGGTCTTTTTGCAGAGTGTCGGAACGCTTTAGCTCCAATGCCGTATCCGTTAAAGTCTGTGCCAGCTCATCAACCTCCGCCGTTGCACCGTCACCCTTAAATACCACGTCGTAGTTTCCACCCGCAAGCATTTTAGCCTGCTCGCTCATGCCGTTTATAGGTGTCGCCAAATGTCTTGCGATTAAACGCGCTATAAAGAAACTGAGCAGCAGCGCTATTATCGTCACAATCAAAAGCTGCGACCTTATTATGCTTACGGCAGGTCCTATGGGAGTAAGCGAAGCCAACGCATAGATTGTCGTGTCGGGCCTTCCGGCACCGCCCCGAACATTTTTAACGTACACAAAGGTTTTACTCTCGCCGCCTCCGACAGAGAAAGAAGTTTCCTCTTTTCCTTCTTTTTGCGCCGCAGCAAGTTTAATTCTGGCACTTTCTATCATAAGCACCCTGTCGGCAAATGTTCTGCCGCCCTTGGCCTGATCCGCCGAGGAAATTACAAAACTGCCGTCCTTTGCTTCTACGTAAAACATTACGTCCGCTCCCTCGGATGCCACTCCGAGAGCGTTACAAAACTCATCGTAGTTTAAATCTTCGTTGCCCGAATAAAGCAAGTCCATGGTCTTCATGGCCATTTCCGCTTTGTTCTTCATTGCGAATTCATAGTATTTGCTAAGAAAAACCGACTGCATCAACCACAGTATGCCCATCAGTATGCAGGCAAATAAGAGGAAGTATACAGTCAGTCTGTATTTTAAGGGTTTGCTTTTTTTGAAAATATCAGTCTTCAAATTTGTAGCCTATTCCGCGAACCGTTGTAATTTTTTCGCGATAATCGCCTATGCGGCTCCTTATGTTTTTTATGTGGGTATCAATTGTTCTGTCATCGCCGAAGAAATCATAGCCCCATATGTCGGAGAGCATGCGATCCCTTGATATGGCAATGTTTTTATTGTTCATTAAATAGGCCAGTATTTCATACTCTTTCAACGTCAAATCCACTCGCTGACCGTTAACGCTGACCGTTCTTGCCTGGGTATCTACCTCGAGCCCTTCCGATTTCAATATGAACGATTTGTCTTCGCCCGCCTTGGACTTTCTTGCCATGACCGCCGCAGCCCTTGCCATAAGCTCTTTCGGAGAGAACGGTTTTACAACATAATCGTCTATGCCCAATTCAAAACCGAATAGCTTATCGTATTCCTCGCCCCTTGCTGACAGCATTATTATCGGAATATCTTTTTCTTTCTTGATTTCCTTGCAGGCTGAAAAACCGTCGAGCCGAGGCATCATAACATCCATGATTATTAAATCATAGTCGTTTTTAATAACCTTGTTGACCGCTTCCATACCGTCCGCAGCCTCATCGGTTTCGTATTTATTAAAATGCGCATATTCTCTTATGACTTCGCGTATCTTCGCCTCATCATCGACTATAAGAATTTTAGCCATACCGGTCCTCCTGTATGGAAACATGATATCTACTGTTTATGTGAAATCTGTGAAGCCGCTGTGATTGCCTCGGAAAGTGTTTTTACACCTATAAAACTCATGCCCGCCGGACGCTCCGTAAGCCTTTCCAAGCTTCTTTGCGGAAGCAGCACCGTCTTAAATCCCATGCGACAGGCTTCTTTTATAAGCTTGTCTGCGTTTTGCACCGGTCTTAAATCCCCGGTAAGCCCTATCTCCCCTATAACAAGACAGTCCGCGGGAATCTTAAAACCCTTTTCGTCCGACCATATGGCCAGCGCCACCGCAAGGTCTGTAGACGTGCCTTCCGGGCGTATACCGCCCACTATATTTACATATACATCGCGGTTTATAAGGGTTATACGACACTTCCTTTCAAGCACGGCGACTATCATGCCGAGCCTTTGAGCATCCACTCCTATTCCAGTGCGCCTTGCAAATCCCACATTGCAGGGAGCCGTAAGGGCCTGAATCTCCAGCAAAAGAGGTCTTGTGCCTTCGTACACCGCCGTTGCAAGGGCACCTTCTGCGCTGTCTTTAAGCCCTTCGAGGAAAATCTCCGAAATGTTTTCAATGCCCGCCAGACCGTCACGGCGCATTTCAAAAGCCCCTATTTCAGACGTGGTTCCGAAGCGATTTTTAAGCGCTCTCAAAACCCTGAGATCCTGGCTTCGTTCTCCGGCAAACTGAAGCACGGCGTCCACCATATGCTCCACCATCTTAGGACCCGCAAGGTCTCCTGACTTGGTTACATGCGCCACCATAAACACCGGAATGTTTCTGCTTTTGGCAAGATTCATGATGATATTGCCGCAGCTTCTGACTTGAGAACTGCTGCCGGGAGCAGAGTCCACGTCCTGCGTATACATGGTCTGTATGGAATCGATAACAAGAAAGACAGGCTCAAGCTGCTGTTCCGCAGCGAGAGCATATTCGATATTCGTTTCCGAAAGAAGATAGAGATTGGCGAGATTTCCCGAGCAAACGCGGTCTGCCCGCATTTTAATCTGCTCCTCGGATTCTTCGCCCGAAACATATAGCACGGGGCCATAGAGCTGCGATATCTTTGCCGCCGCTTGAATAATTATAGTGGATTTACCTATCCCGGGCTCTCCGGAAATCAGGCAGACCGATCCGCTGACAAGACCGCCACCCAAGACTCTGTTTAGTTCGGGTATTCCGGTGTCAAGACGCAGCGCTGCGGAAGACGAAATATCGGGAAGAGCGACAGGTTTCGAAGAAACACTCTCGGCCCTGCCACGCCTTCTCATATCATCCGTAAGCTCTTTAGGAATCGTTTGCTCTATAAGGGAATTCCACTCACCGCAAAAAGGACAGCGGCCAAGCCACTTCGGACTTTCGCCTCCGCATTCCTTGCATACGAAAACGCTGTTGCTTTTTCTTGACATACTATCTGCGGCCGAACGTCATATACGAGATTCTCGCGCCGGAATTAGAGTTTCCGTTGCTTTTTAAAATTGTTTTATTCTTATACATTTCAGTATCCGCCCGCCTGAACACATCGATACAGGACTTATCCTGTCCGGGCAAAAACTCCGACATGCCAACAGCAATAGATGGGATTGGACCTATCACTTTGATGGCCTCTTCAGGTGTAGTAACCTTACTTTGCAACTCCTCTACCAAAACCATACGATTTTCGTAGTCATGGCCTTTGAGGATAACAATGAATTCATCTCCACCCGTCCTGAATATGGGAGAATTCTTAAATATGCAACTTATGGCAAAGGCTGAATTCTTTAGGTAGACATCTCCAACATCGTGCCCGCAGGCATCGTTTACGTCTTTAAGGCTATTGATGTCGCATTCTACAATAGCAAATTTATTGACAGTATCATCCTTAATTTGCCTATCAAGAGCTGCAACGAGCTTTGCATAAGCCGTGGCACTTCCGACGCCTGTAAGAGCGTCGATGCTGAGTTGGCGCTTTGCCTCATCAAGTTTTTTGTTGAGTGCTATTTCTTTTCTTACATCTTCATCCTTATCCGCTATAGCCAGAACAAACACATTCTCTCCGTCTGCAACCCAGCTTAAACGCAAGATACAATAGTTACCTCTTTCGTTTGTGTACATTTTTTCAAATTTTCATTATAGGCCAGGCAGTTTTTAATATAATCATGCTGCAGGACCTTGGACATCTCTTTTAAAGAGGTGTCTGAAACATAGTTCTCAAGAAAAATTTCAAGAAATTTACTATATTTCATTCTGGCGGGATACCTGGCGAAAGGCGTTTTGTTGCCGTGCTCTCCGTAAAACCCCTCGTCCACTCTGTAAGGGGTAATTCTGTCAAACTCCGAATCGCGAAGATATACGCACGAATACTCGGACGTGATGGATTGTATAACCCTTATCATGATAAAGCTGTCGTAAATGATCTTGTACAAAAAAAGTATGCACAGCGATGTGGTAAAACCCACAGCCTGATAATTGCCGCCGAACCTAAGCTGTAGAAATCCCGCAAAAATAATCGGAAGGCAATAAATTACCAGAATCCAAATATCCGAGCCCTTACTGCTGCGTTTTGTGAAAATATAGCCAAAAGCCATAAGGGAAGCAAGTATTATGTAACCGTAATGTATTACCTGGAATACCCTAAACCACGGCCCCTGGCTATAGCTGTTCACGGGATCAACAATGAACAAAAGTTGATTATATTGGGCACTGAAAGCCAATACGCACACAACCGCAGCCGGTATCGCCGAAATTATCAGGGGCAGTTTTTTCCCTGACAACTGAACGTATTCGAGTTCCATGCAAACATTTCTGAACCAAAAAAATGCCGCTAAAACAAGGGCGGAAAAGTAAACAGCATTGATAAAATATTTGACATACAGCGGAATATCATCAACCCCATCAAGCAGTATCCAGGCAATATCAGCCAAAAGATATATGATATAAAAAACTACCAGTCCCCTGATATTTGCACGGACATATTTGCCGCAGCTTGTGCGGTAAAGCCAAAACAATACTGAAAGGCATATTATAATTACAATCGACAACACGTCGATTCCCGAATAAAGGGCGGTTTGCGACGTAACTAACTTAAGCATAATAGGCGTCTGTTTAACAAAATAAAAATAACAAAAACCGGCCGAAAAAAATCGTACCGAACTAATTATACACCTGTCAAAGCGACGTTTCAAGTTTTGCTTTTTTAAAAAAAGACGCCCAAAGGGGCGTCTTAAAACTGATGTTTTTATGTTGTCTTGCCGTCGTTATTTTGCGAAACTTTCGAATACCGCCTTAACCTGCTCATCTGCAGTCTTGGTAATCTCATTGATTTCGTCATAGGAGAAAATCTGATAGGTATTGGATCCGCCGAGCTTTTTGATTCTATCCATATAGTCGGATCTTTCCGCAATTCCCGCGCAGATCTTGTTGATGGCTTCTGCGGTTTCTCTGGACATGCTTGCAGGCGCGTAAATGGTCATGGGCCATGCGCAAACAAGATCCGTAGCAGCCTCTCTATCTGTAACGTAATCCGTAACTATGGGAACGTTGTCGAGAACTTCCTTAAGGTCATCGGTATAGTTTCTGTCAACCAGAGAGTTGAGTATACCCATAACCTTGCCGCCCTTGATGTCGGCAACCGCCTGCGTTTCCGTCAGACAGGCAAGGTCAACGTTTCCGCCGTTAATCCATGTACGAACATCGTTGGAGTTGCCAGGCTGCCAGCTTATAAGGTCGGAAATCTGGTAATAGTTTGTTATCAGCTTGAGACGGATTTCGTGAGGCGTACCTGTAGCGTAAGCAACAGTCACCTTGCCCGGGTTGGCCTTTACGTAATCCACAAATTCCGGAAGCGTCGAAAACTTTCCGTTATTAACCTGTGTAAGGAATACGCCGCCGGAAGGCTGAAGCTGTCCTACGTTTCCGCAAACGGAAATATACTTGCTTGTATCGGCAATGTTGTTTTCCCATGTTCCGCTGTAGAAGTTAACGATAGCTCCGGCACCATGAGCCATAATAACGGATCCGTCTCCGGGAGCCTTGGCAAGCGTAAGACCTGCTTTGTTTCCCGCACCTGCGGAGTCGTTTTCAGCAACGAACTTTGTGTTCGGACATACTTCGTTAAGATAGTCAATCATAATACGTGTGGACTGGTCAAGCATGGCTCCAACGTCGTGCGGAATCAAAACGGTTACTTCCTTTACACCGTTCGGCCAGCCGCCTTCGTCCGACTGCTGCTTGTCTCCTCCTGCGTTCGGATCTTCCTTCTTTGTGCATGCCGCAAAGGATAAAACCATAGCAAGCGCAAGCAGAATCGCTAAAATTTTCTTCATTATTAACCTCCATGTTAAATGAAATGCTTTTAAATATTTTATATGCAAAACAGTTCCAAGGCTTATGCCTTGGCCGCTTTAGCCCTTTTTATGGCCGGAAGGATTGTATTTACAACCAGCACCAATACACCTACCGCAAGGAAAATAGCAGATACCGGCCTTGTCAGGAATATCTTAATCCCTTCCGGAGAATTGTTTATTCCCTGGCGCAGGTACTTTTCAAATAGGCCTGCAAGTATATAGGTCATGATGAACGGCATCGACGGAATGTCGAAATAGTCCATTATAAGGCCGAATATGCAAGCCCCAACCGCAACCATTATACCGAACGGTGTGGTCTTAACCATGTAAGCGCCGAGGAAGGCTATAACTATTATCGCCGGATACAGATAATGATACGGCATGGAAATGAATTTCGGGAACAGCGGCATTGCCGTTGCCTGAATGATAAACACGAAAATGGACGCCATAAGAGCTGCCGTATACAGTATGTAAACCATGTCCGGATTTTCCATAATAAGTGTCGGCCCTGCGGTAACCCCGTGAACGGACATAACAGTCATGAACTGAACCATGATAACGTCGCCCGGAATACCGAGGGCTATCATGGGAATCATGGCTCCGCCGATGCCGGCCTTGGTGGCTACTTCGGGAGCCCAAACTCCGCCGATAGCACCTTTGCCCCAATTTTCCTTATCTTTTGCCAGCGACTTATTTGCGGAATAAGCCACTACGGATGAAGTAGGCCCGCCGAGGCCCGGCAAAAATCCTATGAAAGCACCTATAATAAAGGAACTGATTATATTGAATACATTGTCTTTTATATCCTTGCCCAGCCATCTGAACTTATCAACCTTTATAGCCGTAGCGTCCTTTGTTTTAGATTGCTTTACATATTCCATCATGATGATTTTGGCCGCAAAGAGTCCGAGCATGATGTTTACTACGTTGAAGCCGTCGTAAAAGTCCGTGATTCCGAATGTGAATCTCGCACGGCCGAGCATGGGATCAACGCCCACGCAGGCGAGAATTATCGCAAATCCAACGCCGATAAAACCTTTTACCAGAGAATCTCCGGAAAGGCCTATTACCAATGCGATGGCGCAGAAAATCATGGATGTATATTCCCAAGGTCCGAGCTTTACGCCCAAATCCGCCAAGCCTTTAGCTGCCGCCATGGCTATAATGATGCCGGGAATAACGCCAAGCAGGTTGGACACTACTATTACTGAAAGAGGGCGAACAGGATTTCCCTGCTTGGTGAATTCATAACCGTCCCATGAGGTTGCTATGGCGCTGCTCGTTCCCGTAATTCCCAGGAGTATCGAGCCTATGGCCCCGCCGCAGGACGAACCTATATGCAAAGCCATAAACAGCGTCAGAGCCATAATCGGATTCATTTTATATGTTACCGGAAGAAGCATGGTCATGACCATACCTCCGGAAAGCCCCGGAAGTGCGCCGAAGAATACGCCCAGAAGCGCACCGCCCACCATAAAAAGGACGCCCGTCACGGTTCCCAGTTGCTGCAGGGAGCTAAGTATATATTCCCACATAATTTAACCTCCCTAAAATAAAATTCCCGATTTGAGATTCACGCCCAAAGCCACAACATAAGTAAGATACAGCGCAACACTTACAACAACAGTGTAGATTAACGTTGTAACGGCGCGCTTCCTTGTGGGCATGTCGGGCTTTGAACTCTTCGAGAACAGATAAGATATAACATACAAAACAACGGGAAGTGTATAGGTGATTCCTATAAGCACGGTGCCTATGACGATGGATATGTAAAGACCTATCATAACAAGCAAACGTTTTTTCTCATCCTTGTTGAGATTGAGTTTCCTTCCGTCGGCGCCCGGTCTGATGAAAAGGTAGATCGCACAAAGCATCATTATGCCGCAGCCTATCCACGGGAATATTGACGGACCCGGATCCTTCTGAAGGTTGCTCGGCTGGAGCTTTGATGCTTCGTACGCAAAGTAAACAGAAATCAGCATCAGTATTACTGACAACTGCCGGTCTTTGCAGAAAAATTTCTTTTCCATACGTTTTCTCCTAAAAACAATTTCAGCTTGCTAAATTATTAACAAGCTACCGCATAATACGGCAAATTAATATCTCGGTATTATAGCACAACGTTCCACGGAATAAAAGCAATTTTATTAAAATCAATTATTCGCAGCGAAGAACAAACAATTTTATTTTCAGAAAATCAATAGCAGACCTTGCCCGGGTTGAGAACCTCGTTAGGGTCGAAAGCAAGTTTTATTCTGTGCATAAGCTCAATGAATTCATCGCCCTCTTCTCTTCTTAAGTACGGCAGCTTGGCAAAGCCTATCCCGTGCTCGCCGGAGACAGCACCTCCCATTTCCTTTGCTCCGTCGTAAAGATCATTGAAGACGAGTACGGCCTTCTCCATGAAGTCCTCCTCGGACATGTCGTCTTTGCAAAGATAAACATGAAGGTTTCCGTCCCCTGCGTGACCGAAACAGGGAAGCCTGATTCCGTATTTTTCCGAAGCGGCATTGATAAGCTTAAGAAACTCGGCGACCTTGGATCTCGGAACAACCACATCGCACTCGTCCATCATTGGCGTGGAAGCCTGAATGGCTTCCAAGAATACCGACCTTGTTCCCCAGGTCTGCCTATGGCGCTCCGGAGAATCCACAAGCAGCGGTTCGTCCGCGACACCGTGCTCCATTGCGTATTCTATAAGCTTTTCTATCTCGGCAAGAACGACATCCTCATCGGCACCGTCGTATGTAAGAAGAAGATATGCGGGGTACTCGTTGCTCGGAAAACCTTTGTCCAGATATTTACGCGCATTATCAATGCATTCCTTTGAGCAGTACTCTATTGCTGCCGGAGCCGTATCAAAAGTGATAAGTTTCGGAACCATCTCCATTGCCGTATCAACGTCTTTAAACGGAAGCAGCAGGGAAATGGTGCACTTCGGAAGAGGAACAAGTTTTAGTATGGCTTCGGTCACAATGGCCAGGGTTCCCTCGGAGCCTATAATAAGATCTTTAAGTGAATAACCGGAGGTGTTTTTAACTATCTTGCCTCCGAAGTTCATAACATTTCCGTCGGGCATAACAACCGTAAGTCCGCGAACGGACTCCCTTGTGCAGCCGTATTTAACGGCTCTCATACCGCCGGCATTGCATGCAATATTGCCTCCGATAGTTGATGTCTTGCTTCCGGGGTCGGGACAGTACATATAACCCTGCTGCTCGGCATATGCAACACAGTCCTGATAAAGAAGTCCAGGCTGAACCGTCATTGTGAGGTTTTCTTTATCAAGCTCGATGATTTTATCCATAAGGGTGGTGTCAATCATCACGCAATCCATAATAGGCATAGCACCGCCCACAAGGCCCGTACCTGCCGCGCGGACAACTACGGGGATGAGCTGTTCATTGCAATATTTCATGAGTTGCGATACCTCTTCCGTGCCAAGAACTCTAAGCACCGCGTCCGGCAGTCGCTCTTCCACTCCGACGCAATCGATTTCATCGTGCCCGTAATCGGGATTTATGCTGTCGCCTACCAGAACTCTTTTTGAGTCTTTTATGACACTCCTGAAAAACTCCAGATCCTTCTCATCAATTTTTTTATAAGCCATATGCCTACCCCCCCCCTTATAACAAAAGCGGCGCTTTGCGGCACCGCTTATGATCCGGAATACTCCGTATCTATTTTTATTCGTTCTGCTCCTCTTTGTAAGCCGCGATAACCTTCTCCGCCAGCTGGCCGGGAAGCTCGTCATATCTTTCGAACCTGAGAGTAAAGGACGCCCTCGCCTGAGTCATCGCTCTCAAAACTATGGCATAGTCCGAAAGTTCTACCTGAGGAACCTCGGCAATCAGTTTTTGCTGTCCGCCAAGCATCGGCTCCATGCCGAGTATTCTGCCCCTTCTCTTGTTCATGTCACCCATAACGTCGCCAGTGTAATCGTCCGGAACGATAATCTCAATATACATTATCGGTTCGAGAAGACAGGGTTTGGCATCCTGAAGACCCTTCTTGAACGCAAGGGATGCAGCTATCTTGAAGGACATTTCGTCCGAGTCAACATCGTGATAAGAACCGTCGTAAAGCTCCGCCCTTATATTCTGGCACTTGCAGCCTGCAAGGGGACCTTTTTCCATGCACTCGCGAAGTCCTTTTTCAACTGCCGGAACATACTGCTTGGGAACGGAACCTCCGAATGTGTTTTCAACGAATTCAAACTCCTCTTCGGACGGGCTGAATCTGATCCAAACATCACCATACTGTCCGGCGCCTCCGGACTGCTTTTTGTGTTTGCCCTGAGCTTCGGAACTGCCCTTAATGGTTTCTCTGTAAGCAACCTTAAGAGGAACTACATTAACCTCCGCGCCGTACTTTTCCTTAAGCTTTGCTATAAGAATGCCGGACTGGATATCACCCTGGGTTCCGAGCAGCGACTGACGCGTTTCGTTATCTCTTTCGAAGCTGAATGAAGGGTCTTCTTCCATAAGCTTCTTAAGACCTATTCCCACCTTTGCGTCGTCACCTCTGGCCTTGGACTCAAGAGCCATGAAAAGAGTCGGCTGCGGGAATTCAACAGGTTCGAAAGCAACGGCGGCGGACTTGTCGCAAAGAGTATCACCGGTCTGAGTCAGATCGAGTTTGCCGAGCGCCACTATATCTCCGAAAGGAATATCATCGCAATCGCCCTTTGTCTTACCTCTTAAGTAAAACACCGAGCCGAGCTTTTCTTCCTTCTGAGTTCTTGTGTTGTATGCGTTTGTTCCCGGAGTGATTTTTCCGCGAATAACTTTTGTAAGGGAAATCTTTCCGAGGAACGGGTCCGCTATGGTCTTGAATACAAATGCGGCAAGAGGACCGTCTCCGACCGCAACCTCAGTTTCCTCGCCGAGTTCCGTTACAGCCTTGTACGGCTCATGCTCGGACGGCTTCGGAACCAGTTTGATGAAATTGTCAAGAAGCTCCTTAATGCCTGTTCCCTGAAGGGCGGAACAAGTCAGAACGGGAACTATACCGCAAGCCGCAATGCCCGCCTTAAGTCCCCTGTTAAATTCCTCCGGCGTAAACTCTTCGCCACCGAAGTATTTCTCCATGAGTTCTTCATCATTTTCCGCAATAGCTTCGTTTATAGCGTCTTTATCTTCCATGGACACAACTGAGGTGCCGTACTTCTTTTTCAGCTCAGCCACCAGTTCGTCCACATTTACATTGTCCTTATCAATCTTGTTGATAACAAAAAACCTAGGCATGTTAAACTGCTTGCAGGATGCCCACGCCTTGTCCGTCCCTACCTGGATTCCCGAAGATGCGTCTACGAAAATGGCTGCCGCTTCCGCCGCCCTTAAAGCCGAGTTAACCTCACCAACGAAATCAAAGAAGCCCGGGGTGTCTATAAAGTTCAGCTTCACCTTGTTGTATTCAACAGGAACGATTGTAGCTGAAATGGAATATTTCTTTTCAATCTCCATCTTGTCAAAGTCGGAAACCGTGCTTCCGTTTTCAACAGATCCGAGTCTGCTGATTACACCTGTTGCCAGCAAGGCCGCATCAAGAAAGAGGGTCTTTCCTGTTCCGCCGTGTCCTACAAGTGCGATATTTCTGATTGTTTCGCTTGTATAGCCTTTCATTTAGTGAGTTCCTCCTGTATTTAATAACCTATTTAAGAATTTTTCACGCTTGATAATTGTATCACATAAGGCGGCAGTATTAAACAGGAAATTAGCGTTTAAAAATTCTTTATTTAAGGAAATGCATAGGCCGCAATATATATTTGTTAAGTGAAACGCTCTGCCTGAGGTTAGTCGAGACTCGCAAAGCGAGGCTCAGCGTGAAGCCTGTAGGCGCGTTGGGAGTGCAAATATTATTGCGGCCTTTATATTTATTTTATTGAAAAAATTTTACGCCTAAAAGTCCGCGCTGCGCGGCGTGCGCGGGAACGGCAGTACGTCGCGGATGTTATCGACACCGGTAAGGTACATTATCATGCGTTCAAAGCCGAGACCGAAACCGGCGTGCTTTACGCCGCCGTACTTGCGAAGCTCCAGGTACCACCAGTAATCCGATTTGTCCATTCCGAGTTTTTCCATTTTTTCTTCCAGAACATCGAGGCGTTCTTCGCGCTGAGAACCTCCGACGATTTCGCCTATTCCGGGCACCAAAAGGTCGCAAGCCGCTACGGTTCTGGCGTCCTCGTTCTCTCTCATGTAAAACGCTTTTATCGCCGAAGGATAGTTAATCAGGAAAACCGGCTTTTTGAATACTTCTTCGGTTATATACCTTTCATGTTCGGACTGCAGGTCCATGCCCCATCCCGTTACGGGATACTCGAACTTCCTGCCCTTCTTTTCCGCCTCCTCGAGCAGTTCTATAGCCTTGGTGTATTCCAAACGCTCAAAACTGTTGCTTACCACGTTGTTCAAACGTTCAAGCAAACCCTTATCGACAAAGCTGTTGAAAAATTCCATCTCCTCCGGACAATTTTCCCGTGTATAGTTGATTATATATTTCACCATGTCCTCTATTAGGTCCATGTCATCCGCAAGGTCGGCAAAGGCAATCTCGGGTTCGATCATCCAGAATTCGCTTGCATGGCGCGAGGTGTTGGAATTTTCCGCCCTGAAGGTGGGTCCGAAGGTATATGTGTTTTTAAAAGCAAGGGCGAATATTTCAGCCTCGAGCTGCCCAGATACCGTAAGGTTTGCGGGCTTGCCGAAAAAGTCCTTATCAAAGTCAGGCTTTCCTTCCGGGGTTTTAGGAACATTGTCAAGGTCGAGAGTTGTCACTTGAAACATTTCGCCCGCACCCTCGGCATCCGCTGCCGTTATAATCGGCGGGTGAACATAAACAAAACCTCTTTCCTGAAAGAACTTATGTATTGCGTAAGCTGCCACTGAACGCACCCTGAAAACCGCGGAAAATTTATTTGTTCTCGGGCGCAGGTGCATCTGAGTTCTTAAAAATTCCATTGTGTGACGCTTGTTTTGTATGGGGTAGTCCGCATCGGACAGCGCTTCGACAACTATTTCTTTAGCCTTGATTTCAAAAGGCTGCTTGGATTCGGGCGTAAGCACCAGTTCGCCTTTTACGGACAATGCCGTAGAAAGCGGCAGCTTTGAAACCTCGTCAAAGTTGCTTATAAACTCCTGTTCATAAACCACTTGAACAGACTTGAAATAGGTACCGTCGTTAAGCTCAATAAAACCGAATTTGTTTGAACCTCTGTTGTTTCTTATCCAACCTTCGACTTTGATATCTCCTGTATATTTTGCAGGGTCTTTAAATACTTCTCTTAAATCCGTTGTTGTCATTATATTTACCTCGCATTGTGTGAATCCCGGCAGGCCTGCTCAATCGTGTGCACCGCCTTCCATCCCAATATTTTCTCGGCCTTTACGGGGCTGCCGTATGCCACTGGCAGATCTCCCGCCCGTCTCGGCGCAAGTACGTAAGGAATCCGTACCCCCGTGGCCTTTTCGTATGCGTCTATTATTTCAAGCACGCTTGAACCTTTTCCCGTTCCGAGATTTATAATCTCGCAGCCCTTATGAGCCGCAGCGTAATCCAAAGCGGCGATGTGTCCCGAAGCAAGATCGAGTACATGAATATAATCCCTGATACAGGTTCCGTCCGGAGTCGGATAGTCGCTGCCGAACAGATTCAGATGGCTGTACTGACCCTTCGCCACCCTGACTATATAGGGAAGCAGATTGTTCGGTACGCCTTTGGGCTGCTCGGAAAGAAGTCCGCTTTCGTGCGCACCCACGGGATTGAAGTAGCGCAATATCACTGCGGAGAGCTTGGGGTCGGCTGAGGCCTCGTCCTGTATTATCTGTTCAATCATGAACTTTGTTCTTCCGTAGGGATTTGCGCAATTACCCGCTTTCTGATCTTCCGTGTAAGGAGGAGTGCAGTTTTCTCCATACACCGTTGCAGAGGAGCTGAATATGAAACGCTTACAATCGTGGGCTTTCATGGCTTTCAGCACACGCACCGTACCGAGTATATTATTTTCATAATAATCCAGAGGCTTTTCGACGCTTTCGCCGACAGCTTTGTAGCCGGCAAAATGAATAACCGCGTCAATGTTATTTTCGGAAAACACCTTCTCAAGGCTTTGTTTGCAGCAAACGTCGGCCTCGTAAAACACAGGCCTTACTCCGCTTATCTTTTCAATTCTGTCAACAACATCCGCCGAGCTGTTATATAAATTGTCCATGATAACAACCTTATGCCCGCCGTTTATCAGATTTACAGCTGTGTGCGAACCTATATAGCCCGTCCCGCCGGTAAGTAAAACAGTCATCCGAAACCTCCGTTAATCAATACATTTTAGAATACCACAATTGCGCTGTAAATTAAAGTACACGCTGAATAACAATTAGCGGTCCGAACATAAAAATCGCAATCCGGATTACACAAAAGCCACCGGCATTACCCGGTGGCTTTTTAGCAATCATATTACATCACTGTTTTGCATTTATATTGTTCTGTTTATTTGCTGCCGTCCTTAATCGCTGCCTGTGCCGCGGCAAGTCTTGCAATCGGTACGCGGAACGGACTGCAGCTTACATAGTCAAGCCCTACCTTATGGAAGAATTCCACAGAGCTCGGATCGCCGCCGTGCTCGCCGCAAACACCAAGATGCAGGTCAGGTCTTGCCTCGCGTCCTAGAGAAACCGCCATTTTAATAAGTTGGCCCACGCCTGTCTGATCTACTCTGGCGAACGGATCAAATTCGTAAATCTTCTTGTCATAGTAATCGTCAAGGAATTTGGTCGCATCGTCTCTTGAGAAGCCGAAAGTCATCTGCGTAAGGTCGTTTGTACCAAAGGAAAAGAAATCTGCCTCCTTTGCTATGGCGTCTGCCGTAAGGGCGGCACGCGGAATCTCAATCATCGTACCTACAAGATAATTCATCTTAAGACCGCTTTTCGCTATGAGTTCGTCGGCTGTCTTTGTCACGATGTCCTTTATGTATTTAAGTTCCTTAAGCTCTCCTACAAGAGGAATCATGATTTCAGGAATCAGCTTCCAGTTCTTGTGCTTTTTCTTAACATTTATAGCTGCTTTGATTATAGCCCTTGTCTGCATTTCCGCGATTTCAGGATATGTAACGGTCAGCCTACAACCTCTGTGACCCATCATCGGGTTGAACTCATGAAGTCCGGTGATAATATCCTTTATCTGCTTGACCGTTTTTCCCTGGGATTTGGCAAGAAGCCTGATTTCGTCTTCAGTATTGGGCAGGAACTCGTGAAGCGGGGGATCCAGGAGGCGTATGGTTACGGGAAGTCCCTTCATAACTTCATAGATACCTTCAAAGTCTTTCTGCTGCATCGGCTCAATCTTTTTCAGAGCCGCCTTTCTTTCTTCAAGAGTATCGGAGCATATCATTTCTCTAAAAGCTGCTATCCTGTCCTCATGGAAGAACATGTGTTCGGTCCTGGTGAGACCTATGCCCTGAGCGCCAAGCTCTATAGCCTTTTCGGCATCTTCCGGGGTATCGGCATTCGTCCTGACCTCAAGCTTTCTGTATTTGTCGGCCCATAACATAATTCTTTTGAATTCACCCACAATCTTCGCATCCTGAGTAGCGAGAGCTCCCGCGTAAATGTTACCTGTGGTGCCGTCTAGGGATATAACATCTCCTTCTTTATAAACCTTACCGCCGAGGCTGAACTGCTTCTTTGCCTCGTTCATTTTTATATCGCCGCATCCGGACACGCAGCACTTGCCCATGCCTCTTGCAACTACCGCAGCGTGAGAGGTCATGCCACCGCGAACGGTCAATATGCCCTGTGCGGCCTTCATGCCTTCTATATCTTCCGGGGAAGTTTCAAGCCTTACGAGTATAACCTTGGCCTTCTTGTCCTTTACAACGGCAGCTTTTGCATCCTCCGCCGTGAATACAAGATTACCCGAAGCCGCTCCCGGAGAAGCTCCCAGCCCCTTTCCTATGGGAACGGCATTCTTAAGAGCCTTAGCATCAAAAGTCGGGTGAAGAAGCGTATCCAGGTTTCTCGGATCTAGCATCGCAACGGCTTCTTTTTCCGTTATCATCTTCTCATCTACAAGGTCGCAGGCAATCTTCAATGCCGCCTGAGCCGTTCTTTTCCCGTTTCTGGTCTGGAGCATGTAGAGGGTTTTATCCTCAATTGTAAACTCCATATCCTGCATATCACGGTAATGCTTTTCAAGAATATCGCATATATTCACGAACTGATCATAAACTTCCGGCATACTTTTCTTAAGTTCTTTAATCGGGAGCGGGGTCCTTACACCTGCAACAACGTCTTCGCCCTGCGCGTTGAAGAGGAGTTCACCCATGAGCTGTTTCTTTCCCGTTGCCGGGTCTCTTGTAAAAGCTACTCCCGTGCCGGAAGTTTCGCCCATGTTTCCGAATACCATGGGCATTACGTTTACCGCCGTACCCCAGGAATACGGAATGTCGTTGTCCCTTCTATAGACATTTGCCCTTGGGTTATCCCAGGATTTGAACACCGCCTCTATAGCCGCAAACAGTTGAACTTTAGGATCATCCGGGAAAGCTTTCCCTGTCTTTTTTTTGTATTCTGCCTTGAACTGATTCGACAGAAGTTCCAGATCCTCTGCATTCATTTCAACATCGGATTCATAGCCTTTTGTTTTCTTCATCTCATCGATTCGTTCTTCAAAGTATTTCTTACCGACCTCCATGACAACGTCGGAAAACATCTGAATGAATCTCCTGTAGCAGTCCCAGGCCCAACGGGGGTTGCCGGATTTTTCGGCCATGGTTTTTACTACCTGCTCATTAAGACCAAGGTTAAGAATAGTATCCATCATTCCCGGCATGGAAGCTCTTGCACCGGAACGAACAGAAACCAACAAGGGATTCTTCATGTCACCGAACTTCTTGCCGTTTATCTTTTCCATCTTCTCGATGTTTTTAATGATTTCAGCCTTTATTTCGGGAGATATCTTCTTTCCGTCGTCATAGTATTTGGTACAGGCCTCTGTTGTGATAGTAAAACCCTGAGGCACAGGCAAACCGATATTTGTCATTTCTGCAAGGTTCGCTCCCTTGCCTCCAAGAAGCTCACGCATTTTCGTGTTGCCTTCAGAGTACATATAAACGTATTTTTTAGGCATTGTTTTTAACTCCTTTCGGTTAATTTCGAGTAAATAATCATAAATTAATTATAACACAAATATAGCACAAAATGATTCAACTGCAAAAATAAGTCTCACGATAAATCTTGACGTGAGACTTATTTATACATTTCTTTGTGTTTTAAATGTCCATGACGAACTGCTCGGACAGCCTCAATCGACGCTGTTTATTCCTCTGTTCCCTCACGAACTTTTTTGAAGTGCTCTGCGGTAAGCTTCGCCACTACACCGGAAAGCGCAAACAGTGCTATAAAGTTGGGGATGGCCATCAGCCCGTTTAAAGTGTCCGCCACGTCCCATACTATGCCAAGCGATGCAACTGATCCGATGACAACTACAATTACAAATATTGCTTTATAAATGTTGCCTACCGTATGATTAGTAAGATATTCAATGCATCTTGTTCCGTAGAGCGACCATCCGAGTATTGTGGAGAACGCAAAGAGTGCAAGTGAGATTGCTACAAAAACAGCAGCAATCTTAGGTCCGAACACCGTAGCGAACGCTGCCGTGATGAGCTCCGAACCCGGTTTAACGCCGAAGTTAAGATCAATACCTGAAACGATAATACTCATCGCCGTAAGACTGCCTATGACCAGGGTATCCGCAAAAACCTCAAAGATGCCGTAAAGCCCATGCTGCACAGGACCTTTTGTTTCAGCTGCGGCGTGAGCTATAGCTGCCGAACCTAGACCTGCTTCATTGGAAAATGCGGACCTTCTGAGGCCCCATATAACAGTCTGCTTAAGAACAATGCCGGTTGATGCGCCAAAGAGTGCCTGCGGCGTGAATGCAGTTTTAAATATAAGAGCAAAGCTGTTTCCGAGGTTTTCGATATGCGAAAAAATCACAATGAGCGTAAAAATTATATAAAGAATGCTCATGACAGGAACGAGTTTTTCCGCTACTGAGCCTATTCTTTTTATGCCGCCGAACAAAATAAGCGCAACCATGACGGCCATGACAATGCCTATTACAAGATGTATTGTGAATTTATGCTCACTCGCAGCCGGATTGAATACTTCAATGGCGTGTGAAATGGAGCTGACTATGGAGTTGGCTTGTGAACCGTTTCCGATGCCAAATGCGGCAAGCGCTGCTAATGCAGCGTAAAGACCAGCAAGCCACTTCCAGCCCTCGCCCATACCTTTTCTGATATAGTACATAGGACCGCCGACCCAGTCGCCTTTTTCATTTCTTTCTCTGTATTTTATGGAGAGACAAACTTCCGCTTACTTTGTGCACATACCGAGCAATGCGGCAATCCAAAGCCAGAAAACCGCACCGTAACCGCCCATGGCGACCGCCTGAGATGTACCTACTATATTGCCCGTACCGACTGTGGCAGAAAGTGCGGTTGTTACAGCCTGTAATGGGGTAACAGCTCCTTCTCCGGCTTCCTGCTTTTGGAACATCTTACCTACGGTGTTACGCATAGCATATCCAAAATGAGAAAATTGTACCCAACCGTTTCTGATTGTAAGGTAAAGACCGCCTATAACAGCGCAGGGCAGAAAGATATAAAGCCACGCAGCCGTATTAAGAGGTCCGATAATAAAGTCAATAATAGCGCCCATGATATTCTCCTTGCTTAAAATTATAATGCCGCTATATTACCAAAATAATTTGTTCAAATCAAGCATAAAGTATAAAAAATTTGGCTTTGTTACGATAAATCTTTGTCGGGATGAAATATTTTTGCCGGAGCTTCAGATTTCAAAACCCCTTGACTCGCGCTCATACGCATCTTCGGAATAGGAGTCGCGGTTTTCTATGTCTCTGGGGCCATTGCGCAGAATCTCTGAAAGAAAATCTCCCGGAAGTCCGCTGTCGCCGGTACGCCATAAAACATTCCCGCTCCTGTCAATAAGAGAAAAGCTGTCTATATCTTTTCTGTCCATATATCCCACTGTGTATATTTCGTTGCAGGCCTGAGGAATACGTTCAACGCTAAGCGCATGGAAACTATCCGGAATAGCACGAAATACCCGGCCTTTGCTGTTCATTATTACTGAGCGCCGCCTGCAAGCCGCCAAAGAAACCTCGGCATTTACCGCAATATACTTTACGTTTATTCTGTAGCCTCTGCCTTTAAGTCTGCGCATGGAAGCCAACGGTTCCTGAGCACTTCTCATCGCCCACTCGTAAAGTATATTGTATCTTTTTTCGATACTCACCATTTCTTCAAGGGTATCTACCACGGTTCCGGCAAAATACTGCGTAAAGTCAGCTATGTCACTACCCGGGGAATCATCCGGTGTTTCTTTCCTTTCCTCCCAGTGTGAGCATATTATATCTTCAAGTTCCTGATACATAGGGTGGAAACTCCTGTAGTTATCCATCGCCAGATCCACATAGTAAGCACCAAGTCTCCCGGATTTCACACGGCGTATCAGCGTACTTTTGCCGCAACCCGGCTGTGCTCCAATATAAACACACACGGGTTTTTCCGACAAGACAACTCCTTGGGTAAGTTCCGCAAAAATTTTCTCTGCGGTCTCTTCTATAAATTCGTCTTCAACACGCGAAAACAGCAGCACATCATTTGCACTGTAGCCGCGTTGTATCAAAGCTTTTTCTCTTCCCGTAAGTTCGTTAATCCGGTTCAATGTAAATAAGTATGTTTTTAAATATACGTTATATAAGATATAAGCTACTTATTACTACGCATATTATAGCTGTTGTATGGGATAATAACAATGCTGACATAAATATTAAAAGACAGGGAAACCTGTCTTTTAATATTTAGCAAAGTACTATTTATAGGAGAACACCAACGTGTCAGTTTTTCTATGTCTTTTTAATAAAGACTGCCACTATTGATAATCGGCTGGGCATCCCTATTGCCGCAAAGCACTACCAGAAGATTTGATACCATGGCGGCTTTGCGCTCCTCATCCAGAGTTACAACCTCGTTTTGAGACAGCTTTTCAAGAGCCATCTGAACCATACCTACGGCTCCGTCAACAATCAATTTCCGGGCGTCCACAATGGCGCTTGCCTGCTGACGCTGCAGCATCACAGCGGCAATTTCCTGCGCATAGGCCAGATAAGTGATTCGCGCTTCTATAATTTCAAGCCCTGCATCATGCACCTTACTCTGAATCTCATCCTTGATGCGCTGAGCCACGACCTCGCTGGAACCGCGCAGGCTACCCTCATCCGGTTCCCCGTCGCCTGTGGTATCCACATCGGGCGCTACATCATAAGGATATATACGGACAATATTGCGCAAAGCGCTGTCGCACTGCAAAGACAGGTATTCCTTGTAATTGTCCACATTGAATACCGCCTTGGCAGTATCCACCACCCGCCAGATGACTGCAATGCCGATTTCTACGGGATTGCCCAGACAATCATTTACTTTCTGTCTGGCGTTGTTTAACGTCATTATCTTGAGAGAAACCCGCTTACCCAAAGCTTCCGTGTCCATCTTTACTTCATCGCCGGATATTATGATGCTTTGTTTTCCGGACTGGACGTCACCGCTTTGCCCGAGCTTGGTTTTAGCTGCCGGGTTGACAGCTACCGAAAATGGATGCACAAAGTAAAAGCCCGGATTACGCAGGGTGCCGGTGTATTTACCGAATAAAGTCAGTACCAGCGCTTCATTGGGTTTCAAAACTCTTAATCCGAAAAACGGAATAATACCGAAAATCAATCCGAGAGTCCCGACTGCAAGAAGAAAGGCACCGATTTTTTTCCCGTCTTCCAATAAGGTGCCACCAAATATAACAAGCGCGATGGCGACGCAGTAGAGCACAACAGTTGAAATCAATACCAGCATGCCCGACCTGGCTTTAAGCTGCTGTTCTTTCATAAAACAACCTCCTTGTTCTCTGTCATTCCTTTTATAGCGTCCACAAGCGCAAGCATATCCGGTTACTATGTAAAATCTAAAACCATGTTTAAATCAAAACTAAGTAAAATAATCCGAACCCATCTCCGCAAGGAAGATTCGGTTCGGATTATTTTAGTCAGGTGACAACAGCGATAATAATGGATTTTTTAATACATCATGAGCATAACGTATGCCAAGCACACAATTTTATATTTATTTGCCGCACTCGTCATGATGTTTATGTTCATGGCAGACAGAACCTGTCGTCTTAAGCTCACCCTTTAAATATTTTTCTACAGCAATTTTCGCATTGCCGGAAGCGCCTACAACAACTTCAACGTTCCTTTCGTTGAAAATTTCAACGCACCTCCGCCCATACCGCCACTGATAATGACATTTACACCACTATCCGCAAGAAAATTAGGCAAGAATCCCGGCCTGTGCCCCGGGTTAGCAAAAGGATACACATACGTTTGATTCTAAGTTCTTCTCATCTACCGGAACTGCTATTTTCATAAAAATCCTCCGTTCTGTTTTTAATAATCTTCAACTACTTTCCCTGAATACAAAATCAACCACCTTGATTGGTGTCATCTATAAAGCGTCGGCCGCGCCTGTGCCGGCGGCATGCACGGCCGCAACCGTTCTCCAATCCTTCACAAAGCCGATATTCGCCACCCTCCATCACCAATACCTTTCCAACCAAGGATTCTGCCAGTTTTTTTCTGGCCTCGGTATAAATTCCCTGAACAGTGCTGCGAGCAATGTTCATTTGATTGGCGCATTCTTCTTGATTGAAACCTTCCTGATCTATAAGTCTTATGGTTTCATACTCATCTACAGTCATGTTTATGCGGCTTCCCGCATCGGCAGACGCATCAAGAGGCCCGAATTTATTGCGTTCAGGCAAACAGCAAACTCTTCTCCATTTAATTGGTCTGGCCATGGCACATCACCCCCCCCTCTCCCATTCTAAACAGAAATAACCAGAGCATTCTCCGGTTATTCCTTAATACCGTTACAGGTTTTCTAATTGCTTGTCAATAATTTCGAGTCGAT
>CAYFUZ010000002.1:0-618 GCA_964346675.1 uncultured Oscillospiraceae bacterium | reverse complement strand
GTGCGGTTAAGGCCAAAACCTCTGCCTAAGCCGCGTCTGCAAGCAAGTCCAAAGCCCATTCCCATTGCGGCGAGACCCATACCATACTTTACAGCACTGGTGTCTGCACAAAATCCTAAGCTGCGTCCGCTCTTTGCTCCGGCTCCCATCGGACCGGTTCCATCTCTTCTTGGCATGCTGTTCACCTCCTTAAAGTTTATGACATATGCTATTTATTTTATTATATACCATTTATGGCATATGTCAATAACCTTTCGGTGGTTTCATAAACAAATAATCCGAATAGAAACTCCCGTACGGGAGTTTCTATTCGGATTATATTGGTTTGGTGCGGCCGACAGGACTTGAACCTGCACGGGGTTACCACAGGAACCTAAATCCTGCGTGTCTGCCAATTCCACCACGGCCGCATGTATATATGTTTTCATTATTAAAGACGGATTGCCGACGCACTCCGTCAATATGTGGTGACCCCATCGAGAATCGAACTCGAGTTACCGCCGTGAAAGGGCGATGTCTTAACCTCTTGACCATGGGGCCTTAACAGGCATTCACCTGTTATAAAAAAGCCGCGACGTCCTACTTTCCCGGGTCGCTTCCAACCAAGTATCATCGGCG
>CAYFUZ010000001.1:88993-138679 GCA_964346675.1 uncultured Oscillospiraceae bacterium | reverse complement strand
CCCATATAAGTGCCGCAGTTATCACAGACAAGGCCGGCCCGTACCGGATCGTACCTCATGGCTGCTCCGCAATTCGGACATTTGTATTCGACTATTCCCATATGAACCTCCTTATAAATTGCGTCTTGAGTATACCATATGCCGGACAACAATTGAAATTAAAAATCCGAAAATCATCAAAGGGCGCTTTTATCGTCTTCCCCTCCACTATTCATTATATTATAGTAGAGATAAGTCCGAATTGCAGTTCTGACCATGAATGCCTGGATATAAGCAATTGGGATGGAAGACCCGTTCATGACGACGATATGCTCTTCATACTGCCGGCCGACAAGCTACAGGCTTTCGAGGATTCCTGCGAACCCGGTATAGTTCCGTATGTGCTTTTAAGTGACGCCGCGACACACCGCAGTGATAGCCATATTCCTTTCATATCATCAAACATGCCACTTGGCGAACTATGGAAAATCGTAAGGCACTCTTTTCATCTACTTCAACGTTATGACCACATAATACTAACTTCACTTTTGAATGCTAATCCATTGGAGGAAATACTTCAACGTACCGCAAATTACTGGAAGGCATCTGTACACATTTTCAACAACGGAGGACAGCATATGCTTTCAGTTGAAAACAAAGACAGCCGTAAAAACATTGATGTATCCAGTTTCGAGGGAGTCTCATTTCATAATCTCTTTGCTTCGCTTCCGCCTTTAGGCTTTGATAACAGCATTGTCACTCTCAATCAACCGTTCAGTAAAAATATCGCCCTGCTCAAAAAACTGAATTATCCGGATATGCCATACTGGATGATAATGGAGGGAGATAAAGAAATTGAAATACCGATTATGTATGCGCTCCGGCTACTTGGGAACATAGTCGAAGAACAATTCTCAAAAGGTAATATACATACACCTGACATTGAGTCGGATTTTTCTAAGTCTATCGGCGCGATACTCGGTTTGGAAATAACTGATCCGCAGGAAATAGCAAATATTATTGCTCCGGGTTCCACTTCGGAGAACCTCAATTGTTTCCAACTGCTCCTAATAGGCAGTGAAAAACAGTATATGGAAAGGAATCAACTGAAGAAAATAAAAAAATCTTTCCCAAAATTGTCCCGAAATGCGCTTTGCAATATATTCAGGTGAAATAATCGGGATTCTCAGCTATCCGAATCATGCCCGGCGTTATTATGAAAATATGCTGAAACCTCTCTTTGATCGTAACTATAAAGAAGGGAGTTTTTGGCTTAGAGACTATCTAGCCAGCAACAATCTAAAGTGTATACTTGATAAACCCAACTCAAAGATGACTACGTTTAGAACATGCTGGATGTTATGCCACGATACATTGCGAATCTGTTTCAAAATACCCTCCTACAGAAATAAGACCTGTATCAGAAGCGAACTCGCAAAAGTTTACTGGATACTTGAAGCCGGTTACAAGTATTTCTATAACAATGTAGCTCCGCTCTCGCCTCTTCTGCTTTGTTCACCCGCATACGTAACAGTCCGCGATTACGATGCCCGCCACAATACAAACCTAAATAGTGTCCTATTCTCGTATATCAGAAATAATAAGAATCTTGAAAAAACCGCACGAGACTGTTTTATGCATCGAAATACTGTTAAAAACAAGCTTGAACTCATAAAAAGCATCACAAACATAGATCTCGACGACCCCGAAAGCTTTATGAGCCTTACCATATCTCATTTTATGATAGACTATTTCATTAACTACATGGGCGGAGATATACTTGAGGACTTGGAGTCTGCAAAGTAGCACGGCTAATAGAATTTATCTGATGAAATTTGTTACTGCTCCACGTTCCTTTTCAGGAATGCCTACGCCCGCAAGCTTTCCGGCTTCTATACACTTGAGCAACCACGCCATGTTGCGTGCCAAATTACGCATGGTCTGCATACCCTCTTCATCTTGTTCAACTTCACCGGGAATACTGCCATGTGCCAGATTCCAATAAGTAGATGAAACTATCGGCATCTGGTTAATACCGAAATACTTTTGCAGGGTGTCAAGCGAGGCAGTCGTACCGCCCCTTCGTGCAATCGCAAGCGCCGCACCGGGCTTATGAGCAAATGTCTTTCTGCTGCTGGAGAAAGCGCGGTTAAGCAAAGATAAAATTCTGCCGCTCGGATGTGCATAGTATACCGGTGTACCGAACACAAAACCGTCGGCCTCCTTGGCTTTTGCTATAAATTCATTTGCAATATCATCTTTGAATACACAGCCTTCGTCGGTACATTTGCCGCAGCCTATACAGTCGCGAATCGGACTTCCTCCCATCTGAAAAATCTCATAATCAATGCCTTCTTTCTTAAGCTGTTTTCCCACTTCAACAAGAGCCGCGTTCGTGTTACCATTAATTTTAGAACTACCGTTCAGCATCAATACACGCATGTCAGAAATCCTTTCTTAATCAACTTGCTTTAATATGTATGTGAATTGCACATGAGGAATCTTGCCGTAGAAATGTTCAATCATAGTAATAAACAGCATTTCTTAAGCTTATCAATATTATTAATACCATGACGATAATGAAAAGTTTATCAACTGTATCTTCATTGATTTTTTTGTTTATTCTATTTCCCAATATGCCCCCCGTAATACCACTAAATGCCATCAGAGCAATTATTCCAATACCAACATTAGGAACAGACCTGGTTAACAGTTGAAATACAAGGTTGGCAAGTTGAGAAAAGAAAATTAGATACAGCGAACACTCTCTGGCCTGATTTGTTGTCATTGAAAAAATAGAATAGAACAACAATATTTATCGGACCTCCGCCAATACCAATGAAGGAAGACATCACGCCTAAACATAGTCCAATTATACAGCAGAATACAACTGAACTGACATTTATGGTTTTTATTTTATCCTTGCGCAACATATAAACAAGGGTACCTATCGTTATTATTGCCAAACATAAAGACTGTATGAATCCAACTTTACCAGGATTGTCAGAAGCATTCTTAATGGATTCAAAAAGTACCTTTCCGATGACACCTCCAAGTGCAGACCCCACAGCGAGCTGCCAGACACTATTATTTTGATTTCTTGTTCTTGAGAACATCTTTCCTTTAAAAACAGAGTATGTCGTCATTGATAATACAGTGATTCCAGACATAAAGCTGATTGAAGTTACCGAATAATTACAAAACAAATCAAGAGCGGGCTTGATTATAACCCCACCCCCGATTCCACATATATTACCTACAGCAGAAGCTATGAAACAAATTGTTGTGATTATTAAATATATCATTCTGTTGTTAATTATACCATCAGCTTTAAAAGCAAAATAGACTCGATTTTATCTAAAATTAAAATCTGTTTTCTTAAAATTTAAATACTATTCCAACAACCGCAGCCAAAGCCACAAATATTACGGGATGCAGATTTTTGATTTTCTTGATATTAGTCAAAATTACAAGCACTGCAAAAAAAATCATGTACTTAATATTTATCAAATCTATAAACAGACCCGTCTGCCCTAAGAGATTTATATCAAAAAGACAAAGCATAAGCAGGGTGCATAGGGCGGCACCTATGAGACCGGTAGAAGCCGGTCTTATAGCATAAAACAACTGAGCTAAATACTTGCTGTGTTTAAACTGCTGCAACACCCTTGCCACTATTAAAATGATTATAATAGACGGGCATACCAGTCCCAAGGTGGACACCAGACTACCTATAATGCCGAGGATTTTGTACCCGACGTATGTAGCCATGTTGACGCCTATAGGTCCCGGAGTGCTCTCGGCAATCGCTATCATATCAATAAGTTCTTCTACCGTGAACCACTCGGTACGTTCTGCCATATCGGTAAGAAACGGAATGGTTGCCTGTCCGCCGCCGATTACAAAAAGTCCTACCTTAAAAAATTCCCAAAAAAGCACACAATGTATCATTCTCCATCCACCTCGATTTTTTCATTCGGAAGAAAATTTTTGGCAGCAAGTCCTATAAGCGCTGCGATCAGAACAAAAATTGCCGGAGAAATATCCGTGAGTATCGAGAACAACATAACCGCAAGCAATATTATAGCCGTAAGAACATCAACCACCGACCTCTTCACAAGCTTCACAAAAGCATTTAAAACAAGAACACAAACGGCGACTCGTATTCCGGCAAAAGCATTTTTCACAACCGGAATATCCGCAAAATTAAAAAGTAAAGCGGCTATTATATCTATAACAACAATTGACGGAAAGATTAGTCCGAGTGTTGCCACAATCCCTCCGACAACACCTCTTTTCTTCTCTCCCACAAATGTTGCAGTATTGACGGCTATAATCCCCGGAGTACACTGTCCTATCGCAAAATAGTCCAGTATCTCTTCCTGAGTCACCCATTGTTTTTTTTTCACGAGTTCTTTTTCCAACATAGGAAGCATGGCTATACCCCCGCCGAAAGTAAGGGCTCCTATCTTTGCAAATGTAACAAAAAGGTCAAGATAAATATTCATTTTTGATTTTTCCTCAATATAATTCGGTTAACAAATTGATTCCGATTATATCACGATAGGCGAATTGTGAGAACACTTCCGTCGTATTTGCTAAATATTGAATTATATTCCATATTATGCTATTATCATATCGGTAACGGACAGGCAGCTTTATGAGAAGACCTCTTCTGCTCTTTTTGTATGCACAAGCCGCAGTAATACTGATTTTGTATTACTTAAATCCCTGGGATACGAAACGCTTTCTGGATAAAAACAGCGAGCTGCTTTTGCGTACCGGAAACGTTGCACAAGTAGATGGAGTAGCGGTGAGTGTGCAAATTAAACCCTATTATACATCACTGGTAATTGATACCGGAAAGGAAAAGACCTTACTTAGAATTTCCGGCCTCGAAGATGAATCTGCTGCTTATGACCTGGTAGGACGCCACATTGTAGCTCAAGGCAGAATTTCTCAACCCGATGCCCGAAGAAACAGGGGATGTTTCGATTACAGGCTTTATCTTAAAGGTCACGGGATTTATACTATTACCGAGCTTTCCAAATACCGACTGAAAGCAGGCCGCATAGTAAGACCTGTTGAACATTTTCTTTCGCATTACAAAGGTCTTTTTTATGAGTCCATACGCCCAATAATGACAGAGGAGGACTTCTCTGTTCTCTCGGGACTTTTATTCGGCGATAAAAGCTATATGAATGATGAACTCTATGAGCAGTATCAAAACAACGGCATAGCCCATGTGCTTGCGGTTTCAGGGCTTCACGTGGGGCTGATGTACAATCTAATCGTAAAACTTAGCGGTGGAAAAAAGTCACTGATATCCACTTTAATCAGCTGCCTCATACTCTATTCTTACGCTGCCCTTTCATCTTTCAGCATATCCGTTCTAAGAGCCTCGTGCATGATATTGCTGAAACTTATTGCCTTTCATATAGACCGGCGCTATGACATGATTTGCGCGGCAAGTATCACGGCCATAGTATTTTTATTTATAAATCCGTATCAGCTCTTTGATTCGGGGTTTCAGCTCTCTTTTACGGCAGCCTACAGCCTCGGCACAGCATTGCCATATATGGAAAGCAAATTCCTGAAGTTTGCAAACAAGCATGCAAGCGAAAAGTTGAGCAAATTAGGCAGTTTCATGCTTCCATGTCTGGCAGTTCAGCTTGGCATGACCCCTCTGACCGTCTTTCATTTCCTGCACATTTCCCCAATCGGCATATTTCTAAACCCCGTCGCCATAGCTCTGGCGGGTCTCATTTTACCGGCAGGCCTTGTACTTTTCATTGTCTCCGCAGCAGGCATAGGCGTGCTTACGGCGGCAGCGTCAGGTCCTGCAAGGCTTTTTATAAAGCTCTTATCGCTTGCGGGAATTGCCGGAGAAAACATCGGGCTTTCCGGACCCTGCACGGCTCCGCCGCTTCATTTGCTGATACTTTACTATATTCTGTTTTTCTATTTTTTCTCTGAAACCCGCATTAAACTGAATCGGCAGCGCAGAGAAAAACCTCTTGCCGTAATTGCCTGCATCTTAATGCTGTTTATTATTTTCATCCCGAAAGGATATGAAAACCCACCGGTCACTTTCGTGGACGTGGGCCAGGGTGACTGCATACATATTCATCACAAAGGTTTCAATATACTGATAGACGGAGGCGGAAGCCGTTACAAAAATGTCGGCAAAGATATACTGCGAAGTTATTTGCTGAAAAACGGGGTAAGCAGCATAGATCTTGCCATAGTCACCCATCAGGATCAGGACCATGCAAAAGGAATATCGGAACTTTCGGAATGCTTCAATGTGAAACGCATTATGGCGGAAGGAACGGATAACGATGATTGCACAATATGTTCGGTAAGCATAAACGGAATCAATTTCCTGTTCATGGCAGACGCCGGGAAAGCATCGGAAGAAGCACTGATGTCTGCTTACCCTTATCTTAAATGCAACGTGCTTAAAGCCGGTCACCACGGTAGCGCAGGAAGCAGCAGCGAAGAGTTTCTCAACACTCTAAATCCGGATGTCATTGTCATCTCCTGCGGTAAAAACAACAGCTACGGACATCCCTCATCGGAATTCATCGATCGCCTAAAACGACTGCAAATCCCGAATCTTAGAACAGATCAAATGGGCGCAATATCCTTTATGGAATACAACGGCAACAATCTGATATTTGAAAATGCGCAGGGTGACGAATTCCAATTTTCGGAACTTGATAATTGTCCCCTCTCTTATTACAATGGGATTAGATAAAATGACGAGAAAAATATTTACATATAATTTCTTAAGTTGAATAAAAAACACGATGACATATAGAACGAGACAATCAAATACAGAGCATCCGTCGAAAACCATTGTTAAAATGCTCAGAAGCGCGGAAGAAACCGGAGTGTGGCCAAGAGTCATACTGCTTTACGGTAAGGAAAATTTCCTGACGGAGTGGGCCGGACAGGCCATAAAGACGGCTGTTATAAACCCCGCAACAGCAACGTTGGACTGTGTAAGCTTTTCGGAAAATAATATCGATACCGATGAAATCATAGCCGCCTGCGAAACGCTTCCTTTGATGTCCCTAAAAAAACTTATTATCGTAGAAGGCATAAGCGAAACACAAAGCCCGTTAACGGACTATATTCCGAGTCTTCCAGAAAGTACCCTTCTCCTTATCATAATGGACAAAGTAAATAAAGCCGGAACCTTGTATAAAACGGTTAACAAGACCGGAATAGTTTATGATTTTATACCGCTTGATGACGCCACCTTAGGAGGGTGGATGGCAAAAAGGCTTAAGACTCAAGGCAGAGCCGCGTCGGCGGCGGATCTTATCAACTTCGCACGAAGTTGCGGCTATGGCGACTCTGACAGAAATTATACACTTTTCAATCTTGAAAATGATCTGAAAAAAGTCTTCGCGGCAAGTGACAAGCAGATACTCACGCTGGATGATTTGATGGAGTCATCCTCTGCGCAGGCGGAAATAAATGCGTTTAAAATACTGGACTACGCCTTTTCAGGCAAAAAAGGCGAAGCCCTTACCATGCTTCATAACAGCGTGGATATAAAAAGCTCTTCGCAGGAAATCGGCGCCGTGCTGAGTTTTCTTGGTCTGCTTATAAGCCAGATTGAAATAATGCTCGAGGGTAAAGAGCGCGAAGATGACAGGCTCGGCTACTACGATATAATCAACGAAATGAAAGTCAACGAGTATAGATACAAGAAAGCTATGGGCGCGTGCAGGGGAAAGAGCGCCGCGCAGCTTCGCAGAAGTCTTGACGATGCCTTACAGATTGAAAAGAATTTCAAAACCGGAGCCATGGATGCCTATTTGGCGCTGGAGTTATTCATTGCAAAACTTTAAGGAACTGACAAGAGAAGAAAGAAAACAGGTACTGCTTGATTTTGGTGAAAAGCCTTTTAGGGAAAAGCAACTATTCGAATGGATAAGCCGCGGTGCGTCCTCCTTTGAAGATTGCACCAATCTTTCAAAAGAGCTAAGGAAAAAGCTCTCGGAGAATTTCACACTGAATGTGCTTGAAATAGCGGCAGTTCAGATTTCAAATGACGGCACGCGCAAATACCTGCTTAAGTCCTCGGACGGAGAACACATGGAAGCTGTATTTATGAAATATGAATACGGAAATTCAATCTGTGTTTCCACCCAGATAGGCTGCAATATGGGCTGCGTGTTTTGCGCGTCGGGCATGGGCGGAAAAATAAGAAATCTGATGGCATGGGAAATGCTGGACGAGTTTATCGTGGTACAAAAAGACGCAGGAGAACCCATAAGCCACGTAGTACTTATGGGCATGGGTGAACCTTTGGATAATTATGAGCAAGTCCGCGAATTTATTAAGCAGCTTCACGACCCGGACGGCATAGGCCTCAGCTTAAGAAATATAACTCTCTCCACCTGCGGTATGATTCCGGGTATCAAATCCTATCAGGAGGATTTCCCGCAAGCAAATCTTGCAATCTCACTTCACCGGGCAAATCAGCCGGAAAGAGAAAAACTTATGCCCATAGCAAAAAAATATCCCTTACCGGAACTTATAGCCGCCTGCAAGGAGTATTCCGAAAAGACAAGAAACCGGGTCAGCTTTGAATATGCTCTGATTTCGGGCGAAAATGACGGCGATAATGATGCCGCTGAACTCGCAAAGCTGCTTCGCGGAATGATGTCATACGTAAATCTCATACCCTTAAATCCTGTTGCCGAAAGCAAATTGAAAGGCAGCAGTCGGCAAAGATCATCGGAGTTTGCGCAAAAACTCGAAAATCTCGGCATTCCTGTCACCATAAGACGCCAGCTCGGAGCAGATATAGATGCCGCCTGCGGGCAGCTGCGCAAAATGAAGCAGTCTGAAATTTAAAAAAATCGAACAAATACCACGAAAACGTCACTTGTTAAAATCATAAGCAAAAGTTATAATTAATAGAGAACTGCTAAAATTATTATTTAAACGGAGGTACAAAGCTATGGTTAAGTTACTCATCGGCCACAAAGGAAGCGGCAAAACCAAGAAGATGGTGGATATGGCCAATTCCAGTCTGGATGTAGTTAACGGAAGCGTAGTATTCATCAATAAGAATCAACGACTCATGTATGACCTGAAATACCAGATTCGAGTTGTATGCATGGAAGACTTTGAACAGATTACAAATGTGGACGAGTATATAGGCTTTCTCTACGGAATCATAAGTCAGGATCATGACATAGAAGTTATTTACATCGATAGTGTACTTAAGCATGCCGACATCAAAATTGAAAATATTGAAGACTTCCTTGAAAGACTGAATCTGATATCCGAAACTCACGGAATGGACTTCGTGGTAAGCCTCTCGGCGGATAGAGAGGAAATGGGGCCTTATCTTGATAAGTACCATGTGCTTAATTAAAAATTAATACCAGTAATAAAAATCCCGGTTCTCAATGTAACCGGGATTTTTGATTGACTAATTTTTTTTACCTATTTTTTATCTATGACACCCGCCACGGCGTTAAGGACCGCCGGAAAAAGATTGGGCGCAAAATTACTCATAAGTCTGTAGATAAAACTGCCGTCCGTGAAATTTGCCATTCTCGCATTGATACCTATTTTCCCCAGTATCAGCACTATTATAAGAAGCACTACCGCTGTCTCAAGAACTCCGAAAACCCCGCCGAGAACTGCATTGGCACCCCTTATAACCGGAGTTCCTTCTATAAATTTATTGATAAGACCGGCTAAAAATTTCAGAAGCACCATCAGCAGCAGGAATATTACAACTCCTATTACAACTCTTATAAGCGGCTGAATCAACTTCATGGAAACCGACGCGACATCCGCTTCTGAAACAGTGCTTTTGGAAGCAATTCCGGAAATATCAACTTCGCTTAAATCTATGCTTTTCGCATCAACATTTTTAAGGCTAAGCGAATTAAGATTGAAACCGCTGAAGTTGAGTTTGGATATAAACTTGGTGATTGAGTCGGAAAGGCCTTCAGTGGAAAATTTCAGCTTTGCGTAAGTTTCAAGCAAGCCGCCGACGCTGTCCTGGATATACGGGAAAACGATTTCCGTAGCGGGCACCGACAGAGGGCCCGAAAGAATTATCGCGCCGAAAATAGATGCCGCCGTAATGACAAACCCCACAAGCGCTCTGAATATTCCTCGTCTTGATCCGACAAAATATCCGATCAGAAGAACTACCAGCAATATTATATCTAAAATTAATCCTTCACTCATAATGTTTATATTATACCATAAGTTGTTCCGGCGTGTTAAAATACATCATATAATGAATAAATTATTTTGGAATGAAAACCTGCTGTGCCTTAAAGCCCTTATAAACGACGGCGTCAAAGCCGACTTCGTTTATATCGACCCGCCCTTCTTTTCCAACGCGGATTACAAGGCCAGCGTGCGGACAGCGTCGGGAAGCGTAAAAATAAACGCCTACGGCGACAAATGGCGCAGCATTGAAGAATTCGTCGCCATGCTGGAGGAACGCATGCTTTTGATAAAGGAGCTGCTTAAGGACAGCGGCACGGTGGCGCTTCACCTTGATACCCATGCAGTCCACTACGCCAAAGTAATGATGGACAGGGTTTTCGGACCCGAAAATTTCGTAAACGATGTAATCTGGTGTTATAAATCAGGCGGAGCCGGACGCAAGGGCTTTGCGAGAAAACACGACAATATATTGCTGTATTCCAAGACCTCCGACTACTGGTTTGAAGCACAAAAGCAGGTCTCCTATAATCGAGGCGGGCGACCCTATAATTTCAAAGGGATTACCGAGTACATGGATAAAGAAGGCCGATGGTACACTCTCGTAAATCAAAAAGATGTTATAAACGTTGATATGGTAGGCCGAACTTCCGCAGAGCGCACCGGCTACGCCACCCAAAAGCCCGAAAAGCTGCTCGAAATATTCGTAAAGAGCTGCTGCCCTGAGGGCGGGCTTTGCGCGGACTATTTCTGCGGCAGCGGAACTTTAGGAGCAGTCTGCCATAAGCTCCGGCGGAAATACATACTCTGCGACTCGTCACCGGTAGCCATGGCAACGGCCGCCCGGCGTCTGAGTTCTCTTGGTTCGGAATATGAACTTTTCAAAGCTCACGAAATGCGACTTCCTGAAAAATTGGATGTCGAAGTCGAATCAGAGCTTAGAAAATATCTGATTCCGTGATCCGAACTATTGCTTTTAAGCGGTGAACATGCCTATAATCAGTAAACGAAAGGAGACAGCATAATGAAAATAATCAATTCTCTGCTGGAAACAGATCTTTATAAATTCTCAATGGGTCAGGCCATTTATCATCAATTTTCGGATTACAAGACCACCTGGTTCTTTAAATGTCGGAATGCCAATGCACGCTTTAAGCCCGAAACGGTTGAAGAAATCAAACGCCAGATAGAAAGTTACTGCAATCTGCGTTTTACCGAAGAGGAGTTAAACTACCTCGAAGGTATCAAGTGGCTCAAGGGTTCTTATGTTGATTTCTTAAGACTCTGGCAGCCGCGCTATGAAGACTTCAGTATCAGCACAGATGACCCCTGCGGGCTGAAAATAGAAGCACGCGGCACCTGGCTTAACACGTCCATGTACGAAATTCCGGTTCTGGCCATAGTTAACGAATGCTACTACAGAATGCAGTATAACTACAATGAGCTTTTAACGTCATACAAAGAAAAACTTGACGAAAAAATCTCCTGGCTTGAAAGCGGAAAATACTCAATCGGAAACTTCTCGGAGTTCGGACTGAGAAGAAGACTTTCCGCCGAAGCGCAGGAGTTGGCGGTAAAGGAATTGTGCCGCCGTAATTTTGCGGACTCAAAATGCGTCGGCAGCTCTAACGTTTATCTGGCAAAAAAACTGGGGGTGAACCCCGTAGGAACAATGGCACATGAATGGATTATGTGCGTGGGCCAGGGAAACCACAAACATAATCCCGCCTACTCCAATTGGTTTGCGCTTGAAGCCTGGATTAAAGAATACGGAGTCTTAAACGGTATAGCGCTGACTGACACAATTACCACCGAATGTTTTTTAAGAGACTTCCAGCTGACTTATGCCACGCTCTTCTCCGGAGTCCGCCACGACAGCGGCGACCCGCTCAAGTGGGCTGAAACAATGATTAATCATTATAAATTCCTCGGCATCGATCCTGCGCAAAAGACACTGCTCTTCAGCGATTCGTTAAACTTTAAAAAAGCGGACGAAATATACCGCAAGCTTAAGGGAAAGGCAAAGATTGCTTTCGGAATAGGAACGTATATATCCAATGACACCTCCGCCAGACCGCTTAATATAGTGATGAAAGTCACAAGGTGCAACGGCATGGATGTGGCGAAAATTTCCGATAATCCGGGCAAAGGTATATGCAACAACCAGGATTACGTAGACTATCTGATGCGCTGCATAAACTGGAGAATGAATAACGAGGCAAACAAAACATGGTAACATTTGACGCAGTAGCCGAAAAAGACAATACCGTACGTTGGATAAGAAATTTCTTTGAGGAAAACGGCAAGGATTGCAATGCAGTCATAGGAATTTCAGGAGGCAAGGATTCCTCTGTTTGCGCAGCGCTCTGCGCCGAAGCCCTCGGAAAAAATCGCGTAACCGGAGTTCTTATGCCTAACGGAGAACAGTACGACATTGATATGGCTCTTCTTTTAGTAAAGCATCTTGATATACCCTATTTAACGGTAAATATTAAAAATAGCTATGATGCGGCAGTTGAGTCGATTAAGAAGGCGGAAAAACAATGCATCCCGTTTGAATTATCCGAGCAGTCTCTGGTAAATCTGGCGCCGCGGCTCAGAATGACTATACTGTACGCAGTAAGCCAAAGTATAAACGGCAGAGTAGCCAATAACTGTAATAAATCGGAAGATTGGGTTGGATACTCAACAAGATACGGTGACATGGCCGGAGACTTCTCACCTCTGTCAAGCTTTACGGTTCAGGAGGTAAAAGCCATAGGAAGAGCCTGCGGTCTGCCGGAGGCCCTTATTGAAAAGGTTCCTTCCGACGGTCTTTGTGGAAAAACCGATGAAGATAATCTCGGATTCAGCTATGAGGTTCTTGATAAATACATCAGGACAGGACAAATAGAAAGCAGCGAAAGTAAAGTTCTTATAGACCGAAAACACTTTGCTAATAAGTTCAAGCTTAAGCCTATGCCTTTTTACGACAGCGCTCTCCCTGTAAAAGCGAAAGATTAACATGAAATACGGAGTTTACTGCGGTTCTTTCGCACCGGTTCACAACGGGCATACAGCCATTATGAACGCAGTCCTCAAAGAAGAACTCGCAGACAAAATAATAGTGATTCCCACCGGGGATTACTGGGAAAAGAACATTGCAATTCCCCTTGAAAAAAGGATTGAATGCCTGAAGCTCTTCGAAAGTGATCAAATTATCATCGATGACGATATAAACGATAATCTTGTCCGAAGCACCTGCGAGCTGATGAACAATCTTCAAAGAAAATACCCAAAGGACAGCCTTGCGCTGATTTTGGGTGCTGATAATCTTTTGAAATTCGAGGAGTGGTCAAATTCGCAAATGCTTCTCGATAAATATCGCTTAATAATAATGAACCGCGGCGATGTGGACGCGGAAGCAGAACTTAAACGGCTCGGCAAAAGCGATTACCACATACTGAACTGTCCTCGAATCAAAATCAGTTCCAGTTACATTATGAAACATCTGCACGATGACGACGCCGTTAAAGAATTAATAGACCCAAGAGTTTTGGACTTAATACGAGATTACGGCGGCAAAAGATAAAAGGTTCCCAATAGATCTTTACAAATATAGGCCGCAATTAATATTGATTAATTGCGGCCTATATGCTTATCATATATGCTGCATGTTGCGATTTATTACCTCTGTCTGCATTTCCTGATTCAGCTGGACAAAGTATGCGGAGTAGCCGGCAATTCTTATAAGTAAATCGCGGTGATTCTGCGGATTTTTATGAGCATCCACAAGAGTTTCCTGCGTTACTATATTAAACTGCACGTGCTTTCCGCCGTTTCTCAAATAGGTTCTTATAAGCGTCGCAAATTTCATTTTATCTTCAGAAGACTTAAGATTGTTCGGATCGAACTTCATATTAAGAAGCGTTGCCTGAAACGGGTCCTGATCTATTCTGAGCGCGGAATTCATAACGGCTAAGGGCCCGTTGCTGTCTCTGCCCTGCATCGGAGACATCGTTCCGTCAGCAAGCAACGTTCCGGCCTTTCTTCCGTCAGGCGTGGCTCCCGTAAGAAGACCTCCCGGCTGATGAGAAGTAATGGATATTCCGCAGGGAACCGTTATTCCGCCCGTTATCGTCTTGTGGCTTGCAACGTAATCGCAGAAAAGTTTGTAGCACTGCGCCACTATTTCATCAACATAGGGGTCGTCGTTGCCATACTTAGGAGCATTGAGGAAATCCTTTTGCATATCCTCATAGCCTTCCCAATCCGCCTCGAGGGCATCATACAGCTGTTTCATTGTATATTTTTTATCGTCGAATACGAGTTTTTTAATAGCCGCAAGCGAATCGCCCACGTTTACCATACCTATAGTGCAAACGGAAGCGGTATTGTCAAACGGGATATCATTTCTTATCCATATGTCTCTGCCGGTTTCAATGCCGTTCTGCATAAGAGCAGACCTTAGCGGGTCCGGTAGAACCTCTTGAGTTGCAAGAATCTCAGTGTTATTCTTTTCGCAAACTCTGTCGATACAATACTTAAACTGCTGCTCCCATGCGCCCCAAAGCTCATCAAAGCTCGAAAACTTTGTAAAGTCACCCGTTTCTATACTTATAATTTCATCCGGATATCTGGTGCCTCTGCCGTTGTGCCTCATAAGGTCAAAGATAATCGGCATGATAGTCATGGGAACCGGACCTGTCCTTGATTTCCCGGGAAGGTTGGCGTCAAGACAACCGGTAATGGCATATTCTCTCGCATCCTCTATATCCACACCATGCATGGTGAAAAAATTGATATAGCTGTCATCGGAAATAAATGCCGGCATGGAAAGCCCTGAAACCTGGCATTCAACACCTTTCATGATAAGATCCATCGGCGTTGACTCCGCAACGCAAAGCGTTATGGTGTGATGCGGCACCCTTGTTATAAGAGCTGCGTCAAGAATCATATATGAAAGTTCATTGGTAGCATCGCTGCCGTCAGCCTTTACTCCGCCGATAAGGAAATTGTGCCACTTTGCAAAACCCGCATTTTTCTTACGGTTGTTTTTCCCTGATGTTCTGTTGAGTTCCATATCCTTAAGTCGCAGCAGGCACAAAAGTTCCGTTGCACCTTCTTTTGTTATTTTACCGGTCTCGATATCCGCCTTGTAATAAGGATACATTATCTGGTCGAATCTTCCTCCCGGAAGCGTTGTACTCGGAGAAAGCATAAGGAACTGAAACCAGAAGCACTGCATTGCCTCCCTGAATCCTTCCGCAGGATACATAGGCACCTTTCCGCAAATACAGGAGATTTGCTCAAGCTCTTTTTTCCTTATGGAATCCGTCTCCTTTTCCGCCATTTCAGCGGCAAGCTTCGAGTATCTGAGAGCAAGAGTATTCATCGCCTCAAAAGCGTAAATATATCCCCGGTAGGTTCGGAATCTTTGCATATCATCCGCCGTATTAAAACTTATGTCCTTCATCGCATCTCTGCACTGTTCTATAAGTGCCAGAGTTCCGCTCTTAAGAATCTTATCGTATTCAACACAAAGAAGCACGAGCGCAGGACCGAGGCCCAATCCGCTTTGAGCATAACCGCCGCCAACTCCGCCGCCGGCCTGCGGCTTCCAGGGTGGCAGGACAAGCCCTTCCTTTAGAAGTTTTATAACCTGTTGGTTGGGATGATTGTAGAAAAAATCCCCCTCAAGACCTATCATTGTCGGAGGGTTATGTCTCTTATTAAGTTCCTGAAGATCTCTCTGATCTTCCTTGCTGATTATATAACCATCCTCAACAAGAGAATCAATCTCATTCTGAGTCCAGATTCCGTAGTTCGGGTCGATTTCCAGACCTAACGGCTTTGATGCGCCTATGCCTACTATCAGCTCATCCGGAGCTATTTCAATAGGCATCCTCTCCGTCCAGGCTTTTAATACTTTTCCTCTCTGAACCACCGGAGCATCGTGCTTGTTTTCCTCAACTACGTCTGCGTATATTCTGTACTTTTCAATACAGATCGGATAACTGTCAACAACCACTCTCCTCTTTACTCTTTCGATACGCTCGTACATCTTTGAACTCCTTTATAAAATCAATACCGTATATCTGTTAAAATACTGTATAATTATTATAATAAATTGAAGTTTCATATATAATGTCCAAAGTGTACAAAATAGATATGTATATCGATATTGAAGAAAAACTGAATAGTCTTATTCCGAAACTTAAGCGTTTTAAAAGCGTTATAGTTGCCAGAAGCCTGGATGAGAACTCAACAGATAATCTTTCCGGTCTCGAGGAAGACATAAAAAACTTCTTCCCGAATGATTTGATATTCCGGGTTGAAGATTGCATATGCACGGTAATCAGTTCAAGTGAAATTATGTCCACGGGATACAATGTTCCGCATATCAATGAATTCGATAAAATGCTGAAAAAATACGGCGCGTATGCCATGTTAAGTAATTCATCACAATGGGCAAAAGGACTCAGCATACTTTTTAACGAAGCTTACCAATGCTTGCCGATAGCAAAAGCCGTGCGTTATAAGGATCAGGAAAACAAACGTGTACTTGTCTATAACAGATATCTTTACTATTACAACGTATATCTTGCTGAACAGTCCATGCAAAAGAACCTCGGGACCGATGATGTCTTATATCTTTGTGATGCCTCGACACTCACACTGACTCGCTACGACCGCACGTTCAACAGCGACTTAAGGGACTTCTTATTTACTTTCCTTATGTGCGACCGCAATATAAGCGAAACCTCGCGTCAGCTTTATATCCATAGAAACACTATAATATATAAACTGAATCAAGTTAAGGATCTGATAGGAACGGACTGGGTCGAAAATCCCTACACCAGGCACAGTCTTCTCTCAAGTTGTATGCTTTTACGCTATGTAGAAAAATATCGGGGACAATATATTGAGCTGCCCCCGATAGAAAAGGTTCTTCTTAAAAAGAAAAATTATTGATATTGACATTTTAGGATTATCAACATCCGAGTTCCGCTCGGATGTTTTTCTTACACGAAACTTTCCTGCTCTAATCATCGCCTCCGCTGTCTTCGCCTCCGGCATCTTCACCGTTTTCACCGGGTTCTATTCCGCCACCCGTGATTACTTCATCTTCAAGGCTGTCATCCACCCAATATTGTTCTCCGGTCTCAGGGTCGGTCTCCCAGTGACCCTGAGGATTAACTATGCCGGAAATATCATATTCGCTTCGAGTTATCGGTGAAACAGGATACAAGTTTGTATCAGGGTTGTGCAGCGGACAATAAAAGTCCGGCCTGTCCGTGCCGCAATCCGCTATAAGACGAAGCAATGAGGATTTATCGACTTTGCCATCAACCATCTTTGCCCCGTAGCCCGGATTTCTATTGAATTCAAAGCTTGCAAGAAGCGCCTCCCAAGACTGTCCGCCGGGCCTTTGTATATAATATTTTTCAGCCCCGGGGCAAAACGGCGTAGCCAGATATCCGGTCATGGCACAAACCCGCACATATCCTCTTGCTTCTATATCAGAAGTTGTGGGCTGAGTTCCCTTGATAAAAATCTCGCTTACCAAATCCCCTTCCGGAATTTCAGCATACTCGCTTTGTGCAGGAAGAAGTCCGGTTTTGCTGTCAACTGTCACTGTCACAAAATCGCCTTTGAGTTCAAATTTTCCTTTTTCATCAAGCTTACCTACATTCTCCATCACAGCCTTCCACACCTTGGTGGCTCTTGATGAGTCCGAACCTAAAGACACGTTCGTGTCGCAGCCCAGCCACACAGAAGCGGAATACTTCGGAGTAAGACCGCAGAACCAAAGATCGTACTGTTCGGATGTTGTACCTGTCTTTCCCGCAGACGGCTGAGACGAAAGCTTGGCTCCCGCAGCAAGGCCGTTTGTAACGGTAGTCCTTAAGATATCAAGCATCAGCGATGCTACGGATTCATCCAAAACCTGAATGGGATGCGGGTCTGCCGACATAATCAAATCGCCCTTGCGATTGGTTACTGTAGTATAACAGCTGTCTTCGTTATAAACTCCGTAGTTGCCGAAGGTTGAATAAGCGGAAGCCATTTCAAGAACCGAAATGCCCCTGGTCATGCCGCCCAAAGCCAATGAAGACGGATTCTCATCGGTTTCCCTGCCGTCAAGCACCAGGCTTGTTACACCCATATTCTGAAGGTTCTCTATACATTTTTTGGGGTCAAGCTGCTGATAAATATTTACCGCACATCCGTTAAGAGAACGCTCGACAGCCCTCCTCAATGAAGTAATTCCGCTGTAGGTTCTGTCAAAATTGGCAGGCCACAAAGAAGATCTTATATTCGTTGGTATGTTATCCAAAACTGTAGCTGCCGTAAATACCTTCCCTATCGCCGTACCCCTTGTTTCGCCGGTGTTTTCAACCGGATCTCCTTCTCCGCTGATTATGTTATAACCCACCTGCAATGCCGTTGAGTACACCGTCAACGGCTTAATGGATGAACCCGGTTGACGCGCAGCCGTAGCGCGGTTGAAAAGTTTCTTTCCCTTGATTCCGCGCCCGCCTATCATGCCTCTTATCTGGCCCGTGGAATTTTCTATAACTACAAAGGCGGACTGCGGCTGGATTACGCTGTCCGGCAAGCTGAAATAATTGCTGCTAAGTCTTATACTCCCGTCCTCAGCGCTTATAAAAGCCGCCTCGGTCACTACTCCGCCACCGGATACATAGGCTTCCTCTTGAGTCATTAAAGGATAATCCTTAAAGAACTCGGCTGAAATAATCGTATTGCCGGCATCATCTCTGCTCTTGTATTTTGCCGCAATCTGCAAGTTTGTATCGCTTATCGAATACAGCTGCCCTTCAACAACCTCGTACATATTCTTGATATCAATTCGTACATCGGCATTGCCTCCGGATTTGGTGTTATAAAAGTTCAGTTTTTCGTCCTTAAGAAGCGTCAGACTGCCATCATCGTTCCATTTAAACTCCTTGGCCGTAATAATAACGCTTCCGTTTTCGTCTATAAGATTGTTTTTGGAATAAAGGGCAATCTTTGATCTGTCCTCCGTAAGAATATTCTTGTTCCTGTCGAGCTTGAGGCTGTTAAGAGAAATCTTCGGAAAATTATTTTCATCATTATATATATCTTCAACAATTTTCTGTACGGCTGGATCTATGGTACTGTCGATAATCAGACCGCCGTTGTATAAGAGGTTATAGGCATCATCATAAGAATATCCCTGTTTCGTCTGAAGATCCGACAAGACCACACTCGTTATATAGTCATTAACATAAGAACTGTGCTGCTGATCGCCTATGTTGGGTCCTGGATTAAGATAATCTCTTATGGAATCAGCTTTGGCAGTCTCCCACTCTGTATCGCTTATTTTTTCCTGATCATGCATGTACCAAAGCACCAGTTTGATTCTGTCGGAGGCGACATCATTATAGTATGTAATGTATTGGTCGTTGACCGCCACAATGTCAAGAGAATCCGGATCTGAAACCTTCTCCACCTCAATCCTCTTTAACGGCGCATAAACACTCGGACTCTGAGGCAAAGCCGCAAGCTGCGCACACTCTATAAGAGTCAGTTCACTGATATCTTTATTAAAGTAAGCTTTGGATGCCGCATAAATACCGTTTGAGTTAAAACCCAGATGCACGGTATTTAAATATGCCTCCAGTATCTGCTCTTTACTCAACGCTTTTTCGATAAGAACCGTATAGTAAGCCTCGACAATCTTCCTTTCCATATTACGATCACCAGTAAGGAAAATATTTCTCGCCAATTGCTGAGTAATGGTAGAGGTTCCTCCGATTTTGTCTCTCTTGCCGGTAATCTTGTCGACTACGGCTCCTATTATACGGACATAGTTAAAACCGTTATGATCCCAGAAGGTTTTATCTTCTATACATATGAAAGCATCCTGCAATTGTTTAGGGATTTCACTATATTCAACATTGGTGCGCAGTGAATTTCCCGTATAGATGAAATCCATGGTTTCACCGTTGGCATAATGAATTGTGGAATTCTGATTCAGCATATCGTATATGCTGTTCGGATCTATTTCCGGCGCGGCCTGAATAATCTTGTAAACTTTCACACCGAAATAAATACCGACGCAAAGACAGATGGCCATTACGGCCAGCACCACTCTCCAGAATATCTTGCGGAATCTGCCCTTTTTCTTAGGCTTTGCGGACTTTTTTTCCGCTTTAGCATCCGCATTGTCGGTTTGCGGCGCTGCCTTTACGGACGATGCTTTGTTCTCGTCCTTTACCTTCTTTCTTAATTTTAAAATCGATTTTTTACTTCTCATCGGATTACTCTTGGATGACCTCACGGCTCTTGCACTCGCATCGGCTGCGGCTTCCCCTTCGGCCGCCTTTTGTGCATTTTGCTCATCGACGGCTTTGATAATTTCGTCCCACTCATCCTGGTCTATTACACCTTTAATATGGTCCGCGGCCGCCTTGTCATCCTTCCTCGTTGAAAAGATGGTTTCTTCGCTCATTGTTTTTTACCCCTCAAAAAGATCTTCGGCGAATTCTTCCGGATCGAACGGTTTAAGATCATCCATGGATTCGCCCAGCCCTATGAACTTAACCGGAAGATCAAATTCATCAGATATTGTCACAACTATACCGCCTTTTGCGGTTCCGTCAAGTTTTGTCAAAACTATACCGCTGATATCTGCGGTATCATTAAACTCTTTTGCCTGAGATACGGCATTTTTGCCGGTCGTAGCATCCAGCACCAGCAGAGTTTCCCTGTGGGCCTGCGGCCACTCTCTGGAAATTACTCGGTTCATTTTCTCGAGTTCGTTCATCAGATTTTTTTTGTTTTGCAGTCTGCCGGCAGTGTCGCAGATAAGCACATCCGTTCCCCTTGATTTGGCAGCTGCTATACCGTCGTATATAACGGCGGAAGGATCCGCCCCCTCTTGATGCTTTATTACGGGAACACCAACACGTTCGCCCCAAATCGAAAGCTGCTCCGCTGCGGCCGCCCTGAAAGTGTCGGCAGCAACAAGCAGTATGCTTTTGCCTTCCGCCTTAAGCCTGTGCGCCAGTTTGGCGATACTTGTTGTTTTACCTACGCCGTTCACACCTATCACCATTATAAAAAGAGGTGTATTCGGACAAAGTTTAAGACGCTCCCCCTTGTCGAGCATATCCCTTATCGTTTCCTTGATACGATTTCTTACTTCATCCGCGTACATCAAGCGCTCGGATCTTATATCATCTCTGAGCTGTTCGATGATTTTCATCGTTGTATCCATGCCAAGATCGGATGTTATTAGAATTTCCTCAAGTTCATCCAACATCTGTTCATCGGGAGTGTCCCTGAACATCAGTATATCATTTATTCTTTCGGCCAGACGTCCGAAGAATGATGTTTTCCGTCCGAATGCCATTATTTATCAACCTCAAAGTCGTCGCCGAGCTTTAGCGACAAAATCTTGGAAATACCGTGCTCCGGCATTGTCACACCGTAAAGCGCATCGGCATATTCCATTGTCAGTTTCTGGTGAGTTACCAATGCAAACTGTGTCTTATCAAAGCTCTTAATATATTTTGCAACGCGGTCTATGTTTACTTCATCCAGCGAAGCCTCTATTTCATCCAGTATGCAGAACGGGGTGGGCTTCGCCTTAAGAACGGCAAACATTAGAGCTATCGCCGTCATGGTCTTTTCTCCGCCGGATAGCAGATTCATATTCTGAAGTTTCTTCCCGGGCGGCTGTGCCTCTATTTCTATGGTTGTTTCAAGAGGATTGGACGGATCTTCCATTGAAAGTCTCGCATGACCTCCCTGAAAGAGTTCTCTGAAAGCCTCTTCAAAATTCTCCGCCACCAGATTGAAACTTTCATGGAACCTTGACTTAATTATTCCGTCCATTTCTTTTATCAACGTATTAAGCTCGTCCATGGCCCTGTTTATGTCTTCCCTTTGTTCCGACATAAAATCATAGCGTTCCTTAACGGCCTTGTACTCTTCAATGGCCCCTATATTGACATCGCCGAGCGCACGCAGCCTGTCTTTGTATTCTCTGGACTCTTTAAGAGCGCGCGACATGACGAAATCCGGATCCTCATGCTCGGCAGCCTCCGCATAGGACATCTCGAACTCCTCAAAGAGTTTTTCCTTGAGTGTTTCCGTCTGGGCGTCAAAACGTGCCATTCTGATATCGGCATCGTGTTTTTTAACTTGTTGTTCGTAAAGCTTTTTATCGAGTTCGGTACGGTTGTTTTCGAGTTTTTCGGCATTTGCGAAAGCATCTCTTCTTTGCTCACCCACGGACTTGACGCTGTCTTCAATCTCAGTCTTTTCTTTTTCTTTGTCCTTGAGAAGCTGAATCGCACTGCCTTCAAATTCCAATACCTGCTTCTCGTAAATGGCAGCGCTTTCAAGCTGCCTTTCTTTATCTTCCTTTTCGAACTCGAGCTGCTCAACAGCCTTCCTTGCCATCTCGGCAAATTCTCCGGCGCTTGCAGTTTTAAGTTCGGCGGCGTTCTGATTCAACCGGGACTTGGTTTCTTCTTCTTTCGCGGACGCATACTCGCTCTCAAATGCTTCGAGCTTGTCAGCCAATTCTCCAAGCAGCTTTTCCGCGGATTTTTTTTCGGCTTCAAGTGCCTTGACCCTTTCGACGGCCGGAACTATGTCTTTGTCCGCATTTGAAATTTCCCTTTCAATATCGGATAGCTCATTGAGACGTATTTCCGCACTTCTTATTTCAGTCTCTGTCTTTATTCTTTCTTCTTCCGCAGAATCAAGAAGCTCTTGAGCTGCAGCCTTTTCTTCAAAGGCCTCGGCGAGTGCTTTCTCCGATCCTTTAAGAGATTTGGCTATGTCTTCTTTTTCGGCCTTTCTTGAAAGAATATTGGCGGTGCTGTTTCTAAAACTCCCGCCGGTTATAGCTCCGCTTGTATTTATTACCTCGCCGTCAAGGGTTACCAACTTACACGGAGCAAGATTCTTCTTTGAAATGCTGACAGCGTTGTCAATATTATCTATGATAACCACATTGCCGAGCGCGTTTTCCACAACATTCAGATAGCCGCCTTTAATACTTACCTGTTCCGACGCAAGGCCTTTATAGCCTTTTTCCGCAGCTATTTTTTTAACATCAATAGGCCTTCCGGCTTTTAGGCTTTCAACGGGCAAAAATGTAAGCCGCCCGGCTTTATTCTCCTTAAGAAGACGGATTCCGGCTTTCGCGGTTTCATCATCATCGCAAACTATATCCTGAAGTTTTCCGCCCAGAACGGTTTCGATGGCAATTTCGAGTCCGCGGGGAACCTCGAGCAAATCACCCAACGTCCCGATAACTCCGTTAAGATTTTTGCTCATCAGGAATCTTACTCCACCGCCGTAGCCCTCATAACCCTTCTCAAGCTCATCCAGCAAATTGTATCTTGCCTTGAGCATGCTTTCCGACACTCTTGCAGCTTCCGCATTATTGTTTGCTTTCGCAAGCCTGGACGCTGCCAGCTGCTTGTCGGATATTGCCTTTTCGTGCCTTGTCTTAAGCCTCTTTTTAAGCTCCTCAAGATCCTCGTTTTCTTCAAGACGTTCCGAACGCCTTACAAGGGTTTGCTTAAGGCTTTCGAGACTATCGGCGTTTGCTTTTGCGGCTGAAAGCTTTGAGGAAATTTCAAAGACCTCGTTCTTTTTGCTGTCCAGCTCTGCCGCTGCTGCATCCACCTTGCGCTGAGCGTCCAAAGCGGTTTCTCTCCTGACCCTGTATTCATTATCAAGAGCGGTCTCTTCTTCCGCCGCCGATGAAAGAACCAGTTGGGCCTGTCTGCCGTTTTCTTTTTCAATTAAGATCTTATCGTCAATGGCAGCTATCTCGCTGCTAAGTCTTTCTTTATCACGCCTTAAGGCTTCAAGCCTTTCCTTATTTACCTCTCCTCTTCCGGTAATCTGATGAATTTCCTCTACTTTTGCCGTCAGAGCTTCTCTTAATGCATTAAGCTTTTCCTCTAATTCCCCGGACTTTTCCTTTTCGGCTTTAAGGGTGTTTTCAAGTATTATCTTTTCATTTTCATAGTCATTGAGCGTTTCTTCGAGCTGTGCCAGCTCCTCACGCACGCCGGCCGTCTTTGATTCGGCAGCCTCGATACTCTTGAGAATAATGTTAATTGCCACATCTTTATATTTTTCACGTATCTCTAGATATTCCGAAGCCTTTTTGCTGTCGTGCTCAAGAGTTCCTATACGGCCCTCTATTTCTCCTATGATATCGTTAACCCTGACGAGGTTGTCGGTAGCTCGTCCGAGCTTTCTTTCGGCCTCCTCCTTCTTGCTTCTGTATTTAGTGATTCCCGCTGCTTCTTCAAAGATTTCTCGGCGCGAATCCATCTTGTTGTCAATTATATCGGCTATCCGACCCTGGCCTATGATGGAATAACCCTCTACGCCTATTCCCGTATCCATAATGAGTTCTCTTATATCCTTGAGCCTGCATACATTATGGTTTATAAGGTATTCACTTTCTCCGGAACGATACATTCTTCTGGTGATGGCAACCTCTGAATATTCGATAGGCAACTCATGGTCGGAATTGTCGATTACAAGCGTAACCTCCGCCATCCCTTTGGGCTTTCTGCTCTGAGTTCCCGCAAAGATAACTTCTTCCATCTTGCCGCCGCGCAGCATTTTGGGCGACTGCTCGCCTAAAACCCACCTTACGGCATCGGAAATATTGGACTTACCGCTTCCGTTAGGTCCGACTATACAGGTAATCCCTTCCGTAAAATCTATAACAACGGGGTCCGCAAAAGACTTGAACCCGTTTAATTCCATGCGTTTAAAATTCAATTCATTCCTCCATACAGCGTAGCGCCGCGTGCGCAGCTGCGGCTTCCGCTTCCTTTTTGGTCCGGCCTTCGCCGCGTCCCGCCTCGACTCCCTCTATAAGAACCGCAGAGGTAAAGAGTTTATCATGATCCGGGCCGCTTTCAGCGACTATTACATACCTGATATCTACCGAACCGTTTACCTGACATCGTTCCTGAAGCCGGGTTTTCTCGTCACCGGGAAGCTTCCCCTCCACCGCCATCTCTATGGTTTGGCCGAGAACTCTGTCAACAAGACGGTCAAGGACGTCCAGAGCTTGAGATCTTTCGCAATCAAGGTAAACTGCTGCTATCAAAGCCTCTACATTATCCGCAACAATCGAAGGCTTATCCCGTCCGCCTCTGGTTTCCTCTCCTTTACCGAGTCTAAGATACATATTTAGACCCAAGGCTATGGATGCATTTGAAAGCGATCTCTCGCACACTATATCGGCTCTGAGCTTTGTGAGCCGTCCCTCATCATCGTCATAAAAACGCCTGTATAACTTTTCTCCGACAACCGCATCCAGCAAAGCGTCTCCGAGGAATTCCAATCTTTCGTTGCCAAGATAGGGGTCTCCCAGAAAATCGTTTGCATAAGAGGCATGGGTCATTGCAGTTTCAAGCAGCTGTATGTCGTTGAATTTATATCCTATTAAGTTCTCAAGTTCGGACCATAACATAACGCGTTATTTTATCATATTATTAAAATATCCTCAAATTTTCATATCCGATATCCTCGAAGCTTATATTCTCCAGCTGGGTAATTAAATAATATCTGTCGTTCTCGGCAATCTGCGGCATAAATCTCGCAAACAGCGCCTCTATGTCGTCAAATTGAAAATTCAATGTTCGCTTATAGATACAAAAGCCTCTTATGTTGTCCACGGTCGCTGATATAAAGGCGTCGGAACTTGGAGTGTTGAGCAGCATTTCCCCTTCCGCAACACCCTGCAACGCTTTTTTATATGCATTAATCAATATCTTCTTGATGTCTGCGCCTTCCTGAAATATATCGTAAAGTATAAGTTCCTCGTCGCTGCCCGACTTAAAGGTGTGTAATTTGAATACTTCTTTGTAGATACCGCCGTCCAGGTTTGAAGAATATACCGAGTAGGAAATACTTTCGACGATATCAACATAACCGCCAATCTCGCTTACATAGGTATATGCCATGACATACCCGTAAATATCCTTATGATTATCTGCAATCAGTTGATCCATGAGCCCTTGGGTTTCTTTAATATAGTACTCAAGCTCGCTTTTATCTCCCTGTGCCAGCTTTTTCTGATAATCGCTCATGTCTTCAAAATAGCTGTAGCGGGTATAAACATCTATTTCGTAGGAACCGACAAGATCATTTATATCCTCATCCACGTCTTGAATTGTTACCTCTTTGTCATAGTCAGACTGGATCAGAAGATATCTGCGTTCGGTTTCGTCATCAAACAGGTTTTCCTTTGAAGCGAATCTGTCGAAATTTATATACTTGCTTGCCATGACGGATCTGCTTGCATAGCAACGATCTATATAAAACTCCGGAGTTGCGTCATCGAAGAAGAGATTGATTGCTCCGTCTTCCGTAATAACAAACTTTTGGTCTTCTCTTACTCCCTTAAAAGGCGCCGCCAGCTTTAGGGGTTCTTCACAATCATAAGCTTCGTTATCCATGTCAGGATGGTTGATTTCATCGTAAATCTTTGTATTTATGTACTTAAAACCGTTTTCCCTGTCATCGAAAAGATCCCCTATTTTAATCTGCCTTCCCGTATTCAAATCATAATTTCGTGTCTCAACGGCATTAATAAGATAATAGTAGTCGTTGATTATATATATTCTGCTCATCTCCACAGAGAACGAAAGTATGTTGTTGGAGTTTAAGTATTCGCTGTACCAAACACTGTAATCATCCAACTCGGCATATTCAAAATTCTGCATGCCCCTGTAGGCAGGGAAATAATTCGGATCCCAGAACTTTTTAAATATTCTGGATATATCGGAGTTTATCTTTTTCGCAATTCCTTTATTTTTTATGCCGCTGTAAAACGGTTCTTCGTGATAACCGTTATAATTGTCTTCTACTTCTCTTGTCTCGGAATATAAGTTGTTTTGAAGTGCGCTTAGTTTCTGATTGTTTCCGGGAACTGCTTCGCCGTAGCCCTCTATAATCGTCGCATCATCACCGCTTGGGACATAACCAAGATCCTGAGCCATCTTTATTCCGCCCTGACCGCGGCACCATTCCGCTATCTGCCTTACGGGGCTGTCTTCAGCTTGATTTTTATTGAAGAAAACACCAGTCTTTGAAATGAACGGGTACATGCCGCTGGTGATAGTTTCAGCCGTAGGGTATATATTATCTACGGCAATCAACTTTACAGCATCCTGATAGTGCATATTCGTTACATAGTAATAATATGAAAAACCCAAAGCTCCCGAAGCGTTATCATAACTTGCAACAGCATCGATTATTTCGGCCATGGCACCTATTTTTTGCTCCTTCGGGGGTTCCATCACCTTGTCTTGAGGGATTACATGCTCGTATAGCCCTGTTTGGCTACCCGAACCTTCTCCTCTTTGATAAGCTATTATCGGCTCATTCTTACCGCCCAGCTCATTCCAGTTCTTGATTTTTCCCGCATAAATGTCGTAAAGCTGTTTACTGCTGAGATTGTTTACGGGATTATCTTTATTCACGAAAAACACAAAGCCCGAGTTAAGAACCTGCACGGAATCAAGTTCCACTCCCTTTTCCTCGCAATAAGCAAGCTGCTCGGCTGACGGAGGAGCGCAAAATACCATGTCCACCGTGCCTTCCGCCAGGTTTTTATATGCCTGAGGCGTATTGTTGGCGAGCACATACTTTCTGGCTTCCGCTATGGGCATATCAAGTATTCTCGCCGCCATTTCTTCGTAATAGGGGATCATAGCTAAGGCGCCGTCAATAACAGGCCATTTATCCAAGCTGATATGAAGTTCAGGTATATTTTCGTTATCATTTCCGGATTTTGGATTCTCCTGCTTCTTTGTGCAGGCCGCAAACGAAAATACCATTACAGCCGTCAGCAATAACGCAGCAAGTCTTTTAGCTTTCATCTGTGTTCTCCTTTGAGTTTTCATTCTTTGATACGCTGTTTTATCTTTTTCCATGTGATTTGAGATACTTCCCTGCCCGAAGTCGCTTTTAATCTGATACTGAGACATACAAATCCCTAATGTCAAGCCCTTCAAACTCGGAGAGTTTTTCTCCCGGCCCGGTAATGCAAATATTTCCCTCATTTGCAAATTTATCTATAATGTCTGCGACATGCAGAAGCTTGTCATAGTCTGTTTCAAGCATCTGCTTTCTTTGCGTTTTTAAATCCTCAAAGCTGTAGCCGCAGAAATAATCCGTATCGGCAATATAGCCTCTTGTCTGAGGCGGAATAAGAGGTTCCGTTCCCGCAACAGTGGAAATAATGAACTTGTCTATTTCGCCCTTGTTTTCACAGTACTCTCTCAAGCAATCCCCCGCTCCAAGATTAACATCTATACTTCTTTTAGGACTCGGATCGCGATATGAATATGTTACGATTCCACCGTTTGTCCATATCCTTAGGCCCGATCCATAAGCTCCGCCCTGAACTCTCACCTTGTTCCAGAAGTATTCAAGTGAAAGCAAATTTGCGGCAACACCCATACTGCCGTCGTACTCTTCGTTCATATCGCTTAAGTCACTTGCCTGCACGGCATATCCTATAAGAGCAGGAATCTTGATACCCATGTCTTTAGGAACAAGCGCTGTGTACCCGCAAGGATCGGGAGCTGTATCGCCTTCCTTAAATCTTGCGATAAAAGAGCTCATGTCAACAAGGCTTGCGGCCGTAATACTGAAAGTCAATCTGCTTTGGCAACAAACCTCTTTCAGTGTTTTCTTAAGAAGGGTTATAAGTGAGTCTGCATTTGAGTCAAAATCGGCGACTACATAGCGCAGCCATTTAATATGGCTGTAACCGTTTAAGACTTCCTCTACGGTATTGGCTGCACTGTAAGGTGCTGAAGCTACCAATCGTCCGATTATCTGCCCCGAAGTCAGCGGGAACTGCTTTGCTTTTATATCGTCCTGTCTGAGGATGTTTTCTATATCACCCTTATTAAATACGCTTTCCGTAAGTATTTCATAAATCAAATCGTAGGCATATTCAAGATTTTCTTCAAGAACACTACAACTTACCTCAAGTACCGGAGTTGCCACTTCTTTACAATCTTTATGCGAATAAACACCAACTCTAAACGAAAGATCTCCCAGATAGGTTTTTATTTCCTGTTCAAGCTCAAGAGCGCTGCGTTTTAAGGTAGGAATATAGCTGAGTATGGATCTGAGACATGACAGCGCAAGCAAATCCTCAATATCCGTTCCTGCCAAACTGAAGTACATGTTTATATGAACTATACCATTGGTGCTGACCGGATGATAAAGCTGCGTCGCGCCGAGAACCTTTGATACGAGCGTGTCGGTAAAATAAGGATCGGGGTTCACTTCCGAAAGCGACAAAACCGGGATTGTAGCCTGAGCCTCTTTCGAATCCGGAGTTTGCTGCCATTTTTGCAGAATATCGTTCATTTCCATATTTGCGACCCTGTCTTCTTCGCTCCACGCAAGAGCTATATCCTTGAGTCTTTTTAACTCTTTTGCGTCCTGTTCTTTTGTCAAGGTCTTGGAAGGAAGACTCTTCATTGCACACAAGCCCTCTTCATTAAGCAACAGCTCCGCAAGCAAATTCTCATAGTAATCGCAATCAAGCATATCTCTTAACTGTTTAAAAAGAGCGTCATACTCAAGGTACATGATAGGATCACCGCCATAAAGCCATGAAGAAAAGGCCTTGGTGCAGCGTATGAGTCCCGCAGGTTCTGCCGGCGCTTTCATCCTGTATTCAAGGGCATTTATTGAAGCCGTAAGAGCTTTCCTGTCTATCCCGCTCTCAATTTGTTCTTTTGCAACATTTTTTATCAATGTAATAAGTTCTTCTTCCTTACCGTCAGCCACATTGCTTACGTCTAACGTGTAATAAATCTGGGCTATTTCGTCATTTACGGAAATCTCAAGATCACGGGCCAGGCCGCTTTCAAGAACCGCCTTCTTAAATACCGAATCATTGGAATCTGAAAGCGCGTTGAAAAGTACGGCTGCCGCATAGGACTTGACGGGCTCATTCCAATCCGCAAATATCTTGGCTATAGTAAGCTGAGACTTGTCTTTCGTGTCCTCCTCTTCACCTATAGCGTAAAATATCGTTTTTTCTCCCGAGCAAGGCGTCTGACGATCTACTTCAGGAAGCACTTCGAGCCGTTCATAGCCGTTTAAATAACTTTCTATAAGTTCCATGGTCTCTTTAAACGGCACACTGCCGTCAAGATATATCCTCGCGTTTGAAGGATGATAAAAACGTTTGTAAGTTTCGAGAAAGCTTTCATATGTCAAATCAGGAATACACTCGGGATCTCCGCCGGAAACTACTCCGTAGCATTGATCCGGAAAAAGCAAAGAAATAAGTTTTCTGCCTATGCGGCCATCCTTGGAGCTCATAGCACCCTTCATTTCGTTGAAAACAACCCCCTTGTACGAAAGCCGGCCATTCTCGTCCTGCTCTATGTGCCAGCCCTCCTGATAAAATATGTTGGGATTGCGCAGTATTGAAGGCGCAAATACGGCATCAAGATAAACCCCCGCAAGATTTAAAAAATCTTTGGGATTCCTGGAAGATACCGGGTACAAGGTTTTGTCCGGATAAGTCATCGCATTTAAAAATGTATTCATTGAACTCTTCAGCAAATTCACAAAAGGCTCCTTAAGCGGATACTTTTCCGAACCGCAGAGTACCGAGTGTTCCAGTATGTGAAACACTCCTGTACTGTCACTCGGTATCGTTTTAAAGCCTATGCAAAAAAGTTTGTTGGTTTCTCCGCTATCAAACCATACAAGCTCGGTTCCGAGTTTTTCATGCTTTAAATAATGCAGTCTTCCGCCAAGCTCCCTGCTTTCTTTTATCTCCGTTACTAAAAAACCTTGTACGCGCTCTCCCTTATTCATTGTTTACCTTTCCGCTAATATTCCATTCTTTGCAAGCTGTCTTTCCTTAGCTTTGATTCCGTAACCTTATGGCCTCTATTTTCGGAGGAATACATGTCTGACGCTACACACCGTATTTATTAGATTTAACCGCATGTATGACACTTTCTCTCAGGCTTTCGGGCGACAGTACCTCAACATACTGAATATATTGTAACGCCCAGTAAAGTATACCTTCCGGTGAAGCTGTAAATACCGCTTCAAAGCCATCATCTTCTCTGTTCTTTATTATAACGGTATCAGACCCGAATCTTTCTATAACATAACGAAGAGCTCTTCTATCGCATTTAAGCCTTATCTGTTCCTGATTTCCCGCATGGGCGTAGGTAATATTTTTTACGGTATCAAGTTTGGCTTCCCTTCCGCTGAGCTCAACCTGCTCATCAAGAATCCTGATATCCTTCATCATATCGATTCTGTACAAGCTCGGATCGGTTTGCCCGGTGTATATACAGACAAGATAATAACGTTCATTTTCGCATATAAGAGCGTATGGACTGACAATATAGGGTTCATCCCTTCTGGGCTTAAGTTTTTTATCGTAGCCAAAGTCCATATATGTAAAAGCCACCTTCCGGCATTCACTTACCGCATCACTTAATATATCTATATTTAAGACCACCTGCTGATTTAACGACTTTTTATTTGGGTTAACCGTAATCGGCATCTTAAGTGCCTTACGCTCATGTACGTTCATAAGAAGCTTTAGCTTTGAAACAAGCTCCGTAGTCTGCCTTTGCGAAATATATTCAAAGGAATAGACCGCATCAAAAAGCATCCTTACCTCTGCCGGCTCAAAATCTCTTTCCCTTAAAAAATATCCCCTTCCGTTCTCCTCAAAACCCGAAATATCGTAACCCAGTTCAACAAGAGTCTCTATGGCACCATAAACGGTGCGGCGGTCTATCGTTGTACCGTAACTTACCTCAAAACTCTTGATGATATCGGTAGACGTCATTATGTGATTCTCGTCCGAATACTCTCTAAGTATATTGAGTATACACAATATATTGGCCCTGTCGCTCGCCATAAACCCACCTCTCTGTATGGTATATATTGTACTACTTTTTGTACTGCTGTGCCACTCTGCGGTTTCTATTCTCTTTAAAAAACAACGTTTCCTAAAGGGGGTATTTACCGCGCAGACCGTGAAATTAAAAGTGCCGTATCAGAATACTGACACGGCACTTTTAATCAATTATTTCTGAACGAGTTTTCTTTCAATGACAGATATTCTCGCCAATGTTTTATCAAGCATGTCCCGATAATTTGACAGCTTTTCTTTTTCAGCCTGAATGACATCTTCTGGTGCCTTTGCAACAAATTTTTCATTTGCGAGTTTTTCCGAAGCTCGCGCTATCTCGCCTTCCAATCTCTTTTTTTCTAACTTCAGCTTTTCATACTCTGCGCTGTAATCAATCAACTCGTCTGACGGAACATAAATTTCTATTCCGGGAAGCACCACGGAAATTGTATCTTCGGGAAGATCCTCTTTCGTGCAAAGTCTTATATTCTCAAGCTTTGCCAAAGCTTTTATATACTCAACCCCCCCCTTAAGCAAGGTTTTTTTATCATCGTCCGCAATAAGCAACACGTGTAGTTTCTTTGAAGGAGCCGTCTCAGCCTCCGCGCGAATATTTCTTATGGCCTTGATTATCTCCATGGCGGTTTCTATTAGCAAAACATCCGTAGCGTAATTATCACTGCGTTCAGCCGGCCAGGTCTCAAGCATAAGGAAATGCGCACCCTCTTCCGTCTTGGGCAAATAGCTCCAGATTTCTTCGGTAATAAAAGGCATGTAAGGATGAAGCAACTTCAGCAAATCTCTTAATACAGCCAGCAAAACATAGCGTGCCGTCTTTTTATCGTCCTCGTCACTTCCGTATAGCCTTGTCTTGACAAGCTCTATATACCAATCGCAGTACTGATTCCAAATCAGCTCGTAAATCTTATTTGCGGCCAGCGCCAGCTCATATTTTTCCATGTTGGCAGTAATTTCAACTGCCGCATCGGAGACTGTCTGCATAATCCACTTGTCCTCGGGACGAAGTTTGACTGTATCTGAATCGGCCATTTCCTTGAAATCTCCGCTCTCATCCTGAAGATTCATAATTACAAATCTTGAAGCGTTCCAAAGCTTATTTGCAAAGTTTCTTGCGGCCTCAACCTTTTCCGTCTGATATCTTATATCGGAACCGGGAGCTATACCGGAAAGCAGCATAAATCTTAATGCGTCAGCACCGTACTGCTCCACTACGTCAAGAGGGTCTATGCCGTTTCCGCTGGACTTGCTCATTTTTTTGCCCTGTGAATCTCTTACAAGTCCGTGTATGAGTACATGCTTAAACGGAGCAGCTCCCATTTCCTCTATGGAACTGAATATCATTCTCGCGACCCAGAAAAATATTATGTCGTAGCCCGTAACAAGAACGCTTGTGGGATAGAATTTTTTCAGATCCTGCGTTTCCTTTGGCCAGCCAAGTGTACTGAATGGCCAAAGCGCAGAAGAAAACCAGGTATCAAGCACATCCTCGTCCTGATGAAAAGACTTCTTTTTACATTTCGGACATTCCTGAGGCGTTTCCTTGGCAACCACTATTTCACCGCATTCATCGCAGTAATATGCGGGGATTCGGTGTCCCCACCAAAGCTGCCTTGAAATGCACCAATCCCTTATTTCTTCCATCCAGCGATAATACACCTTATCGAACCTGTCCGGAACGAACTGTGTCTCACCCGTTCGTACCGCCTCTATTGCCGGTTCCGCAAGAGGTTTCATTTTTACAAACCACTGCTCGGAAATTCTGGGTTCCACTGCACTGTGGCATCTGTAGCATTCGCCGGTTGGTATGATGAGCTCTTCGGTCTTTACCAAATACCCCGCCGCTTCTAAATCCGCAACCCATGCCTTTCTGCATTCGTAGCGATCCATGCCGCAGTACTTTCCGGCAATCTCGGTCATGCGCGCCGATTCGTCAAGACATTCAAGAATCGGCAAATTATGCCTCTGCCCGACCTCGAAATCATTAAAGTCGCAGGCGGGCGTAATCTTAACCGCACCGCTTCCCTTTTCCGGATCCGGATACAGGTCTGCTATAACCGGTATTTCTCTGTTGAATATCGGAAGAAGAACCTTGGTTCCTATAAGACTCTTATATCTTTCGTCCTCAGGGTTTACGGCTATGGCAACGTCGGCGAACATTGTCTCGGGACGGCTTGTGGCCACCGTTATTCCTTCTCCTCCGTCTGCACCCGGATAACGGAAGTACCAGTATTTTCCCTGGCAATCCTCGTGTTCTACCTCTATATCCGAAAGCGCGGACTTGCAAATCGGACACCAGTTGATAAGTCTGCTGCCCTTATATATGAGGCCCTTTCGATAAAGACGTATAAAATGTTCATTTACCGCCTCATTGCAGCCCTCGTCCATTGTAAAGCGCGATCTGCTCCAATCGCAGGAGGCCCCCATTTTACGTTGCTGAGTGGTAATTCTGTTTCCGTATTCTTCCTTCCATTCCCAGGCACGTTTAAGAAATTCCTCTCTTCCCAGCTCTTCTTTTGTCTTGCCTTCTTCTTTTTTTATTTTTTCAACTACCTTAACCTCGGTGGCTATAGATGCGTGATCCGTTCCGGGAAGCCACAAAGCTGAATATCCCTGCATTCTTTTAAATCTTGTAAGCACATCTTGAAGCGCAATATCCATTGCGTGACCCATGTGCAGCTGACCGGTGATATTGGGCGGCGGCATTACAATAGTAAACGGTTTTTCTTTCCCCATATCGGGAGCAAAGGCGCCGCTTTTCTCCCACTCACTGTAAATTCGATCCTCAAAGTCCTTCGGATCATAGGTTTTAGATAAATTCATTTCCATAGGTTGTCCTTTCTTATCGAGCGCAAACAGTATAACCATACCAATTCGGTCTAACTTAACGCCCTTGTCTCAAAGAAATATTGTATAATAATTTATTGTAGTACAAAGCGTAAAACAATTCAATAAAAGTATATAATAGAAGGCGCAGGGAGGCGTATTATACATGAACATATATCTGTTGAACGATTCTTTTCCCCCTCTTATAGACGGGGTGGCCAATACTGTATTAAATTATGCCGAAACACTTAAAAATCGCGGTGACAATACGATTGTGATAACTCCCGAAAATCCCGATGCGCAGGGTACGCGTTACGATTTTCCGATACTCAGGTACTCCGGAATTGATGTAAGGGACCTCGTGGGCTATGTGGCGGGGTATCCGTTTTCTCCTTACGTTATAGGAGAACTCAAAAGGTATGGACAGGGAATGCTCCATTCGCACTGTCCTTTTTCTTCAACCACTCTTGCAAGAAGTATCAAAGATCAGCTTGACTCCCCGCTGGTTATGACATACCATACAAAATTCGATGTGGATATAGCCAAGGCTGTTAAAAGCAAGTTGCTCCAAGAGGGCGCAATCAAAGCTATAATCAACAATATCAACGCCTGCGATGAGGTATGGGTTGTAAGCCGCGGTGCGGGAGAAAATCTGAAATCTCTGGGCTACCAGGGTGATTATGTGGTAATGGAAAACGGAGTAGACATTCCCAGGGGAAGGCTGCCTGAAGATGATTACATGAAAAGAACCGAGCACTGCGATCTTCCCAAAGATGTTCCAGTATTCTTGTTTGTAGGCCGCATTATGTGGTACAAGGGCCTTAAAATAATCATCGACGCCCTTTCCGGCCTCAACTCTCAGGGAGTCGATTTTCGTATGGTTTTTGTCGGAGGAGGCTCGGACAAAGATGAAGTTGAAAATTACATCAGAAAAAAAAGGCTTGAAAATAAAATCATTTTTACCGGCCCCATATATGACAGAGATAATCTTTGCGCATGGTACTGCAGAGCCGATCTTTTTCTTTTCCCCTCAGGTTATGACACCAACGGACTGGTTGTAAGGGAAGCCGCAGCCTGCGGACTGCCCTCCGTGCTTATAGAAGGAAGCTGCGCCGCGGAGGGAGTAACAGACCGCGGAAACGGCTTTCTGATTGAAGAAAACGCCGCAAGCATGGCGGTGCTTCTGGCGCAAATCTCACATGATAAAAAATTATTGAGAACAATCGGAGAAAAGGCCTCTAAGGAACTCTATATCTCATGGGAACAGTCGATTTCAAAAGCAAGGGATCGATATGAAATCGTAATGGAAAATTATAAACGCGGTCTTTATCCAAAACAAATAAGCCCCTCAAATGAATTTTTCAGATTGCAGGGTAATATAATGGACATGTTCTCGGAACTGCAAACCTTTATGGGCCGCTACCTATAAAACGCTTAAGGCGTGAACGCTCAATAATAGCGCTCACGCCTTTTTTTTATTATTTTGGGAACTATCATTGCAAGCACTACCGCTGCCGCAACAGCTATCGCCGCCACATATATATGTGTCGGCATTCCGCCGGTAATCTTTAAATCTTCCCAAAGACTGTTTATAAGCTCTAAAGTCTCCGGATCCAGATTTCTGAAAGCATTCTTTTCAAGCTCTTCGGCAAAATTAAAGCCTTCGGGATAAAGAACTTCTATGCATTCTTCTCCCATTTCTTCAATATACGACTCGTCTTCAAACACTGCAGAGTTGGGCGATGCATAATAAATATATTCCGCGTTCGCTATAGCGGGCTCGTCGGAAAGCATATAGTTGATGAATAAGGCACCAATATCCGGATTTTTCGAGTTCTTCGGAATACACATGGCATCTACAAAAACATTGGTATTCTCAGGATAATAGAAGGCAAGGTTTTCATTAACCTCAAGCATTGTGAAATAGTCTCCCGCGTAATATGCGCCTATAGCTGCCTCCCCGGCCTCAAGCTTATTATATATCTCATCCATCACATAAGACTGAACTATTGCCTTTTGCTCAAGCAGCAATTTGTGAGCCGCCCTCCAATCATCGGGATCAGTACTGTTTACGTTCTGCCCCAACATATACTGCGCGGTGGCAAAAGCATCTCTTGCGTTGTTAAACTGAAGTATTTTCCCTTTATACTTTTCGTTCCACATTATGTCCCAATCGCCGCAGTCAGCCTCGTCTACTATTTCTGTGTTGTAGATTATGCCTACACGTCCATAGGTGTAAGGCACCGAATAACTATCCGTGGGGTCATAATAAAGCCCTCTGAACTCCGGACCTATACGGTCATAGAAACACTCCGCACCGTATTTTGCACATGCAGATTCAATATTTACCGGCATCAGCAAATCCTCCGCCAACATCCTTTGAACCATGTAATCCGACGGCACTATCACGTCGTAACTTGAGCTGCCGCCCAATATCTTTGCATACATATCCTCGTTGGTGGGATATGTGGTGTAATAAACTTTTATTTTTCGACCGGTAAGTTCTTCATAATATTCCTCAAAGCCCTTTATGCAATCAAAGGTCTCAAAGGAGCCGTCGGCAATATATTCCCCCCAGTTATAGACGTAGAGCGCATCCTCGGTCTTCCCGCACGAACAGACTGAAAGGCAGAAAAAAATCAGCATTCCCGCCAGAAGCAGGCTAATAATCCTTCTCATATCTCAGCGCCTTTCTTTCGGACTTGCCCTCCATATAATTATAGATAATCAGGAGTATAAGCACAGTCATAAATATCATGGTTGAAAGAGCGTAAATATCGGGTTTTACACTCTTTTTAGTCATAGAATATATGCGTATTGTCAAGGTCTCAAAGGATGCTCCGCTTGTAAAGTTTGAAATTACAAAATCGTCGAATGAAAGCGTAAAGGCCATTATAAGACCCGTAAATATGCCCGGCATTATATAAGGCAGCTCTACCTTAAAGAAAGCCTGAAGCGGCGTGCATCCCAAATCCAGCGCCGCCTCCGGTATGCTCCTGTCCATTTGCTTTAACTTCGGCAGAACGGACAATATAACATAAGGCAAACTGAACGTGATGTGCGCTATAAGCAAAGTCCAAAATGACAAATAAGTTTCAAGTTTCAGCAAAGTTCCAGCAAGCACGAAAAGAAGCATGAGGGAAATTCCGGTAACTATATCGGGATTCATGATAGGGATATTCGTTATATTCATGATAAGCCGCCTGCTCCAATTTTTTTGTTTTTTTGATATCGCCACGGCCGCAAGTGTTCCTACAGCAGTAGAAATTAACGCCGAAGACAGGGAAAGTACCAGCGTGTTCTTAAAAGCAGTCAGAGTCGCTCCGTCGCGCAGCATTTCCCTGTACCATTTCAGAGAAAGTCCGCTCATCTGAGTTGTCGAATCACCCGCATTAAAAGATATCAGCACCATCACTATTAAAGGCGCATATAAAAACAAAAATGCTATTGCAAGATAAAGCTTAGACAGTCTCTTCATATCATGGGACTCCCTTTCGTTGCCTCAATATCCGTAAATTTATTCATAACCGATATTGAAATCAGTATCATAACCATCAAAATCAAAGCTAACGCAGCTCCGAAATGGTAGTTTATAGCCGTACCCGTGAAATAGCTTTCTATGGTATCGCCGATAAGCTGGAAGGTTCCTCCGCCGAGTTTTTGAGAAATATAGAACGTTGAAACATTCGGAACGAATACCATGGTTATACCAGATATAATCCCCGGAAGAGATATAGGTATTACAACCTTTGTAACAGTTTCCCATTCACTGCAGCCAAGATCCGCCGCAGCCTCAAAAAGCCTTGGATCTATTCCTGCCATCACCGAATAAATCGGAAGAACCATATAGGGCAGATAGCAAAAGACCATTCCGACAACAACGGCCCCCGGGGTATTTATCATATGTACAGTATTAATCCCGATCATCTTAAGCAAAGAATTAATTATCCCCGTATCTTCAAGAATAGTCATCCACGAATAGGTGGTAATCAGAAAATTCATCCATAGCGGTATCATTATAAGCATCATCACAAGTCTTTGCCTCTTCCGAGACAGCTTGGTGAATATGTATGCCAGCGGATAGGCCAGCAGAAGGCAAATGGCAGTCGAAATAAGCGCAAGCGAAAGGGAGTTTAGGAATATCTGAACATAATCTCCCGTAAACAGCCTTTCTATATTTTCCATACTGAAAGAACCGCTCGCATCCGTAAACGAATAGTAAACAACAAATACAAGCGGAGCCACTATGAAGAGCAGGCTCCAAATTACGTGGGGCACCACGCAGGCTCTTTCGGTAAACCTCTTCATTAAAGCACCTCTTTTTTCATGACATGAAAAGCATCCGGCACCATGTGTATTCCTATGTGGGTGCCCGGTTCTACATAGTCAGTAGTATGTATCATCCATTTAAAATCATCGATATCAACGATTATTTCATAATGAACCCCTCTGAATATTACCGACTCCACTGCCCCTGTGAGCATGGCGTCCTCAGGCACAACAACGTCTACATCCTCCGGCCGTATTACTACATCCACAGCTTCGTTTTTGGCAAAACCTTTATCCAGGCATTCGAAACTTTTGCCCGAAAGATTAAGCTTATAGTCTGCTTCCATTATGCCGCCGATGATATTTGACTCGCCTATAAAATCGGCAACGAAGGAATCGCTCGGCTCATTGTAAATATCTATAGGGCTTCCTATCTGATGTATTCTTCCGCTGTTAATAACAACCACTGTATCGCTCATGGAAAGAGCTTCTTCCTGATCATGCGTTACGTATACAAATGTTATGCCTGTCGCCTCTCGAATATTCTTAAGTTCTATCTGCATTTCCTTTCTGAGTTTAAGGTCGAGAGCGCCCAAGGGCTCATCCAAAAGCAGAACACGCGGCTTCATTATCAAGGCTCTTGCTATGGCGACACGCTGCTGCTGACCACCTGAAAGAGTTGAGACATCACGTCTTTCAAAACCCTGCAGATTCACCAGCTGAAGCATCTCTTTTACCCGCTGTGATATTTCAAGATCAGGAGTTTTGGCTACTCTCAAACCGAAGGCTATGTTCTCATAAACATTAAGATGCGGAAAAAGCGCATATCGCTGAAAAACCGTGTTGATCTGCCGTTCATGTGCCGGAACATTGTTGAAAAGTTTTCCGTCGAAATATATCTCGCCGCTGTCGGGTGTTTCAAAACCGCCCAATATTCTCAGTAAAGTTGTTTTGCCGCAGCCCGAAGGGCCTAAAATTGTCATAAATTCATTGTCGTAAATATTAAGATTAATATTTTCGAGAACTCTTTCACCGTCAAAAGATTTCGAAACATTTTTAATTTCTATTAACTTGTTTAACATTTCATCTCCTAAAGAATACCGCTGAGCAATCTTCCTATGGAAGCCTTAAACCTTATCCACCCGGAACGTTTTTCATACATTTCCTTGGTGAGCCCTGTTGAATTTGTCATATCCTCTTCAAACGCATTCTCCATTTCCTTGGCAAATTCCCGGTCATAAATTATAGCATTGGTCTCGAAATTCAAGTCGAAACTTCTGATATCGAAATTAGCGGAACCCACGCTGCTGACCTCGCTGTCGACGGTCAGCGTTTTTGAATGCAGGAAGCCCTTGTTATAGATGTAGACCTTAACTCCGTAGTTGAGCAGCTCTCCGACATTTTGATATGTTACCCAATAAACGAACGGATGATCCGGCATGGACGGAATCATAATCCTCACATCTATCCCAGACAAAGCCGCCGCCTTAACGGATTCGTATATACTCGAGTCCGGAACGAAGTACGGGGTCTGAATATAGATTCTGTGCCTTGCGCCATCCATCATTTTCATATATGCTATCTTGATTTCACTCTCGGGATTTTCAGGTCCGCAGGATACTATCTGAACAGCGGCGTCTCCCTTGAGATCCTTGCACTCATAGTCGGCAAAATCAACAGTTTCATTCTGCTTTGTAGCATAATTCCAGTCCATTATAAAGCGCTGGTTCACGTCGTAAACCGCATCGCCTACAATCCTTATGTTTGTGTCTCTCCAGCCTTTAAATTTTTTTGAAATACCTACATATTCTTTGGCGACATTCAATCCGCCCAGATACGCTATCTTTTGATCTATTACAACCAACTTGCGATGGTTTCTGTAGTTAAAGTTAAACCCTATTCTAAAGAAACGTCCGGATAAAAAGAACGCGGTTTCTCCACCTGCTTCTTTCAAGGCTTTAAGATGTCTGTTCCTGATGCCCCTGCTTCCCATCGCATCCATGAGAAGCTTTACCCTGACACCCTCTCTGGCTTTAGCAACCAATGCATCTATCAAAGCCAAGCCCATTTCATCCGGTTTGATTATGAAATACTCAACGTGAATCATTTCCTTTGCTTCGGAAATTTCACGAAACATATTTGTGAAGTTCTCTTTGCCATGTGTATAAAGGTCAATCTTGTTGTTCTGCGTAAGAAAGGCGCTGGCATAAGTCTGATTGCAGCGTATAAGCTGGCGCCACTTCATCGCCTGCTGATTTACATACCTGAAGGATCCTACCTTCATGTCATGAATCTGCTGCTGCAAATGTAAATCTTCTTTGAAAAGGTCTCTGGTCGAAAGATTTTTCATCTGAAGCCTTATGAAAGGCTGTGATAAAACCATGTAGAAAAAAAGACCCAGACCCGGGACCACCCAAAGAATTATCAGCCACGCCAAAGTGGCTGATGGACTGCTTCGCTCAACAAATATAATTACTATGGTTGCCAGGAAGGTCAACGCATAGATTATCACGAAGGTTATAGATATACCGCTCGTCGAAATAGCCTGTGGCACTGAAATTTTCTCCCTGCTTACAACGTTTATATTTTTATATTTTCAGTAAATCACATTTTACCACATATACTTGAATAATCCACACAATAATAGTAGAATAACGCCGCTATGAATAAGAATAAAAATATATCTAAAATTATTGCAATGCTGATTGCAGTATTGGTATTCTGCGCCTTCCTGCTTATTCCGGAAAGCGAAGGCTTAAGCAGCGAAGGGCTGAGGGTCTTAGGCATTTTTTTTGCTTCTCTGTGCATGTGGATAGGAGTAGCCATTGATTGGCCAAGCCTCATAAGCATATTTCTTGTAGCTCTGTGCACCCATTACGGCTTTGCGTCCACTTTTTCCAAAACTTTCGGAAATTCGACAGTAGCGTTTTTGCTGTTTACCTTTATACTGGTATACCCGCTTTCCAAAACAAATTTCGTACGACGTACAACGGTGTCATTTATAACAAACAAAATCGCGATGAAAGGCCCCTGGTATTTCGTATCCTTCCTTTTTGCGGCAGAGATGCTGCTGGGACTATTTATATCCCCGTCGGTGCTGTTTGTGGCCTTTGTTCCATTTCTTGAAGACATATATGAGGTTTTAGGGCTTAAGAAAGGCAGCAAAACGGCAAACATGATTATGCTCGGCTCGGTATTTACCATAGGCATGTCTTCCGGCATGACCCCCATAGGCCATGTATGGCCTACACTTGCCATGGGATACTACACAAGCGCTTTTAATAAGTCGATAAGCAGCTTCCAGTATATGGCCATGGGCATTCCCACCGGTATTGTAATATTGATTTTTATGATACTTATGTTCCGTTTTATCTACAGGCCCGATGATATTAACGAAATAAAACCTGAAAACGCCCGTTATCTTAAAGGCAGCGTTCCTAAAGCCGACGCAAAGGAAAAATATGTACTGACTGTAATGGTTTTCGTCGTACTGCTGTGGATTATACCCGGGCTTTTTAAAGGGGTCTTCCCCGATTTTTATAAAACGATAAACGCAATGACAAGCGCCATGCCGCCTCTTCTTGGCTGTATACTGCTATTTTTAGTTCGCTTTGACGGCAAACAGGTTCTCGACTTTAAGGAAGCAAGCACAAAAGGAGTTATGTGGGGAGGACTGTTGATGACTGCGACCGCCACACTTATAGGCGGCTGCCTTACGGATTCGGAAATAGGAATCAACACCTGGTTGTCTTCTGTTATGCAGCCCGTTGCGGAAAAGCTTTCCCCTGCTCTTTTGGTGATATTTTTCGTAACCTGGACTGTTATAGAAACAAACTTTTCTTCAAATATAGTGACGACAACGGTTGTGAGTTCCATAGCCATAAGCGTGCTTGCAGCGCTCCCCGCGGGAACGGTCAATATTGCTGCCATAATCTGCCTTGTAGGCTTCGGAGCCGGGATATCGAATATGGCTCCTGCCGGTCAGGCTACAAATAATCCTGTCGCGATAGGCTCCGGATGGACAGACGCAAAATCGATGTTTATATGGGGAGCTGTCTTCTCAATAATAGCCGTAGTCGTTATGTGTACCGTAGGCTACGGGATAGGCAGCGTAGTGATGCGCTAACTTCCGATAAAGGCAATATTCATTATTAAGCGATACATGGCGCTGAACGGCACGTTCAGTATGGTACTTGTGGTTCCGAATACGATAAGAGCCAAAAGTATATAATATCCGTATCTGACAAGAAATACATAAAGCTTGTAGTTTCGCCTCGGAAGATTTATAAGTTCCGACATCACTCCGAAGCCGTCAAGAGGCGGAATGGGAAGCAAATTAAACAGCATCAACGAAATGTTGATTACGACCGTCTGCATAATTACATCCACAAGAGCATCACCAATGCTTGTGGTAACTAATCTCGGCGCCAGCTGAACTATACAGCGCAGGATAAACGCGAACAGCAGGGCAGTTATAAAATTCATAGCTACTCCGGCAAGACCCACGAGTATAGAATCTCTTCTGGGCTTTTTAAAATTCCGAGGATTGATTATTACCGGGCGGCCCCAACCAAAACCCAGAGTAAAAAGCGATATAAGACCGATGACATCTATGTGGTCTCTGGGATTAAGAGATACCCTTCCCTGATAATAGGCAGTGTCATCACCGCACAACTGGGCCATTTTCGCATGACCGAACTCATGGACGGACAAACCGACCAGTATGCCCGGAAGTATCAAAAGTTTCTGTATTATCCAATTAATCATTAATCAATTCCTCCGCCAGAGCAGAATCGGACTTAATGGGAACATAGTCCTTACCTCTGTGCATATACTCTTCTCTTCCCTTTGCTATCAAAAGAACCGCTGTTTTGCGGGGCGCATTCCTTATCGCATCGCTGATGGCTTTAGTTCTGTCAACAACTATCGCTCCCTTTCCGCCGTATTTAAGCAGATTCTCGTAGACTTGCCTTGAAATTTCCTCAGGGTCCTCATCTGCGGGATCTTCTTCCGTGACCCAAACGAAATCCGCGTATTTTGCCGCCACTCTCGGGAGATCGTCCCTTCTGGAATAACCCTTTCCTCCGGGAGCACCGAACACAGCCTCTATCCTGTAGCCCGGATACTCATCTTTTACTGAACTGAAAAGCCTTTCAAAACTCAAGGCGTTGTGCGCGTAGTCGGAGATTACTACAAGTTCTTTTTCCTTGTTCTCAAAAACCTCCATTCTTCCCGCAGCCCTTGCGTTCAGAAGTCCGGCCCTTATTTCGCCGGGGCTTGCTCCGAGAAGACTTGCTGTTATAGCCGCAGCAACTGCATTTTCGGAATTGAACAGACCGGGCATGGTAAGCTCTACGGTACCTATACCGCTGATCTCAAATACCGTTTTTCCGTCATCTTTTCGTAAATCCGAAAGCTTGTAATCCGCAGACGAATCTTTTGACGAATATGTTATGAGTTTTTCGACATAGCGTCCTTTCCTTGCGGCGGACAATATATCTTCTATTCTTTCGGAATCAAGATTTACTATAGCTGTTTTACACTGATTAAAAATCTTGAGTTTGGATTCCAAATAATCTTCTATGGTAGGATGCTCTGTTTCTCCTATGTGATCAAGCCCGAAATTCGTAAAGCATGCTATGTCGAATATTATGCCGAAACTTCGATCGTACTTCAAGGCCTGCGACGACACTTCCATACCTGCGGCGTAAAGACCGCTCTCCGAAATATTTCTAAGACGATGCCCGAGTTCTATTGCTTCCGGCGTTGTAAGGTGCGACTCAAATCGCTCAACACCGTCATAGGTATCTATGGTTGAAATATATCCGAAGCGATCCGGTCCGCAAATACTGCTATGCTCCATAATACTTGTTATGTAATAAAGCGTTGTTGACTTGCCTTTTGTGCCTGTAATTCCTACAAGAGGGAACTCTCTCCACGGCTCGCAATAAAACATGTTGGCCAACACTGCCATTGCTCGTCTGATATCATTTACAAGTATGAGATTCCTACAATTATACGGCTTTTCAGAAACGGCCGCTATGCTGCCGCATCTCATAGCAGAGTCAAGATACTCCCCTTTGAAGCCGGCACCCTTGCACACGAACAGAGTTCCCGGACCGGCCTGCCTGGAATCAAAAGTAAGACCGCTTACCGTTTCATCGGAAGAAAAGTCCGCTTCCGAAAGCAAATTGCAGCTGCGGAGTTTGTCAACATATTCACTTAGCCTAAAATATCTTTTCAATTTTCCTCCGCATAATTTAAATCAGGATAATCGGCTTGAGCTCCAGATTGAAAAACCAACTTACCTGACGCAATGTCGTAGAAGCATGCTTCGCCCATGTAAATGTACACCATGACAAAGAGTGTGGGCAAAGCAAGGACCATCGTAACAGGGTCTCTTAAAACTTTCTGCGCGGCAGCAAGGTACTGATAGGCGTCAATTACCAAAAGCGGTGGGCGATATGAATATAAAATATAAACCGCCTGGGGGATTTTTGCGATTATCACCCACGGAAAATAGCTGAACATAAGTGATATAAACTTTCCCATGTTTGGTCTCATCATCTGCTTGCTGGCATAAAGACACATGGACGGCGTATATTCCGGGTATTCAGCCAAAATATAAAAAGCCTGACTGTATCTTATTGCCGCAAAAACGCCCGGAACTATGAAAAAAACGGTGCCCAGCGCTACTCTGACTGAAATCATTATATAGAGCATAGCGCTTTTCAAAAAATAGTTCATCGAAATATGCATAGCGTTAAGCCCCAGATTAATGTTTCTGAACTGTGCCAGAAAATACAAATATGATGCCATTTTCAGCGGTCCTGAAATTACCATGATGTACACGTCCTTAAACCACAACATAAATTCGGAACGCGGCGCAAAGACGTCAACCAGCATTCCCGGAACATAAGTAAATATTCTTATCACTAAAAGGAGAACTATCGCTTCCGGATAGCGGCCGCTAAGAGCCTGCCTTGCCAGCTGTTTTATGATTTTATTGCTCTGTGTCACAATCTGATTCATAGTTGTCTCCATTGTTCATATCAATATCCGAAAGGATGCCGAGATTGAAATTCATACTGTCTAAATCATAATCGAGGCTCGGGCTAAAGTCGTATTCGTGAACTCCGATACCCAGCTTTTGTACTCTCAGTTCAACTGCAGCATTAAAAACACTGCTCTCGCTGCCATCCAATAAGACGCCGTCAGGTTTATGGTACCACTGGCGGAAATCGTACAGCTGCTCTGTAAAATCCGTTTCCGAAGATCCATTCCCGAGGTTTCGGGCGCTCATAAGTAGCTTTTGCTTAATGAATTCAACAAGCGAAGCCATATCGTCTTCATTGTTCGGAATTAAATTCGAGAACTCCTCAAAATAGTTTTCGACAAAATCACCTGCGGTTTCCGGACGAATAGCCGAGAGTGCTTCACGGAAAATCTCAAAGGGTATAGTCTCTTCGCATTCTACTAATTCGGCCATCTGTTCAAAGTAAATGAGCTCTTCCGGAACTTCAATATCAAGTTTTTTATACAATTCTTCTAAAGTCATTTTCTAAAATCTATGTTCCCTCAAACTGAAATTGCCGTCAATCATAAGCCTGTTCATGATGCTTATAAAATCCTGCGAAAGATCACTGGCATAGAATATGTCGTTTGTTTCGCGCTTCTCGCCGAGCATACTGTTTTTGGTGAGCAGTTTCTTTACAGCCTGTGCGAGAGCCATGGACGGATCTATGATATTAAGTCCCGGACAGCATTTTTCTATGGTATTTCTTATGATTGGATAGTGAGTGCAGCCGAGAACCAGTGTGTCTATTTTGTTTTCCGCAATAAATCGGTCAAGATAATGATGTATTGTGCTAGTCATAGCATCGGTTTCTATTGCGCCCTCCTCAATGAGAGGAACAAATGCCGGACAAGCCTGTGAATGTACGTTCAAATTATCTTTTAGTTCATGCAGCGCATTCTCATAGGCGCGGCTGCGCACCGTAACCATAGTTCCTATTATTCCGATGAAATTTTCCGGTGTGCATACGGAAGCTATTTCCTCTGCGGCGGGTTCAATAATACCCTGAACGGGAATCCCCCGATGAGCCTTTTTGATTTCATCGATCGCAACGGAACTTATGGTATTACAGGCAATAACAAGAATCTTGGCATTCTGCCTGACCAGAAAATCCGCTATTTGAAGGCTGAACTCGCAAATTGCGGAGGGACTTTTCGAGCCATATGGAGTTCTTGCGGTATCGCCGAAATATACAATCTCTTCATCGGGGAGCAAGTCCTTAAAGGCGCGTATGCTTGTCAGGCCGCCCACTCCCGAATCAAATATTGCGATAGGTCTGTTATCCATAATTACTCCTTACACAGCTCAATAATAGCAAGCTCAAGCAGAATGCGAGGCTTTGGCGACCAACGAGCATCGGACAGGACCGATGACAGCGCTCCTATGCAACTTGAAATTCGATCTATACTAATCTTCTCACTCTGGGTTTTGAGCCGTGCAATATTTTCACTTGAAATATTGAGAACCTCCTCCGGCTTATCTGTATACTTTATAATCATAAGATTTCTGAAATGTTCAATCCAGTCCCTTGTAAATTGGAGGGTTTCTTTTCCTTCCGCAAGTATCCCGGCCAGGCTTACGATTGCGGCACTCGAATCCCTTCTCATGAGCTCGTCCGTAATTTTGAGGTAGACCTCCGTGCCGGCCATGCCAAGAAGAAAAAGCACATCATCCCTTGTTACATGACCTCCGATAGATATACATCTGTCAAGAAGCGACAATCCGTCTCTGACCGATCCGTCAGCATTAGCCGCTATAACAGCCAATGCGTCATCATCAAGATGAACTCCTGTTTCCTCGCAAATTTGAGCAAACCGTTCGCGAAGAAGTTTTTCCGGAACGCGTTTAAAATCAAGCCTTATACATCTTGAAAGTATTGTGGCGGGAAGCTTATTGGGTTCTGTAGTCGCCAGAATGAACACCGTTTTTGAGGGCGGCTCCTCCAAGGTCTTAAGAAATGCATTTGCGGCCTGCCCGGTCAGCATATGGGCTTCGTCTATTATATAGACCTTTGTTCCTCCATGCACGGGAGGAAAGTTGACTTCTTCCCTCAATCCCCTTATGTCATCGACACCATTATTGGAAGCGGCATCCATTTCAACAACATCTATAAAATTGCCCGCCGCTATGGCTCTGCAGGTTTCGCACTCCCCGCAGGGTCTTTCGTTTTCCGAAGCGCAATTGAGCGCCTTGGCCAGAAGCCTTGCCGTTGTGGTCTTCCCGGTACCCCGGGTTCCGCAGAACATATACGCATGTCCGACGGTACCGGAGGCAATCTGATTTTTGAGTATTTTTACGATATGCTCCTGGCCTATAAGAGTTTCAAATGTTTCCGGTCTGAAACTTCTGTAAAGTGCTTGATACATATTTACTCCTTGCAAAAACAAATATCTCGCCGGTCCCTGCCGAGCTCTACCCATGGCACATGGGAAGTTCCGTTTATCGCTGCTTCCTTCCGGACCTGACGAGGTTCACAGACTCTCATTGCATGGAAGCCCGGCAGGCGCCGGCGAGAATAGATTTATTCTACTATTTATTGTGCTTTAAATCAATTATTGAATCATTTTTCGAAACTCGTCCTCATCAATGATTGTAAGCCCGAGCTCCTGAGCCTTTGTAAGCTTGGAACCGGCACTTTCTCCGGCCAGCACATAATCAGTTTTTTTTGATACGCTGCCGGATGTCTTACCGCCGTAGCTTTCTATTACAGATGACGCTTCTTCTCTTGTCATGGTCGGAAGAGTTCCGGTCAAAACAAAGACTTTCCCCTCAAAGCGGCTGTCCTTTTGCTCTGACGCCGCTCTTGAACTCATGTTCACACCCAGCTCCGCCAGCTTATTTATTATATCCTTATTCTGCGGCTTTTTAAAGTATGATGCTATATCCTTTGCCATAATTTCGCCGAAAGCAGGCAGCGTCATAAGTTCTTCCTCTTCAGCGTCTATCAATGCGTACATATTTCCAAAGTGGGTGGCCAGCGTTTTGGCATTCTGTTTTCCTACATTTTTGATGCCGAGTCCGGTAATAAGTCTGTCGATATCATTGTCCTTGGATTTTTCTATGGCTACGAGTATATTGTCCACGGATTTTGTCTTTCCAATAATACCCTCTTCTATGAGTTTTTCACGCTTGTCCTTAAGCGTATAAATATCGGAAATATTCCTTATATAACCTTCGGAAATAAGCGCCTCTATTGCCGCAGGACCGAAACCTTCAATGTTCATGGCATCCTTGCTCGCAAAATATGTCATGGATCGGCTGTCCTTCGCAGGACATGCGGCGCAGGTGCGGGGCAGATGAGCGCCGCCGCCAGCATCACCTGCGCGGTGCGGTGACGGGGCAGGACGGTGGC
>CAYFUZ010000001.1:17854-88983 GCA_964346675.1 uncultured Oscillospiraceae bacterium | reverse complement strand
CAGATGAGCGCCGTCGGCATCTCTTAACGCAGGAGCACCGCAAACGGGACAAAACTGCGGCATCAGATACTGCGTTGCCCATTCGGGACGATTTTCCCTGACAACACTTAAAACCTCGGGAATTATATCACCGGCCTTTTGAACTATTACGGTATCTCCTATCCGTATATCTTTTTCGTCCAGGTAGTCCTGATTATGCAGCGTCGCCCTTGTGACTGTGGTTCCGGCAAGCCTTACGGGTCTTAAAAGAGCCAAAGGCGTCATGCGGCCGGTCCGTCCTACCTGAACTGCAATATCCTCGATTACTGTTTGTTTTTGCTCGGGAGGATACTTATATGCGGCAGCCCAGCGCGGAACCCTTGATGTCATGCCGAGGGCCTCTCTTATCTCAAGTTCATCAAGCTTAACAACCGCTCCGTCAAGTCCGTAATTAAGCGCGTATCTTACTTTATCAATCTCCTCGACGGCGGCCCAGACCTCTTCCGGGGTATGAGCCCTTATGGGATCCTCGAGTATCTTAAAACCTATACTTTGAAGCCACTGCAGGCTTTCCAGATGAGAGGTGAATTCCTTTCCTTTCGCAATCTCAAGATTGAACACGAATATATCAAGACCGCGTTCTTTAACAACGGCAGGGTCAAGCTGCCGCAAAGTCCCGGCTGCGCTGTTTCGTCTGTTTTGATAAATTTTACCGCCGATTTCGGCCTGCTTCCTGTTGACATTTTCAAAACTTTCCGTTGACATAAAGCATTCGCCTCTGACTTCAAGATACGGAAGACTGGCTGAAAGCTCCTTCGGTATGGAATCGATAACCAAAGCGTTTTCGTAAACACTTTCCCCGGTTACGCCGTCACCCCTTGTTATAGCATCCGTGAGCCTCCCGTTTTCATAGCGAAGCAGCAGAGTAAGTCCGTCGATTTTCTTTTCCACGGAAAAACTCGCATCAGGAAATTGCGCATGAATTCCTTTCACAAAATCAAGAAGTTCCTCCTTGGAAAAAACATCCTGAAGGGATATGACCGGAACATCATGCTCTACCTTTCGAAGTTCCCTCTTACCTGGTACTCCACCGACACGCTTTGTCGCCAGACTGTCGGCACGCGCAAACATCGGGTTTTCTCTTTCCAGCAGACGCAGTTCTCTTATGAGTTCATCATACTCAAAGTCCGAGATTTCGGGATCGTCATCGTTGTAATATTTATCGCTGTGGTATTCGACAAGCTTGTAAAGCTCATCCATTCTTGCCTTAATATCCATTTAAACCTTCTTCATCGGAGCCAGATCCTTGGCCATCCTCTTTGTACCCGCCTCTTTGAATACAACCGTCAAAATGTTTCCCTCGACCGTTATTATTGTTCCTTTGCCGAACTTACTATGCTCTACAACATCACCGGGCTGAACATCCACGCCCGCAAGCGTAGCGCGCCGACTTATTCCGGCACTCCTCTGCTTAACCGCGGCGGCCTGCGCAATAGGAGAAATATATTTTCCGCTTGCGCCGTAAGGCGCTGAACTGTCAAACTTATAATCCGCAACTCCCTTTTGCTTTTTATCATAAATCGCATTTCCGGTAAGATACTTTTTATCTATTTCCTTCAGAAAAGGACTCTCCGAAGGATAGTCGCTTTTGCCGTAGAGCATTCTGCATTCCGCCGTGCTGAGAAAGAGCCTTTCCTTGGCCCTGGTCATGCCGACATAGCAAAGCCGTCTTTCCTCCTCAATGCCTCCCGGCTTATCCATTGAACGATAACTGGGGAAAAGCCCCAATTCCATGCCGGGCATGAAGACAACCTTAAATTCGAGCCCTTTCGCAGAGTGAATCGTCATCAGAGAAACGCTGTCCGCTTGCGGATCGTGATTATCTATATCGGATATGAGAGCCAGACCCTCCATAAAACCTTCAAGAGTGAACGGTTCTTCTCTGTCTTTTGCTTCTTTTTCCTTTTCCAGAATTACGGATTTGAATTCCAGGAGGTTCTCAATTCGCCCTTCCGCCTCTATACTGTTCTGCTCTTCGAGAGTCTTCATATAGCCGCTTTTTACAAGCAGCGTATCGTAGACATCGGACACGCTCATCTGTTCATGTTCCACATTTAAAGATTTTATCATTTCGGTAAAAGCTTCAGCCTCCGGGCGAGCCCTTGAACTCAGACCGTCCTTGACAACGTCCGAACAAAGAGCCTCGAAAATACCCCAGCCGTTCACTTTTGCAACGCCCTTTATATTATCGACAGTCTTGTCCCCTATACCTCGCTTTGGTTCATTAATAATGCGTAGTAAGCTGGTCTCATCCTGGGGATTTACAACCAGCCTCATATAGCAAAGCATATCTTTTATTTCCTTGCGGTCATAGTATCTTTGTCCGGAAAGAATCTGATACGGTACTTCCATAGCACCGAAAAGCTCTTCAAAACGCCTCGATTGAACGTTGGTTCTGTACAAAACCGCAAAATCCGAATAACAAAGGCTCGGTTCGTCCCGCATAAGTTTTCTTATTTTTGCCGCCGTATATCTTGCTTCCTCCCGATCGTCTTCAGCCCTGTAATATTCTATTTTCTCCCCCTGCTGCGCCTCCGTCCAGAGCCGCTTATCTTTGCGATCTTTGTTCCTTGAAATCACACTGTGTGCTGCGGCAATAATATTGCCGGTAGACCTGTAGTTTTGCTCAAGTTTTATGACTTTTGCGCCGGGAAAATCCTCTTCAAAAGAAAGTATGTTGCGTATGCTTGCGCCGCGCCATTCATATATGCACTGATCATCGTCTCCTACAACGCATATATTATTTGACTTTTCCGCCAAAAGACTTATGAGCTTATACTGAAGCATATTCGTATCCTGATACTCGTCCACCATTATATATTTGAACTTGGTCCGATATATTTCAAGGACGTCAGGACATTTTGCAAACAAGCGTACCGTCTGGAGTATCAGGTCATTAAAATCCATGGCGTTGTTTTTCTTCAGCTCGGCTTCGTATATTTCGTAGATTAACGCCAGTTCCTTTTCAGGACCGTATTCGGCCGCAGTCCTTTGCATATCAGAAGCGCTTATCTGCTTTTCTTTTTTATCCGAGATAACCGCAAGAACGTAAGAGGGCGTGTAACGTTTCTCATCTAAATTCAGCTCCTTTACGATATTCCTGACAAGAGCTTTTTGGTCTACCGGATCATAAACCGAAAAGGACTTCGTATAGCCCAGTCTGTCCGTATGCTGGCGAAGTATTCTAAGACATGCGGAATGAAATGTCTGTATCCACATTCCCGGCACAGGACCTACCAAATTCTCGACCCTCTTCCGCATTTCGTTCGCCGCCTTGTTTGTAAAGGTAACCGCAAGAACGGAATACGGATTCACCCCGCAGTCCTTTATCATATAAGCAATACGATGAGTCATGGTGCCGGTTTTTCCCGAACCCGCGCCTGCCAATATGAGCAGAGGACCTTCTATGCAGGTTGCCGCCTCGTATTGCTGAGGATTAAGTTTTTTAAGATAATCTAACATAGTTTAATAATGTCATTCGCTCCGAACAGATATATCAAGGCCTCACTTACGTGGCCACCGGTAATTTTAGCCAGCGCTTCTTTGTACAGCTTCAGCTGTGGAAGATAATTCTCCTTAAGCCTTTTAATATCCGCTTCCGGATTCTCCATATTGATATAATTACTTTTGTAGTCGAGCAGTACGTAGTCGGATCCTTCCTTGAAATAGCAGTCTATGGTTCCCTGAACATATACCTCTCGACCCTCAAGATGCGTCTTCATAACAAACGAAGCCTCCTTGTAAAGCTCTTTAGCCGCAATGGCGCGCCTTCCTATTTCGGACTCGAAGAATGCCGCTATTCTTCCGGCATCCACAACCGCCGCCTCCGCTTCGCTTAAAAGGTTTCTGCTCCTCAGCTCCCTGATTAAGGCGCAAATGTCTTCAGCGCTCTTTTGCCCGGGACTAAACGGTATATGTTCCATTACCTTGTGATAAGCCGTACCCTTGGCTGCCGCATCAAGTTCCCTTACGCCGCCCATAAAAGAAGGTTCCGTTCTTCTGCCTGTATAACGAATGCTTTCCGACTCTTTATCCTCCGGTGTTGCTCTTAAAAGTTCTGTCAGCGCGGAAACGCTGTATTTATGTTTTTCAAGAGTTTCTTCCGGAGGGCTGTAATCATAGAATAATCTTTCGTTAAGTTCCTCCCTTGATATGGGAAGAGGCAACGCTTCCTGCGCAAATCCGGTGTCAAGCATTTCGAGAATTTCATTTGAGCAGCTTTTTTCTCTCCCAGTCAAAAGCTGTGACATAGATACAAGCTCTATCGACCCCGCAGGCATGTACGGCAGTATCATGCTTATATAGTTGGGCGCACTGCCTACTAAGGTCCTTTGCAGGTTTTTATCCGTACTAATCAGACCTTGCGGATTGTTATGCGCCGCGGTCATAAGCAGTATATCCTTGGCGCGCGTCATTGCCACATAAAGAACTCTGACCTTTTCAGCGTACTCCTCGATATCTTTCTTTACAGCTATCAGTTTCTTGGATATCGGGTTACAGTAAACGCCCTTTTTAGAATTTACCAGTTTAATTGAAGCACCGAAGTCTTTATGAAGTTCCAAAGCCCGGCCTCCGCCCGGCCGTCTGCGGCCGCCAAGGCCTGTCAGCAGAACAAACGGGAATTCAAGCCCCTTGCTCTTGTGTATGGTCATAATTCTCACGGTGTCGGCGCCTTCTCCAAGTATCGAAACCTGTCCGGTCGGTACGGCTTGCTTTCTGCTGCTTATGATTTCTATATAATTTATAAAACCGTAAAGGCCGCCCGTACTCTGAGCTTCAAATTCCTCAGCTTTAACCACCAATGCCCTAAGATTCGCGTAGCGCTGAATTCCAGCAGGAAGAGCCCGTGAAAATTCCGCCACTCCGCTTTCGGAAAGCAGTTCCCAGCAAAAATCCGCCAGAGGTTCGCATGCTGCTTTCTTTCTGAAGTTTTCTATTTTCCGTAAAAAGCTTTCCGATTTTTCTTTAAGCTCCGCATTGCTTCCGTTTAGCGCATAGTACTTTAAGGCCTCACTGTAAGGTACACGTTTCGAAAAGCCGCTCTCGTTGGAAAATATACGTATGTCTGCCAATTCCTCGGCACTGAATCCGAATGACGGAAAATGCAATACGGATATCAACGGCACATCCTGTTTGAAATTATCAATGATTTTCAGCAAATTCAAGAATGCCTGTATTTCCGGAGTATCGAAATAACCCTGTCCCCGTTCAAGAAATACCGGTATTCCCGCAGACTCAAGCGCTTTGTAAAAGGTTTCGCCGTGAGTTTTTACCGCAGGCATGAGTATTACCATGTCCCTGTATTCCAGCGGACGTTCCTTTTCCTTTTTGCCATCGTATATTATGCTGCCGTGATACTCTTTTATGAGCTTTGCCGCCTGTAGGGCTTCAAGTTCGGCAGCCTTAAGTTCTTCTATGGATCCATCAACCAACTCACCTTCTTCAGCTTTACTTGCCACAAGATAAAGCCTCGGTTCATAAAGGCGGGTTCCGGTGTAAGGCAGTCCTTCCACCAGCGCAGCAGCCTCATCGTAAACTATACCGGCGGAATCTTTGGTCATTATTCCGGAAAATACTCTGTTTACCGTGTCGATTATAGGCTTTTTGCTTCTGAAGTTGCTGTTGAGATCTATCGCCCTGGACTTTGGGACCTTGCCGGCCCTGAAAGCTTCGTACTTGCTCATGAAAAGTTCGGGTTCCGCTAAACGGAACTTATATATGGATTGTTTCACATCCCCTACAAGGAAGAGATTGTCCTCTCTTGCGAAACTCGATATAAGAGTATCCTGAACCATATTGCTGTCCTGGTACTCGTCTATAAATATGTAGTCAAAACTGTTTCGCAGTTCTTCCCGCACGTCTTCATTTTTCAGTATATCAAGCGCAAAGTGCTCTATGTCGGAAAAATCCATCAGTCCGGCCTTAAGCTTTTTTTGTGAATATCTTGAATCAAAATCCCTTTCCAAACGCACAAGTTCGGACAAGGGTTTGCTCAGCATCTCTTTTTCTTTTATGAGCGCCTCTGCTTTAAGGCCTGCTCCGAAGTTTCTTATGTTTTTCAATTCGTCCTTTGCAGCATCCCTTAGACAGACAACTCCGTCTTTTACGAGCTCCCAAGACGGTTTTTCAAGCTTGGTCGCAACCAGTCTCTGCATGGTAAAGACGTCTATAATCTCAAAAGCATTCTCCGCACAGTCAGAGTCGAAACAATTAATCATAGATTCGAGCTTCGCGATGTCAAAAGAAAGTTTTTCCGCCAACTTGGGCATGGGAGAAACTGACGGGTCGGCAAGAACAAGTAAATACTCCCTTGCGCTTTCAAGCAAGCTGCGGGCTCTTGCCGCAGCGGCCCGCGCGTAAGAGGCCGCAAAACTCATATACTTATTCACATCAAACGCACTTCCGTCTGCGATGCTTTGAGCAAAAGAATCCGGTTCCGGAAGGCTTTTTAAAAACACGTTAAAACCGAGCAGCATATCTCGTGCCGCGCTGTTATCCTTTGAACTGCAGTAGCTGTTTAAAAAATCTCTGAAACCCGAATCTCCCGACTCGAAAAGATTTTCAAACATATCATCGAGGGCTTCATTTTTTAAAATATTTTGCCTGTATTCGTCACACACGACAAGATTAGGATCTACACCGGTAATGTAATAATACTTGCGTATTATACTCATGGCAAAGCTGTGGAAGGTGCTTATATTTGAATGCCTGACCGCATAAACGCCGAGATTTCTTGCTATTCTTTCCTTCATTTCCGCAGCTGCAGCTTCCGTGAAGGTAACAATCAGCATACGCGAAAGGTCGGAACCATCCCTAAGGAGTCCGCTCACTCTTTCCGTAAGAACAGCGGTCTTTCCGGAACCCGCCGCGGCGGAAACCAGAAGACTTTCATTTCTTGCTTCTATTGCGTCTTTCTGTTTTTTTGTCCAGTTCATTTATTTTGAAGCCGCTCTGCCGGTTTTTATTCCGCTTTTAAATGCCCAGGCCAGATTATATCCTCCGCAGGGACCGTCATAGTTTAATATTTCCCCCGCAAACCAAAGTCCGGGAACCAGCTTTGACTGAAAGTTTTCATCAAGTTCCGAAAGCTTCACGCCGCCGGAAGTAACCTGCGCGTTTTTCCAGCCGCGGCTCCCCGTAATCGTGAATTCAAGCTCCTTAGAACACGCCGCCAGCGCTTCGGGGCCTTGCTTTTCTATACCAATTCTTTCACTAATATATTCATACATATTTTCAGGAACGAGACCTTCCATCGGGCATCCTAAAATTTTCTGCTGTTTAAAAAAAACTCTTGTAAGTTCCCGTAATCCGTATTCGGGATAAAGATCAAGTCTTAAAATAAATTTTTTCGCATTTTCTGTCCTGAAATATCTGCTGAGGTTCATTACGCATATGCCGGAGATTGAATTTTTTGTAAACTGCACCTCTCCGATATCGGACGCAAGCTCGAAACCGTCTCCCAGAAGACTTGCTTTGGCGTAAATTCTTGTACCGTGAAGCACTACTATATCCTCTGCGCATTCAAGTCCGGTCAACGCAGGTATAGGCTTTACGAGGCTATGCCCGAAATCCTGCGCCCACTTATAACCGTCACCGTAGCAACCATATTGTATGCCGGCCTTTCCTCCGCAGGCTATGATAAGATGCTTTGCCGCAAAAATTTCTCCTGCATCCGATTCTAACTCAAAACCGTGTTCTTTTTTTTGTACTTCTTTGACCGTACAATTTGTGCGCAGTTCCACCCCTGCCGACAATGCCGCCTTGCATATGGCCGCAGCAACGCTTGAAGCCCTACGGCTTCTCGGATACAGCCTTCCGTCGTCTTCTTCCACCTCGCATATACCTATGGAATTACAATACTTGAGTACGCTTTCAGCTTCGTCGGCCTTGCGATTAAGAAAATTGCATCTGCCGTTCCCCGTGGCATGGATTTTTTTTAAAGGTTCGGCATTGCGCTCCAGCACTAAAACACTGCTGCCGCCGTCTGATGCGTTTTTAGCCGCACTAAGCCCCGCGGGACCTGCGCCTATGATTATAACGTCGTATTCTCTATTTCGCTTATCGGTCTTAAGGCCTAGGCCTTCCATCTTTTCGCTTCCATTTCTATCGCAACTTTATCATAGATATGCATGCAATACACCGGAATCAGAGTAAGCACGGCAGCTATTATGAAACACCAGGTATAGCCTCCGCTTATTTTTGTAACAAACCCGACAAGCCAAGTTGTTAATATAGAAGAAAAACCCAGCGTAATAAATGCGGCGCCGAAAATGGTTCCCGTATTTTTCATGCCGAAAGCATCACCGGTCATTGCCGGATATATTCCGGCAGGACCGCTGTATGCACACACAATAAAGAATATCACAAGCGGATACAAAAGACCCTTGGCGAATATCATGAGAATAGACCCTGCAAAGGCAAGAATGAACATAAGCTTCATGGCTTTTGCCCTTCCGAGTTTGTCCGAAATGGTGGGAACAACAAATCTTGAAACGGCGCTGCCGACACCCACAATCATAGAAGTTGCGGTCAATATTCCCGGAGCAATTCCCCTTTCAGCACCGAGTGTCTGCACTATAGGGTTAACCATAAGATACGGTATGCCACCGAAAAACAGACCGGCGCACATGAACCAAAACCTTTTGTCACCCAAAGCCTCTTTGAAGCTGTAAGGATTCGTATCGGTGTTTTTTTGCGGAAGCTTATCTTTCATATAACCCTCAGGCGGAGTAATAAGCAAAAAAGAACACAGTATTACGATTGTGCCAAGAACTATACCTAAAGTTCTGAAAGCATGTGTCACCCCAACCGCGAGCAAGGCCTTTGCGATGGGAACACATACAACGATGGACGTTCCGAAGGCTCCCGAAGCTAAAGACGACGCAAATCCGCGCCTTGTGGGGAACCATTTCTGGAGGCAGTTTGTGGCACCGGCATAAGCCAGACCTACGCCCGTTCCCGCCATGACACCGTAGGTAATATATATGAGCTGCGGTTTGTCTACCGGAAGCATCGAGGTTAAAAACAGACCGAGTCCGAACAACACACCCGAAACCAGATTAACCCATCTTGGTCCGAATTTGTCTACAAGTATTCCACCCAGGAATACTCCCACAAGAAACATAAATATATTTATGGCGGAAATAAACGAAACCGCTGTTTTCTCCCAGCCGTAATAATCCATGACCGGCTGCTAGAATACACTCCACATGTAAACAATCCCGACTGATAGCATAGTAACTATACAGCCAAGTACCGGCATGATTTTAAAACCCTCATTCTTCATAATAATTCACTGTCCTTAATGTATTTATTTTATAAATCAATATGCCTTCGCATATTTTATTTAGTATACCATAATCAGTGCTGAAATCATGGTTTTTACATATAAAAAAGCAAGCTCGACTTCTTGCTCTTTCTTTTTACGTCATTGCTTTATTCTGAACACAAAGACTGGAAATTGTCTCGGGAGAACTGAAACTGCGGAAATCTAAACCAAAAGGCTTGAGCCCTCCATTTCCGCAGGCTTGTCGAGTTCCATAAGCTCAAGGAGAGTCGGTGCCAAATCGCAAAGAGCGCCGTCTTTTAATCTGCGGTCATCACCTACAAGTATTACGGGAACCGGGTTTGTAGAATGTGCCGTAAACACTTTACCATCCTCATCCAACATTCTGTCCGCATTTCCATGGTCGGCGGTAATAATAAGTTTTCCGCGGCTTTCATTTATTGCTTCATTTATCCTGCCAATGCAGGTATCAACCGCTTCAACAGCCTTAACAGCCGCTTCAAAAACTCCCGTGTGCCCTACCATATCACAATTAGCCAGGTTCATTATAATCAGATCGGTTTTGCCTTCTTTGATTTTCCCAATCACCTTGTCGGTAACTTGATAAGCGCTCATTTCCGGCTTAAGATCATAAGAAGCAACTTTGGGTGACGGAACAAGTATCCTTTCTTCTCCGGGATAAGGTTGTTCTATTCCACCGTTAAAAAAGAAAGTAACATGCGCGTATTTTTCGGTTTCCGCGATTCTGAGCTGGGTAAGCCCTAGTCCTGAAACGTATTCACCGAGAGTGTTCTTCAGCTCCTCCGGCGGGTAAGCGACAAGCACATTGGGCATTGTCACATCGTACTGCGTCATGCAGACGTAGCAAAGGTCCCTAATGACACATTTCCTTTCAAATCCCTCAAAATCGGGATCAACAAAAGCTCTTGTCAGCTGCCTTGCCCTATCCGGTCTGAAATTAGCAAAAACTATAGAATCTCCATCCTTTATGCCTTTAAATCCTCCGCATATTCTCGGCCGGATAAACTCATCAGTCTCTCCAATCGCGTAGAGAGACTCGACAATCTCAGTTCCGCTGATGCTGGCTGACGGCGCCGGGCAAGTCAATGCGTCATAGGCCTCCCTGACTCTCTCCCAGCGATTGTCTCTGTCCATGGCATAGTATCTGCCGATTACACTTCCGACCTTGCCGAGCCCGAGCGTATGCAGATATTTTTCCATTTCACTGATATATGAAGCTCCTGATGTCGGAGAAGTATCCCTTCCGTCCGTAAAACAATGTACATAAAGTCTTTCAATTCCGCAGCGCTTTGCTAAATCACACACAGCCTTGATATGATCTATATGCGAATGAACCCCGCCATCGGACATAAGACCAAAAACGTGCAAGGCGGATGAATTGATTTTTGCATTTTCCATAGCTTCAAGCAGCGCATTGTTTTTGAAGAAACTGCCATCCGCTATTTTGTTGCTTATTTTGCTGAGTTCCTGCCATACAACTCTGCCTGCACCCATATTTGTATGCCCCACCTCGGAATTTCCCATTTGCCCGTCAGGCAGACCGACAAAACGTCCGCTCGCATTAAGCTTTGCGTGTGAGCATTCTTCAAACAAAGCATCCAGGTTCGGGGTCTTTGCCGCACATATGGCGTTCCCGGATGAGGGGGGAGCCAAGCCGAAGCCGTCCATTACAAGAAGCATTACAGGCCCTGCTTTCATTTTTAATCCTCCAGCCAGTCAAAATTGAGCGTCTGAGTAAAGCGCTTGGATTCCTCCGGGTCATAGGGTTTTCCCAAAGGCTCTGCAACAAGTTCTTCCAGATTTATTGGAGTATAGTCTACACCCTCGTGTTTAAGAATGATGTTGTCTATCTTATTGAGCACATCGTTGCGATCTACGGTTCCTGTTTCAGATGCAAGCGTAAACTCAGGCAGCTCCACCTTTTCAAATTTTATTTCGGGAGGCTTCTGAGACTCAATCTCTTCGAGATTTACCGCGGTAAACGTAAGGGGCTTGGGTATGAAATCCTCTTCCTTGAAGTTCTCCCGCTCCTCAATAGCGCTTGCTCTTAAGCTCGGTATTTCCGTAGGCTTTTGCCAAACGGGTTTTGCCAAAGAAACTTCCGCTCTATCTGCGGCCGGCTGAATGCTTTCTTTTATTATATCTTTAGCCGGAGCCGGATGCCCGTTCCCTTCTGCTGCACTCTTGTCCGGCTCATCGTTGTCTGTCTCAGTAACGCTGTTCGGCTCCATACCCGCTTGACTGTCTGCAGCCTTTATTTGAGCCGTTTCCTCCGGTGTAAACTGTATAGTCCGCTCCGTTGCGGGGCGGGCCTTGGCTTTTCTTGCCGCTTTTGCCTCGGCTTTGGCTCTGCGCCTCTCCTCTTCTTCGATTTCACGCTGCTGTTTCTGACGTTCCTGCTCGGCCTCTCTTTCCTGTTTGGAAAGAGAACGCAGGCGGTCTCGCTCTTTTCGTTTTTCTATCGCAAGAGCTTTTTTTGCCGCCGCTCTTTCGTGAGCTTTAGCCTCCGCCTCGGAAGAAGTAACATCGCTTTTCTTCATGAACATAGCGTAGATAAGCATCGACAATCCGTCCAGAATAAAAGCCCCTCCCAAAAGCATAAGCGGCATTACCGCGGATACGAGTTTCGGCATCATCATTACTACACCGAGCATGCTTGTAATGGCTGCCAAAGGCATGATTTTTGCCCAGTCCTGAGGCCTGAAGCGACTCACATAAAAGCTCTGTGATACTCTTGTTATGCCGCAAAGCGTAAGCCATGTTCCGAAGAACATGGTCAGAGTATTATCCGTCACCTGATTATTTAACACGGCAAAACCGTAGAGCAGCGTTCCAAGTCCCTCTACCAAAGATGTATCTGTCGTTCTGTTGTTTCCCCGCCCGGATACGAGGTACGCAGCCACGATGCAGCCCCCCGCAACGACCATCACTAATCCCACAAGAAAGGCAACATCGGCAAAGGCATTCTGGTAAACAGCAAAACAGAAAGCTCCGCAGGCCGACACCAGTATTCCGGCTATTACAGTAAGTATTCTCATAACCAGAAAATTATATCATAAAAACGGGTTTTACACCCGTTTTCAATCAATTATTTTGTTTCTTTAAAATTAAACACTTTACTTATTAATGCCATATTTAAAAGTTTATTTTTTCTTTCCAAGATAAGCCTCTTTTACGGACTCATCCGCCAAGAGTTCAGCACCTGTTCCTTCTTTGATTATGTGACCCGTTTCAAGAACGTAAGCATAGTCAGCAAGCTTAAGCGCCATATTGGCATTTTGTTCAATCAGTAATATGGTTACGCCCTCTTTATTTACGGTACTGATAATACCGAATATATCTCTGACTATTATGGGAGCAAGTCCAAGAGACGGCTCGTCCATCATCATGACTTTCGGACGACTCATCAGGGCTCTTCCTACAGCCAACATCTGCTGCTCTCCGCCCGAAAGAGTCGCGGCAAGCTGCCAATGACGCTCTTCGAGGCGCGGGAAAAGGGAGTACACCCATTCGATATCCTTCTGAATTTCGACCTTGTCACTTCTCAGATATGCGCCTATTTTAAGGTTTTCAAGGACACTTAAATCGGGGAAAACCCTTCTTCCTTCGGGAACCAGAGTTACTCCTTTTTTAACGATTTCCGTCGGATCTTTTCCGCTGATGTCGAAGTCGTTCATAAAAATGCTGCCGGACGTAGGTTTTTCAAGGCCGGCTATAGTTCTGAGCGTGGAGCTTTTACCCGCCCCGTTTGCCCCTATAAGAGTCACTATCTTGCCTTCCGGGACCTCCAGGGTTATACCCTTAACAGCTTCAATGCCCCCGTAATTTACGCGAAGGTCTTTAACTTCAAGCACATTGCTCATCGTCTGCCACCCCCAAATATGCGTCTATAACACGTTGATCGTTTTGTACTGTCTCAGGCGTCCCGTTGCATATTTCTTTGCCAAAATCTATTACGTATATGTGATCTGAAAATTGCATTACCAATTCCATGTGATGTTCTATCATAAAAATTGTAAGCTTATGCGCATCTTTGATTTTTACTATGAATTCTCCAAGCTCCTGCGTCTCTTGCGGGTTCATTCCGGCCGCAGGCTCATCAAGCAGCAGTAGCTGCGGTTCAGTTGCCAGAGCTCTTGCTATTTCAAGGCGTCTTTGAAGACCGTAAGGAAGGCTTACCGCCAGCTCATCCTTATACTGCAGAAGATCCTGTTCTTGAAGCAGCTCCGCCGCCTCTTGTTTCATTTTTAGTTCTTCCGAATGTGACAGGCGAAGAGTTGCTGAAAACATATTCTGCTTGGCCCTCATATGCTTCGCGACAAGAACATTCTCGAATACGGTCATGGACTTCCAAAGACGGATATTCTGGAAAGTTCTCGCTATGCCCAGTTCGGTTATACGATCAGGGGTCGGGTCGATTTGCTGGAAATCCTTGTATTTTTCCGCATTGATACCCAGATAATTTTTTTTCATTTTCCCCGTAGGATGAGCGGACACTATGGTTTTGTCCTTATAAATAACTCGGCCGTTCGTGGGCTGATAAACTCCCGTGATACAGTTAAAGGCCGTGGTTTTCCCTGCCCCGTTCGGTCCTATAAGGGCCACTATTTCCCCCTCGGCAACGCTTAAAGACAGATTGTCAACGGCTACTACGCCGCCGAACTGCATGGTGATATCTTCAAGTTTAAGCATCGTTTTCATTATCGCTCACCTCCTTTTGCTGTCTTGCGTCTGAACTTGTCCGTTATACGAGACACGGAAAGCTCTTTGTCGCCAAACAGTCCCCTGTTAAAGAAGAGCACTATTATCATTATCGCTACGGAAAAAACAACCTTTCTGAATCCTCCGCGCAAAAGAGGAAGTTTAAACTCTCCTATTTTTGTCTCATAATCAAGGAATCTAAGCCACCATTCGGATGAGGCTATGAAAAGAAACGACGCCGTAATGCTTCCTGATATTGATCCTATGCCTCCTATTACCACTATAAGCAAAATCTCGTAGGTCATTGCCGAAGTGTATGTCGTTGCGGAAAGCGAAGAATTATACATCGCGAGCATTGCTCCCGAAAGTCCCATGAAAAAGGACGATACCGTAAATGACATTCTTTTATGATGCGCCAAATTTATTCCCATGGCTTCCGCCGCTATTTCATCGTCCCTTATAGCCTTGAATGCTCTGCCATAGGAAGAATGTATAAGCAGCACTATGAAAGCGATGCACATCCCTGCGCATATCACATAAGACATAAGACTTGAAAAGCCTTTAAACTGACTTATGGGATTAGGGCCGTTTGTTATGGCCAAAAGGTCCGTAGATTGAATTACCGTTCTGATTATTTCCGCAAAACCCAAGGTGGCTATAGCAAGATAATCGGACTTAAGCCTAAGCACAGGAAGACCTATAAGAAACGCGAATAAGGCTGCCGCAAGCCCCGCGAGCAGAAGCGCCAAAAGTACGGGGAGGCAGAAATTAATAGCGCCACCGTTGGTCTGATAATATACCACCGCCCTGTTTGCAACCGGAATGGTAAGAACCGCATAAGTATATGCGCCTATTACCATAAATCCCGCCTGCCCGAGTGAAAATAGTCCGGTGAAACCGTTAAGCAGATTCATTGCTACCGCAGCAAGCGCATAAATACACGTCTTTTTACAAACGTTGACTATGGTGCTGCTCTGCGGGAACACGGACTGAATAATAAACATTGTTATCACAACAGCAGCTGTTACGACAATGTTGAATACCGCATCCTTTCCTAACTGTTTTCGCATAACGCGGCCTCCTAAACTTTATCGACGGTCTTCTCACCGAATATGCCTGTCGGCTTAACGATAAGAATAACAATGAGCAATATAAACGTAAAGGCGTCTTTGTACGTGGACATACCGAAAGCAACAGCGAAGTTTTCAACAACACCGATAATGATAGCTCCCACAACGGCTCCGGGAATGGATCCTATGCCGCCGAATACGGCTGCAACAAAAGCCTTAAGACCGGGCAGCGCGCCGGATGTCGGCTGAACGCCTGTATATTTCGAAAAGTACAAAAGCGCACCTACACCTGCAAGAAAAGAACCAATGACAAATGTAGTGCTTATAACTCTGTCAACCTTGATACCCATGAGACGGCTTGTTTCAAAATCTCGTGAAACAGCTCTCATTGCCATGCCTGCCTTTGTGTGATTAATGAGCAAAACAAGCAAAATCATCAGTATGATTACAATAACGGGAGTGATAAATATTACCAGCTTATCACCTATGCCGAAAAACTTAACTCTCTTGGACAGCACGGGAAGAGCGGGATACTGCTTCGCCAGTCCTCCAGTGATGTAGTATATGAGATTCTGAAGCAGATAGGAAACTCCTATAGCCGACACCATTACAGACATCCTCGGAGATGAGCGCAAGGGTGCATAAGCGCAGCGTTCGATAAGAAAGCCTATTATTACTGTCAGTATCAAAACAAAAGGTATGGATATATACCACGGCATCGAGGCTGAAATATAAACCATAAGTATGCCCGAAACCATGAACAGGTCTCCGTGAGCGAAGTTTATCAATCGCAAAATACCATAGACCATGGTGTAGCCTATGGCTATGAGCGCATATTGACTTCCGACGGAAAGGCCTGCTAAAAGATAAGGTAGATAATTCATAATTTGCCCCTGTAGGCTTAACACAAAAACAAGGTGCGGCAATCAAGTCGCCGCACCTGCGAAAACTTTTTGATTACTTAATCCTGCCGAGCGCGAACTGCGCCATTACTCCGCCCTGGAACGGGTCAAGGAAGCATATTCTGAAATAAAGATCATGTCCTTCCGTTACCAAAGGATTGGTGCAAGAGCAACCCACTGCGGGAACACCTGCATTATAGAAGGTGTCTGCCGCCGCGATGGATATACCGGAACCGTAAGAACCAAGCGATACGCAAGCTCCCTTGTTTACGATTTCGGAAGCCGCGGAAACCGCCTTATTGTCATCGGATTCGTTATCAACGATTACGAGCTCTACTTTATATGTCTTTCCGCCTGCCGCAACAGTCGATTTCACGAAGTTTGCGTACTGAATACCGAGAACTTCCTGTTTCCCGCCTGCACCGTTAGCACCGGACTGCGGCTGGTAAACACCTATATAAACCGTTCCGTCCTTAACAACAGGATTTGAGGAGCTGAGAGCGCTGTAGTCCAATGCCTTTCCCTGAGCCGCATTATTGGTAACTGTCTGCACCGTAATGAAATCAAATCCCGATTTGGATGCCGCCTTTTTAATGTAGGCCGATTCTTTTATGGCATCCTTGGTCTGGTCGAACTTTATGGAGCCGGTTACAGCATCGGCAATGTCAGTAGCCCAAAGCTGTGCAGCAACGTCAAGCGATGTGGCCTTGGCGTCAGCGTTAAGCGCCCTTTCGATTGCAGCGTAAGCCACATTATAAGCATCAAAGCCAAGGGCCGATACTGCGGCAACTATGTCGTTTCCGCCGTTATTGGTTTTTGCTTGCGGATTTGAATTGAGCCAATCTTTAAAGCCTGAAACAAAACTTTTTGCCGCGCCTGAATCGTCGTTTTCATCGAAAAAGGTGGAGCAATAAACATCAAGACCGGTTCCGTCCGCAGCATCGAGAATTACGGAAGACTCCCAGGTGTCACCCGCCATAAGCGGAATGTCTATTCCCTTATCCGCAGCTTGAGTAATCAGGTTTGCGGCAACCGTTGTCGAGTTGGGAGCAAAGATTACATCTGCCGAACCGTTGATTGCATTCTGAAGGTAGGAAGTAAAGTCTGTCGTATCCTTTGGGAAGGATTCTTCTATAACTTCACCGCCGCCCGCCTTAAAGGCCGTGGCAAAACTGCTGCCGAGACCGAGCGAATATGTGTCACCGACCTCTGTGAGAACATACGCGATTTTCTTGCCGTCATCGGCATGTCCTTCTTTTTCCTTTTCGCCGCAAGCCACCAGGCAAAGCACCATGGCGACCGCAAGCATAATAGCTAAAATCTTTTTCATAAACATCCTCCAATAATCAAAGTATAGGTGTCATTATAAGCAATTTACTTTTACGAAGCAAGCTTACGGCAGTATAAATCCCTCCAGTGCAAACTTTTGCGCACAGCCGTCCACCGCAGGCGGACACTTGTGCGAGCGGCCGTATCTTGATATACTCTGTTGTATTAATCGGATTAGAGGGAATCATGATAGAAGAAATACTTAACGGAATATATAAAATACCGGTATTCTTACCGGGAAGCCCGCTCAAAGTGCTGAACAGCTATTTTTTAAAGGGCGATGAATCAGACTATCTAATTGACACCGGTTTTAATATACCCGATTGTTATGAAGCGCTTTCATCCGGACTTAAACATATAGGCGCAGACAAATCGAGAATCAACGTACTCAATACTCATATGCACGCGGATCATACCGGGCAAAACCACGTTTTTGCAGGCAAAGGAAAACACATCTACATGAGCGAGGCCGACATAAGCTGGCAGACCATGTGGTACCGGGGGATAAGAAATAAACGCTATGAAAGAGATAAACTCGAAGGTGCTACGGAGGAATTCTTCCGGGAAGTAGACAAACACAGTCCGTCCGTCAAATATCTTTCGGAAGATGTGTCCGACCGTATGATACCTATCTACGATAAGCAGATTATAGAAATCGGGGATTACAAACTCCAGGTACTGATTATGCCGGGACACTCAGTGGGAAATTGCATGTTCTGGCTTGATAATGAAAAAATAATGTTCACGGGGGACCATGTGCTCTTTGATATTACCCCGAACATAACGGCATGGCCTGTTCTTGATGACACTCTGGGCTGTTATCTCGACAGCCTCGAAAGAAGCAAGACCTACCCTGTCGAGCTGGCCCTTCCGGGACACAGAGGCAGCGGGGACTATTATAAACGCATTGAAGAGCTTCAAAAGCACCATGAGCTGCGCCTTAACGAGATTACAGATATAATCGGCAACAGCGAAGAGAGACTTAATGCCTATCAGATAACCGCCCTGATGAAATGGCGCATACGCAGAGACCCCGACGGAAATCTGCCGATAACTCAACGCTGGTTTGCCACGGGAGAATGCCTGGCCCATCTGGACCGACTATTGGCAATAGGGAAAATTGAACGCATTGAGCCGTACGGCAGTACGCCTTACAGAACATATAGATTAAAATAACAAAATCAAAATACGCTATGACAGCATATCGCAGATTCTAATGAAGTCTGTGTGGCTGGGTTTGCTTGTCTGAAGAGATTCGGAAAGATCCATCGAAAAAATCTCGTCGCCTCTTACGCCTACCACTTTTCCTGAAATATCTTCCTTAAGAAGTTCCACTGCGTGAACGCCCATTCTCGATGCCAGAAGTCTGTCTGTAGCGGTCGGACTTCCGCCGCGCTGTATGTATCCGAGTATCACAACCTTGGTTTCAAGACCTGTCTTTTCTGTTAGTTTTTTTGCAAGCTCCGATGAACTGATAGGAACACCCTCGGCCTTAACGATTATGCTGTGCAGCTTTCCTCTGTTGACGCCCATTATCAGTTTTCGGCATATGTCATTTATATCAATCGAAATTTCGGGTACCAATATGGTTTCCGCACCGCCCGCAAGACCTGCGTACAATGCTATTTCTCCGCAGTTTCTTCCCATGACTTCAATTATTGTCGTTCTGCCGTGAGACGATGAAGTATCTCTGATATTTCCTATGGCCGCAAGAGCCGTATTGACAGCTGTGTCAAAGCCTATTGTAAAATCCGTATATCCTAAATCATTGTCAATTGTTCCGGGAAGGCCCACTACCTTTATACCGGCATCCTCAAGTTTCTTTGCACCCTTTAAAGAGCCGTCTCCCCCTATTACCACAAGTCCTTCGATTCCGAAAGCGTTAAGCATTGAGACGGCCCTCTTGAAACCGTCCTCGCTCATGAAGCGCTCGGATCTGGCGGTCCTCAAAATCGTGCCGCCCCTGTGGATTATGTCCGCCACGGAGGCAACATTCATTTCTTCTATGTCTCCGTCTATAAGGCCCTCATAGCCGCGCTTGATACCGCAGACCTCAAGTCCGCTGTAAATAGCGCCCCTTACGACCGCCCTTATACATGCATTCATGCCCGGAGAATCTCCGCCGCTTGTAAGTACACCTATTCTTCTCATGCGTTTTACCTCAAACAATCCTTGCCGAAGTGAACGAACACTTCGCTATAAAATTCATCGTCAGCCTCGACCCACAGGTCGTAGTTGAGCTTATATTTGTTTCCCGATTTGGCGACCATAAGAACCACCGGAGTGTCTCCAAGATGTCTCTTTGCAATTTTGGAAAAAGCCAAAAGTCCCGTATTGTCGTCGAAGTTTTCAGGAATGACTATCTTTATCATAGGAAGATCAAGCTTTTGCGCCGGAACGGCAACATCCCTGCTTTTGGGAAGTGAATCCGTGTAATCTTCCAGTAAAACCACCCTGTCGGCTAAAAGCTTCGGATTGCCCTCTTCCTTGCAGTCCAGCTTACCTTTTGCAACTACAATATTATCCACTTCAACATTACTTCTGTCAATTTCATATGTTTTGGGGAAGAGAACTACCTCTACTGTGCCATACAAGTCCTCAAGGCTGATAATGCCCATGGGGGCACCTTTTTTGGTTATCAGCTGTTTTTTTGCGCTTATGAGCCCTGCCATGGTTACGCTAAGACCGTCCCGAATGCTCTTATCACGCTCTTCTTCGGGCGCAAAAAGCTTTTCCGTATCCATGTCGGCAATATCGGAAATTTCTTTTTTTACGTCGTTCAGCGGATGGTTTGTAAGGTATATGCCCAGCATCTCCTTTTCCATAGCCATGATGTCCTTCTTGCTGAATTCGTTTGCGGGCGGCAGATTTCTCTCGATTTTTATGCTGCCTTCTTCACCGCTTAATGAAAAAAGACTGATTTGTCCGCTCAAATTGTTCTTGGCGGTTTCCTGCGCGCTGGCAATCAAGTCGGCGAGCGCCCCGACTTTCTGAGCTTTGTTGCCCGGGAAGCGGTCAAATGCTCCCGCTTTAATCAATGCCTCGAGCGCCTGACGGTTCATCATACGAACATCAACACCGTCCATAAATTCATGAATATCCTGCGGCATCCTTTCAGTACGCGCCCTTATTATTTCATCTACCACAGATTCGCCTACGTGCTTAATACCTAAAAGTCCGTATCGAATATTTCCGTTTTCCGTATTGAAATGCTTTTCGCTCTTGTTCACATCCGGAGGAAGCACATTTATACCCATCTCCCGCGCGTTCCTGATAAGGCCTGCTACCGCGTTGGCCGCAGCGGGATAAGTCATCAGAGATGCCATAAACTGCGCCGGGTAGTACTGCTTGAGCCATGCGGTCTGAAACGCAACCACAGCATACGCCGCTGCATGAGATTTGTTGAAAGCATATTCCGCAAAGCCGGTCATCTCATCAAAAATGGCGTTTGCGGCGTCTTCGGACACACCGTTTCTTATGCAGCCGGGAACATCAACACTTCCGTCCTTGTTCAGCTTACCGTTGACAAAGTACTCTCTTTCCCTTGCCATCTCATCAGCTTTCTTCTTAGACATGGCGCGGCGAACCAAATCCGCCCGCCCGTAAGAATAACCGCCCAATTTTCTTACTATATCCATTACCTGCTCCTGGTAGACTATACAACCGTATGTCGGAGCAAGTATTTCCTCAAGCTTGGGAGTCTTGTGCCGGATATGCGATGGATTTCTCTTACAATCTATGTAAGTCGGTATAGAATCCATGGGACCGGGCCGATATAGCGAGATTCCGGCTATAAGGTCTTCAAGACAGTCCGGCTGAAGCTCTTTCATAAATCTGGTCATTCCACCCGATTCAAGCTGGAATATTCCCACCGTATTACCGGATGAAATGAGCTTGTAAACTTCGGGATCGTCATAGTCCAACTCAAGAAGATTTATTTCAACACCGACATCCTTTTTAATAAGACGCAGGCATTCCTGCATGGCGGTAAGGTTTCGTAAACCCAGAAAGTCCATCTTGAGAAGCCCCAGATGCTCTATTTCAGTCATTGTGAACTGAGTGGCCAAAGATTTCTCGTCTCTTTCGGAAAGCACCAGCGGAACATAAGTATCTACAGGATCGGGGGAAATCACAACTCCTGCCGCATGCGTCGATACATGCCTTGCCAGTCCCTCGAGTATTTTGGCGGTTTCAACTATCTGATGAACCAGCGGGTCTTCTTCATAAACCTTCCTGAAATCCGGACTGTCCTTTATAGCGGACTCCAGCGTAACCTTAAGGTCTTCAGGAATCATTTTGGCTATTTCAAGTGAACGCGAAAACGGCAAATTCATAACCTTTGCAACGTCTTTAAAAACAGCTCTTTCTTTGAGAGTTCCGAAAGTCGAAATCTGTGAAACGTTTTCGTAACCATACTGACGCTTTACATAATCTATGACATCGGCTCTGCGCTCAATGCAAAAATCCATATCGATATCGGGCATGGAAATACGCTCGATATTAAGGAAGCGTTCGAAAATCAATCCGAAGCGTATCGGGTCTATATCCGTAATATCCATGCAGTAGGCTACAATTGAGCCTGCGGCTGAACCTCGGCCCGGTCCTACCATTATGCTTTCGCTCTTGGCAAAGTTAACGTAATCCCAGACTATCAAAAAGTAGCCCACATAGCCCATTTTCTCTATGGTTTTTATCTCGTAGTCCATGCGCTCCTTTAAATCCTGTGAAACATTCGGAGCCAGAGATGACATATCTTCCGGAATTACATCTATGTATTTTTTCACATTGTAGGGACGAATCTCACTGCGCCCGTATCTGTATTCAAGGCCTGACCAGCAAATGTATTCAAAATACTGGTTCTCGGACACGAAATTTCCCGGAATCTTAAACTTGGGAATATGATAATCCCCATAGACAAACTCAAAATTGCATTTGTCAACTATCTCCTGCGTATTATCTATAGCCTCCGGTGTGTCGGCAAATATATCTCGCATTTCCTTCTCGGATTTAAGATAGAACTGATCGTTGGGAAACTGCATTCTGTCCGGATCCGACAGGTTCGACTTTGTACCTATACAAAGCAAAACGTCATGGGCCTTTGCATCATCGCGATTTATATAGTGAACATCGTTTGTTGCGACAAGTTTTATATCCAATTCCTTTGAAAGTAGCTTAAGACCCTTATTGACCTTGATTTCCTCTTCAAGGCCCTGATCCTGCATTTCAAGATAGAAATCCGCACCAAAAAGTTTCTTCAAAAAAAGAGCTTCCTGCTTGGCAGCCTCGTAGTTATCGTTCAAAAGCTCCTGCTGAACCTTGCCCGCAAGACACGCTGAAAGACATATAAGACCCTCACAATACCGTTCCAAAAGCTCATGGTCGATGCGTGGCTTATAATAGAATCCCTCTCTGTATGCCAACGAGACAAGCTTTATGAGATTCTGATAACCTTGTTCATTTTTGGCAAGAAGCACTAAATGTCCCTGAGAACGATCCTCTATGCTGTCCTGGGCTTTTCTTCCTCTTGCCGCTGTGTAACACTCACAGCCTATGATGGGTTTTATGCCCGCTTTCTTTGCGTGGTCAAAAAACTGAACCGCGCCGTACATAACGCCGTGGTCGGTTATAGCAAGAGCCTCCATGCCGAGCTCTTTAGCCTTAGCCACAAGCTTGTCTATGCGGCACGCTCCGTCAAGAAGAGAATATTCCGTATGTACATGTAAATGAGTAAATGCCATTTTGAAAATTTATGTTGCGATTCTAACGTGCTTTAATTATAAAGTCAATTTATCGTAACCGGAAAGCAGATTACGGAGCTGGAGAAAAGTTTGTTCAACACCGCCTTCAATATCCGATTCAATGTTGAGAGGAATAACAGGGTCGTGCAATGACTTTCTCATAAGAAACCAGCCTCCGGGAACGTTTACCCGTACTCCCTCATAGTTAGGAAGCTCCAGATTCCAGCCTTCAACCATACCGCTTTGAACACTGCTCTCAACAAATTCAAGTACGCTTTGAGCATAGCCCGCGAAATCGTCCGTGCTGAGCCTTAAGCGATATTCCTTTGATTCAAGAGGGTCCTTTAACTTAGCTATAAGGGAGCTTATTCCTTTTCCTTCTTTCTTAAGCTGAGCGGCCTTAATAACTATCTTTGTCGCAAGGTAAGCACCGTCATCGAGGAAATAATTTTCCTTCATAGCTGCATGACCCGAGGTCTCAATTGTAAGCCTGCAGTCAGTTCCCTGCGAATCAAGTTCCACTGCTTTGTTTATGACATGCCTGTAACCCCTTCTGTATCTAAAATGTTTAAGACCGAGTTCTTTTGTAAGAAATTCTCCGAGCTGAGTGCTTGTTATGCTGTCGGTCACTATGGTGGTTTGCGGATATCCTTCTCCTGCGATGACCGCAGCGAGAGCTACTATTCTGTTTCTTGCTATCTCGTTGGCGTTTTCATCGACTGCGGAAGAACGGTCTCCGTCGGTATCGAATATAATGCCGAGGTCGGCTCCTGAAGCCTTGACAGCAGCGCATATTGACTGCATAGCTTCTTCGTTTTCAGGGTTGGGCGGATGATTGGGGAACATGCCGTCGGGCTCCAAAAACTGACTTCCGCTGCAGTCCGCACCGAGCGGCTTTAGAACTTTATCCACATAAAAACCGCTTGCGCCGTTTCCCGCGTCGACCGCCACATGAAGATCCGAAAGAGGTTTGTCTTCTTCTTTTTTGTTCAAATCGCTGCAGATCAGCCCTCTTAAATGAGCCGCGTAATGTTCCATAAGCCTGCACGGGGCAATCTCGCCCGGACTTGCGGCTTTCTCCCACTCTCTGTCCGCTTCAGCAATCTCAATAAGCGCCTTGATATCCGGAGAGTCAAGCCCTCCCTCTCTTGTGAAAAATTTGAGACCGTTTCTTTCATATGGAAGATGGCTTGCGGTAAGCATGATGGAACCCTCTGCCCCGACATTGGCAAAAACCGTTGCCATAAACATGGCCGGAGTGGTTGCAAGGCCGCAGATATACACTCGTACTCCCATTTGACTCAGCGCCGTGGCACAGCTTTCCATAAGCGCAGGCCCTGTTATTCTTGAATCACGCCCTATTGCTATGCTTATATCTCCAAGTTCCTTACCCGTTTTGCGCGCCAGCCAAAGAGCGAAAGCTCGTGCCAGATCCGCCGCCGCCTCGTTTGTAAGATTAACAGGCTTTTCACCCGCAATCTCCATGGCAACGCCTCTTATATCGCTTCCGTTCTGCAACGCTTTATAGTCCTTCATTTCAGCCCCCTGTTATAAGCCGCTCCATTCAAGATTTTTTTAATATTATCAATATTATAGCACAATTCAATATGGCTGAAAAAGCACTAAAATACCCGCCCATCTCTGAGCGGGTAAAATTATCAATTGTGATAGATAATATTTTTATTATCTTATAAAAGTCCTGCGCCAAAGAGCGGTGCAAACACTACTGCAACAATAGTCATCAGCTTGATGAGAATGTTAAGAGATGGACCGGAGGTATCCTTGAACGGATCTCCTACCGTATCACCTACAACTGCCGCATGGTGAGCTTCGGAACCCTTGCCGCCATATGCGCCTCCTTCAATGTATTTCTTCGCGTTATCCCATGCACCGCCGGAATTTGACATGAATATAGCAAGAAGAACGCCTGAAAGCAGAGAGCCTAGAAGCATGCCGCCGAGCGCGTTAACACCCATAACAAAGCCGATGAGAATCGGAGCAACTACTGCAAGCATAGCCGGAACAATCATCTCTTTAAGAGCTGCGCTTGTGGAAATATCCACGCATCTGGCGTAGTCGGGCCTCTGAGTTCCTTCCATGATTCCGGGGAGTTCCCTGAACTGTCTTCTTACCTCTTCTATCATATGGTTAGCCGCCTTGGATACGGAACTCATCGTAAATGCGGAGAACATAAACGGAAGCATGGCGCCTATAAAAGTACCGGCTATTACGGTTGAGTTCATCATATCTATGACTTCAAGTCCTACAACTGCCGCGTACGATACAAATAGCGCCAGCGCCGTAAGCGCAGCAGAACCTATGGCAAAGCCCTTGCCTATAGCAGCTGTCGTGTTTCCTACAGAATCGAGCGTATCCGTGATTTCTCTAACTTCCGGCTCAAGTTCCGCCATCTCGGCGATACCGCCGGCATTATCGGAAACAGGGCCGTATGCGTCAACGGCAATTGTCATGCCCGCGGTGGAGAGCATACCTACCGCAGCAAGTGCGATTCCGTAAACTCCGCCAACCTTATATGCAACAACTATACCTGCAGCTACAACAACTATCGGCCAGGCTGTAGACATCATGCCCACGGCAAGACCGGAAATAATCGTTGTCGCGGCGCCCGTCTGAGACTGCTCCGCTATCTTTTTAACAGAATTATAATCCGAAGATGTATAAACTTCAGTTATTTTTCCTATGAGGGTTCCCACAACAAGTCCTACAACTACGGCAATGGCATTGCTGTAATTTCCAAAGAAAGTCTTGGAAAGAATAAATGCAACCACAGCAGCAAGAATAGCGGATACGTAAGTTCCCATATTCAGAGCGTTTGCCGGATTGGAACCTTCCTTACCCCTTACTGAAAGTATTCCCACAATTGAAGCTATAATGCCGGCCGCCGAAATTACCAGCGGGAAAACGGCACCCTTAAAGCTGTCATACTGAAAACTCGCTGAAAAAGCAAGAGCTACTGCGGAAATAATAGAGCCTACATAAGACTCGAAAAGGTCCGAACCCATGCCTGCGATATCGCCTACGTTATCGCCTACGTTATCGGCTATAACAGCGGGGTTACGCGGATCGTCCTCGGGAATGCCCGCCTCAACCTTGCCTACAAGGTCAGCACCCACGTCCGCAGCTTTTGTGTAAATGCCTCCGCCGACTCTTCCGAACAAAGCCATGCAAGATGCGCCCAAACCAAAGCCCGTGAGACATTTTTGAGCCACATCAGCAGGAAGCAGCGCTACTGCAAGTCCTACGCCGAGAAGTCCGAGACCCACCACGCAAAGACCCATAACAGATCCTGATCTGAAAGCCACTGCAAGGGCTTTGTTCATTCCGCCTTCTTTAGCGGCGGCAGCGGTTCTTACGTTGCCCTTTGTGGCAACCTGCATTCCGAAATAACCGGCAAGAACCGAGAAGGCCGCACCGAATAGAAAAAGAACTGCTGTCACAGGATGTATGAATATGGCAAGTATAACTACAAGAACCACGACAACTATAACCATTGTCCTGTATTCTCTCTTTAAAAATGCCATTGCGCCTTCCTGAATGAAACCGGCAATCTCCTTCATTCTGTCGTTTCCGGGGTTCTGCGAGCTAACCCACTTAGCAAGAAAGAGTGCTACAAGCAGGGCGACAGCGCCGACTGCAGGAGCAACCCATACTAAAGCGTCGTCCATTAGATAATTCCTCCATAAATTAATAGTATAATATATTTTAAAATAGTGCGTTGTTACTCAACAACAATAAGTACCAATACCAGTACCGCAAACGCAATAGCACCGTACATGGAAATCTTGTTCAAAAGTATGTCACGGCTTTTTTGCTTTTTTGCAACTGCGGAATTTCCTCCGCCAAGGGCGGCCGCACCGTTGCCGCGGTCTTCCATCACTGTCCATGCAGCGATAATCGCAATAGAAACTATTCCGAGCAATATCATCAAGACTGTTTTCATCTTTACCTCCTAAAAATGTCCCAAGTAGTTTAACATAAGCTACATATTATAGGCAAGCACAAAAATGACTATTTCTTTTTAAGATTATAAAATGCTGAAAGGCCTGCGTACTGTGCGGAATCACCGAGTATATCCTCTATTCTGAGAAGTTGATTATATTTAGCGATTCTATCCGTCCTGCAAAGAGAACCGGTTTTTATCTGTCCTGCGTTCGTGGCAACAACAATATCCGCTATCGTTGTATCCTCGGTCTCGCCGGAGCGGTGCGAAACAACTGCGGTATAGCCCGCTCTCTTAGCCATCTCTATAGCATCGAAAGTTTCCGTAAGCGTACCTATCTGGTTGACCTTGATAAGAATGGAATTTGCAACACCTTTACTTATGCCTTCCGCAAGTCTTTCGGTATTTGTTACAAAAATATCGTCTCCTACAAGCTGAATCTTCTTGCCTAGAGCTCTGGTAAGCTTCTTCCAGCCTGCCCAGTCATCCTCCGCCATGCCGTCCTCTATTGTAAGTATAGGATACATTTCAACAAGACCTTTGTAGTACTCCACCATTTCATCGGCGTTCTTTTGAACACCTTCGCCTTTAAGATCATATATTCCGGTCTCTTCATCGTACATTTCGGATGCCGCAACATCGAGCCCTATATATATGTCTTTGCCGGGTTTATATCCGGCCTTTTTAATGGCTTCTATAATCAGGTCTATGGCCTGAGAGTTCTTTTTAAGGTTGGGCGCAAAACCGCCCTCGTCACCCACTGCGGTATTAAGACCCTTGTCATTGAGCAGGGACTTAAGCGCATGGAAAGTTTCCGCTCCCATTCTGAGAGCCTCGCTGAAAGAATCCGCACCCGCCGGAATAATCATAAATTCCTGAATGTCCAAAGAGTTATTTGCATGTTCTCCGCCGTTCATGATATTCATCATCGGAGTCGGAAGAACTTTGGCGTTTACACCGCCCAAGTACTGAAACAGCGGAAGACCGATGTCTTCTGCAGCGGCTCTTGCAGCGGCCATTGAAACACCGAGTATGGCGTTTGCGCCGAGATAGCCCTTATTCGAAGTATTATCAAGCTCGCAAAGGTAAGCATCAAGCCCCGGCTGGTCGCACGGATCCATACCGAGAATGTGCGGAGTTATAATATCGTTAACATTGTCCACCGCGTCTAAAACGCCCTTGCCGCCGTATCTGCTCTTATCACCGTCGCGCAGTTCCACTGCTTCATGAGCACCTGTTGAGGCTCCGGAGGGAACCATGGCTCTTCCCATAACGCCGTTGTCAAGCCAAACTTCGACCTCTATTGTTGGATTGCCTCTGGAATCAAGGACTTCTCTTGCATATACGTCTTCAATAACTGCCATTTTCGTTTCCTCCTAAAAATTAATAATATCAATAAAATCCTGCGGCTTTAAGCTGGCTCCGCCGACCAAAGCACCGTCTATATCCTGCATGTTCATAAGCTCGGACGCATTTTCAGGCTTAACAGAACCGCCGTACTGAATCACGATTTCCTCTGAAATCTCTTCACCGTAAAGCTTTTTAAGAACCCTTCTTATGTGAGCACACATCTGCTGAGCCTGCTTGGGAGTCGCAGTCTTGCCTGTTCCTATGGCCCATATCGGCTCGTAGGCAACAGTGATTTTTTCGGCATTTTCTTTGGATATACCCTTGAAGGCGGCTTTCACCTGCTTTTCAACGAATTCTTCCTGTCCGCCGGATTCCCGTGTCTTAAGAACTTCGCCTACGCACAATATAGGAAGTATGCCTTCAGCAAGCGCCTTCTTCAGTTTTTTATTAACGGTGGCATCGGTTTCCTTAAAATACTGACGTCTTTCAGAGTGACCGATAATGCAGTAATCAATTCCAATCTCCTTAAGCATACGGGCGGAGATTTCACCGGTAAACGCGCCCTGTTCTTCCCAGTGCATATTCTGAGCGGCAAGCCCTATCCCAGTTCCCTTAAACGCCGATTTAAGCGCCGAAAGCGCCGTATACGGAGCCGCAATCGCGACCCTCACATCTGAAGGCCTGTAAAGCTTGACGAACTCCTGCGCAAAAGCTTTGGCCTCCTTGCCGGTCTTAAACATCTTCCAGTTTCCGGCTATAAAAGGTTTTCTCATCTTATTATGCCTCCTCTAATGCCGCAACTCCGGGCAGAATCTTTCCTTCGAGAAACTCAAGGCTTGCGCCTCCTCCCGTAGATACATGGGTTATTTTATCACTGAAGCCGAATTTACTTACAGCGGCTGCGCTGTCACCTCCGCCTACTATCGTGACGGCGTCGCAATTTGCCAAAGCCTGAGCTATTGCCTTCGTGCCGTTCTCAAATGCCTTAAATTCAAAGACTCCCATAGGTCCGTTCCAAAGCACTGTACCGGCTTTTTTTATAGCTTCTATGTAAAGCCTTACCGTATCGGGACCTATATCCATACCCATCCAGCCATCGGGCATAGTGGAGCTTCCGGCAATCCTGACCTTGCAGTCTTCACTGAAACGGTCGCCGCAGACGCTGTCAACGGGAAGCATGAACATGACATCCCTGTCTGCGGCCTTTTGCTGCAGTTCTTTTGCAAGCTCTATCTTATCCTCTTCGCAAAGAGAAGTACCTATATTATATCCGTTCGCCTTAAGAAAAGTATATGCCATACCTCCGCCTATTATAATAGTATCCGCCTTTTCAATCAGATTATTGATAACGCCTATCTTATCGGAAACCTTTGAGCCGCCGAGAATCGCAACAAGAGGTCTTTTTGGATCCTCAAGTGCGCCGCCGAGAAACTGCAGCTCCTTTTCAATCAGAAGCCCCGAAACCGCAGGAATGAAACTTGCAATTCCAGTTGTGGAAGAATGCGCTCTGTGCGCAGTACCGAACGCATCGTTCACAAAGATATCCGCAAGAGACGCAAGCTCTTTGGAAAACGCTTCACCGTTTTCTTCTTCTTCGGTTCTGTAGCGAACATTTTCAAGCAGCATAATCTGACCCGGCAAAAGCTCCGACGCTGCCTTTCTGACATTGTCGTCAACCACAGAGTCCGAAGGCTTGAAAATTATCTCAGACCCCCTCAGCTCCGAGATTTTCTTTGCGATAGGCGCCAGCGTAAACTCGTGATTCGGCTGCCCCTTGGGTCTTCCCAAATGACTCATAAGTATTACCGCCGCGCCATTATCAATAAGATAATCAATCGTGGGCATAGCAGCCGTGATTCTGTTATCATCGGTAATTACACCATCCTTCATCGGGACGTTAAAATCGCAGCGGACTATGCAGCGCTTGCCACTCACATCAATATCTCTTACGGTCTTCTTCATATTCTCACACCTCTCGCTTGAAAGAACTGTTTCCATTATAAATTATTATACAACATTTTCGGGCAAGTATGTTATACTGATGAAGATTGTCAGGAGGTAAAAATGTCTGTCAAAATTGCTTTGCTGGGATTCGGAACTGTCGGAAAAGGCACTTACCGGGCCTTAACTCTTAATTCGGGAGTTATTCAAAATAAAACAGGTCTTAAAATTGAAGTCGCAAGGATACTGGAAAAAAATCCTGCGGCCTCGGAAAACGGAATTGCTCCTAAAGAACTGTTTACACAAAATTATGACGATATACTGTCTGACAAAGATATACAAATTGTTGTTGAAATGATGGGCGGAACAGAGCCGGCAAGCAGCTTTATGCTTCAGGCGCTTGAGTCGGGAAAATCCGTCGTTACACCGAACAAGGACGCTGTTGCGAAGAACTATCCCGAGCTTCATCTCGCGGCGCAAAAAGGCGGCTCGCTATTAAGGTATGAAGCCGCCGTAGGCGGAGCGATTCCCGTTATAAGCGTATTGTCAGGGTCTTTGGCTGCAAACAGCATCACAAAAATTCAGGGCATCGTAAACGGTACCACCAACTATATACTTACCAAAATGGAAGAAGACAAATTGAGCTACGAAGAAGCGTTAAAACGGGCCCAGGCAAAAGGTTTTGCGGAAACCGATCCAACAGCGGATGTTGAAGGTATAGATGCAGCCAATAAACTTACAATACTCATAGCCGAAGCCTGGAAAACATATATACCTCCTACTGATTTTGAACGCACGGGAATTACAGGTGTCAGCAAGGATGACCTTGAGAGAGCCAGGAAAAACGGCTGCAAAATAAAGCTTATCGCCTCCGCCGAGATGACGGAAGAAGGAATAGTCGCCTCCGTCCGGCCGCAAGAAATTCCGGAGGATTCCCCTCTTGCGGGAATTAAAAATGAATTCAACGGAATACTTATTTCCTGCAATATGGCAAACGACATATTTCTTTCGGGAAAAGGCGCGGGAATGGATCCGACAGGCTCCGCCGTTGCCGGCGATATCATAGAAATAGCAAGGCACCTTAAAGACAGAATATGAAGAGGCTTACAAAGGCAAAAAGAAAGCAGCTCATAGCGGACCTGCTTAAAGCTTATCCGGATGCGCAATGCGCGCTGAATTTTGAAAGCAATTATCAACTGCTGGTAGCGGTGGTGCTTTCAGCACAGGCGACAGACAGCTCGGTTAACAAAGTCACGCCTAAGCTATTCAAAGAAGCACCTACGCCCGAAGCCATGCTGAGGCTCGGACAAGATAAACTTGAAGAATACATACGAAGCATAGGACTCTATAGAAGTAAAGCAAAACACGTAATTGAACTTTCACGTCAGCTCATCGAGCGTTTCAACGGAGAAGTACCGGAGAAGCTCAATGATTTGATTACTCTTTCCGGAGTCGGAAGAAAAACTGCGAACGTAATGCTCTCAACGGCCTTCGGAAAGCAGGCAATAGCAGTCGACACCCATGTATTCAGGCTGGCAAACAGAACCGGACTGGCCGATGCGTACAATGTTCTTGACACGGAACTTCAGCTTCAAAAAGCCATCCCTTACGATAACTGGACAAAGATGCACCATGCACTTATATGGCATGGGCGCCTCGTATGCAAGGCTCGAAATCCCGAATGCGAGAGCTGCTGCATCAGCACAAGCTGCATGAAAAACGGCCTTGCAAAATAAGGCCTCTCAGAAGCTTTAGGTTTTTTCGATTTTTATCCCCGCTTCGTGACCGTTTATATCATATTCACGTAAAAGATTTTCGCAGCAGATAATCTCATCCGCAAGAGTCTCGCTTTGAATGTAGTCTTTATATTCTTCCAACATTTTTTTGCAATGCTCATCCGCGCATATGGATATACATATCCTATCCATCATTTCAAAGTCTTTTTGCTTGCGCATCTGCTGAATCTTGGAGATAAACTCGCGCGCAATTCCTTCGCACACAAGATCATCGCTCAAATGAGTATCGAGTATTACGCATACTCCGTTTTCAAGAGCCATATCAAAACCTTCCTTGGCCGTAACACTGGAGGACAGCATATCTTCGCTTATTTCGGTTTCCTCGCCATCAAGCGTAAGTATAAGTTTTGAATCTTTGGCCAGAGTTTCAAGAACTTCCCTGGGATTCATCTTTGCTATGGCTGCGCCGAAGGCTTTTATCTTGGAGCCGAGCTTAGGACCCGCTACCCTGAAATCGGGCGTCAGCGTGTAGTTGAGGTATGTATCCATATCCTTCTCGAATCTTACATTTTTGACATTAAGCTCTTCCTTTATAAGATCCGTCATGTAGGCTATTTTTTCTTCGTATTTGCCGTCAACAAGAAGCTCCGGCAAGGGCTGACGAACCTTGATTTTCGTCTTTTCTCTTACACCGCGACCCATTGTTACAATTGACCTTACAAGATCCATTCTCTCTTCAAGATCATTATCTATCAAAGACGCATCGGGCTCGGGATAATAGGCGGTGTGAACGGTATCCTCTCCGGTCAGATTAATATATATTTCATCCGTAATGAACGGAGCTATCGGGGCCATCAGCTTTGCAAGACCTACCAGGATTTCGTAGCTTGTGGAATATACGGCTTTTTTATCCTCGCTCATTCCTTCGGCGTAAAATCTTCTTCTTGCTCTTCTTATATACCAGTTGGAAAGATCTTCCGTTACGAAATTCTGAACAGCACGGACAAAGGCGTTATGGTCGTAATTATCCATAGCAGCCTCCGATTCTGCGATTACACGATTGTACTTGGACAGTATCCAACGATCAAGCTCCGGACGCTTGGCATAATCCACAAAGCAATTCTTGGCATCGATATTATCGGTATTTGCGTAAAGCACGAAGAAGTTGTATACGTTTCTCAGTGTTCCGAAAAATTTACCCTGTATATCCTTAAGTCCGTCCTCGTCGAATCTGGTGGGGAGCCACACAGGAGAAACGGAAAGCAAGTACCAGCGTGTGGAGTCTGCGCCGTATTGATCAAAGAGCTTAAACGGGTCAACCGTATTGCCCTTGTGTTTGCTCATTTTCTTTCCTTCTTTGTCGAGAATATGATCGTTTACAAGCACATTCTTATATGGCGCCTGTCCCATGATAAATGTTGAAATCGCCATAAGCGAATAGAACCAGCCTCTCGTCTGATCTATGCCCTCGCATATAAAATCGGCCGGAAAATACTCCTTTTCAAACTCTTCTTTATGCTCAAACGGATAGTGCATTTGCGCAAACGGCATTGCGCCGGAGTCGAACCAGCAGTCCATAACCTCAGGAATTCTGCTCATAACGGCACCGCAGTCCGAACACTTGATATGAACCTCATCAACATACGGACGATGCAATTCTATGCTTTCGTCAATGTTTTCAATTGCCTTTTCCACAAGTTCTTTTCTTGAACCTATGGATTCAAGCTTGCCGCAATCCGGGCATCTCCAGATATTAATCGGCGTTCCCCAGTAACGATTTCTTGAAATAGACCAGTCTTTAACATCAGCAATCCAGTTGCCGAAGCGGCCCTCGCCTACATATGCGGGATGCCATGCCACCGTATTGTTGTTTGCCACAAGCTGATCTCTTAGAGCGGTCATTTCGATATACCAGGAAGGCTTTGCATAGTATATAAGAGGCGTATCGCAGCGCCAGCAGTGCGGGTAATTGTGTTCCAACCTTTCTTTTGCGTAAAGCTTCTCGTTTGCGGCCAGCCACTTGATAATTTCAACATCCAGACCGTCCTCTATGATAAAACGACCGGCCCAGGGAGTTGCCGTATACCTGCCTTCTTCATCAACGGGGTTAACCACCACGACATCGTACTTTCTGCCTGCGTTATAGTCATCTTCTCCGAACGCCGGAGCGCAGTGTACTATTCCCGTTCCGCCATCCGTCGAAACGAAATCCGAACAACCGACGAAAAACGCACGGCCCGGAATCTCAACAAACGGCATTAACTGCTCGTATTCCATAAGTTCCAGGTCCTTGCCCTTCATCTCTTCAACTATCTCGTACTCACCGGCTAGTACCACATCGGCCAAATCCTTGGCAAGATAATAAAACTTCCCGTTTTGCTTCGCTTTTACGTAATCTATTTCAGGACCCACGGCCAAAAATTCATTTGCGGCCAGCGTCCACGCCGTGGTTGTCCAAGCCAGAAAATACGTGTTTTCCTCACCCTTTTTTTTGAACGGAACAGTAAGGGTCTGAACCTTTACCATCTTGTAACCCTGGGCAACCTCATGAGAAGCAAGACCCGTTCCGCAGCGCGGGCAGTAAGGGATAACCTTATGGCCCTCGTATATCAGCCCCGCCTTGAAGAACTCCTTTAGTATCCACCAGCCGGTTTCGATATAATCGTTTTCCAGAGTGATGTACGGATTATCCATATCTATGAGATAACCCATGCGGCGGGTCATATCGCGCCAAAGCGCTCCGTATTTAAAAACCGAAGCCTTGCACTTTTCATTAAAAGCTTTGATTCCGTAGCTCTCAATATCTTTTTTTCCATCGAATCCGAGCTGCTTTTCAACTTCAATTTCAACAGGCAATCCGTGTGTATCCCATCCGGCTTTGCGTTGCACCTTGTATCCCCGCATTGTCTTATAACGACAAACGGAATCCTTAAGAGTCCTTGATATAACATGATGTATACCCGGCTTTCCGTTAGCTGTCGGGGGTCCTTCATAGAAAATGAAGTTGGGACAACCTTCTCTGGCGTCTACACATTTCCGGAGGATATCTTCTGCGTCCCATTTGTCGGCTTGAGCAAGCTGCACCTCTGCAATCGGCTGATCGGATAAATTTTTGTACATAATAAATTCCTTTATAATAGATATAGTCAGATAAATATTGTATACAATTCTACAATTTCAACTTGTCGAGTATATCATATATAACATTTGATTCATAGCCTAAAGACTCAAGTTTACGGGCTATTTTTGCCTTAAGCCTGCGAACTGCTCCCGCACGATTTTCTCCTTCAGGAAGCTTTGCCGAAACGCAAAGCTTATCGGCGATTGATTCCGCCGCCTCCTTTTGTCCTTCCTTATATACAGAAGCCGCAGCCACGGCGTCCTCCTTTGACAGACCTCGTTTTCTCAGCTCCGCCTCTATAAGCCTCGGGGCTTTACCGCCGCGTGAAAGGTTTTCGGCTTTAATCTTAGCGTATACACCGTCATTAAGGTAATTGTATCCCTTAAGTTTTTTCACGGTTTCTTCAATATCCTTATCGGAATATCCTTTGCCGTGAAGCTTTTTCTTAAGTTCTTCCGTGCCGTGCATACGAAGGGCAAGAATGTCCGCCGCAGCTTCAAGACAGCTTTTCTCAAAAGGAGCATCGTAATCGCAGTCCTCAATCTCGTATTCACAGCTATCTCCGGCAATTCCTATCACCAGATTCTTTCTAACAAACGATTTGCTCTGTCCGTCATCAATGACACAAAAAGAGGAAAGCCCCATCCTCAGGCCCTCTCCCTTGAGTTTCATATATGCCTCTTTGCGAGTCCAGATGGACAGGAACTCCTCCTTCCATTCACGGCTCTCTTCATCCAGTGCTGACAAATACTCACGCTCGGTCTTATGAAGCCTCTTTGCAACAGTTGCCCTGACCGGCCTGGAAATTTCCTCTATATCGATACCTATAGGCGCTTCGGCGCAAAGCGCCAATGCCCAGTAATTTCTTGTGTCTGATATGGAAATATAAAAGCCCGGAACAACAGGAGCACCTTTTTCATCATGGATTAGTTCCAATCCGGTCAAAGAACATACTATATCCTCGGATTTATAAACCCGTCCTTTTTTCTTTTCAATAATGTATATTTTCATACTTACAGTATTTTACATTGCGCTTTTTGTGTTGTCAAACTTTAGCGCGGCAGAGTATAATAGCAATGTTCTCATTTGCTTCATTAAAGAATAGGAGGAGAAGATGAGCGAAAGCAAACTTAAAAACAAAGAAACCGACGCACTCTGCGACGCTTTCCTTTTGCTTAAAACGAGGGAGGACTGTTACAAGTTCTTTGAAGATCTTATGACCATAAAAGAAATTCAATCCTTCGCCCAGCGCTGGCAGGTGGCTCGAATGCTCGACGAGGGCAAAACATACGCCGAAATCGAGCAGGCAACCAAAGCATCCACCGCGACAATATCCCGAATCAATAAGTGCCTTTCATACGGCGCGGATGGATATACAAGCATACTTGAAAGAATGAAGAAAAGCTGAAAGCGGCAAAACATCCAAAACCGGCCTCGCGTCTAATGCGGGGCCGGTTTTTAAAACTCATTTGAACAAACTTTTCAAGGCTTCTTTTGCCGCGGCTGCGTTGCAGGCTCTGGCGTGTTTCTCTCGTATATATTCGGCGTCACAATCGACTTCATGCTCCAATCTGTTGAGCCTTGCGGCGCCGCGGGGACCTCCGTCCAGCATGCTGAGCGGTCCGCACATTGACAGCCTTTTTTCTTCTTCAATCTGGCGGGCGAGCCAATCATATTTTCTATCCTCGAAAGGAAACATTCCTGATTTATCCTCGTTTATTTTCATCTTGCCTGCAGAAACCGTTTCGCTGCCGTCAGCATCAGAGATTGCATAACGAATTCGTTCGGGTTCATCTGCTTTGACAATGCGCTGAGGCATTTTTCTCAGCGGCTCGGAAACATCATTTCTTTCAGCGGGCTGAGAAATATTTTCCATGCGATTAAAATCCGATCGATTCGAAAACATACGTATTCTCTGCGTTTCACCGTCCTTGCCCTTTTTGAAGGCTTTGCGCATAAAAGCCGTAAGCGCCACCCAAAAAATTACTGCCAGGACAAAACTGAATCCGTCGCCCATCAGTCTTTAGCTCCTTCCTTCAGCGCAGCGATAGTGCCCGTAAGGTTGGCTATATCGGAGGGCACGATAATCTTGGTGGCCTGCCCGTTTGCCATCTTTTCAGCTGTTTCAAAGGATTTAAGCTTTAAATATTTCTCGGAAGGATCCGCCTCATTAATAAGTCTAATGCCTTCCGCTTTGGCCTTTTGAACCTCGAGCAGAGCCTCAGCTTCACCTTCAGCCTCCCTGATACGCTGCTCTTTTGAAGCCTCCGCACGGAGAATAGCCGCCTGCTTTTCTCCCTCTGCGAGGGTAATGGCAGACTGTTTCTGTCCTTCTGCGGTAAGAATCGCCTCTCGCTTTTCACGCTCCGCCTTCATCTGCTTCTCCATGGCTTCCTGAATGCTGCGAGGAGGAGATATGTTCTTAACTTCTACCCTGTTTACCTGAATACCCCATTTGTCCGTCGCCTCATCAAGTATAGCTGTGATTCTTTCGTTGATCTCATCCCTGCTTGTAAGCGTTTCATCAAGCGTCATCGAACCTATGATATTTCTGAGCGTCGTAGCCGATAAATTTTCAATAGCCGCTATGGGCCTTGCCACTCCGTATGCAAAGAGCTTAGCATCAAATATGTAGAAGAATACTACCGAATCAACCATCATGGTTACGTTGTCTTTTGTGATAACCGGTTGAGGTTCAAAGTCTGCAACCTGTTCTTTTAAAGAAATTTTTTTGGTAATTCTGTAAACAATCGGAACCTTGAAATGCAGCCCCGCATGCCATGTTTCTTTATACTTCCCTAAGAATTCTACAACCCAAGCGTTTGCCTGCGGCACTATCTTAATGCACGCAGCGCACAAAACAATAATGATAACTACAATCGGATAAATAATCCATTCCATTTTCTAATCTACCCCCTTTGAAAAATTAAACATCTATAATTGTAGGCCCCTGTCCGCCTCCGGATCCCGAATCCAGATAACGGTCATTTGCGGAAAGCCTTTTGACCACGGAATAGCATATGAAAAACATGATCGCAATAAATATGAGGAAAAGCCAATCAGCTCCGCCGGAACTGATGGTTGCAAGATAGTCGTACAGACCATGCGTTATTGCGGGCATCAGCCATGCAATTAAATTGAATATTTTGGCCGCCGTATGATTACCCTTTACATGCTGCCTTTTTGCGACACCGTACCACACTCCCATGAATACTCCAAAGCTCGCATGCCCCGGTATCGCGGTAACCGCTCTTATAAGAGCCGTTGTAAAGCCGTAGGCAAATACATAATTGATATTTTCCCAAAGAGCAAAACCGAGAGCCACCGACACCGAATAAACTATTGCATCGAACTGGCAGTTAAAGTGCGGGCTCTTCCAAGAACCGTATCTTAAGGCCAGATATTTGACCAGCTCCTCAACCGGACCTACAATTACAAAAAATTCAAACATGTAGAATACCCGTTCGCTCTCCCATTCCATGGAGTTCATAATAACCATGCCGAACTTTTCAAGAATAAGAGCTGCGTAAGTGGATGCGACTCCGAGGAGAACCAGCCTGATAATCATCTGCGGTGGTTCTCTCTCCAGCCTATCTACTTTGTAGACGTATCTGATAAGAAGTACAGCGGGAATAACCGCCGCGGCAATCAACACATACGCATAGCTTCTGAAAAAGAAGAACATTAATTTCCTCCTGCTTTTATCAGCTCTATTGCTTTATTAATCTGAGTATCCTCAGTATCTTCAAAAGTAAGTTCCACAACATAATCGGGGGTAATTCCCACGCCGTGTATTTTCTGCCCCGACGGGGAAAAATATTCCATAAAGGTCAGCTTGATTGCGCTGCCATCATTCATACCGTAAGTAATCTGAATTACACCTTTTCCGTAAGTCTGTTCGCCTACAATATACCCTTCATTGTTGTCCTGAATTCCTATTGTCAATATTTCGGCGGCCGAAGCCGTGTAGCCGTTGACCAGCAGAACATAGTTAAGAGACGTTCTTCCATCCTGCGTAGTGTACACTTCCTTGCTTCCGTCCTTGGCAAGAGCATACGCTATGGTACCGTTATCCATCAACATATCCGCTATTTCGCATGCAGAGTCCACAAAGCCGCCTCCATTGTATCTTAAATCTATTATAAGACCTATGGCATTATTTTCTTCAATCTCTTTAAGCGCACGCGCAAATTCTTCGGGCGTGGAGTCGACAAAGGAGGCGATATAAATATAGCCTATATTGTCTTCGAGCATATTGTAGCTTACGGTTTGTTCATCAAATTCCTGGCGAGTCATGGACACGCTGTACTCTTCTTCTCCGCGCCGCAAGGTCAATTCCACAACTGTTCCGTCCTCGCCTCTTATCATATCACGAATTTCAAGAGTACTCAGGCCCACCACACTGACACCGTCTACAGAGACAACAATATCTCCGGATTTAATCCCTCCCTTTTCGGCGGGACTGTCTATATAACAACTTACAACTTCACATTCACCGTCCGCATTCTCGTTAAAAGTCATGCCTATACCATAGAACTTGCCGGACATATCCTGATAAAATGAATCTACCATGTCCTCGGGAATATATTCCGAATATCTGTCTCCAAGACCGGCAACAAGACCGCTGTAAGCACCGTCCAGAAGATTTTCCTCGTCCACATCCGCATAGTAATTCTGCTCGACGTATTCGAGGATAGTGTTCAGCTTGTCATAGCGATTCATGTAGGTCTTATATTCTGAGTATGCCTCCGATGACAACAGGGCGGTTCCGCCCACACCGTTTCCAGCCATGACTATTACGGCACCCGCACCAAGCAGCACCGCGGCAGCGATAAGTATTGCCAATAGTTTTTTATTAATCTTTATCATTTACTTGCCTTTATATCCACTACAAGGAGCTGCAGGTTTCTTTCGCCTCTGAACTCGTTGATATCAAGTTCTCCCGCAACGTCCACCGTCGCTCCGCTATACATTATGTCTGAAAATTCCGCAGCCCTGCCAAACAGCACGCAAGCTATCGGTACACCGTCCGCCGCCGTTGCCTTGAACCTGAAATGCTGGGATTCCACACCCATCGTAAAAAAATTGCTCACACGTGCGTTTCTTACGCAAAACAGCGGCGCAGGATTTTCTTCACCGAAGGGTTCGAGTTTTTTTACAGCCTGTACGTACTCGATGCTTTTCTCGTTTTCGGCCAACTCTTTCTCTACAAATATATGCTCTTCCGCCAACTCCGGTTCACGCTCTATCATGGCTTTGACCTGTTCCTGCATCCTTGCTCTGAATTCCGCAAGCTTCTCCGGCTTCAAGCTGAATCCGCAGGCGCCTGCATGACCTCCGAAGCGTGTAAACACATCGCCGCAATTTTCAAACAGACCGTGAAGGTTTATTCCGGGCACAGATCTTCCCGTGCCCTTAAGTGTTCCGTCTTCCGCCGGAGTCACTATGCAGACCGGCTTATGAAAGCGTTCTTTAAGATTTCCCGCCACAATTCCCGCTACACCTTCGTGGGCTCCGGGGACATAAATAACCGGAGCATAGTCGCCGCAGTCCTCTGAAGCAAGTACTGCTTCACAAAGTTTTGCTGTCTCCTCCTGCACGGATTTTCTGAACTGATTTGTCCTTACGGTCTCATCTGCCAAATCGTCAATCCTTTGAGCGTCGTCTGTTCTTAAAAGAAGCTCTACTCCGAGCTCCGCGGAACCCATTCGGCCCAGAGCATTCAAATTGGGCGCCAATATATATGCAATGACAGAAGAATCTATTAAACGTTCGCTTATATCAAGTCTTTCAAGAAGACTTGCAAGTCCCGGTCTTGTTCTTCTGTTTATTATACTCAAACCGTATTTTACAAGATTCCTGTTTTCGTCAATGAGCGGAACCACATCCGCAATCGTGGAAATCGCAACAAGATCGAGCAAAGAGTTTAGTCTGCTCTTTGTTATGGTCATATCGCCGCTTGCCAAAAGCGTCCTTTGTATACCCTGAACCAGCTTAAAGGCAACTCCGCAGCCGGAGAGCTCATTGAACGGATAGCTGCTTTCCGGTCTTTTGGGATTGACAAACAGTGAGTCGGGATTCATGTTATCTAAAAGTCTGTGGTGGTCAGTGATTATAACCTCCATGCCCAGCGACTTTGCATACTCAACTTCCTTTGGAGAGGTACTCCCGCAGTCAACCGTTATGAGCAGCTTTACACCCTGTTCAAAAATCTTATCTATCGCTGCATTATTCAAGCCGTAGCCATCCACAAAACGGCTCGGAACATAATAGCACAACTCATCTGTCAGATACTTTAAGGCGCTGTATAGCAGGGCGGTTGAAGTGATACCGTCCGCATCATAGTCACCGTAAATACAAATCTTTCTTCCGCCTCTTACGGCGGCAATCAGTGTCTCCGACGCTTCTTTTAAATCCGGAATGAGAAAAGGATCGTAGGTGCGCTGCGGCGTAACCGAAAGATAGTCTTCAATATCCGCATCGCTCACTCCGCGGCCTCTTATTATTTCTATAACAGAAGCAGGGACTCCGAAACGGCCCTGCTCCATATTATGCATATTTTGCTTAATTATCCATTTAGCCATCAATATTTTCCGGCAGTTACGTAAGCCAGCGGGTCAACATACTTACCGTTAATTCTTACTTCGAAGTGAATATGCGCCCCGGTGGACATTCCTGTCGAGCCGACCTTTGCTATAGTCTGGCCACGCACAACAACGTCTCCTTTACTTACAAGAAGCTTTGAACAATGCGCATAAAGCGTCACTATTCCGCCGCCGTGGTCGACCATTATATAGTAACCGTAGCCTCCCGCATTGTACGCGGACGCTATTACTTTGCCGTTATTTGCGGCAAGTATATCGGTGCCCATTCCTGCCCCTATATCTATACCGGTGTGAAACTTATATTTCTTGAGAATCGGATGCATTCTGTTGCCGAAACCGGAGGTAATTTTCTTGCTCGCCTTTGACGGCCAGCACATTACGCCCCCTGCATATTCACCTTTACTTTGCAGTTTGAGTATTTCGGCAGCCAGTCTGTCCGCTTCTTCATTTAAACTGTCAATCTGGGCCTCAAGCTCCTTGTTGTTTTTTTCAACGTTCTGTTTTTGCTTGGCAAGCTGAGCTTCACTCTCGTCCAAAGCCGATTTGTATCTTTCAACCTCTGTTGTTTGCGTCACCAGCTGTTCTTTCAACTTTACAAGTTCATTTTTCTTTTCGGTAACAAGAGCATGCTCGCTCTGTATGGTCTCAAGAAGTTCCTCATCGGAACTGTAAATTCTCTTCGCCATTTCCATATTTGTAAGAAAGCTGCGCATTGAATCAGAACCTAAAAGCACCGACAATATACCTATGCTGCCGTTTTTATACATTGCCCTGACACGCATATTCAGATTGGCTGTCTGACTATCCATACGATTCTGTATTATCTCAAGCTCCGCAAGAGTGCTGCTTATTAATTGTTTGGTGACGTTGAGTTCGGTCATCAGAGCATTGTATTTCTGCTGCGCCGAGTAAACCTTGCCCTCAATGTCCTTAATCTGTTTTTTAAGCTCATTGACGGTGGACTTCCCTGATTTCAAGGCTTGCTCAAGCTTGCTTATTTCATCGTTCAGATCTCTTAAATCTCCCTGCTTTTCGGACAGGTCATCGGCATAAATAAACGGAACGATAATAAAGCCCGCAACCATTATAATCGCCAGAACGAACACTATCAGGCGTATAATCAGCTTCTTCTTTTCTTCATTCCCCTTTTTCATTAACTAACCCCTTATTATTCCTGCAGAAAACGTCTCATTGAAAGTATGCTTCCGAATGCTCCTATGCTGACTCCGAGCGCCAGGAATATCCAAATGAAGTTTACAATCATGAACTTTGAATTCACAAGGCCGGTGGAAAAGAGCGAAATAGCCTGCATGCTTAAGGCATCGCAAATCTTCATATAAGAGAACGACGATATTGCCGTTGCTATCAATGCGGATATAAGACCTATAATCACACCTTCCAAAAGCAGCGGTCCTCTTATAAACCAATTTGTAGCGCCCACGCATTTCATTATCTGAATCTCGTCTCGCCTTGCAAGTACCGTCAACTTTACCGTATTGCTTACCACCACTATCGAAACTATTACAAGAAATGCGATGATTACCAACGCCCCTTTTTCTATGGCATCCGTTATTTCGAGAACCTTGTTAACCTCATCCGCATAGAAGCGCACATCCTCAACACTACTGTAGCCCTGGCACATAGCCTTGATTACTGCGCCATTCTGAAGATCGGACAAAGTTATTCTTACCGAATTGGGCAAGGGATTTCCCGCAAGGCTGTCAAGCAAATAGGCTCTGTCGCCCCATTCCGCCCTGAACTCCTCCATAGCCTGTTCTTTGGTTATATATTGTACTTCTTTAACCTCGGATCTGGCCTTAAGGTCGCTCATAAGCTTTTGCGCATCTTCCTGCGAAGCTTCATCAAGCATAAAAACCTCAATCGTATCGAATTGAGTTTTTACGGTCTCTGTAAGATAGCCTATGTTTACAGTCAAAGCAAGAACTACAGCCAATATGAGCAGCATTGCCGTTATGGAAAATACGGATGCCAGGCTCATGCCGCGATTTCTTGCGACCTGTTTAAAAGATTCCTTCAGAGAATACGAGAGCGCCTTAATCATCGTAACCGTACTCTCCTTCTTTGCTGTCGCGGACAATTTTCCCATCGTCTATAGCAACGACACGCTTTCCCATGCGGTCGACAATTTCCTTCGCATGAGTAACCATTACCACGGTAGTACCGCGGCGGTTTATCTGATTTATAAGCTTCATGATTTCCCAGGCAGTATCGGGATCAAGGTTGCCGGTCGGCTCATCCGCAATGAGTATTTTAGGATTATTTATAATAGCTCTTGCTATGGCAACGCGCTGCTGCTCGCCCCCTGCCAGTTCTCCCGGAAATTTATTCGCAGAGTTGGCAATGCCCATGATTTCAAGTACCTGAGGCACCTGTCTTTGAATTGTTCTTTGTGTGCAGTGTATTACTTCCATCGCGAACGCAACATTTTCATAAACGGTCTTGTTGGGAAGTAATTTAAAATCCTGAAAAACCATCCCGATGCATCTTCTGTGCGCCGGGATTTCCCTGTTCGAAAGTTTGGTTATATCTCTGCCGTCAACTATTATGCTGCCGCTGTCAGGATCTATCTCTCTGGATATTAACTTGATGAACGTCGATTTTCCTGCGCCCGAGGGGCCGACCAGAAAAACAAAGTCTCCGCCCTCTATGTGAAGGGTAGCGTTATCAAGCGCTATGTTGTCTCCGTACTTTTTAGTTACGTTATGAAAATCTATCAATGCTTCCACCTGTTTTAAAATTACACTATATTATACTATATTTTTGTTTCGTTGCAAAGACACAGCAACTTTTATATCTTTTTTAACATATCCGGTGCGGCAAAACCGGGACATAAGAAAACAAAAACAGGAGCCTGCCATGGCCCCTGTTGAAACTATTAAAATGTTTGGGGTAATTTTCTGATCATCTTATAAATAATCTCTTGAAATAAACACAAAAACAAGCAATGTGTTTCCCCCATGCATTTATTGCTTCACTATCCGGATTATTACTGCCGGTACAGGTGTGAGTCCGCTGATTCCGGTATAAGCGATCAGATTCCCAATGGAAATGGAATCGCCTTCTTTAGCCGTGAGCTTGCTGCAGTGTCCGTATTTCCAGAGCCTTCCTTCATCATCTTCTATAGTAACACAATATCCATACGCCTTCTCGTATTTGGCGCTTATTACTCTGCCGTCACATACTGCAAAGAACGGTTCGCCCTTCTCTACATCACATCTGTATACACCTTCTTTTAATACTTCTTCTCGTATATCCGAAAGACTATCGTATTGCATACTGGTATAATTGTCATTGTAAGCAGGGCTTTCCGGGAGTTCCAATTGCCCAGCATCCTCAACTTCAATCGCTTCGAATTCTTCTCCGTTTGCATCTCTGATTGCCATATGCATGCCGTCATCATAATCGGGGGATTCATTTTTTATTTCAGCAGCTGCCGCATTGTCTGTCATCAGAAAAAATATAAGCGCAAAACAGATGCATGCAAAAACTGCAAGCGAAATAATACCGGGTTTTTTATAGCTCATAATTCTTTCAATCCTCCTTTTTATACCAATACTGCCAAAGGAAAGTGTTCCAATACTCAATGCCGATGAATATATTTCACAATCCAGGAGCGTCTGTATGTAGTTTGCCCTATACTCCGTATCCCTGCGATTGAGCGTTCTTTCATCGCAAGCCATCTCCAGATCTTCACTGAACATATGATATGCCATATGACACAGGGGATTGAACCAGTGCACTGCAACAATAATATAAAACAAGAATTTGAGTAAATGATCCCCGTGTATGATATGTTCCTTTTCGTGATCAATAACGTATCTTAGGTATTCCTTGCCGAGAGACGATGGAATATATATCCTGGGTCTGACGATGCCAAGAACAAATGAAGATTTGATTTTTGGACTTAAAAAAACATTATCCCGGATATTGTTCGCTTCTTTGACCGTTCTTCTGAGTTTGAGAGTTTTTATTCCGGCCTTTGTCAGAATAATCACCATTCCCGCAATCCACAAAGCGCAGAATATTCTGTTGTTATCGAGCGTTGATGCATGTGTTGCAGGCACAGCTTGTGTTTCTGTTTGTCCGGCTTCGCTGCCGGGTTGTTCCGGGGAGTTTGTGATCCCGGAGCTTCCGTCCTTTAATGTGTTTCCGAGGCAAAATTCACCAGGAACAGGACTTAGGGTATTTGAAAACGATACTGGGCAGACAAGCCTTATCATAACAAGAATCCACACTATGATGAAGATTTTCCTGGGGATCTTTTTTGATAATAACCTGATCAATATAACAGCAGATATAAGAATCCCGGCGCTTATACTCATATTAACGATTTTAGTAAACACAAGGTTCATAGATTATTATCCTTTTTGTATCTGTTTATCAGATCTTGTATCTCATTGATGTCCTGGACCGACAGCGCATTCTGATTCGTGAAGGAAGCAATGAAAGCCGGAAGTGAACCTTCAAAATAATTATTAATGATCTGCTCGCCTTTTTGCTGATAGTATTCTTCTTTAGATATTTTAGAGGTAACAATCCCTTTATTGTTTTGCAGGATACCTTTTTCGCACATCTTGCGCAAAACCGTATATGTGGTTGATTTTTTCCAATTCAGCCGGCATTCGCATATCTTGACTAAATTCCCGGAACTTATCGGTTCGTTCCCCCAGACGATCTCTACGAATTTTGTCTGAATCTCACCCAATTTCATACTTTTCAATTAAGCCATTCCCTTCAAATTCAAGTTTATTATAAGTAAACCGTGACTTGAGTCTACCGCAGATAAACCAATTTGTCAATGAAAAAAACAAAGATATTTGCGAATTGTTGTAGAATTTTTTACTATTTAACTACCGAAAATCGGGCGGCACGCATTCATACTCGGCCCGGCAGATTTTTTCAAAAGGATAGCATGGAATTTCATCAAAAGCGCTTGTCCCCAGGAAGCGTCTGAGTTCGTTCCTGTGTACCCCTCGATTCATCTTATTTACTACCAGTTTTGCAGAAGGATACATAAGCCTCAATCGTTCTATGAAAGGCGCGGATGGTATCAGGCGTCCCGGCAGAGGGTCTATAATCAGACGTATCTCGTCCGCCATAAGCAAAAGTTCCGCGGTACTGTCCTCCGAAAGACCTGAAAAATCAAAATAGACATCCGAACTGAAATTCGCAGTCATAAGCCTTATCAGGCGAGGCTCGTCACCGGAGTTTGAAGCGGTCCGCCTTAAAAGCCAGTTAATTCCGAACTCGATGTTTCGTATTTTAGCTATTTCAGATGGGTCCGCAAGATCCTCATAAAAACAAAAACCCCTACCGGCAAAGCGCTTTTTCATACCGAGCGCCTCATAGAAATAAGGGCCTCCGAGCTCTGCAAGCACCCCGCCGTGTTTTGCAAAAACGACCTCTCTTAAGCAGGCAAACGAAGCTCCTGCACCTTTGCAGGCACCTACAAAAGCTATTTTTTTGTAACTCATTTCAGCTTTAGGCTTATTGAAAACAATGGGATTCCTGAATAATTCCATAAAAAAATCTCCCTACACCCTGCAGAAAGATTCTATTATTTTTAACTTTATTTGTCAAATACTGTTTTAATTAGGAATAACGGGAGTTTGAGCATTCTGACTAACCTTGAGGGTTCCGTAATGAGTCTGTAAAGCCATTCTATACCATGCTTTTGCCAAAAAATCGGAGCCCTTTTCTTGTCCCCGGACCAAATATCAAGACTTCCCCCTATACCTATGCCGACCCTTGCCGCAAGTTCGTATTTGTGCCTTGTCAAAAAAAGTTCCTGCTTGGGAGCACCAAGGGCTACGCAAAGAAAATCCGCACCGCTGTTATTGATACCCGCCACAATTTCTTTCTCTTGTTCGGCATTAAAATAACCGTCATGCGCCCCCGCAATAATGAGCCCCGGAAGAGCTGTCTTTAAGTTTTCGGCAGCTCTCTTTGCCACTCCCGGCTTTGCTCCGAGAAAATATACGCTCTTGCCGCTTGCGGCCAAATACTCAAGGATTTTGTAAGCTATGTCTATGCCGGTTATGCGCTCGGGCAAAGGGGCGCCTTTAATTCTTGAAGCATATACCAGACCCACGCCATCGGGCAAAACCATATCTGCGTTTCTTATAACCGAAGCAAGTTCTCCGTTTTTCGAGGCGAGTTCGATAATTTCAGGATTGGCTGTAACGATAACAGACAAGCCTTCTTCCTCAAACATACGTTTTATTATGACGAGAGCCTCATCCATGTACAGCTTTTCTATATCAAAGCCGCGTATCCTGATTTTAGCTCTCATCAAATTCTCCTGCGACTCTTGTGCAGCCTATGAGTATTCCGACCACTATAAAGAAAGCGTATAAGATTCTCGGGTAAAACCAGATATATTCAAAAAACGCCATTATCGCCATCCCCGAAAGCGCGGAGACTGCGGCAACGAGTCCTCCTTTTATAACTTTATTTCGGGCTTTGTAAATTGCGATCGCTCCGTTTTTGATCCGGCCGATTATAAACCACATGAAAGAGAGAAATCCGAAAATCCCCCACTCCATGAACAGCTCCATATACAGCATCTGCGTATGAGCCATGCCCTCGCCTATGGCCTTGGGAGACACAAGGCCGAGCTGATGCTTCAGCGTTATCGAGCCGAGTCCTATACCTGTAAGCCACCTGTTATCCATCGACAAAAGCTCCAGGCAGTATCCCCATAATTTGATTCTGAAAGACGCGCTTTTATCCGAAGTGTTCAGCAAATTCGCGAGTCTTGTCAATATGCTGGCAGGCATAAACGGAAGGCTTAAAAATGCCGCTACAAATATCCACGGTATCAGCTTTCTGTTAGTGTAATAAACAAACACTATGACGGCAAGCGCTATTGAAAGCCAGCCTGCTCTTGAATAGGTCATCAGCAGGGCTATTGACGGAAATATCATTCCGCAGGCAAGCAAAAACCTCTGCCACGCCTTTTCGCAGTTCATAGCATAAACCGCGCCCAACGGCATGAACAAAACCAGAAGTTCCGCATAGTTGTTCGGATTTTCGACGGTGGAATATACTCTTGCCGGGATATTCGGATTCAGTTCGGCATCTATGAAAGTCGGATTTACTTCAAGGCCCGTGAGCCTTTGCCCTATGGCATAAACTGCCGTAAAAATCAAAACCATATATATCCAGCCGAAAAGTCCCATGAGCTTTTTAGGCGTAGCAAACTCAGAGGCTGTAAGCCACATAAATATAAACGCAGCCATGAAAAACAACATATTTCTGAAGCTGTCACGGCGGTCCGCCGTATAGAGTATGCTTATTGCCGTTATTGCCGCAAATATCGCAAACGGAAGACTCAGATGTTTCGGATAAAGAATATCACGTCTGCCTGCCGCCGCAAGAAGTGCGTAAAGCCCAAACAGCCCCAAAGAAGCTATGACCGCATAGAAATTGGACCAAAGGGTATGGGGAACCATGAACATGAAGCATACCCACGCCCCGATGATAAATTCGTATTCAACAATGATTGACCCGGAAATCAGACGGGCAGCATAACTGTTTTTCCACGCAGGTTCAAAAAAACGATATATCATGGAGAGTAACCTTAAAACAAAATTCAATGTTCCGTCCACCATGCGGCTTATCATTCCATGCTCGTAAAGATTCTGCAGCCTGCTCTTATGGAGCAGCAGCTTTCTTATGGAAGAATATTTCCACGCATTCGCAAACACATGAACCACTGCGGCGAAGACGCCGAAAATGAAGCTGCCCTCCCAATATTTATAAAACTTTCCTAAAACACTGCCCTTTAGCATTTAGTAAATTATATCCTTTACGCTTACAAAGAATTTGCTGTCACCGCAGTAAACCACCATGGTATGCCCTATACCGTACAAAGAGCCGTCTATGGTCACGCCGAAATCGCCCTTTGTGCCGGTCCCTTTTACTACAAGCTCTACAATACAAGTATCTTCCGGTGCGGATTCAAAAAGCATGCCGTCTTTCGTATAGCGTTCTACATATTTGTCCGAGGACCAGGACTCAAGGGTTCCGAGTACCGCCTTGTCCCCGTTGTCGCAAACCGGAACTCCCGCAGTGAGATTCTCGACCACATATTTTTTCGAGCTTTCCGCGTAAAGCACCATGGTGACAGGCTGCCCCGACTGTGCGTCTTCCCGGGCCGGAAGTACATACTTAAGCCCTATAAAAGCGATGGCCGCAATTATAATTACTACTATAAGCAGATCGACAATATTGATTTTACCGAAAAGTCTGCCTTTCTCATCAAGCATTTTGTCCTCCTATTTATAAACCGCGCGTGTATCAGCCGCCAGTTTTCTTAAATCAAATTTCTTTTTTATCTTTTCGTGGGCTGCGGCAGAATGAATTCGCAGCAAGTCGTCATTGTTCATATATTCAAGAACAGCATCGGCAAATCCTCCGATGTCTCCGTATTTCACCACCTTGCCGCAAACTATATCATCCTCTATCATAAATTTATTTGCGCCTGCGTCGCTCGCCACAACCGCAAGCCCTTCGTTCATGGCCTCAAGCACAGCAAGGCTCATAGCCTCTACGCTGCTGGTATTAAGATATAAATTGTTTTCTGCCAGAAAACGTTTAACATCCGTTATGTACCCCGCCTGAATAACATTTTCGGCGAGTCCCAGACTATGAATTTTTTCCTTAATCGCAGCAAAACCGTCTCCGTCGCCTACTATTGTGCAAATAAACTTCTTTTCGGAACGCCGCTTTATCTCGCGCAGCACGTCCACAAGAAAGTCAAGGCCTTTCTCGGGAGAATATCTTGCGGCTATACACATTTTGAAAGGATCGCTTGCAGGAAAGCTTCTAAGTTCATCATTCGGTATGACACCGTTATAGATCACCCTAATTTTATCGCGGCTTATGCCGTCGGCAACGAGTTTTTCCGCACCGTCGTCGCATACGCTTACCACTGCATGATTTTTGCGGGTATACACACGGTTAAGCAATTTCCATCTAAATCCCTGCCGCCTGCTGATATGACTCGTAAAAACAACTTTAGGCTTATCGTAATATTTCAGCGACTTAATCGCGATTATGTTTTCGACCGGAAACTGCGCATGTATAACATCAACCGAGTTTTCACTGCAAAACGCCGCCAGTTTTTTTGCGGAAGCATTCATTGCGGCTCTGGTCAAATCAAGCCTCAAGCATGAAACTCCACGCCGTTTCATGTTCTCCGAGAGTTGTCCTTCAACATTATACACCAAAAAGCACTTGTCACCGCCCTCTGTATATATGCGCTGAAGATTGTCCACATATTTTTCGCTGCCGCCCCTGCCTGCGAAATTTATCAAAAAAAGTATATTCATAATTCCAACAGCTTCCTTACGGCGGCGCCGTTCTTTTCTTCCGCAAGCTTAAGCCTAAGCGAGGCGGCTTCTCCACCGGCCTTGCCTATTATCATAGCCTTATCTATGAAACTCTCAAGTATCCCCTCTGTAAGATCTTCGGTCTTTACGCAGGCATCGCTTTCGATTTCCCTGATAAAACTGTCTACCTTTACGTCATAGGAAATACCGATTGCAGGTGTAGCCGCAGCTGTAGCAAAAATCAAGGAATGCAATCGCATGCCGCATACCAGCTGCATTTTGCCGAGCATGCCTATAAGTTCAACATCCTGATGACGTTTTGTACACACATAGCGCGGCACGTCACGAGGCAGCATATCGGCCGTACTCCTTCCTATTTCTATATCTTTGGGAGTTTCTATGGGAAGAAATACCGGAATAAGATTGTAGCGCCTATATGCGTATTCCGCAGCCTTTGCCACCAAGTCGGGCCTTGTAAAACTCTCCCAAGTTCTTAAACAAAAACCCATCATGCTTAGGCCTTCAGGAATATTCTCACTGGCAAAAGCCTCCCTTATTTTTTGATCGCTCGTTGAAGGCAGACTGAACGTCGGATCTGCCGTATGAATAATCTCCGGTGAGGTAACGCCTATTTCATTCAGCAGCCTCTCCGACATTGAGTCTCTTAAAGTTATTACATCGGCTGTTTCATTAAGAACCCTTGCTGTAATTTTTTTGTGAGCTTCGGTAAGTATCGGACCTATTCCGCATCCGTACATTGCAATTTTACATTTCGCCCTTTTAGCCGCTTTAAGCGTAAAGAGATAAAAGTACAGCGAGCGGGCGGAGGTAACGTCCTGAATCAGGCTTCCCCCGCCGCTTATAAAAAGCTCAGCCTTTCGCAGCGCTTTAAAAAATTCAAGTATGTCAAATATATAAAAGCTTCGGGTCGCTTCCTTAAGCCTTGTTTCCTCGGGGTTTTTGGACATTACCCATACGGGCATATCCTTATCTATAGATCTGAGTTCGTTTGTAATGGCTCGCAGTATAGCTTCGTCGCCTGCGTTGCCCCTTCCATAAGCGCCACAAAGAACCGCACCGTAGCGGCTCTTGCTTTTCTCGTTAATGCGCAGCACTGACTTATATATATCCTGCTGGTCCGCTGCCATTCGCTGCAAGCTGAACTGCTCCTTCGCTTTATTGAAAAGATTTTCGGCAAGCTCGGTCCTCAGCTTAGGGTCATTCGCAAGCAGCAATATATATTCAGCAAATGTATTGTCATCTCCGCACTCGAAAAGCAAACCGGTTTTTCCGTGTTCAATCAGATAAGGAATTCCACCGGCGTTGCTTGCGATTGCGGGACAATGTTCATATGCGCCCTCCAGCAAAGAGTACGGAAAGGTTTCAGATAAAGAAGAAAGGACGTTAATATCTATATCCTTGAAAAACTCATTAATATCGGATACCCAGCCCTCAAAGCTTATAACATCGCTGACACCAAGCTGCACCGCGAGTTTTTTCAGAGTATTCTCATCTTCTCCGACACCGGCAATTTTAAGACGGAGCCTGGAATCTTTCGCATAAGCCTTTGCGAACGCTCTGATCAGAGTTTTGATATCTTTGACAGGATTGAGTCTTGCGGCTATCCCTATATTTATCGGAAGACCGGACTCTTTTTCGGGACGCGGAGATTCCCGGGCTCCTGAAAAATCAAGCCCGTTAAAAACAGTAAAGATCCGATTCGGATCAAAACCGCGCTCTATAAGCAGCTGTTTCATTCTCCCTGCCACCGCGACGTAATAGTCCATACGCCTTAATGACAAAGCATTGATAGCTCCGTATGTATATTTCCTTAAGGGACTGCCGAGATAGTCCAGCTCCGGATCGGAATGCACCGTTGTTATTACCGGTATGCCACGCCTGCTCTTTACTATAATTCCAAGCGAATTTGCCTTGGAGCCATGACAATGAACTATGTCTGGCTTAAATTTATCTACCTGAGCCAGGGCAGTTTTAACCGCATGTAAATAACCCTTTCGGTGATCTACCGAAACGGTATCTATACCCATGGCTGACGCTTCGTCGGAAAAAACTCCGTGTCGAAAGCTCAAAAGCCGAACCTCGTTTTCACTCAACAGTTCGTGTGCAAGAGTCAGTATATGTGTTTTTCCGCCGCCTATGTCTCCTCCGCCGGCAAAAAACATTATACGCATTACTTAAGCTCGTATGTGCCCAGCACCATTACCCAGCATTCCGTTTCACACTTTATGCCGCGGCCGTCTGCGCGCGGCACCAGCAGCAGGTGATTTGCCGCAACGTTTTCATTCGCCATCAAATCCTTACCGCCCGTAAGATCCGACACACCGCTTGAGCCGTTGTCTATCGCAGTAGCCCTACCTGAACGAAGTATAATCTGAGTTCCCTGACCGCCTACCAAACTCTTTCCCTGAGCGGCCTGAACTATCTGCCAAGCCGAGCTTGCAGCACCACCCGTGCCGGACCCAAGGCTATCAATTTTTTCGTTAAGAGCAATTCTTATATTCTCTATAGCTCTGTCCACATAACTCTTGGTTACTATGGGATCACTCGATGTTCCGGGGTCACCTTCGGCGCCGAAGGCCAGCACTATGCCGCCCAGAGCGATAGCCACCGTCAACATAACGACGAGCAGCACTTTTAACTTTTTCATGATTGCCTCCCTTTCAGAAATACTCTGCTTTAAACCAGTCCCTGCGCTTCCATGGCTTCCGCTACCGCCAGAAAGCCCGCGATATTTGCGCCTGCCACTATGTTGTCGCCCAGTCCGTATTCTTTGGCTGCAGCTTCGGAAACCTCAAATATGTGCTTCATGATTTCCCGCAGCATTTCATCCACTTCTTCACCGGAAACAGGCATCTTTCTCGCATTCTGGCTCATCTCTATGGCGGAGCAGGAAACACCCCCCGCATTCGCCGCCTTGGCAGGGCCTACGAAAACACCGTTTGCCTGAAGATATTCAAGCGCTTCGTTTGTTGTCGGCATGTTTGCGCCCTCACAGTAAAATTTAGCCTTGTTCTTTACGATGAGCTTTGCGCTTTCAAGGTTAACGTCGTTTTGAGTAGCGCAAGGAATATAAATATCGGCCTTAACACCCCACGGTTTTTCTCCCTTGAAGAACTTTGCATTTTTGAATTTCTTTGCGTACGGTTCGCATATATCCTTTCCCGAGGAACGCAGATTCAAAAAATATTCGACTTTCTTTCCGCTGATGCCTTCTTCATCAAGTATATATCCGTCCGGTCCGGAAAACGCTATAAGCTTGGCTCCTTCTATTTCCAGTTGCTGCGCGGTTCCCCAGGCAACATTGCCGAAACCTGAAATAACAACAGTCTTGCCCTCAAGGGATTCACCCTTGGACTCGAGCATATGTTTAAGAAAGAATACTATGCCGTGGCCCGTGGCCTCGGTTCTTCCTCTAAGTCCCTGTATACATACCGGCTTGCCCGTCATACCGCTGCCGTCGGAAATTCCCGTGATACGCTTGTACTGCCCGTACAGATAACCTATTTCCTTGCCGCTTACACCCAAATCGCCCGCAGGAGAATCAAGATCAGCGCCTATATGCCTGTAAAGCTCGGTCATAAAGGCCTGACAAAAACGCATGATCTCCGCATCGGACTTTCCGTTTGGATCGAAGTCCGAACCACCTTTGGCGCCACCTATGGGAAGACCAGTAAGAGCATTTTTGAAAGTCTGCTCAAAAGCCAGACAATTCATAATTCCTGGATATACACCGGGCGCAAACCTAAGACCTCCCTTGTAAGGTCCTAACGCGCTGTTGAACTGGCATCTGTATCCGCGATTGACATGAACATTGCCCTTGTCGTCAGTCCATGTAACGCGAAATGATATCATTCTCTCCGGCTCAATAAGTCTTTCGATAAGTCCGCTTTTTATATATTTGGGATTCTTCTTCAGCACCGATTCAATGCTTCCCAGTACCTCCTCCACAGTTTGTATGAACTCCGGTTCTCCCGGGTTTCTTTTCCTGGCAATTTCAATATACTTGTCTACGATACGAGCCATCTTATATACCTCCTCTGTAATGTATTTAACAAGATCAGTCAAAAATTAATTTCATCATAATACGATAATGATAAATTATATCATCATATTTGCCGGAGGTACAATAGTAGGAGGCACTAAAATAATTTCTATTTTTTGCTAAAACATACTTGTAATTATTTCCAGACGTATTATATAATACCGATGTGACGTCTTATGACAAAAATATCTAATATTAACATTTATGTAAGTAGTTACTTATGACGGCACTATTTAAAAAAGCGAAAGGAGGTAAGTGTCAGATGTTCGTAGAAAAAAGAAATTACACTTATTCTGTATGCAAATGCGAAGGAGTGGAAGAAAACGACTATGTCAGTACCTACGGTTTGAAATATTGTGACGCGGAAAAAGAGCTCACGCTGGTAAGTGACATTACCACAAATCGTGAGCTCCTTGAAAAAGTTGTAAGCTTTCTTCAGACAAACGCAATATTTAAACCCGAACAAGCAACCATACTGATTAAGGCTTTAGTCGACGCGGATTTTTTCATCACTTAAAACCCGCAAACGAAAAATCTGTGCCGTCTGTTTTACAGGCGACACCGTTTTTTCGTTATCTTTCCTCTCTGAAATATGCGGTCCCTAAAGCTGCAGGAGGCTGGTCCTCTCTGCGCTGACGAACGGACACCGCTATGAGCACAAGAGCTGTTACTATATACGGCACAACTTTATAAATCTGAGTGGGGATAAACGGGACGGGAAGCCTTAAATAAAGTATCAGCAAAGCGCCGAAAAGAACCGAACCCCATAGGCTGTTTATCGGTCTCCACAGACAGAATATTACAAGCGCCACAGCAATCCATCCCTCGCCTGCAAGCCCCACATGATTCCATACGGTTCCCGCTATGGTCATGGTATAAACCATGCCGCCGACAGCCGAAATTCCGCCGCCTATTACTGTCGCAAAATACCTGTATTTTTCCACGTTTATACCGGCCGCATCGGCAGTGGCCGGAGATTCTCCCACAGCTCTTAAATGGAGTCCTTTCCGTGTCCTGTTCATAAACCACGACATTATAATTACTATTACAAAACCCAGATAAACGAAAACATTGTAGCTGAAAAGAATCGGCCCTATTACCGGTATGTTTTGGACGGCCTTAGGGAAAATCGAATCCGCAAAAGCGACTTTAAGGGCATTGCTGATTGCTACGTTGCCGCCGACCCTGATACGCATCATTTCACCTACGAACTGCCCCACACCCGTTCCGAAAATAGTAAGCGCAAGGCCGGTTACGTTCTGATTTGCCCTGAGCGTAATGGTCAGAAAACTGAATATTAGAGACCCGAAAACACCCGCAAGAAACGAACATACAAGCGCTATTATTACGGCCACCGCTCCGCTTGCGGCATCTCCCATAGCATTGCCGTAGACAAAGGCTCCTAAAAGCCCGAAAGCCCCACCCATATACATAAGACCCTCAACTCCGAGGTTCATATTTCCCGACTTTTCCGTAAGTATCTCGCCGGAGGTTCCGTAAAGCAGCGGCGTGCCGTTTAAAACAGCGGCCTTTATCAAACCTATAATGTTGAAATCCATTATACCGCCTCCTTTTCGTGATGCCCGCGGAAGAACATCTTGTAATTTATAAAAAACTCGCAACCGAGCATGCAAAGAAGTATAATGCCCGTTATGATTCCGGTAATAGATGGCGGAACTCCCATCACAGTTTGAAGGGTGCTTGAACCTTTACTCAAAACTGCCAGAAGCAAGGCTATTATAATCATTGCGAACGGATTCAACTGAGCTAGCCAGCAAACCGTTATTGCCGTAAAGCCTGCGTTGTTTGCAACCGTCGAATAAAGCGTCATGTCCGTACCGCTTGCTACTATAAAACCCACCAAGCCGCAGATTGCGCCTGAAAGCGAGGCGGTTCTGATGATTATTTTGCCTACATTCATTCCCGCATATCTTGCGGTGTTCTCGGATTCACCCAGCACGGCAATCTCGTAGCCATGCTTTGTATATTTCATATAGATATACACCAAAACTGTAAGAACAAGTACTATTAACCAGCCGCTGTTGACACCCAAGAGTTTTGGCAGAATTGCGGAGGTATCAAACATCGGCATAATCTGACTTCCCGGCTTCCCCTCCCAGGGACCTCCGACCAGCCAGGCCGCAATACCTATGGCTATATAGTTCATCATCAGTGTAAACAAAGTCTCGTTTGTTCCCCAGCGAGCCTTAAAGAGAGCCGGGATAACGGCCCAGAGTGCACCGAAAATAACCCCGCCTATTCCCATAACCGTAAGCATCACGGGCGCAGGAAGAATCTTCCCGAAATGAACCGCAAAGAATGTCACAGCTACGGCACCCATCGTAATCTGACCTTCCGCACCTATATTCCAATAGCGCATCCTAAAGCAAGGAGCAAGGGCCAACGCAGTTCCGAGAAGTGGAATCGCATTTCTTATAACCTGCCTTATACCCGCCTTTTTCCCCAAAGCCCCCCTTACAATGGCCGCATACGCCTCCAGAGGATTCGTATCAACTATGGAGAACACCAGCATTCCTATGATTAAGGCTGCAAAAAAGGCTGCTATTCTTATCATCCATATCTGCGCGCGAGGCATGTCCTCACGTTTTGCAAGACGAATAAAAGGCGTTTTATCGTGCATTTTCAGCCTCCTTTCCGCCTACAGATGTCATAAGCAAACCTAAATTCTCCTTGGTGGTCGTTCTTGCGTCCACGATACCCGAAACCTTACCGTCGCAAAGAACAAGTATTCGGTCGCAAAGTTCCAAAAGTACGTCCAGATCTTCGCCGACAAATATAACAGCCACGCCTTTTGCCTTTTGCTCGCACATAAGATTATATATCGTGTAGGAAGTATTAATATCAAGACCTCTTACCGCATATGCACTCATCAGCACCGACGGCGCCGACGCTATTTCTCTTCCGACCAGGACCTTTTGTACATTTCCTCCCGAAAGCTTTCTTACGGGATAATTAACACCGGGAGTCACAACCTCGAGATTGCTTAAAACCTCTGCCGCCAGCTTTTCAGGAGCCTTGCGGTCAACGAATATGCTCTTGCCCTTATTCCATGAACGCAGCATCATGTTGCCGGTCATTCCCATACCGCCGACAAGACCCATTCCGAGCCTGTCCTCCGGAACAAAGGCCAGCGCAACGCCCGCCTCTTTAATCTCCATTGGACTTTTCCCTATCAAATCCTCCGGCGCTCTGTCTTTAGGTGAATAAATAATAGAACCGCTTTCCGTTTTGCGAAGTCCGGCAATGCTTTCCAGCAGTTCCTTTTGTCCGCTGCCAGCAATTCCCGCGATTCCGAGAATTTCTCCGCCATAAGCTATGAAACCCACGTCGTCCAGTTTTTTAACTCCCTCGCTGTCTCTGACCGTAAGTCCGGCGATGGTAAGTCTGGGTGAAATATTGACGGGAGGCTTTCTGTCGATATTAAGCTCCACCTTTCTTCCCACCATCATTTCGGTCAAAGCCTGCGGGTCGGTCTGATTTGTGCGTACGGTCTTAATGTGCCTGCCCTTGCGCAAAACCGCGACAACATCCGAAACGGCCATTACCTCGTTTAGTTTATGAGTAATGATTATAACGGATTTTCCGTCATCGCGCATGGCACGCATAACCGTAAACAGTTTTTCTATTTCCTGCGGGGTAAGAACCGCGGTAGGTTCATCTAAAATCAGAATATCGGCACCCCTGTAGAGAACCTTGATAATCTCTACTGTCTGTTTTTCGGATACGGACATCTCGTAGATTTTCTTCTCGGGATCTATATCAAAGCCGTACTTGGTACTGATTTCCCTTATTTTTTCGGAAATCATTTTTCTGTCGAGCCTGATCGGACCGTCCAGTCCCAAAACGATATTTTCGGCCGCGGTAAACACGTCCACCAGCTTAAAATGCTGATGAATCATTCCTATACGATTGTCAAAGGCGTCTTTCGGGGATCGCATGGTCACCGGTTTGCCGTCGACGAAAATTTCGCCTTCATCGGGATAGTATATTCCCGCCAGTATATTCATAAGGGTGGTTTTGCCTGAACCGTTCTCTCCAAGCAAAGACATTATTACACCCCTATCCACATAGAGATTTATATTATCGTTGGCAATCACCTTGCTTCCGAAACGCTTCGTGATACCTCTGAGTTCTATGGCATGGACATCTTCCATAATATACTCCTGATTATAAAAATATCAAAGGAGGACAGCCTTTTGACTGCCCTCCTTCTTAAGTTTATTGTTGATGAAAAGTATTATTAGTATGCATCATTAACAAGCGTGATTCCATCAATTCTAAGATCAAACGAAGGAGCCGACTTGAAATAAGACTCATGGTAATAACCGTCAAATATTGCATTGTAGCCTTCATCACCCACAAAGTCACCTGTCATATCAACAAGGGCCTTATCCGGAACCTCTCCGTTCACCGTGAACTTCGATGTATCAAATATTTGAAGTGTTCCTTCCTTGATAGCCTTTTCAGCCGCCGCGATTGCGTCTGCAGTTCCCGGTGCGGCAACCTTTGTATTGAGTTCTGTAAGAACAACATCTCCGTTCTTAAGTCCATAACCCTTGTAGTCCTGGTCAACCTTACCTCCGTCCACAACCGTCTTGATTACATAATAAATGTAGTTTGTCCAGTCGATTCTGGAAGAAATGATGGAACTTTCCGGTGCAACATCGATCATGGAAATATTGTACCCGATATGGGAAACCTTGACGTCAGTTCCCTTTATTACATTAGCCTGAGCAGTAGTAGCCGGAGTCGTGGAGTCGGAATGCTGTGAAATAAGAACCGCTCCTCTGTCAATAAGATCCTGCGCTGTAGCGGCTTCCTTTGTTGGGTCGCCCCAGGAACCTATGAATTCAGCCAGCATAGTTGCCGACGGACAAACGCTTCTTGCGCCAAGATAGAAAGCAGTATATCCGGAAATAACTTCCGCAAAGGTATAAGCTCCTACATAGCCTATAACCGCCTGTTCCGGTTTGATTGTGCCGTTGGAAATAAGTTCATTAAGCTTGCATCCTGCAGCAACACCTGCGCAATATCTTGCTTCGTAAATACTTGGGAATGCGTTAACCGTATTGTCGAGATCATCTCTCATGGAACCCTCGTTCGTCATACCGACGAATACGGTATCGGGATAATCCTTCGCGATGGGAAGCATGGCGCTTTCCTGTCCGTAGGAATTTAAGAATACGGCTATGCAGTCTTTTTCTCCCGCAAGCTCTTCGCAGTCATCTGCAACGTCCTGCCCCTCGGGATGATTGTATGTGTAATTCCATTCAATATTAATGCCTTCTGCAGCAAGTCTTGCTTTGGCCGCATCCGCCGCCATATAAAAGTTCCTGTCGTATGCGGCGTTGTCGTCACCAATGCAGACCATGCCCACATTATAGACTTTCTTTTCATCCGGCTTTTCTTCTTCCTTCTTTGTGCAAGCAGCAAAGCTTACAAGCATGGCAAGAGCAAGAACGATAGCTAATACCTTTTTCATTTTAATTTCTCCTCTTATGTTGAAAATACTTAAACAAATTCTATCTTACCGCCGCGAAGCGACGAAATAAGCGCTAAAGATTCAACCCGAAGACCCATCTCTCTGAGCCTTGCGCTTCCGCCTTGATATTGTTTTTCAATAACGGCACCCAAGCCTACGCACTCGGCGCCCGCCTGCCGGCATATAGCCCAAAGACCTGCTGCGGCTTCCCCGTATGCCAGAAAGTCATCAATCATAAGGATTTTATCGTCGGAACTGATGAATTCTTTTGATACTCTGATATTTGAAACAGTACCTTTGGTAAAGGACTTAACGGCTGCCGTGTAGCAGCCCTCTATCATAGTATTTGGCTCACTTTTTTTCGCGAACACCAACGGAAGCCCTCCCATGGCTTTAGCTGTGGCATACGCAACGGGTATACCGGAAGCTTCTATCGTAAGAACCTTCGTAGCTCCACTCGTTGAAAAAAGTCCGGCAAACTCAAACCCTAAAAGGTCCACTAAAGCCGTATCGATTTGATGGTTCAAAAAGGAATCTACCTTAAGTATGCCATCACCGATACATATTCCGTCCTTGAGTATGCGCTCCTTTAAAACCTGCATTGCCTCCTCCGCGAAAAACATTTCAATTATAACTTAAAAACCGCCCGGGTAAAGATATTAGCTTGCTTTGATAAGCGGTTTTACAAACATATCCAAGCAAACGTTCAGCATATATCGAACTATTACCACTTTATTATATTGAAACCTTCGCTCAATAGCAAATAATTGGTTTTAGAGAAATGTTTGCAGCCGAACCAACCGTTATGTGCCGAAAGCGGGCTGGGGTGAGCGGCTTCTAAAATATGATGCTTCGGATTGTTTATAAATGCCTTCTTTGCCCTTGCATTTCTGCCCCAAAGAAGAAAAACAACCGGTTTTTCTTTATCGTTAATAATTTTTATCACATTGTCGGTAAAAATCTCCCAGCCTTTTCCCGCATGTGAGTTCGCCTGACCGGATCTGACGGTAAGAACCGCATTCAAAAGCAACACACCTTGAGCGGCCCAATCCGTAAGGCAGCCGGAAATTCTTTTTATTCCAAGATCCGCCTCAAGCTCCTTATAAATGTTTTTGAGCGATGGGGGAAGCTCCGTGCCGTCCTGAACCGAAAAGCACAGTCCGTGCGCCTGCCGCGGTCCGTGATAAGGATCCTGACCGATTATCACAACTTTGACATCTTCGTAGGAGCAATATCTAAGCGCATTGAAAATATCATACATATCGGGATAAATCACGCGCGTCGAATACTCTTCCTTGAGAAATTCACGGAGTTTCAGATAATATTCTTTTTCAAACTCGCCCTTCAGGATTTCATCCCAGGAGTTTCCCAGTTTAACCATTGTTATTCATCAAGAAGAAAACTCTTTATGTCTTCCATAACGATTTCTTTTCCTATCTCGTTTAATATCTCATGACGCATATCCTGATAAATCAGCAGAGACACATCGCAGCAGCCTGCGCTTTCCATAAGGTCTGCCACTTCCGCCGGCCCTGCACCGTAAGCGCCAACGGGGTCTTCCGCACCCGAAACCAGCAGGTACGGTATTTCTTTAGGTATAGCGGCCGCCCATTCCCTGCCCTGAACGTATTCTATAATATTAAACAAATCCGCATAACCTGCAAGAGAAAAAGTGAAGCCGCAGGCAGGATCCGCCAGATACTTATCAACTGTTTCTCTGTCTCTTGAAAGCCAATCATATACGGATTTCGCATCCGGTATTCTCTTATGATACCCTGCAAACACCATGTCACCCACAAACTTTGATAAATAGCGTTCACCTTTGATTTTTCGAAGAAGAGCGACAAGACTTTTTCCCACGCCGAGTACAGGGTTGCTTCCGGCGGTCCCCATAATAACAGCCCCGTCCACGTCCTCATTGAACATTCTAAGCCATCCTCTTACGACAAAAGAGCCCATGGAATGGCCGAGAATAAAGTACGGCAGCTCGGGATACTCCGATCTGACCGTTTTTCTTAAAGACTCAAAATCTCGAATAAAGCACTTCCATCCGTCTTTGCTGCCGAAATAACCGTAGTCTTTAAGCTCTGCGCTTTTACCATGTCCTATATGGTCGTTGCCGACAACGGTAATCCCGAAGTTGTTAAGATAACGGGCAAACGCATCGTATCTTTCTATATGCTCGGCCATACCGTGAGTGATTTGAAGTATCAATCTCGGATTTTCAACTTCCCACGTTTTGACATTGACGGTTGATTTTCCGTCTGAACTTAAAAATGCGTCTATCATGCTTCCTCCTTATTTCAAAAGTTTCTTAAGCCATTGACCCGTATATGATTCTTTAACCATAGCCACTTCTTCCGGAGTGCCCTCGGCAATAACGAATCCGCCTCGCTCTCCTCCGTCGGGACCTAAATCTATGATTCTGTCCGCGGTTTTTATAACGTCAAGATTGTGCTCTATTACAATTACCGTATTTCCCGCATCAACAAGTCTTTGGAGTACATCTATCAGCTTCTCGACATCGGCAAAATGAAGGCCTGTCGTAGGCTCATCAAGTATATACAGAGTGTTTCCCGTAGATCTTTTAGCCAGTTCCGTCGCAAGTTTAATCCTTTGGGCCTCGCCTCCCGAAAGCTGAGTTGAAGGCTGACCAAGCTTAATATAGCCAAGGCCTACATCCTGCAGGGTGCCCATGTATCTGCTTATACTTGGAATGTTTTCAAAGAACTTGACGGCCTCGTCAACGCTCATCTCCAGCACTTCGTATATGTTTTTACCTTTGTATTTTACCTCCAGTGTTTCATGGTTGTAACGCTTGCCGTGACAAACCTCACAGGGCACATAAACATCCGGCAAAAAGTTCATTTCTATTTTTATAATTCCGTCACCGCTGCAAGACTCGCATCTTCCGCCTTTTACATTAAAGGAGAATCTTCCCTGTTTGTAACCGCGGAGTTTAGCATCAGGCGTTTCTGCGAATAAGGCTCTTATGTGAGTAAATACTCCGGTATATGTTGCTGGATTGGATCTGGGCGTTCTCCCTATAGGCGATTGGTCTATGCCTATTACCTTGTCGATGTTATCAATACCCCTGATTTCCTTGTGTCTGCCGGGCTTATCTTTCGAACGATAAAAATGCTGCGACAAAGATTTATACAGTATCTCGTTTACAAGCGTCGATTTGCCGCTGCCGGACACTCCGGTAATGCAGGTAAAAGTTCCGAGTTCTATGCTTACATCTATGTTTTTCAGATTATTCTCTACGGCGCCTATGATTTCAAGTTTTTTTCCGTTGCCGGATCTTCTCAATTCGGGAACGGCAATCGCCCTCTCGCCGGAAAGATACTGACCCGTAATTGATTTCTTACACTTCTTGATATCTTCAATTGTACCTTCGGCAACAAGGTATCCGCCCTGTTCGCCCGCACCCGGCCCCATGTCCACTATATGATCCGCAGCCTCCATGGTATCCTGGTCGTGCTCTACAACTATCAGCGTGTTCCCAAGGTCGGCAAGATTGCGCAGCGTCTTAAGCAGCATGGCATTGTCCTTTTGGTGCAGACCTATGGAAGGTTCATCCAATATATAAACTACACCGACAAGAGATGACCCTATTTGTGTGGCAAGTCTTATTCTCTGAGACTCTCCGCCGGAAAGGGTGGCGGCGGCTCTGGAAAGCGTCAGGTAATCAAGGCCTACATTCTCAAGAAAGCTCAGCCTTGCTTTTATCTCCTTAAGTATGAGCCTTGCAATCGTAAGTTCCTTATCATTTAAAACTTTATCGAGACCCTCCGTAAAAGAAAGTGCGTCCCTTACAGCCATCTCGGTAAACTCAATTATATTTTTCCCGCCTACGGTTACTGCGAGTATTTCATCCCTAAGTTTTTGACCGCGGCACTTTTCGCATCTGTCTACGGTCATGTATGCTTCGAGTTTTTGTTTAATCATTTCCGAATTGGTGTAGGCATGGCGACGCATAAGATTGGGTATAACACCCTCAAAGCGATCACGGCGATGGGATATGCTCCCGTCTCTTCTTACATAATCATAAACAACCTGTCTGCCGTCGGTTCCGTAAAGAAGTGCATGCTTGAATTTGGGCGGGAGTTTTTTATACTCCGTATCCATGCTTACCTTGTGCTCTTTGGCCAAGCCGCCTATAAGCTGATTATAAAAGCCGGCGTACTCCATGCTCGAAAAAGCTTTGGTCAGAGCGCCGTTGTTAAGTGAAAGATTTTCATCTTCAATTAAAAGTTCCGGATCAATTCTTTCTATAAAACCCAGGCCGTTGCAAATAGGGCAGGCACCGAAAGGAGAGTTGAAAGAAAAACTTCTCGGTTCAAGTTCACCCACCGAAATTCCGTGATCCGGACAGGCCAGCCTCGTAGAAAAGGTTAGCTCCTGTTCCGAATCTGCGCTTTGCGCCAGAGCGCACACCAAACCGTCGCCGTGCTTAACAGCCAGCTCAACAGCCTCCGCCACCCTTCCGCGCACACCGTCTTTAATCACTATACGGTCAATCACTATTTCAATTGTATGTCTGTAAGTTTTTGCAAGTTTGATTTCATCTTCGCTAAGATTTTTAATTTCACCGTCCACGCGAACCCTTACGAAACCTTCACGCTTAATGCGCTCTAAAACCTTTTCGTGCATGCCTTTTTGCGCACGCACAACCGGAGCCATCATCGTGAGTCTCGTTCCTTCTCCAAGCGCCATAATCTGTTCGCTTATCTGATCCACGGACTGTGAACTTATTTCCCTGCCGCAAACCGGGCAGTGAGGTATGCCTATCCTTGCATAAAGCAGCCGCAGATAGTCATAGATTTCGGTCACCGTGCCGACGGTAGAACGCGGATTCTTCGACGTGGTTTTTTGATCTATCGAAATTGCAGGAGACAGTCCGTCGATAGAGTCAACGTCCGGTTTATCAACCTGTCCAAGGAACATTCTCGCATAGGCGGACAAGCTTTCAACATAGCGCCTTTGTCCTTCCGCGTAAATAGTGTCAAACGCAAGGGAAGACTTACCCGAGCCGGAAAGCCCGGTAACTACGGTAAGCTTATCCCTTGGTATTGTAACATCTATGTTTTTTAAGTTATGGGCCCTGGCACCCTTTATTACCAAATCTTTTTGCATTAAAATTTTGCTCTTACCTCCAGCAATCGGTCACGCAGAAAAGCCGCACGCTCAAACTGCAAATCCTTTGCCGCTTTGCGCATTTCCTTTTCCAGTTTTGACGCATATTCCGAAAGTTCCTTTCTTGTAAGTTCCAGCAGGTTGATTTCTTTGTACTCATCCAGCTCTGACTCGACCTTTGTAGTCACTTCTATTATATCACGCACCGCCTTCTTGATTGTCTCGGGCGTTATGCCGTGTTCTTTGTTGTAAGCCTCCTGAATGCTGCGCCTCCTGTTTGTCTCGTCTATTGCGGCCTTCATAGCTTTGCTCATTGAGTCTGCATACATTATCACACGGCCTTCCGAATTTCTTGACGCTCGTCCTATTGTCTGAATCAAAGACGTCTCGGTCCTGAGGAAACCCTCTTTATCAGCATCGAGTATCGCAACCAGTGCCACCTCCGGAAGGTCAAGTCCCTCTCTTAAGAGGTTTATGCCTACCAGTACATCAAACACGCCGAGTCTTAAATCTCTTAAGATTTCATTGCGTTCTAAAGACTGAATATCCGAATGCATGTAACGCGCTTTGATTCCTGCCTCCTTCAGATAATCGGTCAGGTTCTCCGCCATCTTCTTGGTAAGCGTTGTCACCAGAACTCTTCGTCTTTTTCCGGTTTCTTTATTTATTTCTCCTATCAAATGGTCTATCTGACCCTCCGTAGGAACTATTTCTATTGAAGGATCCAGAAGACCGGTAGGTCTTATGACCTGCTCCGCCGAAACACCGCCGCTCACCTGCTTTTCATAATCCGCGGGGGTTGCAGAAATATATATCAGCTGATTTGCCTTGGCTTCAAATTCATCGAAACGCAGCGGCCTGTTGTCAAGGGCGGACGGGAGTCTGAAACCGTAATCAACCAAAGAGGTCTTTCTGCTCCTGTCTCCGTTTGCCATGGCTCTCAGCTGAGGCAGCATGGCATGAGATTCGTCTATGATTATCAGATAATCTTCGGGAAAGTAATCTATAAGAGTATACGGTGTGGCTCCGGGCGGATTTCCCGCCAAATGGCGCGAATAATTTTCTATGCCCTTGCAGCTTCCGATCTCCCTCATCATCTCAAGATCATATCTTGTGCGCTGCTCAAGCCTTTGAGCCTCTAAAAGCTTCCCCCGGTCCACGAACCACTTCAACCTGCCTTCAAGCTCCTCCTCAATGGTAACAAGTGCTTTTTCCATATGCTCCTTGGAAGTTGCATAGTGGCTTGCCGGGAATATGGCCGCGTGGTTTCTTGTGGCCATAACCTCTCCGGTCATGGGATTGAGTTCCTTGACGGATTCTATCTCATCTCCGAAGAGCTCAATTCTTATGGCATTTTCTCCTCCGGCGGGAATAATATCTATGATGTCCCCGCGTACCCTGAATGTGCCGCGTTCAAAATCAATATCATTCCGCACATACTGGATATCAGTAAGCTCTCTTAAAATATCGAGCCTGGACTTTTCCATACCCGGCCTTAAGGACAGCATTTGATTTCTGTATTCATCCGGAGAACCCAAACCGTAGATGCAGGAAACCGACGCCACAATGATGACATCTCTTCTCTCCGCAAGTGCTGCCGTAGCCGAATACCTGAGCCTGTCTATTTCTTCGTTGACATCTGAATCTTTTTCTATGTAAGTATCCGTGGATGGAACATAAGCTTCAGGCTGATAATAGTCATAATAAGAAATAAAATATTCAACGGCGTTTTCAGGAAAAAATTCCTTGAACTCCCCGCATAGCTGAGCGGCCAATGTCTTGTTGTGCGAGATAACAAGCGTCGGCCTTTGCACCTGTTCTATTACGTTTGCAATAGTAAAAGTCTTGCCGGAGCCTGTAACGCCTAAAAGCGTCTGATGCTTCTTCCCTACGTTAATACCGTCCACAAGCCGTTTAACCGCCTGCGGCTGATCTCCCGTCATACTGAACGGCGCTACAAGCTTAAAGCGTCCGTCCGCGCTCAATTCAATACCTCGTAAAGGGTTGCGGCATCATCTTTTCCGACATGTTCGGGAGTCGATACAACCCTTACCTTCATCTCGGATTGACCGAAGCATATCTTAATCTCGTCGCCGGGCTTTATATCCTTCCCCGGCTTTGCTTCCTTGCCGTTAACATATATTCGCGAAGCTTCACAGGCATCATGCGCCACGCTCCTGCGTTTTATGAGTCTTGAAATCTTTAAAAACTTATCTACTCTCATATTCGTACCTTAATCTTTTGATTTGACTAATTATAGCACATATGCCTTCTCTCTTTACTGTAAATCAGGACAGCAAAAGAGCTGATGAAATCAGCCCTTAAAAATCACTTATAGACCATGCCAATCAATACATGGAAGATTTTTCCCTGAACTGAAGTTGATTCCCTCCGTTTAATCTAACTAAACTATAATATTTTTTACCACTATTTTTTTTATTACTTCTAAAAGTAACATGATTACGGTAAATATTATAAGCATAAATATCATATTTATTCCTGTGTTCTTCATGATGACTGGTGTAACAGCCTAATCTACATGCAAATCTTATGTTTATTTCAACGGAATCGTCGGCAGAATAATGTGCGATGGATGCTCTGTATCATGATATACGGTCTGATGCGCAATTTTAACATCGCAATCCAGCCCCAAAGCCTTCCCACTATTAAGATTTCTGTCCCATTTTGGGAAATTGCTACTAGCAATCTCTATTCGCAAAGCATGTCCAGCATCAAGTCTTATACCTATTCCCCCCAGCTCAATCTTATACTCGTATATGGCATCCGGAATCAAAAGCTCCGGTTTGTCCCAGCCGTTACGGAAGCGTGCACGAACCATTCCCTCTATCAAATTGTACGGAGTTCCGTCGCTATCTACTTCGATAAGCTTGACCACAAAATCCGTGTCCACGCAGTCCGTTTTTGCCCATATTCTTGCAGATACGGGGCCTAATATTTCCAATGGTTCCGTCAGGATGTTCGTAGTATATACAAGAACATCCTGACGCATCTCAACAACCGTCTGATCCTGTCTTAAGGAGTCTCCCGGGCTTATAACAAGCCCCGACTTTGTAGGGGTGGGATCCATAGGATTATATATGTATGAGTCATGTCCAGATGTGCTGCCTTGAATCTCTGGCAATAATTTACCATCACCATGCAGCGAATTTGCAGATCCCCCCGAAGCAAGATAATATTTCACAAATTTCGTTGTGGGAACAGGCCAAGAATCTTCATGGCGACCTTGATTAACGTCCCTAAGGAGCTTTACATAAACATGTTTTGTCGTATCAAAGCTTCCATCTTTTCCCTTAAGCCAATAATCAAACCAGTCAATGGTAATATCCGACAAACACTTACCTTCGTACCATATAGGCTGATCCTTATCTGGCGGACAATCTTCCTGGTCAAAACCCACAATACCAGAATATGAACGCCAGGGACCCACGTACAAATATAAATTATCTTTTGCTCCAGGCACATTAAAAGTCTTCATATCATGGTAGAGCATGAACATCTGTTTCTGAAGATGATCGTACCAGTGAACAACCAATAACGTAGGTATTTCTATGGCTCTAGTATTCACCGGGTTGTGCAGAAAAGTCCAATGTCCCGCATCATCCAAATTCTCAATGAACTCGAGATAGAAATTATCCATCATTATTCCTTCAAGATGAGCCAAAGCAATGTTTTTCAGAGGTATAGTTTTTATATGCTTTTCTATTTCCGAACTCAGCACCTCAATCCGCTTTCTCAAATTTGCCAACTCTTCGGCAGAAACATTGGCCCTACTTGTTGTGGTAAGAGCCTGCTGCATAAACCATATAGAGGTACCTCCTAGATCCATGACGCCATCCCGAATGAAAGGAAAACCGGGGCTGGTTCCGGCCGGACTTATACAAACAAGATGTGGCGGACGCATGGCTGCCGCAAGCAGTTGAACCCCTCCGAGATTCGACGGACCTAGCATCCCGACTTTGCCAGTAGACCATGGTTGGACGGCAGACCACTCCACAGTATCGTAACCGTCCTCTGCATCACCTATCCAAGGGATATACTGCCCCTCGGACTTCCCAGTTCCACGGCAATCCTGTACCACGACGGCATAACCGACCTTTACGTAATGCTCAGGTTTAAGATAATCCGTAGCATCTATCACTTCTTTTTCATAAGGAGTTCGCATAAGCACTATTGGAAAGGGTCCGCTATCGTCAGGCAGGTACACATCTGCCCTTAGGATTGTCCCGTCCCTCATTGGAACATCAATGTTTTTTCTTACAATCATCGTCCTTCTCCTTTCTTGTAAATGTTGATGTTAATGTTAATGTTAATTGTAAAAATCGCATATAGTGATATGAACCGACTTTCAAATATTAAAAGTCTTCGCCACTCACGGAATTTTCAATATATTAGAGCGGATACTTTTAAAATAAATTTTAGATATTATCAATTTAATATCCGTGTGCCTTTGTCCATTCTTAATGAACCAATACTTCTATAACCACGTCACCATTGTCATTTTATCATTTATCCTACCTTTGCGAAAACAAATGATTTTTCATTTTATAATAAACATTTGCATATTTCTTGAAATGCGGTTTAGCCGCAAGAAAAATCCCCTGCTCCGTATATGTTTCCGATGCGGGGGATTACTGTCTTTACATATTAAAGCGTTTGCAGGTCTGCTATTTCTTTTTATTTACAGCATCCTTAAATGCTTTGCCGGCCTTGAATACCGGAGCCTTGCTTGCCGGAATATCAACAAGCTGAGTCGGATTTTGAGGGTTTCTACCCTGGCGGGCCTTGCGGTTCCTTACCTCGAAACTACCGAATCCGATGAGCTGAACTTTACCGTCTTTTTTTGTAAGTTCCTTTTGAACCGTTTCAATGAAAGCATTGATGGTTGCCTCCGTGTCCTTCTTTGTAAGTCCGGTCTTTTTAGCGATAGCATCGACAAGTTCTGTCTTATTCATATTTATCCTCCTGGAAGTTTCTGCGCTTGCACAGCAGCATATCACGCAAAAGCGTTAAAACAATCAATTGCATTATACACAAAGACCTACCCTTGTCAATGTTTATTTTATCAGCTTGAAGCGCTTAAGAACTGAGAGAAACCTGCCCAGCTTGGGTATTACCTCGATATCTTCAGAAGAAATCGCTCCCGTAACAAAAATCATGACTGCGTAGACCAGCGCTCCCGCAAATATAGCCAAAAGCGTAGATACGGTATTACCCAGATCATGAATGGCAGCCTTATATACCAGCCAG
>CAYFUZ010000001.1:0-17844 GCA_964346675.1 uncultured Oscillospiraceae bacterium | reverse complement strand
GGCGGCAGACAGAAGCGGGTTACCCACACACAAAACCATGTCTACTCTGGCGCCCGTATATTTTACCATGGCTCTGAAATTTAAATATGCCGCAACCAAATACGCTATAACCGTGCCTATCGCAGCTCCTCTGACGTTTATGAACGGGATTCCCGTAAATATATATGTTGCGAAGGTTTTGATTAAAGCGCCTATAAGAAGATTTATTACCGGTATTCTCTGTTTGCCTATACCCTGCAATATACCTGTCAGCACATGAATAACCGACAAAAATACCATGCCTACAGCGTATATTGCAAGACAACTCGCTGCGGAAAGCGCGCTTTCCAGTTGCAGCGGATAAAGCAGACTCATAATGGGTTTAGATAAAACTATCATACCCGCCGCACACGGAAGCATTATTATAAACGCGTAACGCAGACCCAAAGCCGTGTTGTGCTTTAAAAACTCGGTGTCATTCCTTTTATATGCGTCTGTAATTACCGGCACTATACTCATGCAGACCGCTTGAGTAAATACCATGGGGAAGTTGATTATAGGCGCCGCCATGCCGGATAATTCTCCGAACAATCTCCTCGCTACAGCATCTTCATAACCTATCGCAAGAAGTCTGCGCTTTACTATCAGCGTATCTATCCAGTTGAGTATGGGCATTATAGACGCGCCCAATGTTATAGGAAGCGCTATTGCAAGTATCTCGGCAAGAAGTGCGGAATTGCTCTTTTCAGCGAGCGCCGTATCAAACTCAGCATGAATTTCGCTTTTCTTTTTCAGATAAATCAGCACTATTGTAAGAAGCCCGAAAAATGCACCCGCGGTAGCGCCGAAAGACGCTCCGGCAGCGGCATGTGCCACATCCGTCCTGAGAAAATAGTACGCCAACAAAAGTCCGAGACCCACCCTGAACAGCTGTTCGGCAACCTGCGAAAGCGCAGTGGGAGTCATGGTTCTTCTTCCCTGGAAAAAGCCTCTGAAGCAAGACATTATCGGACAAAGTATAAGGGCCGGCGCAGTCGCACGCATAGCGTAGACGGCATCAGGTTCTTTTTGCAGCTCGCAAATCTGCGGCGCAAATACAAATAAAGTTATTCCGGTTACTGCGCCTATAAGCGTCATGAGCGCAAAAGAAACTTTGAAAACTCTGTGCGCCTCAAAAAATTTCTCCTGAGACCTTCTTTCCGCAACCATTCTGGAAATTGCCGTCGGGAGCCCCGAGGTTGAAATCATAAGCATCATAACATAAACAGGATAAGCCGTCTGGTAATATGCCATACCCGACGCACCTATTATATTGGTAAGAGGTATGCGGAAAAACGCACCCAAAAGTTTTGTGATCAGGCCTGCAATACCGAGAATTGCAGCTCCAAGTACGAATGTTTTGCTTTTGTTTTTGTTATCTTCCACGAATCTGACCGGTCTTATATGCCATGAGCAGCTTTTTTAAAAGAGCTATGGTGACCTCTCGTTCCTTTCCTTCGTCGGTATCCTTGTTGAGAATCCTTTTTTTAATATTTTTTTGAGCTACCTGTGTGGAGTAAATGTCCAACTCCTCCACAATCGCCTTTTCCTTTGATTCAAACGGCTCATGTGCCGTAAGAATAAACCCGTAAGAATTTTGAATCAAAGAGTATCCTGCTATGCCTGTCGTCTTTTGATAAGCCTTTGCGAAACCGCCGTCTATAACGATGGCCCTTCCCTTCGCCTGAATCGGATCGTTTCCCTTCTTAACAGGCATATGACCGTTTATTATGACACCGCGCTTGACATCGCAGCCGAATTCTTTAAGAATTTTTTCGACAATGTCCACTCTGTCCAAAAGCTTATAGTACGGGTTCTTGGGCTCCTTCCAGGTTTCTTCGTTCTCTATGAACAGCCTTTCGAAAGTAGTAATCTTTTTCTTTCCGAAAAGCGGACTCTTATAACCGCACCACAGATACCAGCAAAGGTCTATACCTCTTTGCTTATCTCTTCCGCCTTTTGCAAAGTATCCTGTTCTTACAAGTCTTTCGGCGTAATCGAACCATTCCTTTCCGCGCATAGGTCCGTCGGAAGTATTGATGTAATCAAAATCCCCTTCTTCAGTCATCGGTATGCATCCGTGGAACAGCAGATTCCCGTTATGCTTTCTGTAGAGTGCACCGTTGGCATACAAATACTGTATATGCTCCTGCAGCGGAGCGCTTTCCAGAAAAGCCTTCTGAAGACGGCTCATAACGGCATCTTCTTCAGGAGAAAGTTTATAAGGATTTTGGGGATCTATAGTCGGGAAGTTGCGGTTGTTCATCTGATAGGTATTGTCCCCTACACGCACCGTAAACTTTTCATAATCTATCTTATCAAGCAGCTTCAACACTTCCATTTCGTAATACGGGTGCTTGTCTATAAGCTGCCCCTCCAGTTTAAACTGCATAATCGCTATGGCTTTGGAAATCTTGGCCAAAGACACCATATCCGTATCGTACATGGCATCGTCTTCATCGCTCACCGCCTTGAAATTCGGGCAGGTATCCGTAGCGTAGGTCTTAAGCGCAAAGGTGGTAAGGGGTCTGAGGGAAATACCATATCCCACTTCCAGCGTCTTCAAATTGTCATATCTGGTGCATATACGTATTACATTCGCTATGCAGGCCTTGTTTCCGGCGGCTGCCCCCATCCATAGTATATCGTGATTACCCCAGGTTATATCCACGCTGTGATATTTAGAAAGATCTCCCACCACTAAATCTCCGCCCTTGCCTCTGTCGTATAGGTCTCCCAGAATATGCAGGCGAAATACCGAGGCCGATGCTATGGCGTCCGCAATTGCCACAATTAAATCGTCAGCCGTTTCAATTTCAATTATGGAACCGATGATACTCTTTCTGTGGTCGGAGGTTCTGTACTGCTTACCGTCATCACTGTATAAAAGTTCTTCTATGACATATCTGTAGTTTTCCGGAATCAGCTTTCTGATATAGGATCGTGTGTATTTGAATGTACAAATTTCAAGAAGCCGAATAAGATAGTCCAATGTCTCTTCATAAAAGACATTAATATTTTTTTCGCTCTGTTTGATAATCTCCAGCTTCTCCTGCGGATAATACACTATCGTTGCAAGCCTGCGACGTTTTTCGGCAGGCAACTCCGGAAAGCTTTCATCGATTTTAAGCTTTATTGTGCCCGAAGCATTTCTTAATATATGACGAAAAGCCTCATATTCACCGTGAATATCCGAAAGAAAATGTTCCGTACCCTTCGGGAGGTTCTGTATGGCGGTAAGATTTATAATCTCCGCCGCTACATCACTTTCACTGCGATACGTCTCTGCTAACAATTTCAGATATTTCATATCCTGCGGATTGATTTTCATGGCAAAGCTCCTCCTGAAAACGTTCCCAATGGCAAAGCTCCATATTAACTTATTCATTATAACATGTTATAATACCAATTGTTATGATTAGAATTAATCCCTCAAAACTTAATGGAGAACTTTCAGCCCCGGCCTCAAAAGCGCATGCGCAGAGGCTGCTTTTTATGGCTTCTATGCCCACATTCTCCACCAATATAAACAACATACCCCCATGTGATGATATAGACACAAGCATAGAAGCTCTAAGAGTTTTAGGCTGTCATGTGGCTCGTCGGGAAGAAAGCGCCTCGGTATTGGTACAGCCTTTTGTAAAGACCACACCGATGCCCTCCGTGGAGTTCAATTTCAAGGAAAGTTCCACTACAGCCCGGCTTGCAATAAGTCTTTGCTCCGCGTTGGGTATAAAAGCCTCCTGCAGAGCTACGGGGACGCTGCCTAAACGAACCATGGTACAACTCACCGGAAGACTTGCTTTAAGAGGTATAACTTTCACAAGCTTTTCGCTTCCTTTTGATATCTCGGGCAGACTTGAAGCCGGAGAATTTGTGTTTTCCGGGGAAGAAGGCTCTCAATCAATATCTTCCCTTATGATGTTTCTTCCCTGTCTTTTGGGAGACAGCACCATAAAACTCAGCTCTCCTCCCGCAGACAGCAGCTTCATAGATATAACCAAAGACTCTTTGGAAACATTCGGGATAAATATAGAAGAAAGAGAAGACGGATTTTTCGTACCCGGCAGGCAATTCTATCAGTCGCCTTCTGAAATCCGTGTTGAAAACGACTGGGGGCTGGCATCCATGTGGATTACCGCAGCTGCGGCTTGCGGCGCAGACAACGGGGGAGTTCGCGTATACAATCTTCCGAAGAATTCTCATCAACACTACAGAAATCTCGAGCCTTTACTATCCATGCTTTCCTGCGACTTTCAGGACATAAACATAGATTCGAGTCTTATGCCGAATCTTACCACCCTTTTCTGCAGCCTTGCCATAGTAAAGGGAGCAACCGTCAGAATCAGCGGCGTTCCGCAGCTTAAATTAAAAGAAACAAACAGGCTCAAGGCCATGGCCTACATTGCAGAAACTTTAGGCCAAAAGGCAAAACTTTCCGAAGACGGCATAACAATAATAGGAAACGGAAGTCCAAGCTATAAAGAGGATACCGTGGTGGACTGCCAGGGAGACCCCTGGGTATTCATGTCCATGGTTCTTTCATCCTCCACCATGCAGCGACCTCTGATTCTAAACGACGAACATGGCGCAGATAAAATATACCGCGGCTTTTTAAATGACTACAAGAAGCTCGGCGGAAACTTTGAAATTATCTGAACCTATTCATGAACAACTCCGGTTAAATCGACATAATATGTACCGCTTTCAGGGCGGTATTTTCTATTTTAGACTGAATTACCTCCGCATGGTGAAGAAGAAAATCGCTGCCGCTCAAACTCAAACCCTGTTTTTTTAATTCGTTTATAATCAGAGCTGCAACTCGTTCTATATCTTCTCTTTCGGGACCCGAAGTGATGTACAGCTTTTCAATAAGAGGAGACAGCTCCTTCCCGAGTATGGGCAATTCCTTCATGGCCCTGTGTGCCCATTTATAATATGGCTTATATTTAAGATTTAAAAGAAAAACCATGCTCTGAATATTCTCCACATATACCGCTAAAGCCTGCATCGCAGCAACTCTGTCACCCCTTTGAATTATGCGATAATAGTTGTACTGGCCTGCTTGCGCAGCCAAAGCAGCATGCATCGCCAGTTTCTTTTTTCTTACATCTTCCGGATAAAACGCAAGAAGCTGCTGGCGAATTTTGGTGAACTCGCCTGCAGGGTCTGCCCACAACTCCCCGTTTGAAGCGGCATATAAACCGACTTCCGGAACCATACGCCACTCGTTTATGCTCTGCGGGGCCCTTCCAAGCCCAAGAAACTTTTCGTAGAAACGGTCCGTTCTGAATACGCCTACACGGCCTGCGCTCTCCGGAAGTTGACGCAACCTTTCAAAGCCCATGAAGCTCTTGGGCAGAGAGTCATAGATTTTTCCGGCCTCTGTTCCGTATTTTTCGTAGTCATCGGCTGTAAGCCATATGCAAAATCCGGGACCCCAATCATGGTCTCTTGAAATCTCATCATCGAAACCGAAACACTCGGATCCTTCGCCCACAAGGCCCACCGCTGCATACTCAAAAATCCCGGGCATTTCCTTTTCGAAAACCGGACGCCCTATTTCTTCATAATATTTTCTGCAAAGTTCAAGTCCCTTCATTGTTTTTCTTCCCCAACAGCTTTGAGTGCTGCATCGCGATTTATTTTCGCGGCTTTATACTCTTTATGTTCGGGTCCGTAAAGCTCCCGTGCCGCCTCCATCGATTTCTCAAAATATTTTAATGCGTCTTTATCTCTCTCCATGGCGGAACAAACCAATCCTAAAGTATTCAAGGCTGCATGATAATGCGGAGTTTGGGTGCCGAGCTTGTTTTCATAATTGTAAACAGCCTCAAGAAGATTCTTCTCGGCCTTTTGATATTCTTTAAGCATATAATATAAGGCCGCTACGTTTACAAGAGAGGTAGTATACTCATCTATAAGCTGCGGCTGAAGTTTCAAAATTTGCAAACTTTCATCTAAAAGCTCCGCTGCTCTTCTGCTTTCACCTTTGTCGAGATAAAGCAAAGAGAAGTTATTAAGAGCTGAAGCATAAAGTATATGCCGTTCTCCGACACTCTTTTTATAAATATCTATGCACTTTATAAAAGCTTCCTTCGCCTCGTCGTAAAGACCCATCAGCCTGTAGGTTCCGGCAAGATTATTGATGCCCGTAGCATAGTCCGGGCTGTATTCACCACAGCTTTCCTTCAATATTGTAAGAGCCTCTTCAAAGCAAACTCTGGATTCCTCATAACGAGTCTGTCCGCGGTAAAATCCACCGAGTTCGGAAAGCATGGAGGCGTAAATGGAGCTTCCCTTTCCGTACTCTTCGGCGCAAAGTCTTAAAGCGTTTTTTATTGCTTTTTCTATATCCTCGCTGCTGCCCGCATCGTAAGCTTTATCAACAAGGTCAAAATAATACTGTGCGTTCATTCTTTCCAAAAAACAAGGCGGAGACTTATGCCTCCGCCCTAAAAACACTGTTTTGTCTTATTTGAGAATAGTTCCGGAAATAACCATCTGCTGAACCTGAGAGGTTCCTTCGTAAATGGAGTTAACACGGATATCTCTGTATATCTGCTCAATCTGATATTCTCTGGAATAACCGTATCCGCCGAAGATCTGGAGTGCATTGCTTACAACCGTAATTGCGTTTTCACAAGCAAAGTACTTGGCCATGGATGCATACAGGTTAGCGTCTTTGCTCTGCATATCAACCTCGTATGCAGCATGGTATACGAGTTCTCTCATGGCTTCAACCTTTGTCTTCATGTCGGCAAGCATGAAAGCGATAGCCTGATGCTTGCAAAGCGGCTTACCGAATTGTACCCTTTCCTTTGAATAATTGATTGCAAGCTCAAGAGCCTTCTCAGCCATACCTAAAGCCATTGCGGCAACACCTGTTCTGCCGTGACTGAGAGTCTTCATAGCATTAATAAAGCCCATGTTCTCTTCGCCTATCATGCAGCTGGCCGGAATGCGAACGTCTTCAAGAATAACATCGGCTACAGGGGTTCCCTTCTGGCCCATCTTCAACTCGGGCTTTCCTACGGAAACGCCGGGAAGCTTCATATCCACAATAAATGCGGATATGCCTTTGGCACCTGCTTCAGGATTTGTCTTTGCGTAAACAATAGTGTAGTCTGCAACAGGCGCAAGAGAAATGAATGTCTTGCGACCGTTGAGTATGTAGTCGTCACCATCCTTTACAGCCTTTGTCTGAAGAGCTCCGGCATCGGAACCTGCGCCCGGCTCTGTAAGAGCGAAGGCTACAAAGATTTCTCCGGCGGCAATGCGAGGAAGATATTCTTTCTTTTGCTCTTCGGTACCGCTGTAAACTATGGGTTTGCAGGAAAGTGCGGACATATAAACGGATGCTGCGGGAACTTCCTTGCAGAGTTCTTCGGTAACAAGCGTGTAAGCTCTAAGATCCATACCGGCTCCGCCGTATTCTTCAGGAATGATGAGCCCCATAAGCCCCATTTCCTTCATTGTTTCAACAACCTCTTCCGGCATCTTGTCTTCTTCGTCAATCTGATCTCTGAGCGGTGCAAGAGTCTTTTCGGTAAAATCCGCTACCATGTCGCGGATGCCTTCGTGGTCTTCGTTAAAATAAAGTACTGCCATAATTTTTCTCTCCTATCTTCTATTTTTCAACTAATTTATTGTTCCATATATTTAGCAAGGCCGCCCCACTTTTCCTGGAATATTTCAGCCGGCATTTCTTTGAGATCCGGTGAAACAGCAGGCCTGAAACCCATGTGAGCGATTACATCCTTTTCAACATCCATGCCCGGAGCAATTTCAATCAACGTGAGCTTGTGATCGATGAGCTTGAACACGGCTCTCTCGGTTATGTAGAATACTTCCTGCGTGTCCGGAGCGTACTGTCCCGAGAAAGTAATCTGACCTACCTTGTCAACAAACTTAGGAAATTGCTTCTTCTCAACCGTGACCGTTCCGTCCGGATTCTTGATCTTCTTTTTGGAAAATCCGAAAAGAGTCCCCACAAAGAGAACCTTCTTTGTGGTAGCCGTGATATCGATGAATCCGCCGGGGCCTGTAAGCCTTGTTCCCATCCTGGACACGTTGTTGTTACCGTCTTTGTCAACCTCACCTATTCCAAGAGAAGTTACGTCCAGAAGTCCTCCGGATATAAGGTCGAACATTTCATTAGGCGTGATAATCGCCTGAGGATTATATGCGGAGCCGAAAGACGGAAGGGGGCTCGGAACGCCGCCTACCATACCGGACTCCGTGGACATGATGATGTCATCCGTCTTACCCTCCTCGTTGATAACGTTTGCCATTTCAGCCGGCATACCTACACCGAGGTTTATAATATTATTGTCACGAAGCTCCATAGCGGCACGACGCAATATAATCTTTCTCTCATCAAAGGGGAGCGGCTCGATAGCGCTGAGAGGTCTTTTTATATCTCCACAGAAGGAAGGTTCATAGTACTTGCCTTCCGTCTGCCAGCAGTGCATGGGCTCATCGTCGAATACCACATAGTCTACAAGGTTGCACGGAATCTTGATATCCTTGGGATTCAAGGTCTCTTTCTTCGCAATGTATTCAACCTGAACGAATACCTTACCGCCGCAGTGCTTTACGGCGTTTGCTACGGAAAAGGCTTCGTTTATTACGGATTCGTGCGCAAAGGAAATGTTTCCGTTTTCATCTGCTATGGTTCCTCTGAGAAGCGCTACGTCACACTTGAATGAAGGATAGAAGAGATATTCCTCACCGTTGAACTCAATCAGCTTAACTACTTCCTCTCCGCTTTCCCTTGCCTTCTGGTTCATGCAGCCACCCTCAACTCTGGGGTCCACAAAGGTTCCCAGTCCGGTCTTTGTAATAAGGCCGGGGCGACCCGCGCCGATTTCTCTCCAGAGATTGATGCCTACGCCCTGCGGGATGCACCAACTAGCTATATGGTTTTCCAGAACCTGCTGGCAAAGAGTGAAGGCGGAGCCTATATGGGCTGCAGTCCACTTTGTAACAAGTCCGGGGCCGGCTTCACCAAGCCTTGTAACGCCTCTTGCGCCATTTTCGGTATCCGGACCGCCTTCTCTCGGACTTCTGTCCCATCCTATAAAACCGTTGCCAAAGCCCCAGTCTCCCATCGCACTTCCCTGTTTCAGGTTAAGTCCGCACGGATGTCCCGTTTCCTTAAAACTATCCCTGATAGCAACTCCAAGTCCTTCGGGCCAGCCGGAAAGTCCCATACCGGACACGCCGACTGTTGCTCCATCCGGAATCAACTTTGCGGCTTCCTTAGCTGTGATAAACTTTGCCATAAATTTTTCCTCCTAATATAGTATTATTGTGTACATAACAATGCCGAAACATTTATTGTTTTCGACTTACTCTTATTTCTACACTATAATTTTACCTGTTTTGTGCGTCCGCGTCAACGAAATAGGCTCCTTATTATCCTACAAAATTTGTCTCAAACACAAAATCGAAGATACAAGGAGTCTTAAGCGGCTTTGGTGTATCCGGCGGGATTTGAACCCGCGACCTTCGGAGTCGGAGTCCGACACTCTATCCGGACTGAGCTACGGATACATGAAGCTAATTCATATCCTCAAGGCGTATCACCTTTACCGGCATTTGGGAAAGTATATCTGTAAGCGATTTTTCACCTCTTTTAAGCGCACTTTGCAATTCTATTCTGGTCATGCCGGTGTTAAGCAACAGAGGAAACTTTCTGAGTTTTCCGCCGGCTTCTATCATCACTGCGGCCTTACCCTTCTTTTCCGAACTCAAAAGTTCCTCAAAAAGACGCTTCGGTATCTTGGGCATGTCGGTTGTAAGATATACCGTCCAGGGTTGTTTTACATTCCTTTGTGCTTCAACAATTTTACCGAACGTATTGTTTAAGCCTACGCTGCAATCGACGATACGAAAACCCGGCGCCGCGGCATTTACCCCGAACCTGCTGCCCGAAACGCATATATACCTTTCCGGCATATATGCCATGTAATCCGTGCAGTCAAATAAAGGCGTTTCACCGCCGGCCATTACAACTCCCGCACAGCTCAGAAGCGTGGTTATGTACTCTATCTTTTTTTCACTGCACACAATATTGTAATCCTTACATTCCTTAGCCAGAGCCTTTGGGAAATGCTGGGCCAAAATCTCGGAAACCCATTCTATATTCTGCGCACCCACACATATAAAAAGCCTTGCCATATCTATACTGGAATCGGACAGAGCTTCGGGAATCATGCACATCTGAGCTGCCAGCTTTGCTATGTCTTCCTCCATGTAGCCGGGCTTGCAATGCTCAAAGTCTATATTGCACAGCCTGCCGCCGGAAAGTATGAATTTATCAAAACGAACTTGACCCAGCGTAAGCTTGGTAATATCCCTGTATCTTCCGTACCAGTTATAAAACATCTCAAAATATTTTGAAAGCGCTTCAAAATCATTCCTTGCAGCCCAAAGAAGATCAATGAAAACCTCACCCTCAACATATTCGTGCTCGAGATAACCGTCCCAGGAATTCAACAGCTCGGGAGCCAGTCCCGTCCCCTTAAGGAGCCTGTAGAGTTTCTCTTCCTTTATGTAGTCCATTCGGGAAGTATAAGTCTTACGCACCGTATTATTTTTTATTTCAACCTTGTTTTTCATAAATCAGAGCTTAAGTATCATTGTCGCAAGATTCATATATATCATTAATGACAACGCATCTACTATAGTAGTAATAAGAGGTGAGGCCATCACTGCAGGGTCAAAACCTATCTTCTTCGCAAATATAGGCAAAGAGCAGCCTATCAGCTTTGCAATCACCACCGTAAATACCAGAGTTAACGATACCACAAGCGCAACCGGTATTGTGATATTCTGATTTCCAAGCAGCATTCTGTCAACCAGCATAACCTTTACAAATGAAACAGTCGCCAGGGTTACCCCGCACATCAAGGATACCCTAAATTCCTTCCAGAGTACCTCGAATATGTCTTTTAAATAAATCTCATTAAGAGACAATCCGCGTATTATTGTTACGCTTGCCTGCGAGCCGGAATTGCCGCCCGTATCCATAAGCATAGGGATAAAGGCCGTAAGAACTGCCTGAGCGGCCAGAGCCTCCTCATAGCCTGTGATAATCATTCCGGTAAATGTGGCCGAAACCATCAAAAACAATAGCCACGGGCTTCTCTGCTTCCATATCTCCCAAATTGAAGATCTGAGATAGGGATGTTCTGACGGCGTAATAGCCGCCATTTTCTCAATGTCTTCCGTTGCTTCTTCGGTAAGTACGTCAATGGCGTCATCGACGGTTACTATACCTACAAGCCTGTCATCTTTATCCACAACCGGAAGTGCGTTGAAATCGTCCTGTGCAAGGGTATGAGCTACAAACTCCTTGTCATCCGTCGTCTTTACGGATATCACGTCTTCTTCCATGATATCACCGACAATTGTTTCATAGGGGTTTAACAGAAGTTCCCTAACGGTGACTATACCTATGAGTTTGCGGCGCTCGGTTACATAGCATATGTAAATGGTTTCCGTATCCACACCGGTTTTTCTGATATGATCAAACGCCTGCTTGACCGTCATATCGGGCTTTAAATCCACATACTCTACGGTCATGATGGAACCCGCCGAGTCCTCAGGATAGTTAAGAACCTGGTTTATAATCTTTCTGGTCTTCGGATCGGTGTTGTTGAGCATGCGGCTAACAACATTTGCCGGCATCTCCTCGATAACGTCTACAGCATCATCGACGAACATGTCGTCCATTACCTGTTTGATTTCTCTGTCGGAAAGAGCCTTTATCAACTCCTCCTGCATGTCGGAGTTGAACTCGACAAAAGTATCCGCAGCAAGATCTTTGGGTAGAAGCCTGAAAAATCTCGGCAGCTGTTCATAGGTAATTTCGTCATCATCAACGAGATCTTCCATTATTTCGGCTATATCTGCAGGATTCATGGAATCCAACATTTCTCGAAGCTTCTTATACTCCTTACCGTGAATCATCTCGAGCATTTCATTGTAAAAATTTTCATTAGTCTGCATGCTGTAGACCTCCTTTCCGTAACGGTTTATTTTATCTTGTTTTATGTTATAATTCAAGCACTATGAACATACTGGAAACTATAATTGTTGAAGGCAAAGACGATGAAGCTGCATTGCTTTCGGCCGTTAAGGCGAATATAATCTGCACCCACGGCTACGGGATAAGAAAAGAAACGCTCAGTCTGATAGAAACCGCATATAAAACCACGGGGATAATAATATTCACAGACCCCGATTACGCCGGCGAAAAAATCAGAAAACGCCTCACTATGCTTTTCCCTAATGCAAAACAGGCTTTTCTTACGCAAGACCTTGCGGAAAAGGACGGAGATATAGGCATCGAGAACGCCTCTTCTGAAGACATCGTATTCGCTCTTAAGTCAGCACGAGCGACAAACTATGAAAGCTCCGGGGAATTTACCATGGACGATATGTTCCGCATGGGTTTGACAGGCCTGCCCGACAGCGCAAAGAGACGAAGAGAACTTGGAAATAAACTCGGTATAGGCAATGCCAATTGCAAAAGCTTTTTAAATCGTCTTAACTTTATGGGCATAAAAAAAACGGACATTGAACTGTGAAAAACAGTGGTTCCGGAAATCGCCCGCTTCTATTGAATCCGGTTTGCCTTTATGTTTTGTGCAAGCTGAGAAATTTTTTTAAATCTATGATTCAGCCCCGCCTTTGAAATCGGAGGATCAAACATAGCGGCCAAATCGCTTAAATTTGTATTCGGATGGTCTATTCGCATCTGAGCTGTCGACTTAAGTCTTGCCGGAAGATAGTCAAGCCCTTTTGTTTCTGCTATATAGTTAATCTCCGCAAGCTGCCTTTCCGCCGCCGCATCGCTTCTTCCTATATTTGCCATATCGCAATTTGTCTGGCGGTTGGCTGTGTTTCGCATCTCCTTGGTGATACGAATATTCTGCATTTTGAACAGCTGCACCGAAACACCCATAAGGCTCAAAAAATCCAATATCTGTTCCCCGTCCTTGATATAGACAATGTGTTTATTGCCGCGGCGCGCTATTTTTGACCTGAGCCCGAATGAATTTATCAACCTTAAGACATCGTTTGCGCAAATAGAGCTGGAGCACTTTATTTCAAGATGATTGCCTTTGGCCGGATCCGTTATGCTTCCCGCAGCCAGAAAAACACCTCTGAGACAGGCCTTCTTACAGCAGCGTCTCTTGGTAAGCGCAGGCGAAATACCGTCGGTAAGATAGTTAAATCCTTCCTTTATCCCGAGCATTTCCGTTTCTCTCAGTATGGCCTCCGCGTTCATTTCAGGAGTAATTATCAACTCATAGGTTCTTGACTTGAGCCTTTGCGGTTCCAACACCTGCAGAGCGCTTTTGGAGCCGAAGTAATCCTTAATCAGGGTAAGATACAGCCTTGCCAAAGCCGGATTATCCGTTGTAATTCTAAGACCCAGCTTATCTTCCGACTTCACTATGCTCCCGGCAAATCTGAGAATGCCTGAAATTTGCGCCAACTGACAGCACTTCTTGCCTACGGCAAGAGTAGTTATCTCTTTTTTTGTATCAGAATTAAAAGACATTAAAGATCCCTGTGCTTTATGCTTACGCTTTTGCCGTTTTCTTCAAGGCGCCTGGCAAGTTCCTCTACCATCACTACGGAACGGTGCCTGCCGCCGGTGCAGCCTATGGCTATGGTCAGGTGATACTTACCTTCCCGGATATATGACGGAATGAGATCTATGGCCATTCCGGTGAGTCTCCCGGCAAATCTTAAAGCCTCGGGGCGAGCCAGGACATAATTCTTGATTTTCTTATTCTTTCCGGTAAGCTTTTTAAGCGACGAAACATAGAAGGGATTGGGCAAGAATCTTACATCCAGCACCCAGTCGGCCTCCTGCGGCATCCCGTTCTTAAAGCCGAAAGACTCTACCAATATGGTAAAACTGTCCTTATCGGTGCTGTCTAAAAGTTTTTTGATTTCCGCATTAAGAGTCGCAGTCTTTATATTGGTTGTGTCGATTATGTATGTGGCTGAATTGCGAATATCTTCAAGCTTTTCACGCTCCTTTGAAATACCCTCTCTGATATTCCCGTCCGGAGCAAGAGGATGAGCCCTTCGTGTTTCCTTATACCGTCTTACAAGTTCCGTATCCGAAGCCTCTAAAAACATGATTTTATATTCAATTCCGAAGTTCTGCAGCTCATCGAGAGCGCTTTTTAAGTCGTCAAAGAACTGACCGCCTCTTATATCCACTACAAACGCAACCTTATCGAAGCCGGAATTCGTCCCGCTTGCAAGGGTCAAAAAACTGCCCATAAGCTTGGGAGGCATATTGTCAACGCAGTAGTAACCCAAGTCCTCAAGACAGTGAACGGCATGAGATTTTCCCGCACCCGAAAGACCTGTGATAATTATAAGTTCCATGGAAAACCTTCTTTCAAATTGACTATACGACTTTCATCAAGTCCGGCAGCCTGAGCCCGGCGAAATGCCTCTTCCACACAGCCCACGCTTTGAGGATTATGGGCATCCGAGCTGAGAATGAATTTAACATCGTATTCAGAAGCAAGTCTAATCTCATCCGCGGAAAGATGACTGTGATGTGAGTTTATTTCCATTATGACACTGCGTCTCTCGCAGCATTTCGCAACGGCATCAATATAAATCGGCATCTTTTCTCCGGGATGCGTGATTATCCTGATGTCGTTGTTTTCAAGTGCGGCTATTATTATGTCGGTATTTTTTGCTCTTCTGAAACGACCTGTCCCGGCACCCTTTTCGTAGAGCCAACCTCCGACGCACATGCTGAGACCGTTCAGCAAATTTGAGCCAAAATACGCATAGTGATAACCCGCGATGATATAATCAAACATCTTCTGCTGTTCTTTGCTTACATCGAGTTCGCCGCTGATATTTGCTATATTCGCCTCGACCCCGAGAAGAATATTAAGCCCCGGATAATTTTTTTTGGCTTTATTAATATCCTCCCTCATGGCAGGCAGCTTAGCCATATCCATGCCGTAGAGCATATGCCCCGGGCCGTGATCGCTAATTCCGAGCAAATTCAGACCCCGCCGGACCGCCGTCTTCGCGCTGTCCCCTATACTGCCCAGCCCGTGCGAATATCTTGTATGCGTATGTAAATCGTAAAAAATATTACTCACTTATGATTCTGACCTCAGGCTCAAGCATGACACCGAACTGATCGAATACCATCTGCTGAACGTGCTGCATGAGCTTTAAAATATCCGCGGCGCTTGCTCCGCCGGTGTTGATTATAAAACCTGCGTGAAGTTCTGAAACCTGAGCGCCTCCTATCGAGTATCCCTTAAGCCCCGCATCCTGAATAAGCTTACCTGCGAAATGGCCTTCAGGCCTCTTAAAAAATGACCCCGCCGAAGGGTAGCGAATCGGTTGTTTGGCTGTTCTTTGCTGCGTATAATCATCCATAACGGCCTTTATACTTTCCCTGTCCTTAAAACGCATATTGAACTTTGCTTCACAGACTATCTCTCCGTTTGTCATGTAGGGGCTTTTCCTGTAACCGAAACCTTCGGAACTGTCTAAAAGCTCAGAAAGGCTGTGGTCATAGGCACCTGCGTTCATAAATACCGCGCCTCCCACCGAAGCGGGAATTCCGCAGGCAAATTCCAGACCCGAAAGGCCGTTCTCATAGGCAATTCTGCTTACTGAAATTAAAGACGCACCTGCACCCGCAGTTATAACGTTTCCGTCTACGCTGATTTTATTGAAGTCTCCGCCGAGCTTAATAACAGTGCCTCTGTAACCCGAATCGCCAAAAAGTACATTCGAACCGTTACCAAGAATCATGGGTCTTGGCATCTGCAAGGCATCCTCAAGCTCGTCCCGGGTTTCAGCCACGATTAAACGGTCCGCCGGACCGCCGACCTTAAAGCTTGTGTAATGCTTCATCAATGCGTTTTCAATTATTTTCATTTTCTATTGCCTGTTTTGTTACGAGTATTATTGCGTCCAGCCTATTGTAAAGACTTCGAAGAAACATATCCGTGAATGGAGCGTCGTCGTCATGGTCCATATACGGTGTAAGGAGTCTGTAAAACTCCTCTTCATTTACCGGAAGTTCGGGAACGGGAAAGCCCGCCGCCTCAATACAATACATTAAAACCGCACCGGCCATATCTATTGTGTCTTCCCGGAACGGATAAATTTTCACTATCTGCAAAAACAGCCTTGCGGCCTGCCCGGGAGTACCGGCGGACGAAGCATAAGCCTTGAATACCTCTTCAAGTTGTTTTTCAATTTCATTAAAATGGCAGGGAATGAGACCTATTTCGTAGATTACCGGGTTGTTGCTGCGAAATTCGCAGCTGCCTGTAAGTATCTCCGTCCAGCGTTTAAACAGCTTAAGCGAGGGAGTTGACTGCATCGACAAATCTCCGAACATATCCAAATGCATCTGTTTGTAGCGCTGAGCATAACCGTAGCAAGACAGGGGCACATCTTCTCTTATGCTGCCTTGAAGCATATCAACCACAGCGGGTTTGGAAAGCTTTTGTCCGTTAATCCTGAACATAGTGTACACCCAGGACCAAAGATTGCTGTCTTCCACCCACTTACGCAGCTCCCTGTTGTCATTTTTTAAACCCGCAAGCTCTTCCCGCTTACTTTTTATCACCTGCTCCATAATCCTTTATAGAGTAATCGATATCTACGTTTCCTTTAATTCCGGAAACCACGCCGGTAGACGTCGCCTGCCAGATTCCGAATTCGTAGCGCAGATATGGCTGATTAAAATATTGCGCAAACCACTTTTCAACACCCTCGAGCTTTTCAAATTCCAGGTAACTCATAAAGGTCCCGACCCCTCCGTAAATCATAGGGGTGTAGCCGGCCTCCCTGACCTTGTCACAGAAAGCCAAAACATTGGCTGTCCTCTGTTCCGCCGTTAAAGACGAGGTTCTGTCCGACTCATTGGCGGTCGGTTCAATATCTATTACCACCGGCCAGCTTACATTGTACGGTTTGATTGCATCGATAACGTACTGAGCTTCTTCCGCGCCCTCTGTCTCCGTCAGTGCCTTTGTTACAAAGTAAACACCAACCGGTATATCGTTTTCAAGAGCGCCCTTGATGTTATTTTCAAAATTAACATCCATCTTAAGACCACCTTCGGTATAGCCTCTGTATCCGAGACGAATGAACGCATATTTTATACCGTCATTTTTAACCGCAGCCCAGTCGATATTGCCCTGGTAATAAGATACGTCTATACCTTTAAGCGTTCCGGAAAGCGACGACCAATCATAACTGTCCAGCGCCAGATTCTTATCTACGGGTTTGTAAGTGAAATTCCCTAAAGAATCCTTAAAGATTACATTGTCGGGAAACAACCTGCAAACCAACTCCCACATTGATGCCGATTTGTCCGCCTCCTTTTCTACATTTTCTATTTCAATAGGACTGGGATCCTTTTCTTCGGGTTTGGGCTTGGGTTCCTCGCCCTGCTTAACGCAGGCAGCAAGCCCTGTTATCATGCATAAAACTAAAAATACGCCAAGAATTCTTTTTATCATATCAGACAAGTTCTCTATCCCCTTTATCAATTAATCATCACAGGGCCTGGCTTAACGCCGCATTTATTCTCCCTGATACTATAACGTCAAATATCTCAAATCCCTTCACGGGCCTTGAATCTCGCTGCTTAAAGATATGCTATTATATCACATTTCGGAGAGAGTAGGCAAAATCACCCGTGTCGACATCTGTATAAGCCGCTCGCCTGTTCTAACTGCGTTAGAAAAAATGTTAGAAAAACGTTAAAAAAACCGAAAAAGGATGTTTCGA